>NZ_JASCIQ010000026.1 GCF_029968035.1 Streptomyces cavernicola | reverse complement strand
CTTTCGCGGCTGTTGGGCCGTTCCGACGAGTGAGACTTTAGCGGAATCCCGGCCCCGAACCTAATCGGGGCTGCGCCCTTTCGAACGCGGATTCCACATTCCGCAAAAGCACACGAAAAGAAGACCGCGACGATGCGCGGTTCGATCAGTGGGTTCTTGCTGAATGGCTGTCCGGGGACCAACCGAAGTCGGCGCTCACGTCGGACAACTCGAAGGACTCTACGTAGGCCGAATGGCCCTGTCAACCTCGGGCTGGGCTGGCTATGGTGGCTGCATGACTACGCACGCGTGCACCCAGGAGTGGTGGGCCGCCTGACGGCGGCCGTACTCACGCGTGCATCAACGGCCGCCGCCTCGGCGGCCGTTTGCGTATCCCCTTCCTGAGGACCGCGGCTCGGCCGGCGGACCGGCGGTGGCCACGACTCAGGAGGAGCAGCAGTGACGCGGATCTTCAGTGGCATCAAGCCGACCGGGCACCTCACCTTGGGGAACTACCTGGGCGCGCTGCGCCAGTGGGCAGAGGGGACCAGCACCGCGCGGAGTCGTTGTTCTGCGTGGTGGATCTGCACGCCCTCACCGTGGAGCACGATCCGGCGCGTGTGTACCGGCTCAGTCGGCAGGCGGCGACGTTGATGCTGGCGGCCGGGCTCGATCCGGAGCGGTGCGCGGTGTTCGTGCAGAGCCATGTCGACGAGCACGCGCGGCTCTCGTATCTCCTGGAGTGCGTCGCCAACGACGGGGAGATGCGGCGGATGATCCAGTACAAGGAGAAGTCCGCGATCGAGCGGGAGCGGGGCGGGAGTGTGCGGCTGTCGCTGCTCACGTATCCCGTGCTGATGGCGGCGGACATCCTGGCGTACGGGGCGGACGAGGTTCCCGTGGGTGAGGACCAGACGCAGCATGTGGAGCTCACCCGGGATCTGGCGGTTCGGTTCAACCAGCGGTACGGGCACACCTTCGTGGTCCCGCGGGCCACGCCGCCGAAGGTCGCCGCGCGTGTGATGGATCTGCAGGAGCCGACGTCGAAGATGGGCAAGTCGCACGACTCCACCGCGGGGATCGTCTATCTGCTCGACGAGCCCGATGTCGTACGGAAGAAGGTGCTGCGGGCCGTGACCGACAGTGGGCGGGAGGTCGTGTACGACCGTGAGGCGAAGCCCGGGGTGTCGAATCTGCTGGAGATTCTGGCGGCCTGTGAGGGGCGCGGGCCCGAGGAGTTGAGCGGGGCCTTCGATTCGTACGGGGAGTTGAAGAAGGCGGTCGCCGAGGCCGTCGTCGAGTTGCTGCGGCCGGTGCGTGAACGGCACCGGGAGCTGTGTGCCGAGCCGGGGCGGGTCGACGCGGTGCTGCGGGCCGGGGCCGAGAAGGCGCGGGCGATGGCGCGGCCGACGGTGGACGCCGCGTACCGGGCGATGGGGCTGATGCCTGCCTGAAGGTGGCGCGCGGCGCCGTTCGCGAGGAACGGCGCCGCGGCTGTCTCAGCCGTTGCCGGAGGCCAGTTCGCGGCTGCGGTCGCGGGCGGCTTCGAGGGCGGCGATGAGGGCCGCGCGTACGCCGTGGTTCTCCAGCTCGCGGATGGCGTTGATGGTGGTGCCCGCGGGGGACGTGACGTTCTCGCGGAGCTTGACCGGGTGTTCGCCGCTGTCGCGGAGCATCACGGCGGCGCCGATGGCGGCCTGGACGATGAGGTCGTGGGCCTTGTCGCGGGGCAGGCCGAGGAGGATGCCGGCGTCGGTCATGGCCTCGACGAGGAAGTAGAAGTACGCGGGTCCGGAGCCGGAGAGCGCAGTGCAGGCGTCCTGCTGGGCCTCGGGGACGCGGAGGGTCTTGCCGACGGCGCCGAAGATGGCCTCGGCGTGGGCGAGGTCGTCCGCGCTGGCGTGGGAGCCGGCGGAGATGACGGACATGCCCTCGTCGACGAGGACCGGGGTGTTCGGCATGACGCGGACGACCGCGGTGCTCGCGGGGAGGCGTTCCTCGATGAAGGCCGTGGTGATGCCCGCCGCCGCGCTGACGACCAGGCGGTCCGCGGTGACGTGCGGGGCGAGTTCGTCGAGGAGTGCGCCCATGTCCTGCGGCTTGCAGGCGAGGATCAGGGTGTCGGCGCGCTTGGCGGCCTCGGCGTTGGCGACCGGGTCGACGCCGTAGCGGGTGCGGAGTTCCTCGGCGCGTTCGGCGCGGCGGGTGGTGACCAGGAGGTCTGCGGGGGCCCAGCCGGCCCGGATCATTCCGCTGAGCAGGGCCTCGCCGATCTTGCCGGTGCCGAGGACTGCGACTTTCTGGGTCATGAGCGGGTGCCTTCCGGTGAGTCGTCCACGGTCATCCTCGCATCGCGACCGCGCGTCCGGTCCGGCTGTCCGATGGGCGGTACGACTCTCCGTACGGAGGTGTCTCAGGGCGTGCGGCGGCGGAGGGTGGCGGCGCCGAGGGCGAGGACGAGCAGGGCGCAGGCGGCTACGACGAGGACGTCACGGACGAAGTCGGCGGTGATGTCGGTGTGCGCGAGGACTTCGTTCATGCCGTCGACCGCGTACGACATGGGGAGGACGTCGGAGATGGCCTCCAGTACGGGGTGCATGGTGTCGCGGGCGGCGAAGAGGCCGCAGAGGAGGAGCTGGGGGAAGATCACCGCCGGCATGAACTGGACGGCCTGGAACTCGGAGGCCGCGAAGGCGGAGACGAAGAGGCCGAGTGCCGTGCCGAGGAGGGCGTCCAGGAGGGCGACCAGGAGCAGCAGCCAGGGCGAGCCGATGACGTCGAGGCCGAGGGCCCACAGGGCGAGGCCCGTCGCGAGGGCGGACTGGACGACGGCGAGCAGGCCGAAGGCGAGGGCGTACCCGAGGATCAGGTCGGCCTTGCCGAGGGGCATGGCGAGGAGGCGTTCCAGGGTGCCGGAGGTGCGCTCGCGGAGGGTGGCGATGGACGTCACCAGGAACATCGTGATCAGCGGGAAGATGCCGAGCAGTGAGGCGCCGATGGCGTCGAAGGTGCGCTGGCTGCCGTCGAAGACGTAGCGCAGCAGGAGCAGCATCACGCAGGGGACGAACAGCATCAGGGCGATCGAGCGCGGGTCGTGGCGGAGTTGGCGCAGCACGCGCGCGGTGGTGGCGATCGTGCGGGACGCGGAGAAGGCACGCGCGCGTGCGGATGGATTTGCGGGTCCGGGCGCGGGTCCGGGGCCGGGTCCGGGTGGGGCGGTTTCGGCTGAGGGGGTCATCGCGCCTGCTCCTGTCGTTCGGCGGTGGTCGTGTCGTCGGCGTTCGCGTGTGCGTCGGCCTCGTCGACCAGGTGGAGGAAGGCGGACTCGACGCTTCCGGAGGCTTCGCTGAGGGCGTCAGGGGTGTCGTCGGCGAGGATCGCGCCCTCGCGCATGAGGAGGAGGCGGTGGCAGCGCTCGGCCTCGTCCATGACGTGCGAGGAGACGAGGAGGGTGGCGCCGCGGTCGGCGATGGCGTGGAAGAGGTTCCACAGGTCGCGGCGGAGCACCGGGTCGAGGCCGACGGTGGGTTCGTCGAGTACGAGGAGTTCGGGGCTGCCGAGCAGGGCGACGGCGAGCGAGACGCGGCTGCGCTGGCCGCCGGAGAGGGCGCCGGCGAGGGCGTCGGCGTGCGAGGTGAGGTCGACCTCGGCGATGACGCGGGCGACGTCGTCCCGGCGGCGGGCGGCGGCCGCGCGGCCGGGGTCGAGGATCGCGGCGAAGTAGTCAAGGTTCTGGCGGACCGTCAGGTCGTCGTAGACGGAGGGGTCCTGGGTGACGTACCCGATGCGGGAGCGGAGCTCGGGGGCGCCGGCCGGGTGGCCGAGGACCTGGAGCGTGCCGGTGACCTTGGCCTGAGTGCCGACGATCGCGCGCATCAGCGTGGTCTTGCCGCAGCCCGAGGGGCCGAGGAGGCCGGTGACCTGGCCGCGCGGCACGTCGAAGCCGAGGCCGCGAAGGACGGGGCGGCCGCCGCGTACGACGGAGAGGTCGGCGGCGTGGACTGCGGGCTGCACGGCTGCTGCCCCTCCGGTCGAATAATTCATCACGTGATGAATTATTCTCCTGGGTGAGCCAGGGCGTCAAGACGTGGGGCTCGCCGCTACGCGCGCTTCTTCTTGCCGCGGTTGGCCGGGTTGCCCGCGCGGCGCGACGTACGGCGTTCGTACTGCTTGCGGGCCGCCTCGTACTCGGCGCGGCGGAGCTGCTCGCCGGGGGCCTCGGTGAGGGAGCGGAGGAAGTACGCGAGCAGGGCGCCGATGAAGCCGATGGCGGTCGCCGAGCGCAGCGACGCCTGCGTCCGCGGGTCCGGGCGACGGCTGTACGCGTCCCAGGTGCGGCGGAAGGCGAGCGCGCTGCAGATCGCGAAGACGGCCACGACGAGGATGTCGACGAAGGCGCCGACCTGCGCGATCTCCAGGCCCTCGTACGCGAAGCGCAGCAGCAGGCAGCCGCCGAACGCGGCCGAGATCGAGCCGAGGGCGACGGCGGCGCGGCGCAGCCCGTACTTGCCGGAGTGGTCCAGCCAGGTCGTGCCGAAGAAGCGGATGGGCTCGGGCTCGGGGCCGCCCGCGGTTTCCCGGGCGCTGGGCGCCGGTTCGGATGCGTCGCTCACGTCGTCGATTATCGCGCGCGGCGGGGCGGATATACGGAGCGCGCGCTACCGCACCCGAGGGCGTCCGTTGTCGGTGCGGCGCGCTAGTTTGGTCGGACGGCCGGTGCGACGGCCGGGGGCGACTGGGGGAGGTCGGCGGCAGTGCGGCTGCGATCAGGGGATCCGGAGGCGATCGGCGGCTACCCGCTGGAGGCGCGGCTCGGGGCGGGCGGCATGGGCACCGTCTATCTGGCGCGTACGGCGTCGGGGCGGCGGGTCGCGATCAAGCTGATCCATCAACAGTTCGCGGACGACGAGGAGTTCAGGACCCGGTTCCGGCAGGAGGTCTCGGCGGCCCGGCGGGTCAGCGGGGCGTTCACGGCGGCCGTGGTCGACGCCGACCCGGAGGGCGCGCTCCCGTGGATGGCCACGGCGTACATCGAGGGCCCCACGCTCTCCGAACGGATCGAGTCGGGCGGCCCGTTGGGCGGCGCCGAACTGCGCGCCCTCGCCGTGGGGCTCGCCGAGGCGCTGCGCGACATCCACCGGGTCGGCGTGGTGCACCGCGACCTCAAGCCGTCCAACGTGGTGCTCTCGGCGGAGGGCCCCCGGGTGATCGACTTCGGCATCTCGCGCGCCGCCGACCACCAGACGCTGACGATGACGGGGCGGGTCATCGGCACGCCGCCGTTCATGTCGCCGGAGCAGCTGCAGGCCCCGCGGGACGTGGGCCCCGAGTCGGACGTGTTCTCGCTCGCCACGCTGCTTGTGTTCGCGGCGACGGGGCAGGGGCCGTTCGACGCGGACAGCCCGTACATCACGGCGTACCAAGTGGTGCACGAGGAACCGAAGTTGAGCGAGGTGCCTGCGGTGCTGCGGGCCCTGGTGGAGCCGTGCCTCGCGAAGGACCCGGGCGAGCGGCCGTCCACGGACGAGCTGCTTGCCCGACTGCTCGCGCTTCCGGAGGACTTCGGGATGGCGGGATTCGGTACCCCTGCCGGCGCGGGCGCGGCGGTGGACTCCGCGACGCAGGTGCTCGGCGGGGGCGCGCGGGCGGAGGTTCGGGCAGGGGTGCGGACGGAGGTTCCCGGGCCGGAGCGGGCACCGAGGGAGGGCGCGGATTCGGGTACCGGGTCCCGTACGCTCACCGGCATCGGGCCCGGTCTGCGCAGACGCTGGCGGTCCGTGCTCGCCGCCGCCGTCGCGGTGACGGCGGTCGCGAGCGGCGTCACCCTGCTCGGCCCGGACCGCGGCGCGGACCACGGCTCGGACCCGCAGAACGCGGCGCAGGGCGAGCCGCCGGGGCCCGCCTCCACCGGAAAGCCACTGCCCGAGGGCTTCGCTCCCTGGCAGGTGTCGGTGCGGGGCGGGAAGGACATCCCCGACGAGCTGCGCTGTGTGCCGCGCGGCGCCGATGTGTACTGCGGGGGCGGCGGGGTCGTCGCCACCCGGCTGCGGGCCGCCGACGGCAAGCCGCTGTGGACGGTGCGGAGTCCGGGCGTACCGGCGAACGGGATGCACTTCGTCGGAGTGGCGGGGACGGCATCCGGGGACACGGCCACGAGCACCGCCGCAGGCGGGAATCCCGAGGGGTCCGAGGGTTCCGGGCCCACCGTGGTCGGCTATCGCATCCCCGACAGCGCCGCGCCGCCCCAGGTCGTCGCGCTCACCGAGGACGGCGAGGAGCGCTGGTCCGCACCGCTCGGCGGGGAGTCGACGCTGCTCATGGGGCGTACGCAGAGCGCGGTGCTGCACCGCGGGGACGTGCTGTCGGTGGACCCGGGCGGCAGCCGGATCGAGGCGCGGCGCGCGGGCGGCGACGGCAGCGTGCGCTGGTCCCGGCCGTTCCCGTCCGGGACGCAGTGCGCGCCGTACGCGCCGGGGCCGCGTGCCGCGCGCCTCTACGCGATCTGCGCCTCGACCGCGGAGGTCGACGCCGTCCAGATCCGCCGACCGATCCTGCGGCTCGTCGACCCGGCGGACGGGCGGCTCGGCGAGCCCGTGCCGCTCAAGGGTCCGTGGCGGCCCGTCGGCGAGGCGGACGGGAAGCTGGTGCTCGTCCAGGAGCGGATGGCCGGACTCGACCTCGCCGGGTACGCGGCCGTGGCGGTGTTCAACCCGCGGACCGGGAAGGTCTCCGAGCACGCGCTGCGCGGGGCGGACGGGGATGACGTCGAGGTGACCGACGGGGCGGCGCCCACGGTGGTCGCGGGCGCGCTGCACTTCGTCGAGCAGAACGGACGGGTGCACTCCGTGGACCCGGCGACCGGGCGGGTGCGCTGGTCCCGGCAGACCGGCGTCGAGTGGGCCTCGGCGCCCGTCGCCGCCGGCGGGGTGCTGTACTTCGGCTCGGCCAGCGGCCGCGTCGCCGCCCTGGACGTACGCGACGGGGACCTGGTGTGGGCCTCGCAGCCGCGGGTCGAGAGCCCCGGCAGCGAGACGGGTGCGACGGCCCGGGTGAGTCTGGCGGGGCGTGCGGTGATTGTTTCTGCTGGTGGGAACACGGTTTTCGGGTTCGATGCGGAGCGGCCGCCGGTGGAGGACTGACGTGGGCTGCGCCCCCGTGACCCTGCCTTGCTCGCGCGTGCGGGGGCGTCGCCGCGTGGGGCGTCGCCCCACAACCGCATCCTCGCCGTGCGCGTTCTGTTCGTCGGCGGCTGGCCCGTCCGTCGTGGCTGGTCGCGCAGTTCCCCGCGCCCCCTGTCGGGGCCGCCACCCCCACACAGCGTCCGCCCATCGGGGCCTCAGCAGCGAGGCGCCACGTAGCCGTCGCTGCCTGTGCGGACGTACGCGTCCGAGACGTAGCGGCCGGAGCCTATGCGGTCCCAGATGCGGGTCGTTCCCGTCGGGCCTGTGATCGTCTGGCCGGGGGTCTGGCACTGCAGCGTGACGCGGCTGCCCGCGCTGAGCGTGCCGATCTTCGCGTACGAAGTGCCGGGCCCGGAGCGGATGTTGACGTCGGCGACGACCGTGTACGTGCGCGTGCCGGCGGCCGCGGTCTGCATCGCCGAGACCGCGTCTCTGATCGTGACCTGCTCACTCATGCTGCTCTCCCCCGTGTCAGCGGCACGCCGTTGCGCGTGCCGTCCCCCATGAGGACGAACAACGGGCCCCCACCAGTTCCCTGGACGGGGGCCCGCAGCAGCGAAAGAGGGTCAGCCGAGCTTGGAGACGTCCCGCACCGCGCCCCTGTCCGCGCTGGTCGCCATCGCCGCGTACGCCCGCAGCGCCGCGGAGACCTTGCGCTCGCGGCCCTTCGGGGCGTACGTGCCGCCGAGCGCCGCCTCACGACGGGTCAACTCGTCCTCGTCCACGAGGAGTTCGATCTGCCGGTTCGGGATGTCGATGCGGATCCGGTCGCCGTCCTCGACCAGGGCGATCGTGCCGCCGGAGGCCGCCTCGGGCGAGGCGTGGCCGATGGACAGGCCCGAAGTGCCGCCGGAGAAACGGCCGTCGGTGATCAGCGCGCAGGCCTTGCCGAGGCCGCGGCCCTTCAGGTACGAGGTCGGGTAGAGCATCTCCTGCATGCCGGGGCCGCCCTTGGGGCCCTCGTAGCGGATGACGACGACGTCGCCCTCCTTGACCTGCTGCGTGAGGATCTTCTCGACGGCCTGCTCCTGGGACTCGCAGACCACGGCCGGGCCCTCGAACGTCCAGATCGACTCGTCGACGCCCGCGGTCTTCACGACGCAGCCGTCCACCGCCAGGTTGCCCTTGAGGACCGCGAGGCCGCCGTCCTTCGAGTAGGCGTGCGCGACGGAGCGGATGCAGCCGCCCTCGGCGTCCGTGTCCAGGGAGTCCCAGCGCTCGGACTGCGAGAAGGCCTCGGCGGTGCGCTTGCAGCCGGGCGCCGCGTGCCACAGCTCCTCGGCCTCGGCGGAGGCGGCGCCGCTGCGCACGTCCCACTCGTTCAGCCAGGAGTCGAGGTCGGCGGAGTGCACGGAGTGCACGTCCTTGTTGAGCAGGCCGCCGCGGTGCAGCTCGCCGAGCAGGGCGGGGATGCCGCCGGCGCGGTGCACGTCCTCCATGTAGTACGTCTTGCTGCCCGCGACGTTCGGCGCGACCTTAGACAGGCACGGCACCCGGCGCGAGACCGCGTCGATGGCGTCGAGCCCGAAGGGCACCTCGGCCTCCTGCGCGGCGGCGAGCAGGTGCAGGATCGTGTTGGTGGAGCCGCCCATCGCGATGTCGAGGGCCATGGCGTTCTCGAAGGCGTTGAACGTGGCGATGTTGCGCGGCAGGACGGACGCGTCGTCCTGGCCGTAGTACCGCTCCGTCAGCTCGACGATCGTCCGGCCGGCGCGCTCGTACAGGTCCTTGCGGGCCGTGTGCGTGGCGAGGACCGAGCCGTTGCCCGGCAGGGACAGGCCGATGGCCTCGGTCAGGCAGTTCATCGAGTTGGCGGTGAACATGCCGGAACAGGAGCCGCAGGTCGGGCAGGCGTTCTCCTCGATACGGAGCATGTCCGCGTCCGAGACGCTGTCGTTGACGGCCTCCGACATGGCGTCGACCAGGTCGAGCGTGCGGACCGTGCCGTCGACGAGGGTGGCGCGGCCGGACTCCATCGGGCCGCCGGAGACGAAGACCGTCGGGATGTTCAGGCGCAGGGCGGCGTTGAGCATGCCCGGCGTGATCTTGTCGCAGTTGGAGATGCAGATCAGGGCGTCCGCGCAGTGCGCCTCGACCATGTACTCCACGCTGTCCGCGATCAGGTCGCGGGAGGGCAGGGAGTAGAGCATGCCGCCGTGGCCCATCGCGATGCCGTCGTCCACGGCAATGGTGTTGAACTCGCGCGGGATGCCGCCGGCCTCCTTGATCGCCTCGGAGACGATCCGGCCGACCGGCTGCAGGTGGGTGTGGCCGGGCACGAACTCGGTGAAGGAGTTGGCGACGGCGATGACCGGCTTCCGGCCGATGTCGGCGCCGGGTACACCGGAGGCCCGCATAAGGGCGCGGGCGCCCGCCATGTTGCGGCCGTGGGTGACAGTGCGCGACCTCAGCTCGGGCATCGCCGATCGCTCCTTCATACAGGTCCTGGTTACGGGTCCCACTGGGGGGCGGCCTGAGATCCACTACGGGTCAGACTGCCCTTCGAGAGTACGCCCACGATCCAAGATCCGGACAGCCTGTCCGGAATGCGGGACGCCCGGCTCACGCATCGGGCACCGCCCGGCACCGCCGGCGGGCTCAGGCCTGCGTCAGATACCGCTGCAGCGTCGGCGCGACCAGGGCGACGATCTCCTCCTGGTCCACCGAGGCCAGCGGCTCGACCTTGATCACGTACCGGACGAAGGCGATCCCGATCATGTGCGAGGCGGCGAGCTCCGCGCGGAACTGGGGATTCGGTACGTCGAGGTCGCCGGCCACGCGCTCCAGGAGCCGCCGCAGGACGAACGTGCGCAGCGCCTTGGCCGCCGCCTCGTGGGTCACCGCGGAGCGGATCACGGCGAGGAGCGGGGCACGCGTGGCCGGGTTCTCCCACACCGAGAAGAAGAACCGCGCGAGCCGCTCGCCGACCTGCTCGGGGCCTTCGGCCAGTACGGCCGGGACGACCAGGGCGGGCTCGAAGCTGACCTCGATCGCGGCGGCGAAGACCTCGTCCTTGCTGCCGAAGTAGTGGTGCACGAGCGCCGCGTCGACGCCCGCGACCTTGGCGATGCCGCGTACGGACGTCTTGTCGTAGCCGCGCGCGGCGAACTCGGAGCGGGCCGCCTCCAGGATCCGCTCGCGGGCCGCGGGCCCCTGCTCCCGCTCGGTGCGCGAGGGCCGGCCGCGGCGGCGCGGCGGCTCGGCCTCGGCGCTCACGCGCGCTCCGACGCGGCGCGGCCCGAAGCCGTACGGCCCGACGCGGCCCGGTTCGAGGCGGACGCGAGGTGGAGCCGGGTGAACGCGAGGGCCTCGGCGAGGTCGGCCTCCCGCTCGGCGCTGGACATCGCGCGGCGGGTGTTGACCTCGATCACGACATGGCCGTCGAAACCGCCGAGCGCGAGCCGTTCGAGGAGCTCGGCGCAGGGCTGGGTGCCGCGGCCCGGGACGAGGTGCTCGTCCTTGGCGGAGCCGTTGCCGTCGGCGAGGTGGATGTGGGCGAGCCGGTCGCCCATGCGGTCGACCATCTCCAGGGCCTCGGTGCGGGCGGTCGCGGTGTGCGAGAGGTCGACCGTGAAGTGCCGGTAGTCGTCCTTGGTGACGTCCCACTCGGGGGCGTACGCGAGCATCTCGCGGTCGCGGTAGCGCCACGGGTACATGTTCTCGACGGCGAACCTGACGTCCGTCTCGTCGGCCATCCGCCACAGGCCGCTGACGAAGTCGCGCGCGTACTGCCGCTGCCAGCGGAACGGCGGGTGCACGACGACCGTGGACGCGCCCAGCTTCTCGGCGGCGGCCTGCGCGCGCTGCAGCTTCGTCCACGGGTCGGTCGTCCAGACCCGCTGCGTGATGAGCAGGCAGGGCGCGTGCACGGCGAGGACCGGGATGCCGTGATAGTCGGAGAGGCGGCGCAGGGCTTCGACGTCCTGGCTGACGGGGTCCGTCCAGACCATGACCTCGACGCCGTCGTACCCGAGGCGCGCGGCGATCTCGAACGCCGTCGCCGTCGACTCCGGATAGACCGAGGCCGTCGACAGGGCGACCTTCGCATCCGGGATGCGCACCACTGGTTCTGCCACGAAGGACAGGGTACGGGCCGCCGAGCCCCGCCCGGCAGGCGACCTGGACCCTGTCGCCGTACCGCCGCGTGCGGTTCAGCCCGTGGCCGTAGCCGCGCTCTCGTCCAGCTGGACGCCCTCCGGGAGGTGGTCCAGGCGGCGCAGGATCACGCCCTCGCGCAGCGCCCAGGGGCAGATCTCCAGGGTCTCGACGCCGAAGAGGTCCATGGCGCCCTCGGCGACGAGCGCGCCCGCGAGCAGCTGGGCCGCGCGCCCCTCGGAGACCCCGGGCAGCTCCCCGCGCTCGGCCACGGTCATCGCGGCCAGCTGCGGAACCCAGTCCTCCAGGGACTTCCGCTTCAGCTCCCGCTGGACGTAGAGGCCCTCGGCGGTGCGCGCGGCCCCGGCCAGCCTGGCCAGCTGCTTGAACGTCTTCGAGGTGGCGACCACGTGGTCGGGCTTGCCGAAGCGGCTGAACTCGCCGACGGTACGGGCGATCTGGGCGCGCGCGTGCCGGCGCAGCGCCTTCACGTCCTGCGGGTCGGCGGGGTCGTCGGGCAGCCAGGCGGCGGTGAGCCGGCCGGCGCCGAGCGGCAGCGAGACCGCGGCGTCGGGGTCCTCGTCGATGCCGTACGCGATCTCCAGGGAGCCGCCGCCGATGTCGAGGACGAGCAGCTTGCCCGCGGACCAGCCGAACCAGCGGCGGGCCGCGAGGAACGTGAGCCGCGCCTCGTCCTCGCCGCTGAGCACCTGCAGCTCGACCCCGGTGGCCTCCTTGACCGCCCTCAGCACCGCGTCGGCGTTGCCGGCCTCGCGGACCGCCGAGGTCGCGAACGAGAGCACCTCCTCGCAGCCCTTGTCCTCGGCGGCCTCCAGGGCCTCCCGCACGGTCGTGATCAGCAGGTCGACGCCCTCGGGGCCGATCGCTCCCGCCGGGTCGAGGAGTTGGGCGAGCCGCAGCTCCGCCTTGTGCGAGTGCGCGGGGAGCGGTCGCGCGCCGGGGTGGGCGTCCACCACCAGCAGATGCACCGTGTTCGAACCCACGTCGAGGACACCGAGTCTCATACGGAAAACGCTACTGCCCCCGGCAGGCCCACCGGTCCTCTCCACCAGGTCCGCACGCATACCCTGGATTCGTGGCCAAGACGAAAAAGGCGAAGAACGACAAAACCTCCAAACCTTCCAAGGCGTCCAAGAAGAAGGACGGGAAGAGCGCCGCGCAGGGCGAGAAGACCGGCGCCGGCGTTCCCGACGAGCAGGGTCTCGACTTCGCCCGCGCCTGGGTCGAGTTCCCCGATCCTGCCGATGACGAGCAGGTTTTCCGCTGTGACCTGACCTGGCTCACCTCGCGCTGGACGTGCATCTTCGGCAGCGGCTGCCAGGGCATCCAGGCGGGCCGCGCCGACGACGGCTGCTGCACGCTCGGGGCGCACTTCTCCGACGAGGACGACGAGAAGCGCGTGGCGAAGCACGTGGCGAAGCTCACGCCGGAGATCTGGCAGCACCACGACGTCGGTGCGGAGACGGGCTGGATCCAGGAGGACGAGGACGGCGAGCGCCAGACCCGCCGCTTCGAGGGCTCCTGCATCTTCCAGAACCGTCCGGGCTTCGCCGGCGGCGCGGGCTGCTCGCTGCACATCCTGGCGCTGCGCGAGGGCCGCGAGCCCCTGGAGACCAAGCCGGACGTCTGCTGGCAGCTCCCGGTCCGCAGGACATACGAGTGGATCGACCGGCCCGACGACACCCGGGTCCTGCAGATCTCCATCGGGGAGTACGACCGCAGGGGCTGGGGTCCCGGCGGCCACGACCTGCACTGGTGGTGCACCTCGGCGACCTCGGCGCACGGTGCGGGCAAGGCGGTGTACGAGTCGTACCGCCCGGAGCTGATCGAGCTGATGGGCGAGAAGGGGTACGCGCGCCTCGCGGAGCTGTGCGAGGAGCGGCTCGCGTCCCAGCTCCCGCTGGTGGCGCCGCATCCGGCGGACCCGTCCTGACCTGCCGGCCCGACCTGCGCGCCGCAGCCCCGGCCGGACTGCTGAACCGTCACTGCCGGGGCTGCTGAACCGTCACTGCTCAGCCGGACCGGCTCGGTGAGCCGGTGTCCGACGGGCTCGTCGTCGGCTCTGTGGGCGAACCGGTGGGCGACCCCGTCGGCGACGGGCTCGTCGGGCTCGGCGTGGGATCGGTCGGGCCCGGATCCGTCGGGCCCGGGTCCGTCGGCGACGGGTCGGTGGGGCTCGGGTCCGTGGGCGTCGGGTCGGTCGGCGTGGGGTCCGTGGGGCTCGGGTCGGTGGGCGTCGGCGAGGTGGGGCGGCCCGGATCGCTGGGCGAGAGGGAGCCCGCGCCACGACCGTCGATCACCACCACCGAGTCGCCCGGACCGATCCGCACGCGCGCGTGCCACGTGCCCGCGGGCTCCCGGCTCTCGTCGACGTACACCCGCACCGTCGTGGACTCGCCGGGTTCGAGCACCCCGGACGTCCGGCTCAGCCACAGCCAGGACGCGCCCTCGTACGCCGACCAGTGCACCGGCGCGCCGCCCGAGGCGGTCAGCGTGATGAGCGTCGAACCGCCGCTGGGCTGCGCGTCCACGGTGAGGCGGCCGGGGCCCACGCCGGTGCGCGAAGGTGCGGCGCCGGGGCTGATCACCTCGACCGAGACGTCCGGCGACCGCTTGTCCTCGGTGAACCGGGGGTCGGGCTCGCTGCGCGCGTTGCCCGCGTTCTCGTAGTGGTCCGCGCGGTCGCCGTCCAGGCCGGTGGCGCCGCCCTCGCTCGCGGTGACCGAGCGGCCGTCCATGGCCTCGCCGGTCAGCGGCGCACCTCGGTACGCCGCCCACAGGGCGAGCACCGGGGCCGCGACGACGGTGGCCACGACCGTCGTCGTCACCGCGCGGGCGCGCATCCGGTCCCGGCGGGCCGCGTGGTCCTTGGGGTCCATCGGGAAGCCCCGCCGGTCGAACCGCGGGGCGTGCGCACGCGCGCGTGGTGCCCGCGCCATCGCCCCGTGCACGGCGTCGCGCGGCGCCGGGACCACGGGCAGCGCGGCGGGCGCGGCGGAGGTGCCGGGCCAGGCGGCGGCCCCGGCGCGCTCGGCCGTACGACGGCAGCGCGGGCAGTCGTCGACGTGCCGGACGAGCTCGCGGCGCAGCGCGGCGCCCAGGAACACCTGCTGGTCGCCGGTGAGCCGGACGATGCTCGGGCAGGCGCCGGTCTCGACGACGGCGAGCGCGGCCCGGGTGCGCTCCACCTCGCAGGCCGCGGCGGCGAGCAGCTCACGCGCGGCATCCCCTTCGAGACCGAGCACCGAGGCGACCTCCCCGGCCGACAGGCCGTGCCGGACCGCGAGCTCCAGGGCCTCGCGCTGCTCGGGCGTGGTGCCGGCCGCCTCCGGCCAGGCGAGCAGGGCGAGTTGGCGGCGCCGCTCGCCCTCGACGGCGTCGGGCACGGCCGCTCCACCGCCGCTCTGCGCGGCCCGGCCCGCCACATGGGCGCCGCCCTGCCGCTTCCGCTTGGCCTCAGCGAGCCGCCGCAGACAGGCCCAGCGCGCGAGCGCGTACAGCCACGCGCGGCGGGCGGCCGCCTTCTCGGGGGCGCGTGACGAGCGCCGCTCGGCGAGCGCGAGGACGTCGCCGAGCGCGGCCGTCGCGGCGTCGTGGTCGCACAGCACGGACAGGCAGTACGTGAACAGGCCGTCCAGATAAGGCTCGTGGCGCGCCGACGGTTCCTGCGGGACGGTCCTGGGCGCACGACGGTGCGCCCGGTGTGCGCCGGTGGTCTTGGTGGGATGCTCCGGGCTACTGGTCGTCACGCGTGCGACCGTAGGGGCCGGGGGCAGGGGCGGTCCGCCCGCTTGCGGACCTTTAATCCTTACGGGTGAACAGATCCCTCGAAAGGGGACAGGAACGCCCCATTCCAGCGCACCGGCCGAGCAGGGGTCGCACAGAAGCACGCCCCGGTGCACAGCCCCCGCGAGCACGGCCACGACCGCCCCCGGCCCGCGTTGTCAGTGGCTCCCGCTACGGTTTCGCACATGGCTGCCCGTACGAAATCCACCAAGGACCGTCCGTCGTACCGCTGCACGGAGTGCGGCTGGCAGACGGCCAAGTGGCTCGGCCGCTGCCCCGAATGCCAGGCCTGGGGCACGGTCGAGGAGTACGGCGCGCCCGCGGTCCGCACGACGGCCCCCGGCCGCGTCACCAACTCCGCCCTGCCCATCGGCCAGGTCGACGGCCGCCAGGCCACGGCCCGCTCCACCGGTGTGGACGAGCTGGACCGGGTGCTCGGCGGCGGCCTGGTGCCCGGCGCCGTGGTGCTGCTCGCGGGCGAGCCCGGCGTCGGCAAGTCCACGCTGCTGCTCGACGTCGCGGCGAAGGCGGCGAGCGACGACCACCGCACGCTGTATGTGACGGGCGAGGAGTCCGCGAGCCAGGTCCGGCTCCGCGCCGACCGCATCAACGCCCTGAACGACCACCTGTACCTGGCCGCCGAGACCGATCTCGCCGCCGTTCTGGGCCACTTGGACGCGGTGAAGCCCTCGCTCCTGATCCTGGACTCGGTGCAGACGGTCGCCTCGCCGGAGATCGACGGCGCCCCCGGCGGCATGGCCCAGGTGCGCGAGGTGGCGGGCGCCCTGATCCGCGCCTCCAAGGAACGCGGCATGTCCACGCTCCTCGTCGGCCACGTCACGAAGGACGGCAACATCGCGGGCCCCCGCCTCCTGGAGCACCTGGTGGACGTGGTCCTCTCCTTCGAGGGCGACCGGCACGCGCGCCTGCGCCTGGTCCGCGGCGTCAAGAACCGTTACGGGGCGACGGACGAGGTCGGCTGCTTCGAGCTGCACGACGAGGGCATCACCGGACTCGCCGACCCCAGCGGCCTGTTCCTCACCCGCCGCGCCGAGCCGGTCCCCGGCACCTGTCTGACCGTCACCCTCGAAGGCCGCCGCCCACTGGTCGCCGAGGTCCAGGCGCTGACGGTCGACTCGCAGATCCCCTCCCCCAGGCGTACGACGTCGGGCCTGGAGACCTCCCGCGTCTCGATGATGCTCGCCGTGCTCGAACAGCGCGGTCGTATCAGCGCCCTGGGCAAAAGGGACATCTACAGCGCGACGGTCGGCGGCGTGAAGCTCTCCGAGCCCGCCGCCGACCTGGCCGTGGCCCTCGCCCTGGCGAGCGCCGCGAGCGACACCCCGCTGCCGAAGAACCTGGTCGCGATCGGCGAGGTCGGCCTCGCGGGCGAGGTCAGACGCGTCACGGGCGTCCAGCGCAGGCTGGCCGAGGCCCACCGCCTCGGCTTCACGCACGCACTGGTGCCGAGCGACCCGGGCAAGGTCCCGGCCGGCATGAAGGTCACCGAAGTCGCCGACATGGGAGATGCGCTGCGGGTCCTCCCCAAGTCCCGCCGCAGAGCGCCGAAGGAGGAGCAGAGCTCTTAGGCGACGCCGCCGCGGCTCTTGGGTGACGCCACAGCGGAATCTCCCCGTCCGCCCGAACTGCGCCCACCGCGGCGTCCGGAGCGTGTGTGCCGGGCGTCTCTGGGCAGGCGGGACTCTGCGGACACGGCCTGGGACCGCCGGTAGACTTTGCCCCGGTCTCGCCCACCCGTACGAACCAGGGGCCGTACGAGCAAGGGCCGTACGGCACCGCGCACCAGGCGTTCCGTACACACCGAGGGCAAGGAAACCGCGACCGGAGGAGTGCAGTGGCAGCCAATGACCGGGCGGCAGCTCCCGGCAAGTCGGGTGGGAGCTCCGGCTCCGATGGGCTGATGCGCGCCTCGCTGAGCGCGGTCGCGCCCGGTACGGCACTGCGCGACGGCCTCGAGCGCATCCTGCGGGGCAACACCGGCGGACTCATCGTGCTCGGCTCGGACAAGACCGTCGAGGTGATGTGCACCGGCGGCTTCGTGCTCGACGTGGAGTTCACCGCGACGCGACTGCGCGAGCTCTGCAAGCTCGACGGCGGCATCGTCGTCTCGTCGGACCTCTCCAAGATCCTGCGGGCCGGCGTCCAGCTCGTGCCGGACCCGACGATCCCCACCGAGGAGACCGGCACCCGGCACCGCACGGCGGACCGGGTCAGCAAGCAGGTCGGCTTCCCGGTGGTCTCGGTCTCCCAGTCGATGCGCCTGATCGCGCTGTACGTCGACGGGCAGCGCCGCGTCCTGGAGGACTCCGCCGCGATCCTGTCCCGCGCCAACCAGGCCCTGGCCACGCTCGAGCGGTACAAGCTCCGCCTGGACGAGGTCGCGGGCACGCTCTCCGCCCTGGAGATCGAGGACCTGGTGACGGTCCGGGACGTGACGGCGGTCGCCCAGCGCCTGGAGATGGTCCGCCGCATCGCCACCGAGATCGCCGAGTACGTGGTGGAGCTCGGCACCGACGGTCGCCTTCTCGCCCTGCAGCTCGACGAGTTGATCGCGGGCGTCGAGCCGGAGCGCGAACTCGTCGTACGGGACTATGTGCCCGCGCCGACCGCGAAGCGTTCCCGCACCGTCGAGGAAGCGCTGCACGAACTGAACGAGCTGACCCACCCCGAGCTGCTCGAACTTCCCATAGTGGCAAGGGCGTTGGGGTACACGGGCTCGCCCGAGACGCTCGACTCCGCAGTGTCCCCGCGCGGCTTCCGACTGCTCGCGAAGGTGCCGCGGCTGCCCGGCGCGATCATCGACCGTCTGGTGGAGCACTTCGGCGGCCTGCAGAAGCTGCTCGCCGCCAGCGTGGACGACCTGCAGACGGTGGACGGCGTCGGCGAGGCCCGCGCGCGCAGCGTCCGCGAGGGCCTCTCCCGCCTGGCGGAGTCCTCGATCCTGGAGCGGTACGTGTAGCAGGGGCCCGGGGCGCCGCCCCAGCCCCCGCCTCCCGTCCGCAAAGGCCGAACAGGCCTCTGCTCACGCCTCCTTGAGGACGAACGACGCCCGCGCCGTCGGCATCCCCGGCGTCTTCGCCTCGACCAGGTACGTGCCCGGCTCCGCCGAACCGGGGCGCGGGGTGGCGCACTGCTCCTCGCTCGGCTTGCGGTCCCACTCCACGGCGTGCGTGAACTTCCCGCCCTGGGCCACCTTCAGGAACAGATGGCCGGGGCCGCGCGGGCAGTCGTCCGAGGCCCACAGGACGTCGCCGCCCTCGGCCTGAGTGATCGTCAGGACCGTTCCCTCGGGGCCGACGTCGAGCTTGCAGGGGGTGCCCGAGGTGTTCTCCGCGATCATCTCGAACTTCGGCTTCTGGCCCGGCTCGTACGCGTTGCGGACGCTGCGCAGGGTCCACATCACCTGGGACGGCGTGCAGTTGGCGAGCGCCGCGCCCGCCGGGACGCGCGTACCGGAGCCGTCGACGACGCCGTTCTCTCCCACGTCGCCGGTGGCGCCGCCGACTCCGCCCGCATCACCGCCGTCGCCCGCACCGGAGCCCGCACCCGCTCCCGAACCGGAACCCTCGCCCGAGCCGCCGCCCTCGCCCGACTCATCGCGTCCGCCCGGCTGTTCACTGATCGCGGGGCCGGAACCGGAAGGTCCGGGAGTGATGGACGGCGCGGGTCCCTTGCCGTCCGGCGTACCCGATCCGCCGGTGTCGCTGCCGCCACCGCCGGTGACGGCCCAGACGACCAACAGCGCGAGCACGCCGACGACGGACAGCAGAACCGCCCTCCGGCGCCAGTAGATGGAGGAGGGAAGCGGCCCGATCGGATTACGCAGAGATCCCACGGCCCAAACCTTACGAGAGAACGGCCCCGACTCCCGCCCCACCCGCCGCCCTGGGCCCGGACTTTTACGGATCATCAGCCCGCAGCGCGACACCTCGGAACCGCAGAGCAGCACACCGGCGGGTGGCCCGCTGGTCGGAGCGGTCCGCGGCGTCCACGACCATGGAGAGCATGGAAAGCAACACTCCGGTCGACACCTCCGACCTCTATCGCGACATCATCGGCTTCGCCCACGACACCCCGGCCTGGCTGCAGACCCTGGCCGAAGTATGGACCGAGGCCGGGCTGTTGCTCTTCGGCGTGCTCTTCGCAGCGGCCTGGTGGCGTGCGCGGCGCGGCGATCCGCGCGCCCTGGCGATATCGGTCCTGGCCCCGCTCGCCACCGCATTCGCCTATGTGGTCAGCGAGTTGATCAAGTCGGCCGTGGACGAGGAGCGGCCGTGCCGGGCCGTGGCGGGCGCGGCCGCCGCCCTGGTGGAGTGCCCGGAGGTGGGCGACTGGTCGTTCCCCAGCAACCACTCCACGATCGCGGGCGCCGCGGCCGTCGCCCTGGTCCTCGCCTGGCGCTCGCTCGCCTGGCTGACGCTGCCGATGGCGGTGCTCATGGCGTTCTCGCGGGTCTTCGTCGGCGTGCACTACCCGCACGACGTGGCGATCGGCCTGCTGCTCGGCGCGCTCGTGGCGTTCCTGGTGGTCCGCCTCGGCGCCCGGCCCGGTGCGCGGGTCGCCCTCGCGCTGCGCGGTTCGTCAACGCAGGCGGTGCGCTGGTTCGCCGGTCCCGGTGACCGCGCCGCGGCGGGTGACGCGCTCGCCGGGCACGCGTCCGCGGCCCCGCAGCCCGCCCCGTACCAGGGCGAGCGGACCCACTGAGGCGACGGGGCGGTGGACGGCGTACGGCACGGCAATGTCCCCGCCCCCAACTCGCCCGTGGGACACTCGCCGTGCCATGACTGCGACCACCTCAACCCCCCAAGCCCCCGACGCTCCCGACGCGTCGCACTCGCTCCACGCACCCGTCATCGCGTGGTTCGAGTCGCACGCACGCGACCTGCCCTGGCGCCGCCCCGAAGCGGGCCCGTGGGGCGTGATGGTCAGCGAGTTCATGCTGCAGCAGACCCCGGTCAGCCGGGTCCTGCCGGTGTACGAGCAGTGGCTCGCGCGCTGGCCGCGCCCCGCGGACCTGGCCAAGGAACCGCCCGGCGAGGCGGTCCGCGCCTGGGGCCGGCTCGGCTACCCGCGCCGCGCGCTGCGCCTGCACGGCGCGGCCGTGGCGATAACCGAACGGCACGGCGGCGACGTACCGCGCAAGCACGCGCAGCTGCTCGCGCTGCCCGGCATCGGCGAGTACACGGCGGCGGCCGTGGCCTCGTTCGCGTACGGGCAGCGGCATGCGGTGCTCGACACGAACGTGCGCCGGGTGTTCGCGCGGGCGGCGACCGGCGTGCAGTACCCGCCGAACGCCACCACCGCCGCCGAGCGGAAGCTGGCCCGCGCCCTGCTGCCCGAGGACGAGGAGCGCGCCGCGCGCTGGGCGGCCGCCTCGATGGAGCTCGGCGCGCTGGTCTGCACGGCGAAGAACGAGGACTGCGCGCGCTGCCCGATCGCCGGCCAGTGCACGTGGCGCCTCGCCGGGAAGCCCGCGCACGAAGGCCCCGCCCGGCGCGGCCAGACGTACGCGGGCACCGACCGGCAGGTCCGCGGCAAGCTGCTCGCCGTGTTGCGGGAGGCCGTGGCGCCGGTGCCGCAGGCCGCGCTCGACCGGGTGTGGGACGAGCCGGTGCAGCGGGCCCGCGCGCTGGACGGCCTGGTGTCGGACGGGCTGGTCGAGCCGCTGCCCGGCGGCCTGTACCGGCTGCCGCTGAGCTGAGTCCGTACGTACGACGCTGAAGGCCCGCACGGCTTTGGTCGTGCGGGCCTTCGCCGTGCCCCGGGGCCGTACGCCCGGAGGCGCGCACCCGGGGGCGCGCATCGGAGCGTGCGCCTGCAAATCATTTCCCTACACTGGCCTTACACCGCGCAAATGCTGTCTGACCAGGCATAACGCCGGGAATTCTTAGGTCCGCTCGCCCCTGTTACACAACCGAGGGGTAGCCGTGCGTCCCCCGCAGGCTCCTTCGCGAAGCCTCGTTACACCGCGTCCGTAGCTTCGGAGATGTACCGGAGAGACATCCGGTTCCACTTCGGATGCAGGTGTGAGAACGGAGGCGGTTGAGAATGGCGCACGGCGAGGTGCTCGAATTCGAGGAGTACGTCCGTACCCGGCAGGACGCCCTGCTGCGCAGCGCCCGCCGCCTCGTGCCCGACCCGGTGGACGCCCAGGACCTGCTGCAGACCGCGCTCGTGCGGACGTACCACCGCTGGGACGGGATAGCCGACAAGCGGCTCGCGGACGCCTATCTCCGCCGCGTGATGATCAATACGCGGACCGAGTGGTGGCGGGCCCGGCGCCTGGAGGAGGTCCCGACCGAGCAGCTGCCGGACGCCAGCGTCGACGACTCCACCGAGCAGCACGCGGACCGCGCCCTCCTGATGGACGTGCTCAAGGTCCTCGCCCCCAAGCAGCGCAGCGTGGTCGTCCTGCGACACTGGGAGCAGATGTCGACCGAGGAGACGGCTGCCGCCCTCGGAATGTCGGCCGGTACGGTCAAGAGCACGCTGCACCGAGCACTCGCCCGGCTCCGCCAGGAGCTGGAGAGCCGCAATGCCGAGACCGGTGCGGACGGCGTGCTCGGAGTGAAGGAGCGGGAGCGTTGCACGGCCTGAAACGGCTCGGCGGACCCAAGGGACCCAAGGCGGCGAGTGCGGCGGCGCTCGCCGCCCTCGCCCTTTGTGTGTGCACCCTCGCCTCCTGCAGCACGGGCGGCACCGGCACGCGCGACGAGGGCCCGGCCCGCAGCGACCAGGTCGCCCAGGGCTCACCGGCCCCGGCCGCCACCCCCGGCAAGGAGCACGCGGTCGACCCGATCCGGCTCGTGCGCGAGGACCCCAAGGTCAGCAAGGCGGTCAAGGCCGATCTGAAGCCCTGCGCGGGCGACTCGTACCCGGTGGACGTGAGCTACGGGAACTTGACCGGCGGATCCCGCAACGACGTCGTCGTCAACGTCCTGACCTGCTCGGACGCCATCGGTATCGGCTCCTATGTGTATCGCGCCAAGGGCGGGGCGTACGAGAATGTCTTCCGCACCGAGGAGCCCGCGTCGTACGCCGAGATCGACCGGGACGGACTGACCGTCACACGCCAGACGTACGAGAAGGACGACTCGGTGGCCCTGCCCTCCGGGGAGGACATCACCCTCTACGAGTGGCGGGACGGCGCCTTCGTACAGACCAGGCACTGGACCAACCGATACGGCAGCGCGGGCGGCGATGTCAGACCCGCGCCCGAGAACTGAGAGCGAGCGGATGGCCGAGCAGACCCATGTCCTGTTCGTCGAGGACGACGACGTCATCCGCGAAGCGACGCAGCTCGCCCTGGAGCGCGACGGCTTCGTGGTCACCGCCATGCCCGACGGCCTGTCCGGCCTGGCGGCGTTCCGGTCGAACCAGCCGGACATCGCGCTGCTCGACGTGATGGTGCCGGGGCTCGACGGCGTCTCGCTGTGCCGGCGCATCCGGGACGAGTCGACGGTGCCGGTGATCATGCTCTCCGCGCGGGCCGACTCCATCGACGTGGTCCTCGGCCTGGAGGCCGGCGCGGACGACTACGTGACGAAGCCGTTCGACGGTGCCGTGCTCGTCGCCCGTATCCGGGCCGTCCTTCGGCGGTTCGGGCACGCGGGCGGGTCGGCGGGCGGCGCGGGGGCCGCTGCGAACGACGGCGACGGCCGGGTCGGCGGCGGCGTCCTTGTCTTCGGCGACCTGGAGGTGGACACGGAGGGCATGGAGGTGCGGCGCGGCGGCGCCCATGTCGCCCTGACGCCCACCGAGATGCGGCTGCTCCTGGAGTTCTCGGCGGCGCCCGGCACGGTCCTGTCCCGCGACAAGCTCCTGGAGCGGGTGTGGGACTACGGCTGGGGCGGGGACACCCGCGTCGTCGACGTCCATGTGCAGCGCCTGCGCACCAAGATCGGCCAGGACCGGATCGAGACCGTCCGCGGCTTCGGCTACAAGCTCAAGGGATGACGGGGGATGACGCTCGAGCGATGAGGCTGACCGGGCTGAGGCTGAGCGGACGCCGCCTGACCGAACTCCCCAAGGGGCTGCGCACGGGCCTGCGCTGGAAGCTGAGCGCGGCGATCGCGCTGGTCGGCGCGCTGGTGGCGATCGCGCTCAGCCTCGTCGTGCACAACGCGGCGCGCGTCTCGATGCTGGACAACGCCCGCGATCTGCAGGACACCCAGCTCCAGATGGCACAGCGGCTCTACGAGTCCTCCAAGAGCCCGCGCCTGCAGAGCAAGATCGACGACCCCGAACTGCCGCCCGAACTGCGCGCCAAGGCCGAGGCCGGCCGCCGCGCCACCCACGTCCAGGAGACGAACGGCGCCCCGGACATCTGGGCCGCGACCCCGGTGAGCGGCGGCCACATACTCTCGCTCCACTCCCGCTTCACCGACCGCAGCGCCACCGTGATGAAGGACCTCGACCAGGCCCTGATCATCGGCTCGATCGCGGTCGTCTTCGGCGGCTGCGCCCTCGGCGTGCTGATCGGCGGCCAGCTCTCCCGCCGCCTGCGCGAGGCCGCGGCCGCCGCGCACATGGTCGCCCAGGGCCAGACCGAGGTCCGCGTCCGCGACGCCATAGGCGGTGTCGTACGCGACGAGACCGACGACCTGGCGCGCGCCGTGGACGCCATGGCCGACGCCCTGAAACAGCGGTACGAGGCGGAGCGCCGGGTCACCGCCGACATCGCGCACGAGCTGCGCACCCCGGTCACCGGACTGCTCACCGCGGCCGAGCTGCTGCCGGAGGGCCGGCCGAGCGAGCTGGTCAAGGACCGCGCGCAGGCGCTGCGCACCCTGGTCGAGGACGTGCTCGAAGTCGCCCGCCTGGACGGCGCGTCCGAGCGGGCCGAGCTGCAGGACATCACGCTCGGCGAGTTCATATCGCGCCGGGTCCGCGCCATGTACCCGGACGTCGAGGTGCGGGTGGTGCACGAGTCCGAGGTGACCACCGACCCGCGCCGCCTGGAGCGGATCGTCGGCAACCTCCTCGCCAACGCCACCAAGCACGGCGGCGCCCCGATCGAGATCTCCGTCGAGGGCCGCGTCATCCGCGTACGCGACCACGGCACCGGCTTCCCCGAGGACCTCCTCGCCGAGGGCCCGAGCCGCTTCCGTACCGGCTCCACCGACCGCGCGGGCCACGGCCACGGCCTCGGCCTCACCATCGCCGCAGGCCAGGCCCGGGTCCTCGGCGCCCGCCTGACCTTCCGCAACGTCGGCCCGGACCACGGCGACGGCCCGGCGGAGGGCGCGGTGGCAGTCCTGTGGCTCCCGGAACACGCCCCCACGAGCACGGGCAGCTACCCGATGCCGGAATTGGGCACCTTGGGCCTGGCCCCCGGAAGCGCCTCCGGTCCGTCGAGCCCTTGAACACTGCGCGCTTGATGCCGGGCCCCCGCCCCCGGACCTGATCCAGCCCTGTCCGCGGGCTTGGTCCGGCACCTCGGGCCGCTTCCAACCCGCCCGACGAGTTTGGTCTGGTGCCTGCCCCGGCCAAACCCAGCCTGTCCGGCACGCTTGACGCTGCCGCCTCGGGCCACTTCCGGCCCGTCCGGCGCGCTTGGTCTGGTGCCCGGCGCCAAGCCAGGCCCGTGCGGCGTTCGACCACCGTTGTCCGGGCCACTTCCGGCCCGCCCGGCGCGCTTGGTCTGGGTCCTCAGGCCAAGCCCAGCCTGTCCGGCGCGCTTGGCGCTGCTGCCCAAATCAAGCCCGTCCGGCGTTTGAGGACGAGCCCGAAGGGCGATCAACGGCGCCGCAGGCTTTCGGGAAGGGGCGGGGAGGGGAGCCAAATCAGCCCGTCCGGCGCTTGAGGACAAGGCCGAAGGCCGAACAAGGGCGCGGGGCCCGGGGCGGCAGCCCCGAACAAGGGCCGAGCCCCGGACAAGGGAGCCCCGGACAGGGACCAGCCCCGGACGACCTAGCCCACCGACTCAGCCGCAGCCTCCCGCCGCGGCCCCGCCCCCTTCAACGGCACCTCCTTGACGAACAACGCCGCAAGAAACGCCAGTACCGCAATCGCAGACCCCAGCAGGAACGCCCCATGCGTACCGGACGACACAGCGAACTGGTACGCCTCCCGCATCGCCTCCGGCAGCTTCGCCAGGCTCGCCGCGTCCAGCTGAGCGTTGGGCAGCGCACCGCCCCCGCCCGGCACCCGCTCCGCCATCTCATGGGCGACCCGGTTGTTGAACAGCGCGCCCATGACGGCGACGCCGAAGGAACTGCCGAGCGTACGGAAGAGCGTGGTCGACGAGGACGCGACGCCCATGTCCTTCATCTCGACGCTGTTCTGCGCCACCAGCATGGTGATCTGCATCAGGAACCCCATGCCCGCACCGAGCACCGCCATGTAGATCCCGGAGGTCAGCCGGGACGTGCCGGTGTCCATCTGGGCGAGCAGGAACAAGCCCACGACCATCAGGGCGCCGCCCGCGATGGGGAAGATCTTGTACTTGCCGCTGTTCGTGGTGACCCGGCCGGCGATCAGCGAGACCACCATCATCGCGAGCAGCATCGGCAGAAGCAGCAGGCCGGAGTTGGTGGCCGAGGCGCCCTGCACGGACTGCTGGTAGAGCGGCAGGAACAGCACCGCTCCGAACATCACGAAGCCGGTGATGAAGCCGATCACGGACATCAGCGTGAAGTTGCGGCTGCGGAAGATGTGCAGCGGCATGATCGGGTCGGCCGCCCGCGTCTGCGAGTACAGGAACGCGCCGAGCGAGACCACCCCGAGCACCGAGAGCCCGACGATCATGGTCGAGCCCCAGGCGTACTCCGTACCGCCCCACGTGGTGACGAGCACGATCGCCGTGATGCCGATGGTCAGAAGCGCCGCGCCCAGGTAGTCGATCCGGGCCCGCGAGCGCTTCTTCGGCAGGTGCAGGACGATCGTGACCATGGCGAGGGCGATCGCACCGAGCGGCAGGTTGATGTAGAAGGACCAGCGCCAGCCGAGGTGGTCGGTGATGGTGCCGCCGACCAGCGGCCCGCCGATCATGGCGAGGGCCATCACGCCGGCCATCATGCCCTGGTAGCGGCCGCGCTCGCGGGGCGGGATCAGGTCGCCGATGATCGCCATGACGCCGACCATCAGACCGCCGGCGCCGAGGCCCTGGACCGCGCGGAAGCCGATCAACTGGCCCATGTCCTGGGCCATTCCGGAGAGCGCGGAGCCGATCAGGAAGATCACGATCGAGGTGAGGAAGGTGCCCTTCCGCCCATACATGTCGCCGAGCTTGCCCCAGATCGGGGTGGATGCGGCGGTGGCGAGCGTGTACGCGGTGACCACCCAGGATAGGTGCTCCAGACCGCCGAGCTCACCGACGATCGTCGGCATCGCAGTGCCGATGATCATGTTGTCCAGCATCGCGAGCAGCATCGCGATCATCAGCGCGAGCAGCACCACCCGCACGCTGCGCTTCGGCGGTTCGGCCGCCTGTTTCCCCGGCTCGGCCGCCCTCGCGGCCTCGGATATCGCCATCGAGATCACTCCCCGTACTTACTTGCCGCCCGGCTAGTTGGTTACGATAGGGAAGCTAGACCGCCAACTAGCCGGGCGTCAAGTAAGTTCATGTTCCATGGTCGTACGGAACATGTCCCGTACGACGACGGCCGAGCGCAGCCGCATGGAGACCACGATGAGTAACAACGAAGGCGCCCGCCCCCGCCGGGGCAACACGCGGCAGCGCATTCAGGACGTCGCCCTGGAGCTCTTCGCGGAGCGCGGGTACGAGAAGACCTCGCTGCGGGAGATCGCGGAGCGGCTCGAGGTCACCAAGGCCGCGCTCTATTACCACTTCAAGACCAAGGAAGACATCCTCGACAGCCTCTTCGAGGACCTGACGCGGCCGATCGACGAGCTGATCGAGTGGGCGGGCGAGCAGCCGCGCACCCTGGAGACCAAGCAGGAGATCCTGCGCCGCTACAGCGAGGCGCTCGCCGGAGCGGAACGCCTCTTCCGGTTCATGCAGGAGAACCAGGCGACGATGCGCGAGCTGCGCACCGGCGAGGACTTCAAGGCCCGGATGCTGCGCCTGCTCGACGTGCTGCGTGAGCCGGACGCCCCGCTGACCGACCAGGTCCGCTGCTTCAGCGCGCTGTTCTCCATGCACGCCGGCCTTTTCGCCCTCAAGGACGTCGAAGGCGACCCCGAGGAGAAGCGCAGGGCCATCCTCGAGGTCGCCACCGATCTGGTCACCCAGGCCCACACGGACCGGGAGACGGAGCGCTAGTCAGCGCTTGTTCAGCTGCCGGGTCAGAACGTCACGCCGAGCGAGCGCATGAAGGTGACCGGGTTGATCGCCGAGCCGTAGTTCGGGGATGTACGGATCTCGAAGTGCAGGTGCGGGCCGCTGGAGTTGCCGGTGTTGCCGGAGCGGGCGATCTCCTGGCCGGTCTTCACCTTCTGGCCGATCTTGACGCCGACCTTCGACAGGTGCGCGTACTGCGAGTAGCGGCCGTTCTCGTGCTTGATCACCACAGCGTTGCCGTACGCGGGACCGTCACCGGCGCCGTTCGGGCCGGCCTTGACGACGGTGCCGTTGTGCACGGCCGTGACCTTGGTGCCGACCGGCACGGCGAAGTCCTGGCCGGAGTGCTTGTGCGACCACATGCCACCGGCCTGCGCGTAGCTGGCGCTGAGCGTGTACTTCTCGACCGGGTTGCCCCAGCCGGAAGCCTTCTTCTTGGCAGCGGCCTTCGCCTCGGCCTGCTTCTTGGCGGCGGCCTCGGCCTTCTTCGCGGCGGCCTGGCCCTGAGCCTTGGCCTGCGCCTCGATGGAAGCGGCGGGACCGGTCAGGCCCGCGCCCTGCTCGGCAGCCATCGAGACACCCGCGCCGAGCGTCGCCGCCACGCCGACACCAGCGGCGAGAACGGCCGCCCGGTTACGGAACAGCGAGGACTTGGAGATGTGGGACTCGGCGCGCTTCGACATTCGGATGACCTCCAGGGGGTGGGGGCGGTCCGGACATCGGCGTCCGGAGCAAAGACATGAGCGGACCCGGCCGACGAACCTCTGCGACCGGGCTGCCCCACCTTGGTAACCCGCCCCCACGGCTCCGCTCAAACACCCCATCTACTACCAAAGCTCGTACGAAGGCATGGGAACGATGCCCTCTTGACGCCCTTTGGGCCCCCTTCCGGAGACCTCTGGAAATGATCTGGGATGTGGTGTTTACACCCACTTCAGAGGCTTATTGACGGACATGAACGCCCCAGTTGCGCCCAACTTGCCCGGTTCAGGACTTTAGTCCCGAGGGTTGCTTCCCGAAGGTCCCCCGCACCCCAGGGCATGCGCCAACTATTCCGGCTAGTACCCCTCGAAACGCCTGTGCGTCATGTCACCGGGCAGCAAGATCGAACCACCCCGCGATGTGACCCGGGCTACTCGAATCGCCAGGTCGGAGAGGGGTTCGCGACGCTCTCCGAGCGCGGTTCGGAGCTCCCCTCCGATGGGGTTCGGGGACCCGTCCGGGGCTCGCGTCTCGGGCTCGGGGCTCGGGTCTCGGGCCCCGCTCGGCGGCACAGCTTCGCGCGGCGGCACGGCTACGCGCGGCGGGGGCCGTGAGCCGCCGGGCACGCCGCTTCCGGGGCGGAGGGGCGTCGCGTCAGGGCGCGCCCCGCGGCCTTCGGACGTACCCCGCAGCCCGCCCGCAGCGGCCGCCCTCAGGCGCGCGAAAAGGGACCGGCCCCGAACCGATCTCTCGGTTCGGGGCCGGCCCCTGACGGTCTACTGCCGACTCAGCCCTTGGTCAGGTCCGGACCGGACCCACCCGCGGCCGCGTCCACCGGAGGCACGTCCGGCAGCGTCGACTTCTCCTCGCCGCGGAAGGTGAAGGTCTGCTGCTCACCCTCGCCCTCCGTCTCGACGACCACGATGTGACCGGGGCGCAGCTCGCCGAAGAGGATCTTCTCCGACAGGCTGTCCTCGACCTCGCGCTGGATCGTGCGGCGCAGCGGCCGGGCGCCCAGGACCGGGTCGTAACCCTTCTTGGCGAGGAGCTCCTTGGCGGACTGGGAGAGCTCGATGCCCATGTCCCGGTCCTTCAGGCGCTCGTCCACCTTGTCGATCATCAGGTCGACGATCCGCAGGATGTCTTCCTGGCTGAGCTGCGGGAAGACGACGACGTCGTCGACACGGTTGAGGAACTCGGGGCGGAAGTGCTGCTTGAGCTCGTCCGAGACCTTGTTCTTCATGCGCTCGTAGTTGGTCTTCGTGTCGCCCTGGGCCGCGAAGCCCAGGTTGAAGCCCTTGGAGATGTCCCGGGTGCCGAGGTTGGTCGTCATGATGATGACCGTGTTCTTGAAGTCCACGACCCGGCCCTGGGAGTCGGTCAGGTGACCTTCCTCCAGGATCTGCAGGAGCGAGTTGAAGATGTCCGGGTGGGCCTTCTCGACCTCGTCGAACAGGACCACGGAGAACGGCTTGCGGCGCACCTTCTCGGTGAGCTGACCGCCCTCCTCGTACCCGACGTAGCCGGGGGGCGAGCCGAAGAGGCGCGAGACGGTGTGCTTCTCGCTGAACTCCGACATGTCGAGGGAGATCATCGCGTCCTCGTCGCCGAAGAGGAACTCGGCGAGCGCCTTGGACAGCTCGGTCTTACCGACACCGGACGGGCCGGCGAAGATGAACGAACCGCCGGGACGCTTCGGGTCCTTGAGGCCCGCACGCGTACGCCGGATGGCCTTGGAGAGCGCCTTGACCGCGTCGTTCTGGCCGATGACGCGCTTGTGCAGCTCGTCCTCCATGCGCAGCAGACGCGAGGACTCCTCCTCGGTCAGCTTGAAGACCGGGATGCCGGTGGCGGTCGCGAGGACCTCGGCGATCAGCTCGCCGTCGACCTCGGCGACGACGTCCATGTCGCCGGCCTTCCACTCCTTCTCCCGCTTGGCCTTCGCGGACAGGAGCTGCTTCTCCTTGTCGCGCAGGGACGCGGCCTTCTCGAAGTCCTGCGAGTCGATCGCGGACTCCTTGTCGCGGCGGACGCCGGCGATCTTCTCGTCGAACTCGCGGAGGTCCGGCGGCGCGGTCATCCGGCGGATGCGCATCCGGGAGCCGGCCTCGTCGATCAGGTCGATCGCCTTGTCCGGCAGGAAGCGGTCCGAGATGTACCGGTCGGCCAGGGTCGCGGCCTGGACGAGCGCCTCGTCGGTGATGGACACACGGTGGTGCGCCTCGTACCGGTCGCGCAGGCCCTTGAGGATCTCGATGGTGTGCGGCAGCGACGGCTCGGCGACCTGGATGGGCTGGAAGCGGCGCTCGAGCGCGGCGTCCTTCTCCAGGTACTTGCGGTACTCGTCGAGCGTGGTGGCGCCGATGGTCTGGAGCTCACCGCGGGCCAGCATCGGCTTCAGGATCGAAGCGGCGTCGATGGCGCCCTCGGCGGCACCCGCACCCACGAGCGTGTGCAGCTCGTCGATGAACAGGATGATGTCGCCGCGGGTGCGGATCTCCTTGAGGACCTTCTTCAGGCGCTCCTCGAAGTCACCGCGGTACCGGGAGCCGGCGACCAGCGCGCCGAGGTCCAGGGTGTAGAGGTGCTTGTCCTTGAGCGTCTCGGGCACCTCGCCCTTGACGATGGCCTGAGCGAGGCCCTCGACGACGGCGGTCTTGCCGACGCCGGGCTCACCGATCAGGACCGGGTTGTTCTTCGTACGACGGGACAGCACCTGCATGACCCGCTCGATCTCCTTCTCGCGCCCGATGACCGGGTCGAGCTTGGACTCACGAGCGGCCTGGGTGAGGTTCCGGCCGAACTGGTCGAGGACCAGGGACGTGGAGGGCGTGCCCTCGGCAGGACCGCCGGCGGTGGCGGTCTCCTTGCCCTGGTAACCGGAGAGCAGCTGGATGACCTGCTGCCGCACCCGGTTGAGATCGGCGCCCAGCTTCACGAGGACCTGGGCGGCGACGCCCTCGCCCTCGCGGATCAGGCCGAGCAGGATGTGCTCCGTGCCGATGTAGTTGTGGCCCAGCTGAAGGGCCTCGCGGAGCGAAAGCTCCAGGACCTTTTTGGCACGGGGGGTGAAGGGAATGTGCCCGGACGGGGCCTGCTGGCCCTGACCGATGATCTCCTCCACCTGCTGGCGGACCGCCTCGAGCGAAATCCCGAGGCTCTCCAGGGCCTTAGCGGCGACACCCTCACCCTCGTGGATCAGGCCCAGGAGGATGTGCTCGGTGCCGATGTAATTGTGGTTGAGCATCCGGGCTTCTTCCTGAGCCAGGACGACAACCCGCCGCGCGCGGTCGGTGAACCTCTCGAACATCGTTAATCGCTCCTCAGAGCGGTCAGGCAGTAAAGGGGTCGGTCCCCTCCCTGTCCTTCCGCAGCTTAGTCCCGCAAGCGGGGACCGCTCATTCCAACTGCCGACACCCGGCCCTACTTCCCGGGGGATCTCCTGCCACGAACGCCGACATCCACTCCAACCCGATGGTGCGAGACGATGTTCCCGCAGGCCAGGCAGTTACCCCCATCGCCAGTACGCCGATGGCGAACGTGAGACGTCCGAGCCCGCGTGTCGCCCCTCTCCACTAGGAATGTCTTACCCGTACGGACTGACACTCCATGCGGCGCGCACTGGTTCCCTCCGCTACGGGCGAACACCCTTGCGCCTCCCGAGTGCCGCGCACGCCCCGTTTTCGGACACGTATCGCATCCGGTCACGCACGCTGCGTAACCCGTGGTGCCGCCGGGAGTTGCTCCAGGCATGTCGCCCGCGATCCCGCTCCCGCGCAAGCCCGCCGCCCCCGGCGACCCGGTGCAGCAGTGGTACGAGAACGAGCTCGGCTGGGCGACGACCGCGGGGCCGCCGGCTCAGCTGGTGGCGGGGCTGCGCTTCGACGTCCTGGAGGTCCCCGCCGACGCGGGCTTCGCCGTCCTGCGGCGGCTCGGCGCCGCGGCCGCGACGGGCCCGGTGGCGCTCGACGGGAACACGGTGCGGTTCCTGGTCGCCGCAGGCAGCGCCGACGAGCTGCCCGGACTGCTCGAATGGCTCGAGTGGGGCGACCTCGCACGGGATCTGCGGGCCGTGGGAGCGGGCGGTCTGGTTCCCGCACCGCTGCCGCCCGGCCGGCCCGGCCCCCGGGAAGCCGCCGTGTGGCTGCGGCCCCCAGGTCCGGGGCGCGAGGTGGAGCCGACCCTGCCGACGCTGTCGGCTCTCACCGGTCTCGGGAGGCACTCGGGCGCTCCCGATCTCGTACGACTCGTGGAAGCGGCGGCGACTCAGTGCCACCGGCTCCGGTTGCTGCGCGCGAGCGCTCAGCCGTTGGCCTTCTCGTAGGCCTCGCGGATCGAGGCGGGGACACGGCCGCGGTCGTTGACCTCGTAGCCGTTCTCCTTCGCCCAGGCGCGGATCTGCGCGGTGTTCTCACCACCGGCGGAAGCGGTGCGCGCCTTGCCGCGAGCACCCGCGGAACGACCTCCGGTGCGACGACCACCCTTCACGTAAGGCTCGAGGAGACCCCGGAGCTTGTCCGCGTTGGCGGTGGTGAGGTCAATTTCGTACTGCTTGCCGTCCAGAGCGAACGTCACGGTCTCGTCCGCCTCGCCGCCGTCGAGGTCGTCGACAAGAAGGACCTGAACCTTCTGTGCCACCGGATTTCCTTTCATCGATAACTTCAGGTCCCGCACTAGGCGGCGCGTCCGCCGCGCTTTCCCGGGCCCCGGTTATATGGAGTACGTCGGAAAGCAAACCGCTTTTGCCGGAAAAACACAAACCCCCGGGTTGGGACTGAGACCTCAAGAGCCCTTGAAACGTGCGCGTTTCGGACATAGCACCGCGGTGTAGGTACGGCGATGGGTGCGGGCGCTATAAACCCGAGGCGATGGTCAGAGGTGCAGAAGCATGCGACTGTTGCCCAAGGTGTTCGGTTTCACTCGTTCGAGACCGAGGAACTCCGCAACGCCTTCGTCATAGGACCGAAGCAGCTCACTGTAGACATCTGTGTCGACCGGAGTCTCGCCGATCTCGACGAAGCCGTGCTTGACGAAGAAGTCCACTTCGAAGGTGAGACAGAAAACCTTGCGCACACCGATCCAACGCGCGGTCTGCACCAACTTGCCGAGCAGTTGATGCCCCACTCCGGAACCCTTGACATCGGAGTTCACGGCCAGTGTGCGCACTTCGGCGAGGTCTTCCCACATCACGTGCAACGCACCGCAGCCGACCACCTGTGCGTTGTCGTCGCGTTCTGCGACCCAGAACTCCTGGATGTCCTCGTAAAGCGTCACCGTTGCTTTGTCGAGGAGGATGCCGTTGCCCGCGTAGGAGTCGATGAGGTCGCGCACCGCGGGGACATCACTGGTTCGCGCCCTGCGGATGGTGACGGCTTTTGCGGGTGCATCGCGATACGCGGGGATCTCTGCTGGCATGTCCGGACGCTATCGCCCTGTGCCGCTCTCCGCCGCGCCGGGGTTCTCGGGTCCCTGCACCATGCGAACGGCGTCACTGAGGGCTTCGCGCTGTTCCGGCGACATCATGCCGAAGAAGGCGACGAGAGCGGCCGCGGGGTTGTCGCTCTGCGACCAGGCGTCGTTCATGAGCGCGGCGGCGTAGGCGGCACGCGTGGAGACCGCCTCATATCGATAGGCACGGCCTTCCGCTTCTCGCCGTACCCAGCCCTTCTGATGGAGATTGTCCAAAACGGTCATGACCGTCGTGTAGGCGATGGACCGTTCCTGCTGAAGGTCTTCCAGGACTTCTCGAACCGTGACCGGGCGGTTCCACTTCCAAACCCGCGTCATCACGGCGTCTTCGAGTTCTCCCAAGGGGCGAGGCACACCTGAACAATAGTGGGAGTTGCCGCCATTTCGGGAGCAAAAAGGGCGTACGGCTCGAAAATGAGTGAGCCGTACGCGCGGGGTGCCGCTTCGGGGACGGTCAGGCGTCGCCGGTCTTGGGGCTGCTCTGCTGGGCCTGGCGCACGCTCTCGGCGCGGGCCATGGCGGCATCGACGGCCCCGTCCTCCTTGGCCTTGTTGGCGCCGCCCTGGGTCTTCACGATGACGACGATGAGGGCGGTGAAGAAGATCGCCATCCCTACGGGGGGCAGGAGCGCGGAGACGTAGTCCATGCCCCCAGAGTAGCTATCCGGCGGCGAGCGTCTGTGACGGGGCGGCCGGTTCGTCCCTCTCGCCGGGCGCCGCGGGACGGCGCTTCGGTGGGAAGACCTCGGCCGGTGTGGGTACGGGGCGGGGCGGTCCGGTGCGCTGGGGCACGGGCTTCTTCGGTTCCGCGGCCGGCTTGTCGCCCTCGGAGCGCCCGCCGGGCAGCGCGAGGAGGCGCCCCCGCGAGGCGGGCACCCGCGGGGCCGCGATCTCGGTGCGTACGTCGTGCTCGGCGAGGGCGCGGCAGCGGTCGAGGAGGGCGGCCGCGACCGGGTTGCCGCGCAGGGCGCGCAGGGCGGCCAGGTCGTCCACCTCCGGGCGGTGGCCTGCGGCGAGGGCGTCGGCGAGGAGCTGGAGGTAGCCGGCGGCGGTGCCGGGGAGCGCGGCGCGGTAGCGGCCGAGGTCGGCGATGAGGAAGGCGCGCAGGCGGGCCCCTTCGTCGATCGCCTCGTTGATGCCGTCGGAGAGATCCAGGCAGTCCTGGACGTCGGCGACGGAGGCGGCCTTGCTGGGATGGAGGGCGACGGCGAGGGCGCGTCGGAGCACACGCAGCTCGTCTGCGCTGAACGCCATGCCGCCGCGGGATCCGTATGGCGTGGGCATGGGCCGACGATACGCGCTAATCGGACAAAATCGACTAAATGCGATCAGGTGGCGCGCCGGGCGCGCACGCGTGCGTGCGCGCCCGTACGACGGCATCCGCCCTGCCCGTACGACGGCATCCGCCCTGCCCGTACGACGGCTGCTGCCGGCTAGCTGCGGGCGACGTTGCGTTCGTGGACCAGGCGGAGGCCTATCAGGGTCAGCCAGGGCTCGTGCTCGTCGATGACCGTGGACTCGCCGAGGACCATCGGGGCGAGGCCGCCGGTGGCGATCACGGTGACGTCCTCGGGGTCGTCGGCCAGCTCGCGGGCCATGCGGTTGACGACGCCGTCGACCTGGCCCGCGAAGCCGTAGAGGATGCCGGACTGCATGGCCTCGACGGTGTTCTTGCCGATGACGCTGCGCGGGCGGGCCAGCTCGATCTTGCGGAGCTGGGCGCCTCGGACGCCGAGGGCGTCGACGGAGATCTCGATGCCGGGGGCGATCACGCCGCCGACGTACTCCCCGCGCGCGGAGACCGCGTCGAAGGTCGTGGCCGTGCCGAAGTCGACGACGATGGCCGGGCCGCCGTAGAGCTCGACGGCGGCGACCGCGTTGATGATGCGGTCCGCGCCGACCTCCTTGGGGTTGTCCATCAGGATCGGCACGCCGGTCTTGATGCCGGGCTCGACCAGGACCGCAGGGACGTCGCCATAGTAGCGGCGGGTGACCTCGCGCAGCTCGTGCAGGACCGAGGGGACCGTGGCGCAGATGGCGATGCCGTCGATGCCGTCGCCGAGCTCCTCGCCGAGCAGTGGGTGCATGCCCATCAGGCCGTTGAGCAGGACGGCGAGCTCGTCGGCGGTGCGGCGGGCGTCGGTGGAGATGCGCCAGTGCTCGACGATCTCCTCGCCGTCGAAGAGGCCGAGGACCGTGTGGGTGTTGCCCACGTCGATGGTCAGGAGCATCAGACGGCCTCCCCCGCGCCGTCCGCCCCGTTGTCGGCCTCGCGCAGGTCCAGGCCGATGTCGAGGATGCGCGAGCTGTGCGTGAGGGCGCCCACCGCCAGGTAGTCGACGCCCGTCTCCGCGTACGCGCGCGCGTTGTCGAGGGCGAGGCGGCCGGAGGACTCCAGGAGCGCGCGGCCGTCCACCAGGGCGACGGCCTCCTCGGTCTCGGCGGGCGTGAAGTTGTCCAGGAGGATCAGGTCCGCGCCCGCGTCGAGCACCTCGCGCAGCTGGTGCAGGGTGTCGACCTCCACCTCGATCGGCAGGTCCGGGAAGCGCTCGCGTACGGCGTTGAAGGCCTGGGCGACGCCGCCGGCCGCGACCACGTGGTTGTCCTTCACCAGCGCGGCGTCCGAGAGGGACATGCGGTGGTTGACGCCGCCGCCGCAGCGGACCGCGAACTTCTCCAGGGCGCGCAGGCCGGGGGTGGTCTTGCGGGTGTCCCGCACCTTGGCCTTCGTACCGTCCAGAACGTCCGCCCACGCGCGCGTGGCGGTGGCGATGCCGGAGAGGCGGCACAGGATGTTCAGGGCGCTGCGCTCGCCGGTGAGCAGGTCGCGCGTGCGAGTGGTGACGCTGAGGAGCTTCTGGCCGGCCTGCACGCGGTCGCCGTCCTCGACGTGCCGCTCGACCTCGAAGGCCTCCGTGCAGACCACGGAGAGGACCGCCTCGGCGACCCTGAGGCCCGCCACCACGCCGTCCTCGCGCGCGGTGAAGTCGCCGGTGGCGACGGCCTGTTCGGGGATGGTGGCGACCGAGGTGACGTCCACGCCGCCGTCGAGGTCCTCGGCGAGCGCCATGTGGGCGATGTCCTCCACCAGGACGGGGTCGAGGCCGTCCTGGACGATGAGGGCGGCGAGCGCGGGGTCGAGACCGCACTCCGTGACGGTCTCGTCGGCGTCGGCCGAACAGCCGCAGCCGTCGCCGCAGCCGCCGGTCTCGGCGAGGGGGAGGTCGGGGGTGCTCACTTCGGTCACTGCTCCTGGGGAGGGGTCGGCTGCGGCCGGGTCGGGTCCGGCCCGGTCGGCGGGAAGTCCGCGGTCTCGGTGCGGTGCACCGCGAGGGTGCGGTCCGGTCGGAGGCGTACGACGAGGTGGCGCCGCCAGTTCGTGTCGTCGCGGTCGGCGTGGTCCTCGCGCCAGTGGCAGCCGCGGGTCTCCTCGCGGCGCAGGGCGGCGGCGACGAGCACGCGCGCGACGCACAGGAGGTTGGTGGCCTCCCAGGTGTCGGTGCCGGGCTCGGCCGTCTTGCCGTGCTCGGCGAGCGCGTCCCGCGCGGCGGCGTGGATCGCGTCGAGCTGCTCGGCCGCTTCCTTGAGGGAGTCGGCGGAACGCAGCACTCCGGCGCCTGTGGTCATGATCCGCTGGATGGCGAGGCGGGCCTCGGGCGGCAGCAGTGGATGCGCCGGCGTCTCGGCCTGCTCCACGGGCGCGGGGACGCGGCTCGCCGGGGTGTCGCGGACGATGTCGTCGGCGATGCGCTCGGCGTAGACCAGGCCCTCGAGGAGGGAGTTGGAGGCCAGGCGGTTGGCGCCGTGCACGCCGGTGCAGGCGACCTCGCCGCAGGCGTACAGGCCCGGGACCGTGGTGCGGCCGCGCCGGTCGGTGCGTACGCCGCCGGAGGCGTAGTGCGCGGCCGGGGCGATCGGGACGGGCTCCGTGACCGGGTCGATGCCGTGGGCTCGGCAGGCGGCGAGGATCGTCGGGAAGCGGCTCGCCCACATGTCGGCGCCGAAGTGCCTGGCGTCCAGGTACATGTGCTCGGCGCCTGTTTCCAGCATGCGGCGCGTGATGCCCTTGGCCACGATGTCCCGCGGCGCCAGCTCGGCCAGCTCGTGCTGCCCCACCATGAAGCGCACGCCGTCCGCATCCACGAGGTGGGCGCCCTCGCCCCGCACCGCCTCGGAGACCAGGGGCTGTTGGCCCTCCGCGTCCGGGCCGAGGAAGAGCACCGTGGGGTGGAACTGGACGAACTCCACGTCGCTGACCTCGGCGCCCGCGCGCAGCGCCAGGGCCACGCCGTCACCGGTCGACACCGCGGGGTTGGTCGTCGCCGAGAAGACCTGGCCCATGCCGCCGGTCGCGAGCACCACCGCGCGCGCGTGCACCGCGCCGACGCCATCGTGCTGACCCTCTCCCATCACGTGCAGAGTGACGCCGGCCGCATGGCCCTCGGCGTCCGTCAGCAGGTCCAGGACGAGCGCGTTCTCGATGGTCTCGATGCCGCGCGCGCGGACCGCCTCGACCAGGGCCCGGGAGATCTCCGCCCCGGTGGCGTCGCCGCCCGCATGCGCGATGCGGCGGCGGTGGTGGCCGCCCTCGCGCGCGAGGGCGATCTCGCCGCTGTCGGACCTGTCGAACTCGGCGCCCGTCTCGATCAACCGCCGCACCGCGTCCGGGCCTTCGGTCACGAGGGTGCGCACGGCCTCCTCGTCGCACAGGCCCGCGCCCGCCACCAGGGTGTCGTCCAGGTGCTGTTCGGGGCTGTCGCCCTCGTCGAGCGCGGCCGCGATGCCGCCCTGCGCCCAGCGCGTGGAGCCGTCGTCCAGGCGGGCCTTGGTGACGACGACCGTGCGCAGGCCGCTCGCCGCGCAGCGCAGCGCCGTCGTCAGGCCTGCCACACCGGAGCCGACCACGATCACGTCGGCCGCGCGGGCCCAGCCGGGGGCCGGGGCGTGCAGCCGTATGCCGGTCGTTGCGGGGGTGGTCATACGGCGGCTCCGGGGGCCTCGTCGGTTCCTGCGGGGTCGGCCGAGGTGGTCTCCTGGGCGAGCTCCTCGGCGGTGTCCTGAGTGGTGTCCTGGGCCGTGTCCTCGGGGGCGAACGTCAGGGGCAGGTTGTCGATCAGGCGGGTCGTGCCCACGCGGGCGGCGACCGCGAGGACGGCTTCGCCGGTGAACCCGTCCGGCACTTCGGTGAAGTCGGCCGGGTCGACGAGCGCCAGGTAGTCCAGGGCCAGCGGGGGCCGCAGCCGCGCCGCGTCGTCGAGCACCGCGCGGGCGGCGGTGCGCACCGCGCTCGGGCGGCCGAGCGCCGCCTGCGAGACGGCGTGCGCGTCGGCGGCGGCGCGGGCCTCGCCGAGCGCGGTCAGGGCGTCGGCACGCGCGCGTGAGGCCGGGTTCGCCTGGGCGCGCGCGGACAGGGCCTGCTGGGCGGCGAGCCGCTCACGGCCGGCGAACAGGGCGGTGGACAGGGCGAGTGCGGTGCGGCGCTCGTCCGCCGCGAGGTAGCGGTTGCGGCTGGACAGGGCGAGGCCGTCCGACTCGCGCACCGTGGGCACGCCGACGATCTCCACCGGGAAGTTCAAATCCCGCACCATGCGCCGGATCAGGGCGAGTTGCTGCGCGTCCTTCTCGCCGTAGAGCGCGATGTCGGGCGCCGTGAGGTGCAGGAGCTTGGCGACGACGGTGAGCATGCCGTCGAAGTGGCCGGGGCGCGCGGCGCCTTCGAGGCGCTCCCCCATCGGGCCGGCGCTGATCCGCACCTGTGGTTCGCCGCCCGGGTAGACCTCGTCGACTCCGGGGGCGAACACCACGTCCGCGCCTGCCCGTTCGGCCACCTTGAGGTCGGATTCGAGGGTGCGCGGGTAGCGGTCGAGGTCCTCGCCGGCACCGAACTGGAGGGGGTTCACGAAGACGGTGACCACGACCTGGCCGTGCGGACCCGCCACGTCGCGCGCGTGCCGCACGAGCGTCGCGTGCCCCTCGTGCAGGGCGCCCATGGTCATGACCACGGCGCGGCGGCCCTCGTGGGCGAGGGCGCGGAGTTCGGCCGCCGTGTGCAGCAGTCGCGTCGGTCGTGTCATGGCGGATCCCTGTTCGTACGTCGCGCGTGCCGGTGGCTTTGCGGGGGCTGCCTGTGCGGTCATCGCTCGTCCCCGTCCGGGCCGCTCGCGGGGCCGTTCGCCGGGCCGGACGCCGGGCCCGCGCCGCCGGCGAGCACGCCCAGGAGGTCCTCGGCGAGCTCCGGCTTGAGCAGGCCGTGGGCGAGGGCGCGGTCGGCGGTGGCGCGGGCCATCGCCAGGTACCCGGCGACGGTGCCGGGGGCGTGCTTGCGGAGCTCCGCGACGTGCGCCGCGACCGTGCCGGCGTCACCGCGCGCGACGGGGCCGGTGAGCGCGGCGTCCCCGGACCGCAGGGCGTTGTCGAGGGCCGCGCCGAGCAGCGGGCCGAGCATCCTGTCGGGGGCTCCGACGCCCGCCTGGCGCAGCAGTTCCATGGCCTCGGCGACCAGGGTGACCAGGTGGTTCGCCCCCAGGGCGAGCGCCGCGTGGTAGAGCGGGCGGGCCGACTCCTCGATCCACTCGGGCTCGCCGCCCATCTCGATGACCAGGGCCTCGGCGGCGAGCCGCAGCTCCTCGGGCGCCGTCACCCCGAACGAGCACCCGGCGAGCCGCTGCACGTCCACGGGCGTGCCGGTGAACGTCATGGCGGGGTGCAGGGCGAGCGGCAGGCCGCCGGCGCGCAGGGCGGGTTCGAGCACACCCACTCCGTACCGCCCCGAGGTGTGCACGATCAGTTGGCCGGGGCGGACCGCGCCGGTCTCGGCGAGGCCTTCGACGAGGCCGGGCAGGGCGTCGTCGGGGACGGTGAGCAGGACCAGCTCGGAGCGGGCCAGGACGTCCGCGGGGGACATGATCGGCACGTCCGGGAGCAGGGCCGCCGCCCGGCGCACCGAGGCGTCGGAGACTCCGGACACGGCCACCGGGCGGTGTCCGGCGAGCTGCAGCGAGGCCGCGAGGGCGGGTCCTACGCGGCCGGCTCCGACCACGCCGACCGCCAGCCGGGCCGGTCGATCCGCTGGATTCTGGGGTTCCGCATGCGGTGTGTTCACTCGACGAGCGCCTTCCGTTCCAGTCCGCTCGGGGTACCGGACGATTTCTCGTCATGCTAACGCGAGGGGTTCTCGGGGTCTCCCGGCTGTCCACAGGCTGTGCGGTTTGTATGACTGCCGCCGGGGGCGTTGTCCACAGGCCTTCGGTCGCCCGGAGGTTGTCCACAGGCTGTGGAAAATCCACATGCCCGCATGAGGTGCGTACGCGACGATCGGTGGATGAGCGACAGCGGGCGGGACCTCACGAACGATCACGGCCACGATCGTGACCACGATCGCGATCAAGACCACCGGCACGGAGAAGGGGAGTGCGCGCGGGAGCGGTTGCGCCTCGCGTTGCGGGGCGCGCGGCGGACGCTCTCGCGGCCGGCGTTCGACGCGACGCTCGGCGAGCTCCTGAGCGGACTCGCCGCGGACGCGGGCGAGGTGTACGACCTCGGGGAGCCGGCCGACCTCTACGGGGACGGAGTGGTCGCCGACCTGGAGCGCCGGGTCGCCGCGCTGCTCGGCGCGGAGGACGCCGCGTTCTTCCCCACCGGGACGATGGCCCAGCAGGTGGCGCTGCGCTGCTGGGCGGGACGCACCGGGAACGCCACGGTGGCCCTGCATCCGCTGGCCCACCCCGAGCAGCACGAGCGGGGCGCGTTCCAGGCGCTCAGCGGCCTGCGGACAGTGCACCCGACGAGCGAGCCGCGCCACCCGACGGCCGATGAAGTACGGGACTTCGACGAGCCGTTCGGGGCGCTGATGCTCGAACTCCCCCTGAGAGAGGCGGGTTTCGCGCTGCCCTCCTGGGAGGAGCTGATCGAGGTCGTCGAGGCGGCGCGCGAACGGGACGCCGTCGTGCACTTCGACGGGGCGCGCCTGTGGGAGTGCGCGACGCACTTCGGCCGCCCCCTGGACGAGATCGCGCAGCTCGCGGACAGCGTGTACGTGTCGTTCTACAAGTCGCTCGGCGGCATCGGGGGCGCCGCAGTCGTGGGCCCGGCCTCCTTCGTGGCGGAGGCCCGCGCCTGGCGGCACCGCTACGGCGGGCAGGTGTTCCAGCAGTTCCCCACGGCCCTGTCCGCACTGCTCGGGCTGAGCCGCGAACTGCCCAGGCTGCCCTCGTACGTCGAGCACGCGCGCGTGGTGGCGGATGCGCTGCGCGCCGGGTTCGAGGAGGCGGGGACGCCGTGGTTCAAGGTGCACCCCGAGACGCCGCACACGCACCAGTTCCAGGTCTGGCTGCCGCACGACGCCGACGCGCTCGTCACCGCGGCCGCCGAGCAGGCCGAGGAGACGGGGAACGCGCTGTTCCGCCGGTGGTTCGCACAGGGCGCGCCCGGGGTCGCCATGACCGAGGTGACGGTGACGGGTCCGGGCCTGGAGTGGACGGCGGACGACGTGCGGGCAGCGGTGAAGGACTTCGTACGGCGGCTGTGAGGCCCCCTTGCGCGAGCAGTGGTCCGCGAGCAGTGGTTTACGGGGCTCGGTTCAGTGGGCCGCGCCGCCCGTTCCGAAGAGGCGGGCCAGGGCCAGGCGCAGGCGGCCGTGGGCCGGGCGTTCGTGCACCACGGCCTCGAAGCTGCGGTGGTCGCGCAGCTCGCGCACCGTGCGCCAGTCGTGGCGGCCGGGGGCGGGCGGCTGCGGGGCGCCGTGCTGGGCGGCGCGGTAGGAGTCGAGCAGGAACTGCTGGGTCACGGTCATGACAGGTCGCCTCTCGGGGGCACCGCACCCGCGGGTGGGGCACGGTTCGGGTGAAGGGGGTGAGAGGGCCCCGCGGAAAGCCCGGATCTCGTCGACGTCTCCAGAGTGCTGAGGCCGGGCGGGGCTGTCGCGTCGATTGACGGGAGCCGTCAATCGACCGGGGCGTTGTCGTACCCGCCGGGCACCATGGGGACATGAGCGTGACCATCGACATCGCCGGTCTCTCGCCGGAGCGGATCTCCGTCGTGCCCTCTCCCCTCGCGGAGCTGGGCATGGCGCTGCACGCGCTGAGCGAGCCGGGCCATCACCCGGGCCTGCAGGGCTGGGTCACCGCCGTCTCGGCCGGGCTCGACCCGTGCCTCGCCGACCGGCTGTGCGAGGCGGACTTCCTGTGGCGTACGACGTTCTCGGACGTGTTCGCGCCGTTCGCCGGCGTGCCGGGGCGCAGAGCGCTGCCGGGGGCCACGCTCGCCGAGGAGCTGGACCTGCTGGACACGTTGAGCGACGAGACGTTCGTCGACATCGCCCTGGAGTTCACCTGCCAGTTGGCGTACGACACGGTGACGCCGGACCCGTTGAACGACCCTGCGGTGCGCAAGCGCGCCCTTGATCTCGCGGCCACGCGCGGGGTGCCGCAAGTCCGGTTCACCAAGCGGCTGTTGGACGATCCGCCGCAGATACGGGCCTGGTTCCGGCAGTTGATGGAGGACTGCGAGGAGGCGTTCTTCTCGGACATGTGGGGGCGGGTGGAGCACCAGCTGGCGGCGGACGCCCGGCACAAGACGGAGCTGCTGCGCCACAAGGGCCTCAAGGAGACGCTGAGCGCGGTGTCGGCGGCGGTCTCGCTCGACGAGCGGGCGCGGCGGATCACCGTGGACAAGCTGGCGGAGGGGCGTACGTCGACGGGCGAGGGCGGGCTCGTCCTGGTGCCGACGAGTCTGGGCCGGCCGCATCTGATGGTGCTGCACCGGTACGGATGGCAGCCCGCCATCACGTACCCCGTGGGCGGTCCGCGGCCCACCGCGCCGGCCTCGGTCGAGGAGCTGACGCGGCGCATGGAGGCGTTGGCGCACCCGGTGCGGATGCGGCTCTGCCGGCACCTGGCGCGTGGGGCGTACACGACCAGCGAGCTGGTGGACGCGCATGGGATGACGGCGCCGGAGATCTCGCGGCATCTTGCTGTGCTGAAGCGGGCCGGGTTGCTCAGTGCGCGGCGGCGGGGGCGGTATGTGCAGCATCAGCTGGATCTGGGGGCAGTGGCTCGGCTCGGGAGCGATTTCATTGAGGGGGTGTTGCGGTAGGGGTGGCGTTGATTCCGGGGCAGCTTCCGGAGCGCGTTTCGTGCCGTTGGCTGCGGTTGGCTGCGGTGCCCTTGATCGCCCTTCGGGCGCGTCCTCAAGCGCCGGACGGGCTGGTTTTGCTCCCCTCCCCGCCCCTTCCCGAAAGCCTGCGGCAGCTTCGGGGCGCCGCCCCGGACCCCTCCCCCACCTCAAACGCCGGAGGGGCTGAGTTCGGGGGGCGGATTGCCCGATGGGGTGGGTGGGGTACCCGCACTCAGGGAGGGCTCTGCACCCGCGCCCGAAGGGCTGGTTACCGCCCGGGAGGGTGGGTGCACGCCGGGGCGGCCTGAGGCTCGGGTTGCACGCCCAAGTGCCGGACTGCCCAGGGGAGTTGGCTGCCAGTCAGAGGGACGGAGTGGATGGCCCCGCACCCAGGGACCGGCCACGCACGCCCGAGGGGTGACTTCCCCTCTGACGGGGGTGGGATACGGGCGGGGCGCACGCCGGGCCGGCCTGCCCCGGAGGGGCTGAGTTACACACCCAAGAGGCAGACCGCCCAGGAGAGTTGGCCGCCAGCCCAGAAGGGCGGAGTGGAGGGCCCCCGCAGCCAGGGACCGGCCACGCACGCTCGAGGGGTGGCTTCCCCTCTGACGAGGGGGGCTGCGGGCAGGACATACGCCGGGCCGGCCTGCCCCGTGGGGGCTGAGTTACACACCCAAGAGGCAGACCGCCCAGGGAAGTTGGCCGCCCACCCCGGAGGGGTGGGGTGGGTGCCGTGAAGTGGGTGCAGTGAGGCGGTGCCGTCGGGTGGGCGTGGCTCCCCCGAGTAGCCAGGCCCTCAGCCCCCCGCTCGTACCAAACCCGTCTCGTACGCGAGGACTACGACCTGGACTCGGTCTCGGAGGGCGAGTTTGGTGAGGATGCGGCCCACGTGGGTTTTCACCGTGGCCTCGGAGAGGACCAGGCGGGCGGCGATCTCGCCGTTCGAGAGGCCCTGGGCGACCAGGACCATCACCTCCCGCTCGCGGTCGGTGAGGCGTTCCAGTTCCTTGTGCTGCGGTTCGCCGCCGGAATGCGGCAGCATCGGCGCGAACCGGTCGAGCAGCCGCCGCGTCGTCGAGGGCGCCACGACCGCGTCGCCGCTGTGCACGGAGCGGATCGCGCCGAGGAGCTCGCCGGGCGGCACGTCCTTCAGCATGAAGCCGGAGGCACCCGCCTTGAGCCCGGAGAAGGCGTACTCGTCCAGGTCGAACGTGGTCAGGATCAGCACCTTCGGGGGGTCCGGCTGCGCGCAGATGCGGGCCGTGGCCTCCACGCCGTCGAGCCGTGGCATGCGGACGTCCATGAGGACCACGTCGACCGCGGTCGAGCGCAGCACCTCGATGGCCTCGGCGCCGTCGCCGGCCTCCGCGACGACCTCCATGTCCGGCTGGGCGGCGAGCACCATGCGGAACCCGGTGCGCAGCAACACCTGGTCGTCGACGAGCATCACGCGGATCGGCATTTCCGGTTCGACCTCCGGGAGGAGCAGGGAAGAAGAGGCTGACAGGTGTCAGCGCCGTCAATGTGCGGGCTTGAGGGGCAGCAGGGCGCTGATCCGGAACCCGCCGCCGGGCCGCGGCCCCGCGTCCAGGGTGCCGCCGACCATACCGACGCGCTCCCGCATGCCGATGAGTCCGTGGCCGCGGCCGTCCGTGCCCCCGTCCTCGTACAGCTCGTGCGGCGCGCCCTTGCCGTCGTCCTCGACGAGCAGGCCGAGCCCGTCGTCGAAGTAGACGATCCGGACGCTGGCGCCGGCGTTGTCGCCGCCGTGCTTGCGGGTGTTGGTGAGCGCCTCCTGCACGATCCGGTACGCGGTCAGCTCGACGCCGCTGGGCAGCGGGCGCGGGGTGCCCTCGACCCGGAAGTCGACGGTGAGGCCGGAGCCGCGGACCTGCTCGACCAGCTCGTCGATCTGCTGGACGTCGGGCTGCGGCACGTACTCGCCGCTCTCCTGCTGCTCGCCTGTGCGCAGCACGCCGAGCAGCCGGCGCATCTCGGCGAGCGCCTGCCGGCCCGTACCGGAGATCGTCTCCAGAGCCTTCCTGGCCTGGTCGGGCGCGGTGTCCATGACGTACGCAGCGCCGTCCGCCTGGACGACCATCACCGAGACGTTGTGCGCGACGACGTCGTGCAGCTCGCGGGCGATCCGGGCGCGCTCGGCGGCGACCGCGACCTTGGCCTGCGCCTCGCGCTCCTGCTCCAGGCGGGTCGCGCGCTCCTCGAGCTGGGCGAAGTAGGCGCGGCGCGTACGGATCGAGTCGCCGAGGGTCCAGGCGAGGGCGAACGGCACCATCGTGAAGCCCGCGATGAGGATGTTGCCCCAGACGCCGCTGTACTGGTTCGGCCAGGCGATCTGCGAGATCGGCGCCGCGCACAGGCCCCCGACCAGGGCGAACCGCCGCGCCCAGGAAGCCCCTTCGGCCGCCACGGTGTAGATGAGCACCAGCATCGCGAAGTCGGCGGGCAGCACGCTCACATCGGCAGCCAGCTGGCCGACGCCGACCGCGGCGGTCAGCAGCAGCATCTTCTCCGGCCACTTGCGGCGCAGCGCCACGGCCAGGCTCAGAAGCACGGAGACCACCACGGCGGCGGCGCTCGGCTCGCTCCCCGCGCCGTCCGGCCCCGACGCGAGCCCCACGAACGCCACCATGAGGAGCACGACCGCCCAGAAGGCGTCGACGCCCGTGGGGTGTCTGCGGAGGAAGTCATAGAGGCGCTGCACATCACCCAGCGTAGGTACGCGCCCCTCGTGCGGGGGTCAACCGCAGGTTCGATCCCGTACGACACCTCGTACTCCCCAAGGTGGAGGCGCATAGCCTTTCCGGCGGGACAGGGACGGGCATGCGCGGGGCGAGGTGCGGTGTGACGGGCAGGACGAGCGGGGCGGTCGGGATGAGCGGGGCGGGCGAGATGAGTGGGGCGGGTGGCGGGTCCGGGTGGCCGCGCGGCTGGCGGGCGGCCGCCGAGGACGCGCTGTACGGGCGGTCGGACAGCTTCTATCTGCGGCCCGAGGGCCCGGCGGGCCACTTCCGTACGTCGGTGCACGCCTCGCCGCTCTTCGCCGACGCCGTGGCCCGGCTGCTCTGCCGGGTCGACGCGGCGCTCGGCGCCCCGGCCGAGCTGGCCTTCGTCGATGTCGGCGCCGGGCGCGGCGAGCTGACGGTCGGCGTGCTGAACGCGCTGCCCGCGCGGGTGGCGGCGCGCGTGCGGGCGTACGCCGTGGAGCTCGCGCCCCGCCCGCAGGGCCTGGACGACCCGCGCATCGAGTGGACGGCCCGCGTGCCGCAGGGCGTGAGCGGGTTGCTGTTCGCCAACGAGTGGCTGGACAACGTGCCCGTGGACGTCGTCGAGGTGGACCCGCAGGGCACGGCACGCCTCGTGCTCGTCGACGAGGACGGCGTCGAGACCCTCGGGCCCGAGCCGTCCGCCGCGGACGCGCGGTGGCTGGAGCGGTGGTGGCCGCTGGCCGCCGAGCCGGGCCTCCGGGCGGAGCCGGGCGGTCCGCGCGACGCGGCCTGGGCGACGGCCGTCGGCTGCCTGGAGCGCGGCCTCGCGGTGGCCGTCGACTACCGGCACACGCGCGGCGCGCGGCCCGAGTTCGGCACGCTGACCGGGTTCCGGGAGGGCCGCGAGTGCCGGCCCGTGCCCGACGGGTCCTGCGACCTGACCGCGCATGTGGCGCTCGACGCCTGCGCCGACGCGAGCCCGCTGCCCGGCGCGGAGCTGACCGACCAGCGCACGGCGCTCACCGCGCTCGGCGTCTCGGGCGGCCGGCCCCCGCTGTCCCTGGCGAGCACCGACCCGACCGCGTACGTCCGCGCCCTCGCGCACGCGGGCGAGGCCGCCGAGCTCACCGCGCAGGGCGGACTCGGCGACTTCGGCTGGCTGCTCCAGCCGGTGGGCATGCCGCTGCGGGACCTACTTGTCGATGTCGCCTACGACGAAGAACAGTGAGCCGAGGATCGCCACCATGTCGGCCACCAGCGTGCCGGGCAGCAGCTCGGTCAGCGCCTGGATGTTGTTGTACGAGGCGGAGCGCAGCTTGAGGCGGTACGGGGTCTTCTCGCCCTTCGACACCAGGTAGTAGCCATTGATGCCGAGCGGGTTCTCCGTCCACGCGTACGTGTGCCCCTCCGGTGCCTTGAGGACCTTGGGCAGGCGCTGGTTGATCGGGCCCGGCTCCAGCTCCGCGATCCGGTCGAGGCAGGCGTCGGCGAGGTCCAGGGCGTTGTGCGTCTGCTCCAGGAGCACCTCGAAGCGGGCCAGGCAGTCGCCCTCCTGCCGCGTCACCACCTTCAGCTCCCGCTGCAGCTCCCCGTACGCGAGATACGGCTCGTCCCTGCGCAGGTCGAAGTCGACGCCGGAGGCGCGGGCGATCGGCCCGCTCACCCCGTACGAATGCACCGCCTCGGGCGTGAGGACGCCGACTCCGCGGGTGCGGCCGCGGAAGATCTCGTTGCCGAGGACCAGGCGGTCGTAGACGTCCATCCGCGAGCGGACCGAGGCAACCCCCTGGCGGGCGCGCGACGTCCAACCGAGCGGAATGTCCTCCTTGAGGCCGCCGACGCGGTTGAACATGTAGTGCATCCGGCCGCCGGAGACCTCCTCCATGACGTTCTGGAGCTCCTCCCGCTCCCGGAAGGCATGGAAGACAGGGGTGATTCCACCCAGTTCGAGCGGGTACGAACCGAGGAACATCAGATGGTTGAGGACGCGGTTCAGCTCGGCGAGCAGCGTGCGCGTCCACACTGCGCGCTCGGGCACCTCCATGCCGAGCATCCGCTCGACGGCGAGGACCACGCCCAGCTCGTTGGAGAAGGCGGAGAGCCAGTCGTGACGGTTGGCCAGCATCACGATCTGCCGGTAGTCCCGCGCCTCGAAGAGCTTCTCCGCGCCGCGGTGCATATAGCCGATCACCGGCTCGGCGTGCTGGATGCGCTCGCCGTCGAGCACCAGGCGCAGGCGCAGGACGCCGTGAGTGGACGGGTGCTGGGGGCCGATGTTGAGCACCATGTCGGTGCTCTCCGCGGCTCCGCCGACGCCGACAGTCCTGATCTGCGGATCCGTCTTGGGACTCATACGCACAGTCTGTCGTACGGGACCGACATCGATCGAGGCCAGGGGGGACGGGGATGGGGACAGGGAGCGGGACAGGGAGTGGGACAGGGATGACAGGGGCGAGTGGGGCGGAGGGGATGTCAGTGGTTCCGGGGACGTCCAGGGGCGGTTCGGCGGAGCGTGCCGAGCCCGCCTGGCGAAGGCTTCCGTCGTCGATGCTCACGCTGCGCCGGCTGCTCCTGGTGCTGTGGACGGTGCCGCTCGCCGTCGCGGCCGGGGTGCTCCTCGGGGTGTTCGCGGGCCCGGCGTGGGCGGCGTTCGCCGCGCTGCCGGTCGGCCTGCTGCTCTGGGGCTGGCCGCTGCTCGGACGCAACTGGCGGTCCTGGCGGTACGCGGAGCGCGCCGACGACCTGCTCATCCAGCGCGGCGTGCTGTGGCGCGAGGAGACCGTCGTGCCGTACGGGCGGATGCAGCTCGTGGAGGTCCAATCGGGGCCGCTGCAGCGGAAGTTCGGGCTCGCGAGCCTGCAGCTGCACACCGCTGCGGCCGCCACCGACGCGACCGTCCCGGGGCTGGACCCGCGCGAGGCCGAGCGGCTCCGGGACCGGCTGACCGAGCTCGGCGAGGCACGATCGGCGGGGCTGTGAATCCCAAGGCTGTGAACGCGGGCCCGGAGGCGGGGGCGGGCGGCGTGGTCGAGCGCCGGTTGCACCCCGTCACGCCCTTGCGCCGCGCCTGGGCGCCGCTCGCGGTCGGGGCCGGCTGGGCGGTGCACGATCCGGACGGCGCGTACCGGCGGGTCGCCGACCTGGCCGTGGAGACGCTGCTGCTCGGCGGCGCGGGCCTCGTCGTGGCGGCCGCCCTCTACGGCTTCCTCACCTGGTGGTTCACGCACTTCGCGGTGACCGAGACCGAGCTGCGCATCCGCACCGGCCTGCTCTTCCGGCGCACCGCCCACATCCGCCTCGACCGGCTGCAGGCCGTCGACGTCAACCAGCCGCTGCTCGCCCGGTTCCTCGGCGTCGCCAAGCTGAAGATGGACGTCATCGGCACGGACTCCAAGGACGAGCTGGCCTACCTGAGCGAGCGGGACGCGGCCGCGCTGCGGGCCGAACTCCTCGCCCGCGCCGCCGGGTTCGCGCCCGAGACGGCCCAGGAGGTCGGCGAGGCGCCGGTCGCGAACCTAGTGCACGTACCGCCGCGGCAGCTCGCCGTTTCGCTGCTCCTGACCGGCAGGACCTGGGCGCTGGTCGTCGCCGCGCTCGCCGTGCCGCCGGTGCTCTGGCTGACCACGCACAGCGTCGGCCTCGTGCTCGGCATCGGCCTCCCGCTGCTCGGTGCGGCGGGCACGAGCAGTGTGGGCAGGTTCGTGAAGGAGTACGACTGGCGGGTCGGCGAGTCCCCGGACGGCCTGCGGCTCGACCACGGGCTGCTCGACAAGGAGCACGAGACGGTGCCGCCCGGCCGGGTGCAGACCGTACGGATCGTGGAACCGCTGCTGTGGCGGCGGCGCGGCTGGGTGCGGGTGGAGCTGGACGTCGCCGGGTCGTCCAACAGCGTGCTCGTGCCGGTCGCGCCGCGCGAGCTCGCCGTCGCCGTGATCGGCCGTGTCCTGCCGGGCGTCACGGTGCCCGGAGCGGGGGCGGTGGCTGGGGCTGGGACGGAGGCGGGGGCGCTGTCCCGGCCGCCCGCGCGCGCGAAGTGGTGCGTACCGGTGTGGTGGCGCGGCCACGGACTCGCGGTGACGGACACGGTGTTCGGCACGCGGCACGGGCTGCTGCGCCGCACGCTCACCCTGGTCCCGCACGCGAAGGTGCAGAGCGTACGGCTCACCCAGGGGCCCTGGCAGCGCCGCCACGGTGTCGCCGACGTCCATGTGGAGACCGGCGCGAACACCTCCGTCGCCGCCCGCCTCCGGGACACGACGGAGGCCCGCCTCCTGCTCCAGGCCCAGGCGGACCGCTCCCGCACGGGCCGCAGGACGGCCCGGCCGGACCGGTGGATGGCGCCATAGGGCGCCCTGAAGGGGCGCCGGGAACTGCGCGATCAGCCACGGCCGAGCGGCAGGCGAACAACAGCCGGGGCAGGGGGCAGAGCCACGAGTGGGGCCACGGTCGCGTTCGACCGTGGCCCCACCCGTGCGCTGACTCGCGTGACGGCTACGAGATGGCCGTACGCAGATCCGCCAGGTCCAGCTGCTCCGTCTCGTCGTGCGCGGTCAGGTCGATGACCTCCCCCACAGCACGCTCCACCGCTTCCACCGGGGTGAACTCGGCTTCGGGGGCGGCGTCTTCGGCCGCATCTTCGGCAACGTCTCCGGCCGCGTCTTCGGCCGCGTCTTCGACCGCGTCGTCGGACGGGACGGCGAGCGCCTGGGCCGTCGCCTGGACCTGCTCCGCCGCCCGGACCTCGGCCCGGTGCAGGGCGAGGGCCTCCTCGCCCACCACGTCCGCGAGGTCCTTGTTCTCGATCGCCCGCACCTCGTCCCGTACGGCCTGCTCGGCCTCCGGGCTCTTCGTACCGAAGAAGTCGAAGCCCCCGACCGTGCGCCGCACCGGGGTGTACGGCACGACCGCCGCCGCGGCCGCCGCGGGTACGGGGTAGTGACGCGGGGCCTGGGACACGGCGGCCGGACGCAGCTCTGCGTCGGCCGCCCCGGGCTTCCCCTGCGCCGCCTCCGCCCCCTCACGCGCCGCACCTGAGCCACCGGCGTCACCGGCGTCACCGGCCTGACCCGTGCCGCGCTGTGCGGGCAGGTCGCCGGGCACACCGCCGCGCATCAGGTGCTCAAGGGCGGCGTTGGCCCGGCGGTAGAGCGCGGGGCTCGGAGTCTGGGCCGAACTACCGCTCGGCGCACCGCCGTTGACAGCCTTGCCGTTGCTCCCGGCATCGCCGTTGTTTCCGGCATCGCCCTTGTTTCCGGCATCAACGGCGCTTTCCGTGCTTCCGGCGCTCCCGGCCGGCAGTGCCCGCGCAGGCGCGGACGCCTCGATCGCGAGGCGCCTGCGGCCTTCGAGCGCGCTGGCCCGCTCGGTCTCCGCGGTCGCGTACCGGCGCAGCAGCGCGGCGTGCTCGGAGCGCAGGGCGGCGAGCTCGGTGCGCTTGGCGCGGAGCTTGACCTCCAGCTTGGCGCGCACCTCGCGCGACTCCTCGAGGTCGGACTCCAGCTCGGCGGTGTGTTCCTCGTGCTTCCACTCGTCGCTCGCTCTGGCCCGGGTCAGTTCCGCGACGCGCTTGCCGGCGACCCGGTCCCATCGGCGCATGACGACCGAGCCGACGACGGCCGCTGCTGCGGCGGCGCCGACCAGGCCGCGGAGCACCACGGGTTCCGCGACCAGCCAAGCTGCGGCGGCGCAGACCAGTGAGACACCGGCGACCGTCGAGGGGGGAAGCAGCCTGTGCAGGGGTGGGGAATGGCGGTGACGTCCACGTGGCATGGCCAGAAACTTACCGCGCGTGCACGACGGACGAACCCCCGCCCGGGAATCTGTTCCCTTGTGGTTACTTACGCACCATTAGGTTTAAGCGGCAACCACCGGTAACCCTCTCCCGTTCCTTGCCACTTGAGGATCCGTCCAGGATCGGTCTCCCGTCTCGGACACCCTCGAAATGAGCCCCGGAACTCAAGATCATTTCTTGAGCAGGCCCTTCGCCTCCAGGTACTCCTTCGCCGCGTCGGCCTCCTTCACGCGCTCCGCGTCGACCTTGCGGTTGAGTTCCACGAGGTCCTGTGTCGTCAGCGTCTCGGTGAGCTTCGCGAGCGCGTCGGCTATCGCCTTGTCGCCCGCCTCATCGGCGTTCACCACCGGCAGGACGTTGTCGGCGTTCTGCAGCTTCTTGTCGTCCTTCAGCAGGACCAGGCCGAAGTTCTCCAGGGTCGCGTCCGTCGTGGTCGTCAGGACCAGCTGGTCCTCCCCGTCCTTGACGGCCTGCTTGGCCTGCGGCGTGCCGACGCCCTTCGGGTCGACGCCCGTCACGTCTATGCCGTACGTCTTCTTCAATCCCGGTGCGCAGAACGGCCTGACCTCGCATTCGTCACCGGCCGCGATCTTCACCTTCAACTTCGCCCGGCCCAGGTCGGAAAGGGACTTCAGCTTGTTCTTCTGCGCGTATTCCTCGCTGACCGCGAAGGCGTTCTGGTCGACCGCAGGTCCGGCCGGAAGCACCTTCAGGCCGCGGGGTTCGGCGAGCTTCTCCAGTGCGGCCACGGTGTCTTCCACATCGCTCGACGCGACGGGCTTCGCCTTCGGGCCGTTCTTCTCGGTGTTGAGGAATTCGGCGAGCGTCGCCGCGTATTCCGGTACGACGTCGATGTCGCCCTTCTCCAGGGACGGTTCGTAAAGCTCTCGGTTCTCCACCGTCTTGATCGACGTGTTGTATCCGGCGTCCTTCAGGACCTGGGCGTAGAGCTCGGCGAGAACCTTCGACTCGGTGAATCCGGCCGAACCCACCACCAGCGAGCCCTTCTTGCCCGCGCCGCCCTCGCCGCCCGCGCCCTTGCCCTCCTCCAGGCTCTTGCCGCCGCAGGCGGTGAGCCCCGCGGCGAGGCCGACCGCGATCACCGTCGCCGCCGCCCTGCGCAGGCCCTGCGGGAAGTGCTTCGTCGGAAACTGCTTCTTCGGGAAGTGCCTCATGGGGAATCACCCGTCCAAGTCGTCATGCGTCAGTCGTCCTGCGAGAGCGCTCTGCCCCGCATCGGGTCGAAGAACCTGCCGAGGGCTGCCAGCACGCCCTCCACGAGCAGCGCGAGCGCCGCCACCAGCACCGCGCCGGCCACGACCTGCGCGGTGTCCTGGAGGTTGAACCCCGCGGTGATGATCCGGCCGAGTCCGCCCTCCCCGGCCATCGCGGCGAGCGTCGCCGTGGCGACCACCTGGACCGCCGCGGAGCGCAGCCCCGTCATGATCAGCGGGTAGGCCAGCGGGAGTTCCACTCTCAGGAACAGCTGACGCCCGCTCATCCCCATGCCCCGCGCGGCCTCCACCACCGACCGGTCGACCTCGCGCATCCCGACGTACGCGTTGGTCAGCAGCGGCGGCACCGCGAAGAGGACCAGGGCGATGAGCGTCGGCAGGTCGCCGTACCGCCCCAGCGGCGTGAGCGTGAGCAGCACGAGCACCGCGAGCGTCGGCACCGCGCGGCCCACGTTGGAGAGGTTGACCGCGAGCGCCCCGCCCTTGCCGATGTGCCCGAGCCACAGCGCGAGGGGCAGGGCGATCAGGCAGGCGACGGCCAGGCACGTCCCGCTGAAGTACAGGTGCTCGCCGAGGCGGTGCCCTATCCCCTTCTCCCCCTGCCAGTTGGCGGGGGTGGCGAGCCAGGCGAAGGCGTCCGACAGCGCGTTCATGCGGGCTCGACCACCTTTGCCGTACGGACGCCGGGCGCGCGCCCCGACCGTATGCGCGTCCAGGGCGTGAGCCATCGCTGCAGGGCGAGCAGCAGCAGGTCGGCCGCGACGGCGAGCAGCACGCAGAGCACCGAGGCGGTGAGCACCTGCGCCTTGAAGTCGCTGCGCAGGCCGGACATGATCAGGCCGCCCAGGCCGCCGTAGTCCACGATGGCGCCGACCGTGGTCAGGGCGACCGTGGCCACCGTGGCTATCCGCACGCCCGCGAGCAACGCCGGGAGTGCCAGCGGGAGTTCGACCTCCCAGAGCTGCCGCACCGGCCCGTACCCCATCCCGCGCGCGGCCTCGCGGGCCTCTTCCGGGACCGCTTCGAGCCCCGCCAGGATGTTCCGCACGAGGACCGTCAGGGAGTACAGCACCAGGCCCGTCACGACCAGGGCCGCCGAGAGTCCGAACAGCGGGAGCAGCAGCGAGAACATCGCGAGGGACGGCACCGAGTAGAGCGCCGTGGTCAGTCCGAGCACCGGACCCGCGAACGCCTTGCCGCGCCGCGCGAGCAGCGCGAGCGGCAGCGCGACGGCCAGCCCTATGAGGATCGAGGCGGCCGTGATGCCGACGTGCTGGAGCGTCGCGTCGGTCAACTCCTCGCTGCGCGTGCGGACATACTCCGCGCACACCCAGTCGTTCGCGACCAGGCAGTTCCGCCCGCCCATCCGGCACCCCCTCCCCCGCGACACCGCCGAAACCGCGCCCCGAAACCGCGCCCCGAACCCCTGTCCCCGGCGCGGGAACCCCCGAACATCTGTCTGTCCGCGACCCTAAACCCCGGGACTGACAATCGCCGAGAGCCGTCGTCCTGCAGCAACATGAGGTTCACAGAACGCCCACCACAATGGGGAGCCATGATCCGGTTCGAGCACGTCACCAAGCGGTACGCGGACGGCACCACGGCCGTGGACGACCTGTCGTTCGAGGTCGCGGACGGTGAACTCGTCACGCTCGTCGGCCCGTCGGGCTGCGGCAAGACCACGACGATGAAGATGGTGAACCGGCTCATCGAGCCCACCTCCGGCCGGATCCTCCTCGACGGCGAGGACATAGCCGGCGTCGACCCGGTCGAGCTGCGCCGCCGCATCGGCTATGTGATCCAGCAGGTCGGCCTGTTCCCGCACAAGACGGTCCTCGACAACACCGCGACCGTCCCGCACCTCCTCGGCGTCAAGCGCGCCAAGGCCCGCGAACGCGCCGCCGAACTCCTCGAACTCGTCGGCCTGGACCCGTCCGTGCACGGCGCCCGCTACCCGGAGCAGCTCTCCGGCGGTCAGCGTCAACGCGTCGGCGTGGCCCGCGCGCTCGCCGCCGACCCGCCCGTGCTCCTCATGGACGAGCCGTTCGGCGCGGTCGACCCGGTCGTGCGCGAGCACCTGCAGAACGAGTTCCTCAAGCTGCAGGCGGCCGTGCGCAAGACGGTCCTGTTCGTCACGCACGACATCGAGGAGGCCGTACGCCTCGGCGACCGCATCGCCGTCTACGGCTCAGGACGCATCGAGCAGTACGACGCCCCCGCGACGGTCCTCGGCGCGCCGGCCACCCCGTACGTCGCCGAATTCGTGGGCGCCGACCGGGGGTTGAAGCGCCTGTCGGTCACCCCGATCGAGGTGGGCGACCTGCAACAGCCCCCGGTCGTACGCCTGGACGACCCCCTGGACCGGGCCGCCGAGCAGCTCCGCGCGGAGGGCGCGCACTGGGCCGTCGTCCTCGACGCGGAGGACAACCTGCACGGCTGGATCTCCGCCGAACACGCCGACAGGAAGGGCACGGTGCGGGACCGGGCCCGCCGGATGGAGGCCTGGCTGCCCGTCGGCGCATCCCTGAAGCAGGCGTTCTCCACGATGCTGCAGCACGACGCGGGCTGGATCGCGGTGATCGACGAGGAGTCCGCGGGCCGCTTCCTCGGCGTCCTGACGCCCGCGACCCTGCACGAGGCGCTGCGCCGCTCGACGACGGCGGACGCGCGGGACATCACACGCGCGGAGGTCGATCTGGAGACGGTCACGGTTCGCTGAGCCGCCTCCAAAACCCGACCCATTGAGCCCGCCCCCGAAAACCGACTCCCCTACGGGAAGGGTCAGTTGAGCGAGAGCAACGCGACCGGGGCCTACTCGACCAGGGGTTACTCGACCGAGAGCCGTTCACTCATCCACCGCAGCGCCGGCGGGATCTCCCGCCGCCACGTGTTGAAGTTGTGGCCGCCGCTGTCGAGGACGATCGAGAACATCCGCGTGGGCGCCCGGCCCTTGTCGAGGAACCGCACGGTCTCCGCGTAATTGCCCTCCCCCTGCCTGCTGCTGGTGGCAAGGAGCGAGACCTTCGGGGGCGGCCGGTGGTCGAGGAGCCACATCAGGTCGGACTCCCGCTCCACCCGCTTGTCGCCCTGGAACAGGTCGCCCGTGGCGGCGTCGATGGGCGCCCGGTAGTCGGCCGAGAGTCCGGCTCCGGCGGCGAACCGGTCCGGGTGCTTCAGGGCGAGCTTCAACGCGCAGTAGCCGCCGGTGGAGTTGCCGATGACACCCCAGCCGCCCGGCTCGCCGCCGACCCGGTAGTGGCTCGCGATCGCGGCGGGCAGGTCCTTCGCGAAGAACGTCTCGGTCTGCGGGCCGTGCGGCACGTCCACGCACTCGGTGTCGCGCGGCGGCGCCACCGTCGGCCGCAGCATGACCAGGATCATCGGCTGCATCTTGCCGCGCCTGGCCTGGTCGTGGGCGGTGGCCGGGTAGCGGAGCCCGTTGAGCAGGTTCTCGGCCGTGCCGGGGTAGCCGGTGATCACGATCGCGGTGGGGAACCTGCACCCTTTGTCCTGCTTCCTGAAGTACTCGGGCGGCAGGTAGACGTACGCGGGCGTGCGTATGCCGGTCCGCTCGCCGGTGATCACGACGTGCTGGATGCGGCCGCCCACGGTGCGCTTGGAGCCGCGGGCCACGTGGTTCACCGGCTGGGTGCCGAGCACCCTGAGCGCCCGGTTCGCACCGCCCGTGTCGTGCTCCTCGACGACGCCCATGTCCTGTTCCCGGCCGAAGAGATCGGCCCAGGAGGCGTAGAACTCGTAGGACCGGTTGGCGGCCAGGCCGACCGTCGCGAAGAGCGTCAACTGCGTTGCGGCGAGCAGCACTACGCGGCCGAGCACCGCCCGCCATCCGCGCCGCGCCAGCTTCGGCCAGAGCCAGACCGTGCCGGCGAACAGCAGCACGGCGAGGAGGGCGGCCAAGGCAAGGACGAGGTTGCTCTTGAGACCCATGGGGAGTTCCTGCCTGCGCTTTCCTCCGGGCGCGCGCCCGGACTCCGTCGATCCGCGTCCGATCCGATCCCGCCGCGACCGCTCCGATCCGGCCCTGACCGATCCGATCCGGCCGTGACCGCTCCGATCCGGCCCTGACCGGTCCGATCCGGCCCTGACCGGTCCGATCCGATCCGGCCTCCGATGCCGGATTTCCGGTCTCCTGCACCGGTTTTCCGGGCGGGGAGTGAACCCGCCTCCCGGAAGCGCCGTCCTAGAGGGCGCAATTTGTCCGGCGTAACCGCAGAAGCCGGGCTCCGAACTCTCTCGCAGAACTACGGGATGCGATGCCAGCCAGGATAGATGGGGACATGTCGGGCGAGGGGGCATCGACTCCTCATGACGCACCGTCTCCTCACCGCGCACCAATACCTCACGGCCGAGCCGCCGGCCCGGCGGCCGCGCGCGGAACCCTGCGCCCGCGCGCGCTGCGCGGCCCGCGCCCCGAGAAGGTGCCGTCCCTGGTCGCCTCCGCCTGCACGCTCGTGGGCCTCCTGGACATCGCAGCCGGCGTCTTCCCGCGCTTCCGGCACAGCCGCTTCCACGCCCTCGCCGAGGTCCTGCCGGGAGCCCTCGGCCCCTTCGCCGCCGCCCTCGCGCTCAGCGCGGGCGTGCTCCTGCTGCTCCTCGCGCACGGCCTCAGGCGCCGCAAGCGGCGGGCCTGGCGGGCGGCCGTGCTCCTGCTCCCGGCGGGCGCCGCGGCCCAGTTCGCGTACCGGCACTCGCTCGTCGGCGTCCTGCTGGCGGGCCTGCTGCTCGCCCTCCTGCTGCGCCACCGGGTTGAGTTCGCCGCCCTGCCCGACCCGCACAGCCGCCGTCCCGCGCTCGCCAACTTCTTCCTCATGGGCACGCTCTCGCTCGGCCTCGGCACGCTGGTAGTCGCCACCCACCCGCGCAAGGTGGTCGGCGACCCGAGCCTCGCCGACTACCTCACCCACGTCGTGTACGGCCTGTTCGGCGTCGACGGCCCCCTCGCCTACACCGGCCGCACCGGCACGACCGTCGGCTACTCGCTCGGCGCCCTCGGCATGCTCACCGCCCTCACCACCGTCTACCTCGCCCTCCGCCCCGAACACCCCGCCGCCCGGCTCACCGAGGACGACGAGGCCCGCCTGCGCGCGCTCCTCGACCGGCACGGCGCCCGCGACTCCCTCGGCCACTTCGCGCTCCGCCGCGACAAGGGCGTGGTCTTCTCGCCCAGCGGCAAGGCGGCCGTCACGTACCGCGTCGTCTCCGGCGTGATGCTCGCGAGCGGCGACCCGATCGGTGACGTGGAGGCCTGGCCCGGCGCCATCGAACGGTTCATGGACGAGGCCAGGAAGCACTCCTGGGCCCCCGCCGTCATGGGCTGTTCCGAGACCGGCGGCGAAGTCTGGACCCGCGAGACCGGCCTCGACGCCCTCGAACTCGGCGACGAGGCGGTGGTGGACGTCGTGGAGTTCTCCCTCGCCGGGCGCGCCATGCGCAACGTGCGCCAGATGGTCAGGCGCATCGAGCGCAGCGGCTACGAGACCCGGGTACGGCGCGTACGCGACCTGAGCGAGGGGGAGTTGGCGCGCCTGCGGCGCGCCGCCGAGGACTGGCGCGGCACCGAGACGGAGCGCGGCTTCTCCATGGCGCTCGGCCGCATCGGCGACCCCACCGACGGCGACTGCCTGATCGCCACGGCCCACCGGCAGGACCAAGTGCCCGGCCCGCACGGGGACTTGAAGGCCGTGCTCCACTTCGTGCCCTGGGGCGAGGACGGCGTCTCGCTCGACCTGATGCGCCGCGACCGCGCCGCCGACCCCGGCATGAACGAACTCCTCATCGTGGCCGCCCTGCAGGCCGCCCCGAAACTCGGCATCGCGCGTGTGTCGCTCAACTTCGCGATGTTCCGCTCCGCGCTCGCCCGCGGCGAACGGCTCGGCGCGGGCCCGGTTCTGCGCACCTGGCGCGCGTTGCTCGTGTTTCTGTCGCGCTGGTTCCAGATCGAGTCGCTGTACAGGTTCAACGCCAAGTTCCGCCCCCGCTGGGAGCCCCGTTTCGTGGTCTTCCGCAGCAACCGGGACCTGCCCCGCATCGGCGTCGCCGCCCTGCAGGCCGAGGGCTTCGTCACGCTCGCCGCGCCCCGCTTCCTGCGCCCGGCCCCGCGCCCGCGCCGCCCCTGCCCGCACAGCCCCGCCACAGAGCCGCAGGAGCGCCTCGGCCGGCGCGACGTCCGGGCCGTCTGAGCCGCAGCGGACCGCTCCGTACAGGCCACACCCCGTACGGGCCTACGCTGGAGGCATGAGTACGTTGCACGGCCGGGGCACGGTCGAAGGCCTTCCGGAGTGGGACCGCTGTGCGGTGATGGGAGTCGTCAACGTGACGCCCGACTCCTTCTCCGACGGCGGCCGCTGGTTCGACACCACGGCCGCCGTCAAGCACGGCCTCGACCTGGTCGCCCAGGGCGCCGACCTGGTCGACGTCGGCGGCGAGTCCACCCGTCCAGGCGCCACCCGCGTCGACGAGGACGAGGAGCTGCGCCGGGTCGTGCCCGTCGTGCGCGGCCTGGTCTCGGAGGGCGTCACCGTCTCCGTCGACACCATGCGCGCCGCCGTCGCCGAGGCCTCGCTCGCCGCGGGCGCGGGCCTGGTCAACGACGTCAGCGGCGGCCTCGCCGACCCCGCGATGATCCCGGCCGTCGCCGCCGCGGAGGCCCCCTTCGTCGTCATGCACTGGCGCGGCTTCAGCGAGGACATGAACAGCCGTGCGGTGTACGAGGACGTCGTCGGCGAGGTCGTGAGCGAGCTGCACGCGCGCGTAGAGGCGGTTGTGGCGGGCGGCGTCGCCCCCGAGCGGATCGTCCTCGACCCCGGCCTCGGCTTCGCCAAGGACGCGGAGCACGACCTGGCCCTGGTCGCCCACATGCGGGAGCTGCGCGCCCTCGGCCTGCCGGTCCTGGTCGCCGCCAGCCGGAAACGTTTCCTCGGCCGGGTCCTGGCCGCAGGCCCGGACTCCGCCCCACCGCCCGCCCGTGAACGCGACGCCGCGACCGCCGCGGTCTCCGCCATCGCCGCCCACGAGGGCGCCTGGGCGGTCCGCGTCCACGAGGTCCGCGCCACCGCCGACGCCGTCCGCGTAGCCCGCGCCGTAGAAGGAGCCCAGTGACGCCCCGTACCGACATCGAAGCCGTCGAGACCGCCAACACGTCCTTCTACGAGGCCCTGGAGCGCGGCGACTTCGAGGCGGTCTCGGACCTCTGGCTGCCCGACGACGGCGCCGGATCCGGTTCCGATGCCGGCGACGTGGACGGCGACGACGCGGCGGGCTCGGTGTCCTGCGTGCACCCCGGCTGGCCCGCGCTCTCCGGCCGCGGCGAGGTCCTCAGGTCGTACGCCCTGATCATGGCGAACACCGAGTACATCCAGTTCTTCCTCACCGACGTGAAGGTCTCGGTGCACGCCGACACCGCCCTCGTCAGCTGCACGGAGAACATCCTCAGCGGCGGCCCCGCCGAGGAGGGCGCCGACCTCGGACCGCTCGTCGGCCAGCTCGTCGTCGCCACGAACGTGTTCCGGCGCACGTCCGACGGCTGGAAGCTGTGGTCCCACCACGCCTCGCCCGTGCTCGCCGAGACGGACGACGAAGAGGGCGCCGGCGGCAGCACCGAGGGCGGCGAGACACCCGCCTGAGTGGGGAGACGCCCTCCGGGGATTGGATTCCCCGCCCCCGGGGTATGGGCGGCTACCAGCCCCGGCCCGGCACGTCCAGAGCCCCCGTGGGCACGCACTGTCAGACCCCGCAGGTAGATTCGAATGGGTCTCGCGAGCCGACCGCACTCGGCGGGGACCCGCCGAACCGACGATTGCAGGAGTGATTCGCGTGGATCGTGTCGCGCTGCGCGGCCTCAAGGCCCGCGGGCACCACGGTGTCTTCGCCCATGAACGCGAAGAGGGCCAGACCTTCATCGTGGACCTGGTCATCGGCCTGGACACCAGGCCGGCCGCGGCCGACGACGACCTGACGAAGACCGTGCACTACGGCATCGTCGCCGAGGAGGTCGTGGCCGTCGTCGAGGGCGAGCCCGTCGACCTCATCGAGACCCTCGCCGAACGCATCGCACAGCAGTGCCTCAAGCACGAAGGCGTCCAGGAGGTCGAGGTGGTGGTGCACAAGCCGGACGCACCCATCACCGTCCCCTTCGACGACGTCACCGTCACCATCACCCGGAGCCGTGCATGAACACGCAGCAGAGCGACCCGACCGTACAGCCGGTGCCCGCCTCCGTGGTGGAACAGGTGGACGCCGCGGACGCCACCCTCAACAACCCGAAGTTCGCCGTCATCAGCCTCGGCAGCAACCTCGGCAACCGCCTGGAGACCCTCCAGGGCGCCGTGGACGCCCTGGAGGACACCCCGGGCCTGCGCGTAAAAGCTGTCTCGCCGGTGTACGAGACGGAGCCCTGGGGCGTCGAGCCCGGCAGCCAGCCCTCGTACTTCAACGCGGTCGTCGTCATCAAGACCACGCTCCCCCCGTCCTCGCTCCTGGAGCGGGCGCACGCGATCGAGGAGGCCTTCCACCGCGTACGGGACGAGCGCTGGGGCGCGCGCACCATCGACGTCGACATCGTGACGTACCAGGACGTCGTCTCCGACGACCCCGAGCTCACGCTCCCGCACCCGCGGGCGCACGAGCGGGCCTTCGTCCTCGCCCCCTGGCACGACGTCGACCCCGAGGCGCAGATCCCCGGCCGCGGCCCCGTCACGGAGCTGCTCGGCCAGGTCACCCGCGCGGGCGTGACGCCCCGCGTGGACCTGGAACTCCGGCTGCCCGAGTAGTCGTTAGGGTCAGGACGGGGCCTCGCCGAGGGGCCCGTGGACCCGTACGAAGCACGACGAAAGAGGCGACCGCCACCGTGAAGCAGCTGCGCATCCGGACGCTGATCGGCCTGTTCGTGGTGGCCGGGGTGCTGTCCTGGGCCGGCGCCCGGCTCTGGGACGCGCTCGGCGAGCTGCCGAGCGTCCCCCTGGCCGCGCCGATCGTGCTCGGCGTGATCGCCGCCGTGCTGCTCGCCACCGCGCTCTCCATCCGCGCCCGGCTCCGCGCCCAGCGCGAACGCCGCCCCGGCGCCAAGGGCGTCGACCCGATGATGGCCGCTCGCGCCCTGGTCTTCGGCCAGGCGAGCGCCCTGGTCGCGGCCCTGGTCACGGGGGTCTACGGCGGCGCGGGCGTCTTCCTGCTCAGCCTCCTGGAGATCCCGGCCCGCCGCGACCAGGCCATCTACGCCGGCTTCGCGGTCGTGGCCGGCGCCTGTGTGATCGCGGCGGCCCTGTTCCTGGAGCGCGTCTGCAAGCTCCCCGAGGACGGGGACGAGGACCAGCCGGGCGCGGCCGCGGCCTGAAGCCCGGCCCGCTGCTTCGGCACCGAGTACGTCGATCACCAACTCCGGTGCGCCACATGGCCGTTGAGCGGGAAGCCAGGCTGCCCGTCGAGACGGAAGTCGTACAGCGTGTGCCGAACTGCTCGGTATCCCCGTATGCACGTACGTCCCCCTCGGGTCCTGTTCGACCCGAGAGGGACGTTATCGGGCATTACTCAACGAACGTGCCTAGTTCGCCAATATCAGACTCATCGCCTCGGCCCGCGTCGTGGCGTCGCGCAGCTGGCCGCGCACCGCCGAGGTCGTCGTCTTGGCGCCCGGCTTCCGAATGCCGCGCACCGACATGCACATGTGCTCGGCCTGAACCACCACGATCGCTCCGCGCGCCTCGAGGATGCGCATCAGCGAGTCGGCGATCTGCGTGGTGAGCCGCTCCTGCACCTGCGGGCGGCGGGCGTACACCTCCACCAGCCGGGCCAACTTCGAGAGGCCGGTGATCTTCCCGCTCTCCGCCGGTATGTACCCGACGTGGGCCACCCCGTGGAACGGCAGCAGATGATGCTCACAGAACGAAACGATCTCGATGTCCTTCACCAGGACCATCTCGTCGTGCCCAAGGTCGAAGGTCGTCGTGAGAACGTCCTCGGGCTCCTGCCAGAGCCCCGCGAGGAGCTCCCGATACGCCCGCGCCACGCGTGCCGGCGTCTCCCGCAGCCCCTCGCGGTCCGGGTCCTCGCCGACCGCGATGAGGAGTTCCCGTACGGCGTTCTCTGCCCGCTTCTCGTCGAACTCGCCGATCGAGCTCTCGCCGTCCAGCGTCACCGGGTCGGTCATCTGTGCCTCGTTCCTGTTACGACGGGCAGCGTTCCTCCACGACTGCCGTGTGCGGACACCAAAATGCCGCGCCCCCCAAGGCTAGAACCAGGGGGGCGCGGCATCCATTCCGGGCCCGCTGTCGGGGCCGGGAGCCGGAAATCAGCTCTCCGGGCGTTCCTCCGGGGCGGGCGCCTTCGTCAGGTCCGCCGGAGTCGCCGTCTCCGTCGCCGCCGTCACCGCGGGGGTGCCGTTGGCGCCGTTGGTGAGCGACAGCTCCTTCGGGGAGAGCACCGGGGGCCTCGTCGACGGCGTGCGCCGCGAGGAGCCGGTCCACGCCGGGCGGGCCGGGCGCTTCACGATCGGCGCGAAGATCTCGGCGATCTCCTCCTTGCCGAGCGTCTCCCGCTCCAGGAGCTGGAGCACCAGGTTGTCGAGGACGTCGCGATTCTCGACGAGGATCTCCCACGCTTCGTTGTGGGCGGTCTCGATGAGCTTCTTGACCTCTTCGTCGACCAGCGCGGCGACCTCTTCCGAGTAGTCCCGCTGGTGCGCCATCTCACGGCCGAGGAACGGCTCGGTGTTGTCGCCGCCGAACTTGATGGCGCCGAGCCGCTCGGTCATGCCGTACTGCGTGACCATGGCTCGGGCCGTGGCGGTGGCCTTCTCGATGTCGTTCGCCGCGCCCGTGGTCGGGTCGTGGAAGACGAGCTCCTCGGCCGCGCGCCCGCCCAGCATGTACGCGAGCTGGTCGAGCATCTCGTTGCGCGTGGTCGAGTACTTGTCCTCGTCGGGCAGGACCATCGTGTAGCCCAGAGCACGGCCTCGCGAGAGGATCGTGATCTTGTGGACCGGGTCGGAGTTCGGCGAAGCCGCCGCGACCAGGGCATGACCGCCCTCGTGGTACGCGGTGATCTTCTTCTCCTTGTCCGACATGATCCGGGTCCGCTTCTGCGGGCCCGCGACCACACGGTCGATCGCCTCGTCCAGGAAGTGGTTGTCGATCAGCTTCTTGTCGCTGCGAGCGGTCAGAAGCGCGGCCTCGTTGAGGACGTTGGAGAGATCGGCACCCGTGAAGCCGGGGGTGCGGCGGGCGACGGCCGAGAGGTCGACGTCCGGGGCGACCGGCTTGCCCTTCTGGTGCACCTTGAGGATCTCCAGGCGGCCCTGCATGTCCGGACGGTCGACGGCGATCTGCCGGTCGAAGCGGCCGGGGCGCAGCAGCGCCGGGTCGAGGATGTCCGGGCGGTTCGTGGCGGCGATCAGGATGACGCCGCCCTTCACGTCGAAGCCGTCCATCTCGACGAGCAGCTGGTTCAGGGTCTGCTCGCGCTCGTCGTGACCACCGCCGAGGCCGGCGCCGCGGTGGCGGCCGACCGCGTCGATCTCGTCGACGAAGACGATCGCCGGGGCGTTCGCCTTGGCCTGCTCGAAGAGGTCACGGACACGGGAGGCGCCGACACCGACGAACATCTCGACGAAGTCGGAGCCGGAGATCGAGTAGAACGGGACGCCCGCCTCACCGGCGACGGCGCGCGCGAGCAGCGTCTTACCGGTACCGGGCGGGCCGTAGAGCAGGACGCCCTTGGGGATCTTGGCGCCGACGGCCTGGAACTTGGCCGGCTCCTGCAGGAACTCCTTGATCTCGTGGAGCTCCTCGACGGCCTCGTCCGAGCCGGCGACGTCGGAGAACGTCGTCTTGGGGGTGTCCTTGGTGATCAGCTTGGCCTTGGACTTCCCGAAGTTCATGACTCGGGAGCCGCCGCCCTGCATCTGGTTCATCAGGAACAGGAAGACGACGACGATGAGGACGAAGGGAAGCAACGAGAGCAGGATCCCGACGAACGGGTTCTGCTTGGAGGGCGAGACGGTGTAACCGTCCTTGATGTCGCCGTTCTCGTAGTTCTGCTGCAGCTTGGTGGCCAGCTGGGCGCCCTGGTCGCCGATGTAGCTCGCCTGGATCTTGGCGCTGCCGCCGTACTTGTCCTTGTCGGCGCCGCCCTTCAGTTCGACCTTGATGGTCTGTTCGTCACCGGTGGTGAGCTTGGCGGTCTGCGCCTGCTTGTCGTCGATGGCCTTGATGACCTGCGCGGTGTCCACCGTCTTGAAGCCGCCGGACGAGCCGACGACCTGCATCAACACGACCACGGCGAGGACGGCCAGCACGATCCACATGACCGGCCCACGGAAGTATCGCTTCACGTCCATCCATACGGAGCGGAATCGCCCCGTCCCTCCTGCCATAGTGAGTTTGATAAGGCGTTGAAAAGACTGTTCTTCGGACGGTACCCCAGCATTGTCCCCGGAGACGCAGGGGACGGCGGGCAAACCCGTCTTCCCCTGCTCCAACGGCGGGAACGCCCTGAGGGTTCCCGTGGGGCTTCCCGCCCGGCTCAGCCGCCGTAGACGTGCGGGGCGAGCGTGCCGACGAACGGCAGGTTGCGGTACTTCTCGGAGTAGTCCAGGCCGTACCCCACGACGAACTCGTTGGGGATGTCGAAGCCGACCCACTTCACGTCGATCGCGACCTTCGCGGCGTCCGGCTTGCGAAGCAGCGTGCAGACCTCAAGGGAGGCGGGCTCGCGGGAGCCGAGGTTGGAGAGCAGCCAGGACAGCGTCAGGCCGGAGTCGATGATGTCCTCGACGATCAGGACGTGCTTGCCCTTGATGTCGGTGTCGAGGTCCTTGAGGATCCGCACCACGCCGGAGGACTGGGTCCCGGCGCCGTACGAGGACACCGCCATCCAGTCCATCGTGACCGGGGTGGACAGCGCGCGCGCCAGGTCCGCCATCACCATGACGGCGCCCTTCAGGACACCGACGATGAGCAGATCCTTGCCCGCGTACTCCGCGTCGACCTTGGCGGCCAGCTCGGCCAGCTTCGCGTCGATCTCTTCCTTGGTGATGAGCACCGATTCGAGGTCGGTGCCCATGTCTTTCGCGTCCACCCGCACATCACTTTCGGTTCGCCGTGTGTCAGCCCTGCCGGATGACAAGTCTGCCACCCTGCCGTCGAGCCTCCACTCGGCCGGGGAGGTTGATGGCTCCCTGACCGCGCCAGCCGGTGATCAGCCGGTCGACCTCTTCGATGTGCCGGGCGAACAGCGAGCCCGCAGGTGAGCCCGCCGCGACGGCGGTGCGGCGCAGGACGCGGCGGCGCACGGCAGGCGGCAGGGCGTAGAGCTTGGCGCAGTCGAGCAGCCCGGACTCGTCGCGTACGGAGGACTCGGCCTCGGCGGCCCAGGAGTCCAGGGCGTCGGCGTCGTCGCGGGAGAGCTGGGCGGTGCGGGCGAGGGCCTCGACGACTCCTTTGCCGAGGGCCTTCTCCAGGGCGGGCAGGCCTTCGTGGCGGAGCCGGGAGCGGGTGTAGGCCGGGTCGGCGTTGTGCGGGTCGTCCCAGACGGGCAGCGACTGGACCATGCAGGCCTTGCGGGCGGTCTGGCGGTCGAGCTGCAGGAAGGGGCGGCGGTAGCGGCCGCTCGCGCCGGGTCCGCCGGAGACGGCGGCCATGCCGGAGAGGGAGCGGATGCCGGAGCCGCGGGCGAGGCCGAGCAGGACGGTCTCCGCCTGGTCGTCGCGGGTGTGGCCGAGGAGGATCGCGTCGGCCCCGTGGCGTTCGGCGACGGCGTCCAGGGCTGCGTACCGGGCGTCGCGGGCGGCGGCTTCGGGGCCGCCCTCGCGGCCGACGGAGACGGCGACGGACTCGACGGGTTCGAGGCTGAGGGCGGTCATGCGGGCGACGACCTCGGCGGCGCGCAGATCGGAGCCGTCCTGCAGGCCGTGGTCGACGGTGACGCCGCCGGGGCGGATGCCGAGCTTCGGGGCCTCGAAGGCGAGGGCGGAGGCAAGGGCCATGGAGTCGGCGCCGCCGGAGCAGGCGACGAGGACGAGGGGCGCGCGGCCCGGCTCGACAGCGGTGGCGGCAGGGGCGGCGGCGACGCCGCTCGATGCGTGGGAGTGCGCGGCGAGATCGCGCGCGGCGAGGTCGGTGAGTACGTCGTGGAGTACGCGGCGGACCGCCAGGCGTATCGCCGCGACCGCGGGGTGGGGACCCATTGCCCGGTTCCCTTCGTGAAGTTCGGGGGTGTGTCTCGGATCGAGTCACTTGAGGATCGTTCGCTCCGCGTTCGGACCTGTACGTCGTCACTCAGAGTGCGTCGATGGTGACAGAGCCGAGCGGCTACCCGAGCATTGCACGCCTATCCATGACTCACGGTCCCTCGGAAGGGTGATTGCGGGGGCACAGTTCTGCCACGGGCGGCATGGCTGTCACGACTCTGCCTTACGGTGCACCCTCGCGACCCAGTCCGCCGGTTTGGCGATCTCCGCCTTGGTGGGGAGGGTGTTGGGCGAGGTCCAGACGCGATTGAAGCCGTCCATGCCGACCTGTTCGACGACGGCGCGCACGAACCGTTCGCCGTCCCGGTACTGGCGCAGTTTGGCGTCCAGGCCGAGGAGCTTGCGCAGGGCGAGGTCGAGGCGGGAGGCGCCCTTGGCCCGGCGCTCCTTGAACTTCTCCCTGATCTCCGTGACGGAGGGGACGACGGCGGGCCCGACGCCGTCCATCACGAAGTCGGCGTGCCCTTCGAGCAGGGACATCACGGCGGTGAGGCGGCCGAGCACCTCACGCTGGGCGGGGGTCTGGACGAGCTCGACGAGGGAGCGGCCGCCCTCCTCGTCCTCCTCGGGGCGGCCGTTGCCGGAGAGGGACGAGGCGGCCTCGCGCAGCCGCTCCAGGACGGTCATCGGGTCGACCTCGGTCTCGCCGAGGAATGTCTGGATCTCGCCCTCGAGGTGGTCGCGGAGCCAGGGCACGGCGGTGAACTGCGTGCGGTGGGTCTCCTCGTGCAGGCAGACCCAGAGCCTGAAGTCGTGCGGGTCGACGTCGAGTTCGCGCTCCACGTGGACGATGTTCGGCGCGACCAGGAGCAGCCGGCCGCCGCCGTCGGCCGCCGCGGGGAAGTCGCGGCTGGGCGGGGCGAAGGTCTCGTACTGGCCGAGCACGCGCGAGGCGAGGAAGGAGAGGAGCATGCCGAGCTCCACTCCGGTGACCTTGCCGCCGACCGCGCCGAGCATCGCGTTGCCGGGGCCGCCGCCGCGGCGGTCCTGCATCTTGTCGAGGAGCGGCTTGAGGAGCTCACGGAACCCGGCGACGTTGGCCCGCACCCAGCCGGCCCGGTCCACGACCAGGACGGGGGTGTCGTGCGCCGCCTCCGTCGCCATCCGTGTGAAGGAACGGACGTGCTCCTCGGAGGACTTGGCGTGCCTGCGCAGCTCGCCGACGACGGCGCGGGCCTCGTCCCGGCTGACCTCGGGCCCCGGCCGTACGAGCCGGGTCGCGGTCGCCACCGCGAGATTCCAGTCGACCATCCCTGCAGATGCGGCACCACCGATGCTCGTCATGCGTCAACCGTACGTGCTCGCACCGACGGATGAAGGGCCTCGGAACGGCACGGGACGGTTCCGCGCCGGGAGCGTCAGCGGCAGCCGCAGTTGGCGATCGCCGAGGCGAGGCGGTCGAGGGTGGACTGGGCGGCGTTCGGGTCGCCGGTGCCGGAGGCGGTGAAGGCGAAGACGAGGAGGCGGCCGTCCGCGTCGACGACGGTGCCCGCGAGGGTGTTCACGCCGGTCAGGGTGCCCGTCTTGGCGCGGACGAGGCCGGTGCCCGGGGCACTGGCGCCACTTCCGGCGTAACGATTGCGCAGGGTGCCGGTGAAGCCGGCGACGGGCAGGCCGGTGAGGACGGGGCGGAGCTCGGGGCGGTCCGGGTCGGAGGCGCGGGCGAGGAGGGTGGTGAGGAGTTTCGCGCTCACCCGGTCCTCGCGGTCGAGGCCGCTGCCGTCGGCGAACTTCGCCTTGTCCAGCGGGAGTTCGAGCTTCTTCAGCTCCTTCTTGACGGCCTTGGCGGCGCCGTCGAAGCTCGCCGGTTCGCCGGCGGCGATGGCGGTCTGCCGGGCGAGGTGCTCGGCGATGTCGTTGTCGCTGTGCGTCAGCATCCGCTCGACGAGTGCGGCGAGCGGCGCGGAGCGCACGGTTCCGATGTCCTCCGCGCCCTTGCCCGCCTTCTTCGACTTCGGCTCGCCCTCGACGTCCACGTCCCGGTCGCGCAGCAGGTCGGCGAAGGTGCGGGCGGCGTCCCGCGCCGGTTCGGCGGTACGCGGGGCCGGGCCGCTGGTGGAGTCGTCGAGGCGGCCCTCGTCGGCCATCAGGGGGCTGATGGGGGCGATGTTCTCGTTGGGGCCGATGGGGTGCAGGTCCGGCCCCGAGTACGCGGAGGTGTCGTACGAGAGCTTGATCTTGTCGATGCCTCGGGTGCGCAGGGCGGCGGCGGTGGCGTCGGCGAGGGTGTGCAGGCTGGCGTTGCCCAGGTTGCCCTTGCGTGCGGTGAGGGTGGGGTCGCCGCCGCCGACGAGGGTGACGCGGTCCTTCTTCAGGACGGTGCGGGTGGCGATGCGGTGGTCCGGGCCGAGGGCCGAGAGCGCCGCGGCGGCGGTGGCGATCTTGATGGTCGACGCGGGGGTGACGGCGTCACCGGCCTTGGAGCCGTACACCTCGGCGCCGGTGGCGGCGTCGACGACGGAGGCGGTGCGGCGGGCGCCGAGGGAGGGGTCCTTGAGGAGGGGGTCGAGCACGTCGGCGAGGGCGCGCCCGGTGGGGGCGGGAGCGCCGCCCGCGGGAGCGCCGAGGCCGGTGAGCACGCCGGGGGCGCTCGGGGCGACGTTCGGTTCACCACCGTTGCCGTGATCTGCGCCACCGTCCCGGCCTGCGGCATTGCTCAGGGCCCGCTCGGCCGTACGCTGGCCGGAGTCCCAAGGGCCGGCCGCGGTCACCGCCACGGCCGAGATCGCGAGGCCGACCGTGGCCGCGCACGCCGTGAGCTGCCAGGTCGTGAGCTTCCGGAGCCGCGGGGGTCCGGACGGATCGGGAAGCGGCGGAAGCTTCACGGGCCGCTGTGGCCGTCGCAGCGCGGAAAGCCGCCGCACCTTGAGCTCAGGCACCACGACCAGCCCCTTTCGCGATCACACACCTGCGTGAGGGACACTTAATCACTGCGTCTTGCCGCGGGATCGCACCGCGGTGGGTCCGACCACATAAAAAGGCCGGAGTTGGTGCCCGCGGAGTAACCGCTGTTCGCAGCGGTGTCCCACGGGAGGACGCAGCATCGCCCATAGTTTGTGTTGATCATGGAGGAGCATCCGGTGGAGTTCGACGTCACGATCGAGATTCCGAAGGGTTCGCGGAACAAGTACGAGGTGGACCACGAGACCGGTCGTATCCGTCTGGACCGTCGCCTGTTCACCTCGACCAGCTACCCGGCCGACTACGGCTTCGTCGAGAACACCCTCGGCGAGGACGGTGACCCGCTGGACGCCCTGGTCATCCTGGACGAGCCGACCTTCCCGGGCTGCCTCATCAAGTGCCGCGCCATCGGCATGTTCCGGATGACGGACGAGGCGGGCGGCGACGACAAGCTGCTCTGCGTGCCGGCCTCCGACCCGCGCGTGGAGCACCTGCGGGACATCCACCACGTCTCCGAGTTCGACCGCCTGGAGATCCAGCACTTCTTCGAGGTCTACAAGGACCTGGAGCCGGGCAAGTCCGTCGAGGGCGCCGACTGGGTCGGCCGGACCGACGCCGAGGCCGAGATCGAGCGCTCGTACAAGCGCTTCGAGGAGCAGGGCGGTCACTGACCCCCAGCGCCGCACAGCCGCCGAAAGAGGCCGCGCGCACCCCTTGTGGGGGTCCGCGCGGCCTCTTCGCGTGTCCATGCTCATACTGGCCGTATCGGAGGTGCGTACGAGGGCCGCAAGGGCTGCCAACACTCGTCGGCCCAGGCAACACAGAAGGTGAGGAAGGTGGCTGACACCGCGGAGGAGGAAGACCGCAAACCGCAGTCGGACGAGGCGCACAGCGCGTTCGCCCCTGTCGGTGGCGTGGAGACTCCCGCTGTGCCGGAGGAGGAGCATCCGACCTCCGAGTTCACCATCCCCGAGGGGCTGCGGATCCCGCCCGCCCCGGAGGAGACGGAGACGTCGGCGTTCAAGCCGCCGCCCAACTACGAGGCGCGGATCTCGTACACGTTCACGCCGCCCTCGGGCGTGCCCATGGTCAAGCTGACCAAGGAGGCGCCCTGGCAGGACCGGATGCGCACGATGCTGCGCACCCCGGTGGCCGAGCGGCCGGCGCCCGAGGCGACGCAGAAGCACGAGGACGAGGCGGGCCCCGCGGTCCCGCGCGTGCTCGACCTGACGCTGCGTATCGGGGAGCTGCTGCTCGCGGGCGGTGAGGGGGCCGAGGACGTGGAGGCGGCGATGTTCGCCGTGACCCGGGCCTACGGCCTGGACCGCTGCGAGCCGACCGTCACGTTCACGCTGCTGTCCATCTCGTACCAGCCGTCTCTCGTCGACGACCCGGTGACGTCCTCGCGTACGGTGCGGCGGCGCGGCACCGACTACACGCGTCTCGCGGCCGTGTACCGGCTCGTCGACGACATCGGCTCCGAGGACGTCGAGGTCTCCCTTGAGGAGGCCTACCGGCGCCTGGCGGAGATCCGCAGGAACCGGCACCCGTACCCCGGCTGGGCGCTCACCGCCGCGGCCGGGCTGCTCGCGGGGGCGGCGGCGACGCTGGTGGGCGGCACGGTCGTGGTGTTCTTCGCCGCGGCACTCGGCGCGATGCTGGGCGACCGGCTGGCGTGGCTGTGCGCGGGGCGCGGGCTGCCGGAGTTCTACCAGTTCATCGCCGCCGCGATGCCGCCCGCCGCGGTGGGCGTCGCGATCAGCCTCCTGGACCTGCCGGACGTACGGGCCTCCGCGGTGATCACCGGTGGCCTGTTCGCGCTGATCCCGGGGCGGGCCCTGGTCGCGGGCGTGCAGGACGGGCTCACCGGCTACTACATCACCGCGGCGGCCCGCCTTCTGGAGGTCGGCTATCTCGTCGTCGGCATCGTGATCGGCGTGATCACGGTGCTGTATCTGGGCGTGCGCCTGAGCGCGGGGCTCAACCCGGAGACGTCCATCCACGCCGTGAACCGGCCGCTGATCCAGATCCTGGCGGCGATGGCGCTTTCGATGGCGTTCGCGGTGCTGCTGCAGCAGGAGCGGTCCACGGTGCTGCTCGTGACGCTCAACGGCGGCGTGGCCTGGGTGATCTACGGGGCGATGGCCAACGCGGGCGGGCTTTCGCCGGTGGCCGCCACCGCGGTCGGGGCCGGTCTGGTCGGCCTCTTCGGGCAGCTGCTCTCGCGCTACCGGTTCGCTTCGGCGCTGCCGTACGTGACGGCGGCCATCGGACCGCTGCTGCCGGGTAGTTCGATCTACTTCGGGCTGCTCAACATCGCGCAGAACGAACTGAACGCGGGCCTCACACAGCTGTCCAAGGCGGCCGCACTCGCGCTCGCCATCGCGATCGGCGTGAACCTGGGCGGCGAGCTGGCCCGGCTGTTCCTGAAGGTGCCGGCCGGGGAGGAGCTGGCCGGCGGCGACCGCAAGTCGGCGAAGCGTACGCGCGGCTTCTGAGCCGCTGAGCTCCACCCCGGATACGCGAGGAGGGGCGGTCCGTACACCTCGTACGGACCGCCCCTCCTGGGCGTCGGCGAACGCTCGGTTCAGCGCCTGGCGTGCCGGCCGCGCTGGCCGGGGTCGCCCGGGTCGCCGGGCTGGCCGGGCTGCTGCTGGGGGTGGGGCTGAGCCTGGCCCGGCTGCGGCGCGTACGGCTGGGGCTGCCGGCCGTACTGCTGGGGCTGTTGGGGCTGTTGGGGCTGTTGGGGCTGTTGGGGCTGCTGGGGCTGGTGAGCCTGCGGCTGCTGCCCGTACGGCTGGGGCTGCTCGCCCTGGCGCTGGGGCTGGGGCTGCTGGCCGTACGGCTGCGGCTGGTGCGGCTGGTGGGCGTGCAGCTGTGTGGTGGGGTGGTCCACGCCCGGCGCACCCGGCGCACCCGGCGCGGGGGCGGCCGGAGCGGCGGGGGCCTCGGCGGCGGCCTTCTTGCTCTTGGAGCGGGCGCGCAGGAACTCGATGATGATCGGCACGACCGAGATCAGGACGATCAGGATCAGGATCGCCTCGATGTTCTTGTGCACGAAGTCGATGTTGCCGAGCCAGGCGCCGAGCAGCGTGACGCCCGCGCCCCACAGCACGCCGCCGAGGACGTTGAACGTGATGAACGAGCGGTAGTTCATCTTGGAGACGCCGGCGATGATCGGCGTGAACGTCCGCACGATCGGCACGAAGCGGGCCAGGACCAGGGACTTCGGGCCGTGCTTCTCGAAGAATTCATGCGCCTTCGTCACGTTCTCCTGCTTGAAGAGGCGGGAGTCCGGGCGGTTGAAGAGCGCCGGGCCGACCTTGCGGCCGAAGAGGTAACCCGCCTGGTCGCCGAGGATCGCGGCGAGGCAGACCAGCGTGCAGACGAGCCACAGCGGGGTGTCGAGCTTGCCCGTCGTCACCAGGAGTCCCGTGGTGAACAGCAGGGAGTCGCCCGGCAGGAAGAAGCCGATCAGCAGGCCCGACTCGGCGAACACGATGATCAGCAGGCCGATGAGTCCGAACTTGTTCAGCAGAAAGTCCGGATCGAGCCAGCTTGGTCCGAGCGCAAGCGTCGTCATCACGGGTCCGGGCTCCTGGGGGTGTCGGTGGAGGGGAAGCAGCCGATGCGGCCGCCCAAAGCTATCAACGCGAGGAACGGGGGCCAGGTTCCACCGTGCTCCCCCAGGATGCACGGCCCCGGTATCCGGACAAAGCTGAGCAGTCGAGCGGTATCGAGCGGTATCGACCCGACGGAGGAGGACGAGGATGAGCATCCAGGACTTCGGTGGCGGCCAGACGCCGGAGGCGGACGTCCTGGTCGTGACGACCAACGACGTGCCCGGATTCCATGTGCAGCAGGTGATCGGCGAGGTCTTCGGGCTCACCGTGCGGTCCCGGCACCTCGGCAGCCAGATCGGCGCGGGGCTCAAGTCGATGATCGGCGGCGAGCTCAAGGGGCTGACGAAGACGCTCGTCGAGACCCGCAACCAGGCGATGGAACGCCTCGTGGAGCAGGCACGCGCGCGTGGCGCCAACGCGGTCCTCATGTTCCGGTTCGACGTGGCCGAGGCGATGGAGGGCGCGGCGGAGGTGTGCGCGTACGGCACGGCCGTGGTGATCGCGCCGCAGTCCTGAGCAGGCGGTTCCACGAGACGGAAGTAAGGGGCGCCGCACCATTGCGGGCGCCCCTTACCGGTCACGCACAGGGCCTGTCAGCCTTCGGACCCATCACGCGTGCCGGTTCGCGTTGGCCACGATCGCGTCGCGCTCGTACGCGGCGAGGCCCGGCTTGGTCTTGTCGATGTTGACGGTGAAGCGCTGGTCGGACACGTACATCTCGCCGATGCAGCTGTGCAGTTCGTGCGAGCACTCGTAGTGGTTGCGGCACATCCACTGCCGGTGCTCCTCGGCGGCGTCCATCGCCTCCTCGGAGTCCGGGGCGACGCCCGCCTCCATCAGGGCCACGAAGCGCCGGGTGACCTCGTCGCCCTCGCGCTGGATGCGCAGCCAGTCCTCCTTCGTGTACGAGGCCTGGCGGCGCTTCGACTCCGCGTACGCCTCGGTGTCGCCCCAGCGCTGTTCGACCTCCTCCTCGTACTGGTCCGGGTCGTGGTCGCCGAAGACCTCGAACTTCTCCTCGGGCGTGAGGTTGATGCCCATCTTCTTCGCCTCCATGGCGGTCTCGACGGCGGCGGCCATCTTCTGCAGTCGGGCGATCCGTTCGGTCAGCAGCCGATGCTGCCTGCGCAGGTGCTCGCGCGGGTTCGCGTCCGGGTCGTCCAGGAGTGCCGCCACCTCGTCGAGCGGGAAGCCGAGCTCCCGGTAGAACAGGATCTGCTGCAGCCGGTCCAGGTCCGCGTCGCTGTAGCGCCGGTGCCCGGCGCGGTTGCGCTCGCTGGGGACCAGCAGGCCGATCTCGTCGTAGTGGTGCAGCGTGCGCACCGTGACGCCCGCGAACTCCGCGACCTGTCCCACGGAATAGCTCATCGCCGCCCGCTCCCTTCGGTGTTCCTTCGGTACGTCACTCACCCTCGGTCCTCACGCCGCGTGAGGTGCAAGCCCGATTCTCCGGCGGTTCCACGAGCGGCACGCTCGACAGGCTTTCGCCCCTTTTGCCTGGTTATCGTGACCGCGTACGGGACCGCTTGTACGCGTACGAGAGAGAGGCGCCGCGATGTCCCTGCACAAGGGCGAGAAGCAGGAGCCGGGGCCGGGGCCGGACGGCGAGCTGCGCAGGCTCGCCCTGAACCCCTTCCTCGGGGAGGCGAACCCGGTCGGCGGCATGACCGATGCGCCGCCCAGACACCGGCTCCCGGACGGGCCGCTGCCGCCGTCGACCGCGTACCAACTGGTCCACGACGAGCTGATGCTGGACGGCAACGCGCGTCTGAACCTGGCCACGTTCGTCACCACCTGGATGGAGCCGCAGGCCGGCGTGCTGATGTCGGAGTGCCGGGACAAAAACATGATCGACAAGGACGAGTACCCGCGCACCGCCGAGCTGGAGCGGCGCTGCGTGGCGATGCTCGCCGACCTGTGGCACGCACCCGACGGGGACGCGGCGGTGGGCTGCTCGACGACCGGTTCGAGCGAGGCGTGCATGCTCGCCGGGATGGCGCTCAAGCGGCGCTGGGCCAAGCGCAACGCCGACCGGTACCCCTCGCGCGAGGCCAGGCCCAATCTCGTCATGGGCGTCAACGTGCAGGTCTGCTGGGAGAAGTTCTGCAACTTCTGGGAGGTGGAGGCCCGCCAGGTCCCCATGGAGGGCGAGCGCTTCCACCTGGACCCGCGGGCGGCGGCCGAGCTGTGCGACGAGAACACCATCGGAGTCGTCGCGGTGCTCGGCTCCACCTTCGACGGTTCGTACGAGCCGGTGGCCGAACTGTGCGCCGCCCTGGACGAGTTGCAGGAGCGGACGGGCCTCGACGTTCCCGTGCACGTGGACGGGGCGTCGGGCGCGATGGTCGCGCCGTTCCTCGACCCGGACCTGGAGTGGGACTTCCGGCTGCCTCGGGTGGCGTCGATCAACACGTCCGGGCACAAGTACGGGCTCGTCTACCCGGGCGTCGGCTGGGCGCTGTGGCGGTCGGCGGCGGAGCTGCCGGAGGAGCTGGTGTTCCGGGTGAACTATCTGGGCGGCGAGATGCCGACGTTCGCCCTGAACTTCTCCCGGCCCGGCGCGCAGGTCGTCGCGCAGTACTACACGTTCCTGCGGCTCGGCCGGGAGGGCTACCGGGCCGTTCAACAGGCCTCGCGGGACGTCGCGTCCGGGCTCGCGCGGCGCATCGAGGCCCTCGGCGACTTCCGACTCCTCACGCGCGGCGACCAGTTGCCGGTGTTCGCGTTCACCACGGCGCCCGAGGTGACGGCGTACGACGTGTTCGACGTCTCCCGTCGGCTGCGGGAGCGGGGGTGGCTCGTGCCCGCGTACACCTTTCCGGCGCACCGGGAGGATCTCTCGGTGCTGCGGGTGGTGTGCCGGAACGGGTTCTCCGCGGACCTGGCGGGGTTGTTGCTGGCGGATCTGCGGCGGGTTCTGCCGGAGTTGCGGGCGCAGGCGGGGCCTACGGGGCGCTCGTCGGCGGAGGCTACGGCCTTCCACCACTAGGGGTGCGGGGCTGGGGGTTTTTCCCCACCCCGCCCCTTCCCGGCTGTGTCAATTTGCGGCTGCCGCCGCGTGGCCTGCGGACGGCTTCCGGGGGCTACGCCCCGTGCCCCGCTGTCTTTCGGCTGCCCCACCGTTGTGGCTGGTCGCGCAGTTCCCCGCGCCCCTGTCCGGGGCTTCGCCCCCGTCTCCGGCTGTTGTTCGGCTGACCCGTCATCGTGGTTGCTCGCGCAGTTCCCCGCGCCCCTATCGGGGCCCATCAGCCCAAATTCAGCCCCTCCGGCGTTTGAGATGGGGGTCCCCCCTGCTCGAGCGCAGCCGAGAGCTTGGGGGAGGGGGTCCGGGGGCTGGCCCCGAAGCTGCTGCAAGCTTTCGGGAAGGGGCGGGGTGGGGAAAAGTCCATGCGGACAGGACCTGACCGCAAGCCCCCATAACGTCGTAGTCAAGAAGTCCGGGACCCCGGGCGGTGTCGATCGAGAGGCGGCCGATCATGGTCATGCACGTTCCCGCAGAAGCCCACGGCGACGAGCGCGGCGCCCTGCTCGCCTTCCTCGACGAGGGGCGCGGCGGCATCCGCAGGACCCTGCTCGGGCTGAGCGACGAGCAGGCGTCGAGCAAGCCGAGCGCCAGCGAGCTCTCCCTCGCGGGCCTGGTCAAGCATGTCGCCGAGACCGAACAGGGCTGGGTGGCCCGTGCCAAGGGCGAGGCCCCCGCCATGGAGCGCGACGAGTCCAACTGGCACGAGTGCTTCGTGCTCGTCGGCGACGAGACGCCCGCCTCGCAGCTCGCGTACTGGGACCAAGTGGCCAAGGAGACCGAGGAGTTCATCCGGAGCGCGCCCGACCTGAACGCCACGTTCGCGCTGCCGGACCAGCCGTGGTTCCCGAAGGAGCGGGTCTCGCTGCGCTGGCTGCTGCTCCGGCTGATCAGCGAGATGGACCGGCACGCCGGGCACGCGGACGTCATCCGAGAGTCCCTCGACGGGAAGACCGCCTTCGAGCTCGTGGCCGAGGAGCAGGCCCAGGGCAGCACCGCCTGACACGGCACCGCCTGACGCAGCACCGCCCGACGCCGACGGCAGCCCTCCGCGTACCCTAGTCAAAGTTGATTAGGGTGCGCCGTACGCGAAAGGGAGGGCTGCCCATGTCCGTCATCCGGCTTCTGGTCCTCGGCGCCGTCCGCATGCACGGCCGCGCGCACGGCTATCAGGTGCGCAACGACCTGGAGTACTGGGGCGCGCACGAGTGGTCGAACGCCAAGCCCGGCTCGATCTACCACGCCCTGAAGCAGATGGCGAAGCAAGGACTGCTCAAGGCGCACGAGATCGCCCCGTCCACCGCGGGCGGCCCGCCGCGCACCGAGTACGAGATCACCGAGCAGGGCGTCGAGGAGTATCTGAGGCTGCTGCGCGAGGCGCTCACCTCGTACGACCAGAAGCTGGACGTGCTCTCCGCCGGCATCGGCTTCATCGTGGACCTGCCGCGCGCGGAGGCCGTCGAGCTGCTCAAGAAGCGGGTGGAGGGCCTGCGGGAGTGGCGGAGGTCGGTCACCGAGTACTACACCCCGGCGGAGGGGCCCGCGCAGCTGGGCCACATCGGGGAGATCATGAACTTCTGGGTGCACTCGGCGGACGCCGGCGCGGAGTGGACGCGGGGCCTGATCAAGCGCATCGAGAACGGCGCGTACGTCTTCGCCGGCGAGGGCGAGCCGTTCGTGGGCGTGCTCGCCGAGGGTCAGGAGAACCCGTACGCGACCGGGGAGCGGCACCCCGAGGATGGGGACTGAACTCCCGTGCCCGCACCGGGAGTCACAGCGGGAAGCGGCTTCTGCCGTGCTGGACGGAGATCCACTTCTGGGTGGTGAACGCCTCGACCGTCGAGTCGCCGTTGAGGCGGCCGAGCCCGGAGTGCTTCTCGCCGCCGAACGCGACGTACGGCTCGTCGTGCACCGTGCCGTCGTTGACGTGCATCATGCCCGTCTCGATGCGGCGGGCGAAGCTGACGCCGCGCTCCACGTCCGCGGTGTGCACGGCCCCGCTGAGGCCGTACGGGGTGTCGTTGGCGAGGCGGACCGCGTGGTCCTCGCCGTCGAAGGGGACGAGCAGCGCCACCGGGCCGAAGATCTCCTGGCGCAGGATCGGGGAGTCCTCGGGCAGGCCCGTGAGGACGGTCGGCTCGACCAGGTTGCCGATCGTGCGGCCGCGCACGAGGGCCGTGGCGCCCTCGGCCAGGGCCTGGTCGACGAGCCCGGAGAGCGCGTCCGCCTGGAAGGCGTTGATGACCGGGCCGATCTGGGTCTCCGGATCGCGCGGGTCGCCGACCTTGAGCGCCTGCACCCGGGCCACGAACTTGGCGGTGAACTCCTCCTGCACGGACCGGTCCACGAGGATCCGGTTGGCGGCCATGCAGACCTGGCCCTGGTAGACGTACCGGCTGAAGACCGCCGCGTCCACGGCGTAGTCCACGTCCGCGTCCTCCAGGACGACGAGGGCGCTGTTGCCGCTCAACTCCAGGATGGCGCGCTTGAAGTGACTGGCCGTCACCGCTCCGACGTGGCGGCCGACGCGGTCGGAGCCCGCGAAGGAGATCACCTTCGGCACCGGGTGCTCTATGAGCGCGTCGCCGATCTCGGCGATGTCCGTCACCAGGACGTTCAGGAGGCCGGGCGGCAGGCCCGCGTCCTCGAAGATCTTGGCGATCAGGCCGCCGCCGACCACCGGGGTGTTCTGGTTCGGCTTGATCACCACGCCGTTGCCGAGCGCGAGGGCCGGCGCGACCGACTTGAGCGTCACGAGGAACGGGAAGTTGAACGGGCTGATGACGCCGACCACGCCGACCGGCAGGCGGTACACCCGGTTCTCCTTGCCGTCCGTGGTGGACGGGAAGATCCGGCCCTCGGGGCGCACCGCGAGCTCGATGGCCTCGCGCAGGAACTCCTTGCCGAGGTGCACCTCGTACTCCGCCTTGAGGCGGGTGCCGCCGAGCTCGTCGATGATCGCCTCGACGATCTCCGCCTCGCGCTCCTCGGTGATGCGCAGCGCCCGCTCGATGACGGCCCGCCGGACGTACGGACTCTGTGTGGCCCAGGCCTTCTGCTCGCGCTCGGCGGCGCGGTAGGCCTCGTCGACCTCGAAGCGGGTGGCCACGGTCACGGCGGCCAGCTTCTCGCCGTTGTACGGGTTGAAGTCGATGATGTCCCACGAACCGCTGCCGGTCCGCCACTTGCCGTCGATGTACTGCCGGCCAAGGTCGGTGAAGAAGGACATGCGACCCCTTACCGCGGGTTCGGGAACGTCATCGGCACAGTCGCCGTCGACCGACGACCGTCTGATGACACGTCATCGTACTTGTGTTTCAGGCGAGTTGAAGCGGATGTTCACGAGAGTTGGAGCAGTCCACGGAGCAGATCGCGGGTCGCGTCCGGACTCGGACTGTCCGCCTGGAGCCGTTCCATGACCTTTTCGTACTGCCCGACCTCTTCGCGCTTGTCGAGATACAGGGCGCTGGTGAGCTGTTCCAGGTACGCGATGTCGGAGAGGTCGGACTCCGGGAAGCGGAGCAGCGCGAAGGAGCCGGACTCGCCCGCGTGACCGCCGAAGCTGAACGGCATGACCTGGAGGGTGACGTTCGGCCGCTGCGAGATCTCGATCAGATGCTCCAACTGCCCGCGCATCACGGCCCGGTCGCCGTACGGCCGGCGCAGCGCGGCCTCGTCGAGGACGCAGTGGAAGCGGGTGGCGCGCTCGGAGACGAGGACCTTCTGGCGCTCCAGGCGCAGGGCGACGCGGCGCTCGGTCTCGGCCCTGCCGAGGTTCGGGGCGCCGCGCTCGACGACCGCGCGAGCGTAGTCCTCGGTCTGCAAGAGGCCGTGCACGAACTGGACTTCGTAGACCCGGATCAGCGAAGCCGCACCTTCGAGGCCGACATAAGTCTGGAACCAACCGGGCAGGACGTCGGAGTAACTGTGCCACCAGCCCGCGACGTTGGCCTCTTTGGCGAGGTCGAGGAGCGGGCCCCGCTCGGTCTCGGCCGAGACGCCGTAGAGCGTGAGGAGGTCCTCGACGTCCCTGGCCTTGAAGCTCACCCGTCCCAACTCCATGCGGCTGATCTTCGATTCGGAGGCCCGGATCGAGTAGCCGGCCTGCTCCCGCGTTATGCCACGTGCCTCGCGCAGCCGCCGCAGCTGCGAGCCCAGCAGGATGCGTCGCACGACAGAGCCACCCCCGGGCTCGCCCGCTTGGGGGGACCCCCATGACTCTCCAGCGGTCACGTGGACAACCCTCCCCACTCTCCCCGTCATTGAGAACGTCTGGCCAGAGCCGAAGTCTGCCATTAAAACGCTTCGCCCCGTACTCGATCGATTACAGAAACAGTCCTCTCACAGAACAGCTACGAAACAGGTCTCAGGAAGAAATGAGCAAGAACCGGTACGGGAACGTCCAACTCCGGCGCGTGCACGTGCATCTGCCCTTGCATCCGCACTGCTCATTCGGAACGATGGGCCGCGCGCACCACCGCAACATCGCTACTGGCTGACTGGCCGCGAAACCGGGGAGTGCCTCGCATGGGGACGAATGGATCGACCATGCTCGAGCCGTTACGGCAGGGGCTTCCCCCCATCGACCCCTCAGCGGTGTCGAGTGCGGCTACGTGCTCTCTGCCGGCCCGCTACGAAGCGGTGCGCGCGGCCCGGCAGTTCACCCGCCGCACGCTCGGCGAGTGGCATCTGGACGAGCGCTTCGACGACGTCGCGCTGATCGTGTCCGAGCTGGTCACCAACGCGCTGCGGCATGCCCTGCCCGCCGACACCCCGCGCGAGGAGACGTCCCCGGTCCGGCTGCATCTGATGCGCTGGACCTCACGGCTGGTGTGCGCGGTGCGCGACCCCAGCCAGGAGTCGCCGATCGCGCGGGACGACGCCGAACTCTCGGACTTCTCCGCGGAGTCGGGGCGCGGGCTGTTCCTGGTGGAGTCCTTCGCGGACAGCTGGGGCTGGCACCCGCTGTCCGGCCCGCTCGGCGGCAAGGTGGTGTGGGCGTTGTTCCGGCTGTCGCCGGAGGAGGGCTGAGAACGGCTGAGCAGGATTGAGGCAGGCGGCCCCGTGCTCCGACTCCTGTCGGCGCGGGGCCCTCACGCGTGCGTCAACCCGCCGATGCGTACGGCAACCCTTGTACCGGCTGTACGGCGTCAGCCTGCCGGTCTTGTTCAGCCCCCTACGAGGTGGTCGAACTCCCCGTCCTTGACGCCCAGGAGCATCGCCTCTATCTCGGCGCGCGTGTAGACGAGCGCCGGGCCGTCCGGGTGGCGTGAGTTGCGTACCGCCACGCTGCCGTCGGCCAGCTTCGCGAACTCCACGCAGGAGCCCTGCGAATTGCTGTGCATGCTCTTCTGCCAGGCCACACCGTCAAGGTCCGTGGCCGCCATGCCGTTGTACACGTGGTGCACAGGTCGCCCCCCGGTGGTGCCGTGGCTCGTATTGGTCAAGCTGTCAACTGCCCCGGATCATAACCCTGTTCACATGCGGATGCATGGGCAGATGCACGTGCACGCGCGGTGCCTGACTGGTTACAGCCCCGCTCACAGCGCCACGGCTCCCCCACACGCCCCCTCCCACACCAGTACGCGTGCCCACTCACCGCGGAATCAGTACTCCCGCGTAGGGGCTGCACTCGGTCATGGCTTGAGGGCGGGGCGCTTGCGCCAGGGGCGGAGAGTTTCCGGGGCGGCGGAGTGGCGGGCTCCGCAGCGCATACAAAAGGCTCGCCGGTCCAGGGCGGGGTTCGGGCCTGGACCGGCGAGCGTGGGGGGGCGCGTCTGTGGCTGTCCGTGTGGGGTGGGGGCGACGGGCGGGGCGGCGTCAGCGGGTCGCGTACGGGAGCAGACCCATCTCACGGGCGTTCTTGATCGCGCGGGCCAGCTGCCGCTGCTGCTGGGCGCTGACCCGGGTGACCCGGCGGGAGCGGATCTTGCCGCGGTCGGAGATGAACTTCCGCAGCAGGTCGGTGTCCTTGTAGTCGATGTACGTGATGCCCGCCTGCTCCAAGGGGTTGGGGCGGGGCTTGGCCGGCTTGCCGCGGGCGGGCTTGCGGGGCGGCGAGGGGGACATGGGGTTTCAGACCTCCAGAAGGTGTTCGAAGGCGGGCGGCAACCGCTTCCAGGCCTCGCGGCCCGCGGCGTACTCCGCATCGGTCAACAGGCAGGATTCGAGGACCTGTTGGAGCCCCTCCCGGTCCAGGCCGGGCGAGGTGAAGACCAGGTGCTGGCAGCAGTCCCCGTGCTCGGGGTGCCAGTCGAGAGCGGCGGCGGCCCGGCGCACCGGCGGCACCAACTCCCAGGCCGCGTCCGGCAGGGACGCCAGCCAGGGCCCGGCGTTCTCCACGCAGAGCGCGCCGCCCGCCGCGTCCCAGGCGAGCAGGGAGTCCGGCCGGTCGGCGAGCCAGAACCGGCCGCGGCTGCGCGCCGCCGCGCAGGTCAGATCCTCCAGGGCCTGATAGAGCCGCTCCGGGTGGAAGGGCCTGCGGGCGTGCCAGACGTACGTGCCGACGCCGGCCTCGTCCGCCTCCTGTGGAAGCAGCGCGCACGCCGGGTGCTGGGCCGCGGCGGCCGCCTCGACGTCGAACCCGGCGAGCGCGGCATCCGCCAAGTCGCCGCTCGACACGGACACTTGGCGTGCCGTCGGATGCAGCTGGGCGAGCAGGGCGCGGTCCTCGTCGTCCGCCTCCGCGCTGTCGACGAGGGCCAGGACCGGGGCGTACTCCAGCTGGCGGGCCCACGTGTCGGCGACGGTGCGCTGGTCGGTGGCGGCGGCCGCGAGCCCGGCCTCCATCAGGTCGTCCCCGTTGCCGAGGTAGGGCAGGAGCAGTGCCGGGTCGACGGCGGTGAGGACGCCCGTGACCTTCAGGCCGCTCGACGCGACGACCTCCGCCATCGCCTTCGGCTCCACCGAGTCCCACAGCTCGACCACCGCGAGCCGGGTAAGGCCGGCCTCGGCGAGCCGCTCCAGCTCGGGCACCAGGTCCTCGCGCAGGGCGCAGCAGGCGCAGTCGTTGACCAGCGCGGCCTCACCCGTGGCGAACACGCCTCCGGCGTCACGGACCGTGCGAACCACCGTGCCCTGCACGGCAGTCGACAGGTCGTGGTGCAGCGCGACGCTGTCGGGGACCGTGGCGAGCAGCCGGTCCACGGTCGCCCTGCGCGCGTCGGCGTGCAGCCCCGCGACGAGGGCGACCGCGAAGTCCGCAGCCATCAGCGGGACTCACGCTTCCCGTACCGGCGCTCGAAGCGCTCGACGCGGCCTGCCGTGTCCAGGACCCGGGCGGTGCCGGTGTAGAAGGGGTGGCTCCGGTCCGAGATCTCCACGTCGATCACGGGGTACGTGTTGCCGTCCTCCCACTCGATGGTCTTATCGCTGTTGATCGTCGAGCGGGTCAGAAAGGCGTAGTCGGCGGCGCGGTCGCGGAAGACGACGGGGCCGTACGCGGGGTGGATGCCGGGCTGCATGTCAGCGCTCCTCCTTGAAGTCGACGTGCCGGCCGACGACCGGGTCGTACTTGCGGAGCACCATCCGGTCCGGGTCGTTGCGGCGGTTCTTGCGGGTGACGTACGTGAAGCCGGTTCCTGCGGTGGACCTCAGCTTGATCACGGGTCGTAGTTCGTTGCGGGCCATGTGGGCTAGAGTAAGTGAAAATGGTTTCCATTACCAAGCCCATCGCCCAGCTCGTCCTGCGGCGGGCCCACAGAGAGGTGCATCACCTTGTCCGCGCACTGCATGCTGACCGGCCGCGAGCCGAGGTTCGGCAAGACGATCTCCCATTCCCACCGGCGTAGTTCGCGCCGTTTCGACCCGAACATCCAGCGCAAGCGGTACTGGCTGGAGAGCGAGGGCCGGCACGTACGGCTGACGCTGAGCACCAAGGGCATCAAGACCGTCGACACGATCGGGGTCGAAGCGGCCGTCAAGCGGATCCGCGCGCGAGGGGTGAAGGCCTGATGGCCAAGAAGAGCAAGATCGCCCGGAACGAGCACCGCCGCGAGGTCGTCGCCCGGTACGCGGAGCGGCGGCGCGAGCTCAAGGAGCTCATCCGCAAGCCGGACACCCCGGAGGCCGAACGCCTCGCCGCCCAGCGGGAGTTGCGGGCCCAGCCGCGAGACGCGAGCGCCACGCGGGTGCGCAACCGGGACAGCGTCGACGGGCGGCCCCGCGGCTATCTGCGCACCTTCGGGCTCTCCCGCGTACGGCTGCGCGGGGAAGCCCACGCCGGACATCTGCCCGGGGTGCGCAAGTCGTCCTGGTGAGCCGTTCCCCGGACCGGGGCCCGGTGCTCATGCTCCGCGAGAGGCTCCTGGTAGCTTGGCCCGGCTTCGTCGACCCATTCGAACCATGAGCCGTCCAGGGGGACTTCACATGATCAAGCACGTACGCGTCTGTGCCGCCGCCGCTGCGGTCGTCGCCGCCCTCGCCCTGACCGGGTGCAGCAGCGACGACGGCGGGGGCAAGCGGAAGGGCGGCGGCTCCTCGGCCGAGGGCGGCGCGCAGGACACCACCGGCGGCGGCTCGGACGGCGTCGACAACGAGGGCGCCGAGGGCGGCGTCGAGGGCCTGTGGGTCGCGGTGGACAACGGCAAGTCCGTCGCGCTCTCCGTGCAGCAGGGCGGCAAGGTGGCCGTGCTCGGCGAGATGGGCGTGGGCGAGAAGACCGGCGCCACCTGCGTCGGCACGGCCACGACGACCTCGATCGACCTGAAGTGCCAGGGCGGCGGCGAGCGCGAGACGGGCAAGATCGAGTCCGTCGACGCGACCTCGATGACGGTCGCCTGGGACGGCGTCGGCACCGAGACGTTCAAGAAGACCGACGAGAGCAAGCTGCCGCAGGGGCTGCCGACGGGCATGCCGGAAGGGATGCCGGAGGGCATGCCCGAGGACCTGCCGCAGGGCTGAGCCTCTGCAGCCTCTGCTCGGGCGCCTTCAACGGGCTTTCAGCGGGCCGCGGTTCCCTTCGGGGACTGCGGCCCGCTTTCGTCTTGTTTGTCGTCTGCCTGCTTCTTGTCGGCCGGTTCGCGCGGAGCGCCCGTGTCCAGGGCCTCGGAGAGCTCGTCGAGGGATTCCAGGAGCAGTCGGCCGCCGCGGCGCACGACCCGGTCGGGCAGGCCCTCGCCGTCCCAGTCGCGCAGCACGATCCGTACGTGCTCCCAGTCGGGCACGCGCTTCTCCCGTACGTCCTTCGCGGCCCGCTCGGTGCTCTCCCGGAGCGCGGCGGCGAGCAGGGCGGCGGGCGGTACGGGGGTGGTGCCGCGCTCCGGGAGGTGGGCCTCCATCAGCATCGCGACCCGGGCCATCTCGGCGAGCGCGTGCCCGGCGTCCTCGGTGGCCGCGCGGGACAGGCCGCGGTGGCGTACGGGTTCGTCCTCGGCCCGCTCCACCGCCTCCTGCCAGGCGATCCTGGCGTCCCGCATGGTCAGCAGGGTCTCGCGCACGTCGGTGGCGTGCCGGCCCGCGGGCTCGGCGTAGTGGTGCACGACCGTCGCGGCGTAACTCCCGCCCGCGACCAGCCAGTCGGCGAGCCGGGTGCGCAGCCGGGGCGTCTCCCAGGCCGGGTAGACCGCGTACGACAGCATCGCGAGGACCCCGCCGACCAGGGTGAGGACGACGCGCTCGGGCACGGTCTGGGTCCACTCGGTGCCGCCCATGCCGAGCAGGAACACCACGTACGCGGAGATGGTGACCTGCGAGACCGCGTACCCGGTGCTCATCAGGAGGTACGTCAGGGCCGCGCAGATCACCGCGAGGGCGCCGGAGAGCAGCGGGCCCGGGTCGGTCAGCTGGACGACGCCGGTGGCCACGGCGACGCCGACGAGGGTGCCGCCGAAGCGCGCCACGGCCCGGCCGAAGGTCTGCGAGAAGTCCGGGCGCATCACCATGACGGAGGCCATCGGCGCCCAGTAGCCGTGGCCGAGCGGGAGGGCCTGGCCGATCAGATAGCCGACGACGGCCACGACCGTGACGCGGAACGCGTGCCGTTTGATCGCCGACTCCCGGGCGGACTGGGCCAGTTCGCTGCGCATCTTGCGCGCGGCGACCGGGGCCAGCTCGGGGACGGTGGGGCGGGAGAGCGTGATGGGCTGGGTGTCGGACGAGCTGGGGGTCGCGGGCAGCGCGGTGGTGCCGGTGACGGCGGGGCCCACGAGGGGTTCCGTGGCGGCCGGTTCCGGGGTGGGGGCGGGTTGTGCGGGCTGCTCGGCGGCGGGCGGGGTTCGGGTGACCGCGGGCGGGAGGTGGTTGGTCACGGAGGGCGGGAGGTGGTCGACCATCGTCGCCAGGGTCGACCGGAGCGAGCGCCGGCCGGCGATCGAGCTCGGCGGGTCGGCCGTCTCCACCACGTCGTCGAGGAGCGCCGCGAGGCGGGTGGCCGCCCTGCGCGGCGGGCCCGTCAGGATCGCGCCGGTGTCCGGGGTGCGCAGGGCCGCGAGCGCCGCGGGCGGCAGCTCGGCCGGTACGCCGTGCCGGATCGCGCGGGCCGCCGCGTCGAGGACCTCGCCGGCCGCCGCGAGCAGTTCCCGTACGCGGTCGCGCTCCACGCCCTCCGCCGGTACGCCGACGGCCGGGTCGGCGAGCGAGGCGAGGACCGGGCGGATGCGTTCGGCGAGGCCGCGCGCGCCGTGGAGTTCGGCGGGGCGGCGGCGGGCCTGGCGCGGGGTGACCGTGGCCGCGTCCCTGGCCGCCATCAGCGGGGCGGGGTCGAAGGGGGCCTCCGGGTCGTGCCGCAGGCGGCGGGCGTAGTCGGCCTCGGCGGCGAGGGCGTCGGCGAGCGCGTCCCGCTGCACGCCCCAGCGGCGTACCGGGAAGAAGACGATGAGGAGCGCCTGCACCAGGCCGCCCGCGGCGATCACCGCGGCATGGCCCGCGGCGGCCAGGAGGCTGGTCGGCAGCGTGACCGTGACCAGCATCATCGCCACGTTGGAGGCCGCGATGATGCCGACGGTCGGCCCGACGGACCAGCTCAGGCCCGCGAGGAACGTCCACAGGGCGAGCAGCGCGAGGAACAGCACCACATGGGCGCCGGTGAGATAGCCGAGGAAGGTGCTGATGCCCAGGCTCACGCCGGAGGCGAGGGCGAGCACAGGGCGCGGTCGCCAGCTGCGCTGGAACGTCGCTATCGCGGCCTGGAACGCGCCGAACGCGGAGCTGGCGGCGGCGGCAGGGCCGAACAGCCAGAGGCTGACGCCGACGACGATCGCGAGGCCCACGCCGGCCCTGACGGTGATCAGGGGCTCGAGGCGGCGCCGCTCGACCTTGAGGCCCGAGCGGGCAGTCTCCTTCAGCGCTCGAAGCCAGCTCACGTCGCGAGGATACGTCGGATCACGGGAGTTGGGAGGGGGCGGGGGTGATCTTTGCGGGGGCTCGGCGGTACGGGTCTTCGGGGGCTCGGAGGCCCACCCCTGACGGGCTCGGAGGCCCGTCCCTGCGGGGCTCGGAGGCGCGCCCCCGCCAGGCTCGAAGGCCCCCGCGCTCGGAAGCCCACCCCCAGGGGCTCACATGCCTGCTCGGTCCGCTGCTGCCGTGCCCTCGTGCCAGCCGGCTGCGTCCTGGGCCGAGCGGACGCGGGTGCTGGTCGTCTCCGGGAACATCTCGTCGGTGCGTTTGCCGACCGCCACGTCGCGGGCCGCGAGGACCGGCAGCAGGTCGGCCGCCGCCGCGCCCGCCTCGTCCCTGGCCGCCGCCGTGCCGTGGTCGGCGGCCTCGTCGAGGCGGGCGGCGATGCGGTGGGCGTAGGCGAGCAGGAAGGACTGCCGGAACGTCTTCGTCCGCCCTCCCGTCTCCCGCCACCGCCCTTCCAACGATGCGCTTCGCGCGCGCCTCTTCGTGCGGCCGCCGGCGCGCTGGGCCGCCTCCGCCTCGGTCATCGCGGACGTGGCCTGCACGAGCAGCGAGGTGTGCAGCAACTCGACCGAGTCCAGGTCGGTTTCGAAGCCGACCACCGTCGAGAAGCCGAACGCCTCGTTCCACACCGCGCGGCAGCGGTTCGCCCCGGCCACCGCGTCCAGAAGGATCGCCTTGGCCGCCTCGTACGGGGCGTCGACGCCGATCCTGCGGGCCGCCGGGGTGTCGGGGGCGTGGGTGCGGTGGGCCAGGAGCGCCTCGTCGACGCCCTGGCGGGCCATCAGCTCCTGGGCCTTCGCGGTGAGCGCCTCCGCCTCCTCCGGGTAGCCGGTCGCCTCGGCCTTGGCGAGCAGCGCCCGGATGCGGGCAAGCAGCTTCGGTTCGGCGTGCTCCACGCGCGCGTGCACGGGAGTTCCGGGCGCCGGGCCGACCGGTTCGAGGGCGGGCAGGCGCAGCAGCAGCCGGTACAGCTCCAACAGGGCGCCGGCGTACAGAAATCGGTCACCGCGCGGTGCGGGTCCGGGCAGTTCGTCGAGCTGCTCCTGCCAGCGCGGGGGCAGGCCCTGGCTCGCGTAGCGCCGTACCTCGTCGCGGATCAGCTCGGCCGCGATCGCCGCGTGCCGCTCCTCCAACTCGCGGCGGACGAGGCGGATCACGTCGGCGGGCTGCCAGCCGCGCTGCCAGGCGCTGCGTACGAACTCCTGGCCGCGGCGCAGCGCCTCGCGCGCGTGCTCCGGGTCCGCGGTGAGGAGGGCGGCGCCGGTGTCGACGCCCTCGTCGCCCTCCGCGTACAGGGCGGCGGCGAAGGCGCGCGAAACGGGGCCGGAGGGGGGCGTATGGCCGTCGTCCGCGTGCTGCCGGCCGCCGCGCCCGCTGTTCCGGCTCACGCGGGGTGCGCCTCGTCGTAGGCCCTGCGGGCGTCGGAGATGGCCGGGCGGTGGGCGATGGACCAGTCCGAGAGCGCCTTCACCAGGTGGGTCATGCTGTGGCCCATCTCGGTCAGCTCGTACTCGACCTGCGGCGGGACCGTCGGGTACACGGTGCGCGAGACCAGGCCGTCGCGCTCCAGGCGGCGCACCGTCAGGGTCAGCATGCGCTGCGAGACGGGGCCGGGGATGCGGCGCTGCAGCTCCTTGAACCGCAGGACGCCCGCGGCCAGTTCGACCAGTACGTACACGGACCACTTGTCGCCGAGCCGGTCGAGGAGGTCGCGCACCCCGCACTCGTCCTGCGGGGTCTCGCAGCGGATGACGGGCTCCTCCACCGGGACAGGACGGGGCTGCGGGGTGGTTACCGCGGTGTGCCCTGCTGACATGAAAGTGCCTCCTTACGCGCGTGCGCACCGCCGCTCACGATAGTTCCCATGCTTCTGATCACCGGCGCCACGGGCGCTCTCGGCCGTCTCGTCACCGAGCGGCTCTCCGGCCGCACGGACGTCGTCGTCGGCACTCGCACCCCCGCGGCGGGGCAGCGCCGCATCGACTTCGACGACCCGGCCTCCCTCGACCTCTCGGGCATCGACACCGTCCTGATGATCTCGGCGGGCGCCGCCGAGGACGACGTCGTCATCGCCCGCCACGGTGCGCTGATCGCCGCCGCCGAGCAGGCCGGGGTCCGCCAGATCGTCTACACCAGCCTCAGCGGCGACGGCGACCACCTCACGTACGCCCTCGCCCACCGCTGGACCGAGCGGCGGCTGCGCGCTTCCTCCCTGGAGTGGACGGTGCTGCGCAACGGCCTGTACGCGGAGTTCCTCGCCGCCGTCGCTCCGCCCGGCCCCGACGGCACGGTCACGGCCCCGCTCGGCACGGGCCGGCTCGCCGCCGTGGCCCGCGCCGACCTGGCGGAGGCCGCCGCCCGGGTCGCGACCGACAGCCGGGCCCACTCCGGGAAGGTGTACGAACTCGTGGGCGAAGTGGCCCTCGGCGGCGCGGAGTTGGCGGCCTCGGTGGGCGGCGCGTACCGGCCCGCCGAACTCTCCGCGACCCGCACTGCCCTCACCGCGGCCGGGCAGGCGCTGCCGTTCCAGGTACCGATGCTGATGAGCACGTACTCCGCGATCGGCGGCGGCTTCCTGGACGGCACGTCGGTCGAGGGCGGGAGCGGCGCGCTGCGGACGCTGCTCGGCCGCGAGCCGGAGTCGGCGCTCGATGTGTATGCCCGTACGGTGCGCGGCGGGACGGGCGGGTAGCCGAACCGAGCCGCAGAAGGACTGTCGGCGCAGGTCAGGGCCGTTGTCAGTGGCGGCTGCAAGACTCGCACCTGTGAGCGAACGCTGGGTCCTGGCCCTGGCCGACGACGGCCGCGGAGCGCTGCTCGTTCCCGTGGACGGGGCCGGGCGGCCGCTCGGCGACGCCGTGCGGGAGCCGGACCTCGCCACGGCGGTGCGCGCCCGGCCGGAGGTGTACCGCTGGGTGTGGCGCTCGACCGCCGAGGTGTACCCGCGGCTGCTCGCGGCCGGGGTCCGGGTGGAGCGGTGTTACGACATCGAGGACGCCGAGCAGCTGCTCCTCGCCCACGAGGGCCGCCTCGGGGAGCCCCGTTCGGCGGCCGCCGCCCTGGCCCGGCTGCACCACCGCCCGGTGCCGCCCGACCCGCCGCAGCGCGCAGCCGAACCGGGCTCGCAGTCCTCCCTCTTCGAGCCGGGCCCGGTGCACGTACCGCTGGAGGGCCTCCTGGAGGTGTACGCGGACCAGCTGCGGCGGCACGAACTCGCGCTGCACCCCGGCCGGATGCGGCTGCTCACCGCGGCCGAGTCGGCGGGCATGCTGGTCGCCGCCGAGATGAACGCGGCCGGGCTGCCGTGGAGTTCGGACGTCCACAAGCAGGTGCTGCACGAACTGCTCGGCGAGCGGTACGCGGGCGGTGGCGAGCCGCGCCGCCTCGCCGAGCTGGCGGACGAGGTGTCGGAGGCGTTCGGGCGGCGGGTCCGGCCCGACCTCCCGGCGGATGTGATCAAGGCGTTCGCGCGGGCCGGCATCCGGATCAGGTCGACCCGCAGGTGGGAGATCGAGAGCCTCGACCACCCGGCCGTGAAGCCCCTCATCGAGTACAAGAAGCTGTACCGCATCTGGGTCGCCCACGGCTGGTCCTGGCTGCAGGACTGGGTGCGCGAGGGCCGCTTCCGCCCCGAGTACCTGCCGGGCGGCACGGTCACCGGGCGCTGGGTGACCAACGGCGGCGGGGCCCTGCAGATCCCGAAGGTGATCCGGCGCGCGGTGGTGGCCGACCCGGGCTGGCGTCTCGTCGTCGCGGACGCCGACCAGCTGGAGCCCCGGGTGCTCGCGGCGATCTCCGGCGACCAGGGCCTGATGGAGGTCGCCGCCCGCGCGGACGACCTCTACCAGGCGGTGTCCGACCGCGCGTTCTCCGGCGACCGGGACATGGCCAAGCTCGCGGTCCTCGGCGCGGTCTACGGCCAGACCTCCGGTGACGGCCTGAAGAACCTCGCCCTCCTGCGCCGCCGCTTCCCCCGCGCGGTGGCGTACGTGGACGACGCGGCACGCGCGGGCGAGGAGGGCCGCCTCGTCCGCACCTGGCTGGGCCGCACCAGCCCACGCGCGGCCGAGGCCGAGGAGCAGGGGGAGGCAGGGATTCCGGTCCTGCCGGACGAGGGCGCGGCGTCCGGCTCCGCAAGCATGGATGAGACGGCGGGCGCGGACGAGTGGGTTCCGGGTTACGCCTCGACCAACTCCCGTGCCCGCGGCCGCTTCACGCGGAACTTCGTCGTCCAGGGCAGTGCGTCCGACTGGGCCCTGGTACTGCTCGCCGCGCTCCGCCGGGCGACCGCGGAGATGGCGGCCGAGCTGGTCTTCTTCCAGCACGACGAGGTGATCGTGCACTGCCCGGAGGACGAGGCGGAGACGGTCGTCGGGGCCATCGGGCAGGCCTCGCTCGAAGCGGCCCGGATCGTCTTCGGCGAGACCCCGGTGCGGTTCCCGTTCAGCACGGCGGTGGTGGAGTGCTATGCCGACGCGAAGTGAGGGCGGTCTGCGGCAGGGCGCACGACGACTGCAGGAAGTGCTGCCGGTGGCCCTGCTCGGAGGCCCGCTGGGCGCCTTACTGGGAGCCCTGCTCGAAGTGCTGCTCGAAGTGCCGTTCGACGGCTTCCGCCGTCACCTCGCCGAGCGTGCCCGGCGACCAGCGCGGCTCGCCGTCCTTGTCGACGAGCTTGGCGCGTACGCCCTCGACGAAGTCGGGTCCGGTCAGCGCCGCGCACGAGACCCGGTACTCCTGGTCGAGCACCGCGTCGAGGGTGCCGAGCGCGCGGGCCCTACGTACGGCCTGCAGCGTGACCTTCACCGCGGTGGGCGAGTGGCCGAGGATGCGGACGGCGGCCTCCTTGGCGGCGCCTTCGCCGCAGTCCGCGAGCCGGTCGACGATCTCCTCGGCGGCCGGACCGCAGTCGGCGCCGTCGATCGGCCCGTAGCAGGCGTCGATCCACGTCCGCTGCTGCGCGAGCGGGGACTCCGGCACGAGCGGTGCGGGCACGGTGAACGCGTCGAGGACGTCCGCGAGTTGACGCCCGTCGAGCGCGGCGCGCAGCGCGGGCAGCCGCTCGGACGGGACGAAGTGGTCGGCGAACCCGCAGTACAGGGCGTCGGGGCCGGTCATGGCGTCGGCGGTGAGCGCGAGATGCGTGCCGAGCTCGCCGGGAGCGCGCCCGAGCAGCCGGGTGCCGCCGACGTCGGGCACGAACCCGATGCCCGCCTCCGGCATCGCCACGCGCGAGCGCTCGGTGACGATCCGCACGTCGCCGTGTGCGGAGAGCCCGACGCCGCCGCCCATGACGATCCCGTCCATGAGCGCGACGTACGGCTTGGGGAAGCGGGCGATGCGCGCGTTGAGCCGGTACTCGTCCCGCCAGAACGCGCGGGCCGCCTCGCCGTCGTCCGTCAGCGCGGAGTCCCGGATGGCGCGGATGTCGCCGCCCGCGCACAGCCCGCGCTCCCCCGCGCCGTCGAGCACGACGTACGCGATCCGCTCGTCCTGCTCCCAGCGCGCGAGGGCCGCGTCGATCAGGCGGACCATGCCGTGCGTGAGGGCGTTCAGGGCGCGCGGCCGGTTCAGGGTGAGCCAGCCGGCGCTGCCGCGCACCTCCACCAGGACATCGGCGCCGTCGCGCCCCGCGGACGCGCCCCGGACGCCTCCCACCTCAGCCACCTCAGCCACCTTGCCCCTCAACGCGCGTGTCCCACCGGGCAGTTCCGTACGACCGCGAGCCGCGGCTCCGGCACGGCTGCCCACCGGGCCGACCTGCGGCCGAGCGTACTCGGCGCGCCTAGACCGGCTGCCGCGCCCCCTACTCCCCCTCGGCCGTCACTCCGTCAACCGGCACCCACACATCGCGGCCGGAACCCGGCTCAGTGCCCGTGCGCCGCTCGACCCGGCCGAAGACGACGTCGGCGAAGTGGATGCCGTAGCCGAAGGTGTCGGGGGCGGACAGTTCGGCGACCAGGCGGCGGCGGTGCTCGGCGGAGCGGTCGGCGTCGACGTCCGGCCCCGCGGACCACTCAGGCCGGCCGATCTGCACGGGCGAGTGCAGCGCGTCCCCGAACGCGATGAGGCGGCGCCCGCCGGACTCGATCACATAGGCCGTGTGCCCGACGGTGTGCCCGGGGGTCGACAGAACGCGCACGCTGGGAAAGACCTCCTCGCCCTCGGCGACCGTACGGGCCCTGGGTTCGAGGGCGGCCAGGATCTCCCCGGTGATGCCGTGCACCTCGGGGATGCGGTGGCGGCCGTTCCACTCGTCCTCGCCGAAGAGGTACGCGGCGTCGGTGAACGCGGGCCGGTCGCTGCCCGGTGCGGGGTGCCAGGCCCAGCCGATGTGGTCGGTGTGCAGATGGGTCACGGCGACGGCTTCGATGTCGGCCGGCGAGCGGCCCAACTCGGCGAGGCTGTCGAGGAGTCGGCCGCCGTGGAGGGCCCCGATCCAGTCGTTGCCCGGGTCGTCCGGCATGGCGTCCGGGCCGAACCCGGCGTCGATGAGGAGGGCCCGGTCCCCGTACTCGACGAGCAGTCCGCCTATTCCGGCGACGAGCGCGCCGTCGGCGTCGAGGTGGTCCGCGTACCGCGCCCAGTCCTCGTCGGTGGACGCGGGGAACCAGCCGCGCGGCTTCAACTGCACAGCTCCGTCGGCGACATGGCTGATGCGCAGCTCGTCGAAGCGGAGCGTGCGGGTGCGGGCGGGGCGACGCAGGCGCTCACCCTGGTCAGTGATCGTGCTCGACGTGGACGTCGTGATCGCAGGCATGGAAAAAGGTTATAGCTCGAATGATTCGAGCTGCAACCTTTTTCTGTTCGAGCTCGAACCTTTTCAGCTCGATGCGTCTGCCGCGGCCCTGCGTACGATGGGACGCATGGCAACCGAACGGCAGCTGTGCGGACTGGTCACCGGCCTGGCCCGGCAGATCGAGACGCATGTGCGCGAGCGCGCCTCCTCGCTCGGCCTGACCGCGTCGCAGGCGATCGCGCTGCGCGAGCTGACCGGCCCGCTGACGCTGCGCGAACTCTCCGCGCGCATGGGCTGCGAGCCGTCCAACGCGACGTTCGTCTCCGACCGCCTGGAGGAACAGGGTCTGGTCGAGCGCCGCCCGCATCCGCAGGACCGCCGCGCCAAGCAGCTCGTCCTCACGGCCAAGGGCACGGACCTGCGCGAACGCCTCCTCGAACTCTTCGCAGAAGACTCCCCGTTGGCCCCGCTCACCCAGCAGGAACAGGACCGTCTGCATGCGCTGCTGCTGCGGGCGGTCGGTTCTTGAGGCGTTCGGGGGCGTCGGGTCCAGGCGGCCGCGCACCCCTCGCCGGGCAAGGTCTGGCCGGCGGCCGGATCCGTCGCGCACGCTGTGCCGCCGCCACGAACTCGTCCCGCGCACCGGCCAGTTCGCGACGAGGAACTCGCCGTACACCTCCGCCCGGATCGTCAGGTGGGCCGACTCCGGTAACGCCTCGGCCTGCCGATCCCACCCCACCCGCCGCTTCCCGCAGGCGCGTCAGGGAGTCGTCTCCGTACGCCCATACGACGGCGGTCGAGGCGGGGGCGCTGCGTCGCCGAGCGTACTGCCCGGGTACGACAACGCCCGGTCGGGCAAGCACGGCAACGCGCTTGCCTTGACTAGGAGTTCAGCGCCCGGATCCGCTGAAGCATCTGCCGCATGACGCGGACCGGCAGGGCCTGATGGGCGGCTGTGGCCTGCGCGGCTTCTTCGCTGCCGTCGCCCCGGAGCAGCCGGGTCAGGGCCCGTGACGGCAGTCCGGGGTGCCGGATGGCCGCGGCGCGCACGCTGCTGTGCGGGTCGTCGAGCAGCCGCACCGCCGACGCGGGCGTCAGCCGGGGGTCGACCGCGGCCCGGCGCCGTACCTCCGCGTTGTCGTCCCTGCTGAAGCGCTCGACGAGGTCGGCCGTCGACTCCGGGTCGTCCAGCGCCAGTTGACGCATGCGCGGGTTCGGATCGGCGGCGTGGCGGAGCATGCCCACGCGCGGGAAGTTGGGGTGGCCGTGCGGGCGGTCGGGCGTGCTGAGGCTGCCCGTCCACCACTGCCAGACCCGCAGCAGCATGTCCGCGGGCGCGTCGTCGCAGGACTCCGCGAGGAAGAGCTGTACGACCCGGTCCTCGTCCCGGGCGAGGACCTCGACCACGTCCGGCGGCAGTCGCCGCGCCCTGGCGACGCTGCGGCGTACGAGCGGGTGGGCGGAGGCGGCGAGGCGGCGCATGGACTCCGGGTCGCCGTGCAGCGCGGTGACCCAGCCGAGCGCGAAGCTGCGGGTTCGCGGGTCGAAGGCGAAGTCGATGTCCACGGCCGCGCGTTGCTCCTCGGTCAGGTCGGGGCGCGTGGAGACCGCGAAGCGGACGCCGTCGTCGGGGTCCCGGGCGAGGCGGACGACCAGGTCCGGGTCCAGGTGCGCGTTGTGCGCGAGGGCGGCGCGCTGGGCCGGATCCCCTTCACGGACCAGGTGTTCGGCGAGGCCGCGCTCAAGACGACAGGCCTCCACCGCGCGTGCGCCGAACGCCTTGGAACCGGAGTCCCCCGAACCGGAGCCCCCGGCACCGGGACCCTCGGACGTCTCCGCGTCGAAAACCGACCGGGACATCACATGCTCCTGGTGGTGCCGGAGCAGGGCCGCCCTCCGGACCTTGCCCGACGGATCCTCGAGCAGCCGGCGCCGCTCCTGCTCGCCCAGATGAGGCCAGGCCCGCCCGCAGGCCTCCCCTCGTACGGACCATTCGGCGTCCCCTGCCAGCGCGGTCAGCAGCCGCACCGGCAGTCCGTGCAGGCGGGCGGCCTCCGCTCGGACCCGCGCGGACGGATCCGTGGCCAGGACCTCGTAGGTGGTCTCGGTGAGCTGCTCGCGCCGGTCCGCTGCGAGCATGGCGAGTAGCCAGCGGTTGCGGGACGGCTCCGGCTCGCCCAGGACCAGGCGCTCCCAGTGGTCGGCGGTGAGGTTCGGCTGCACCTCGGCCAGCAGCGTTCGCACCTTCCTGTCCGGGTGCGCAATGGCCACGTCCACGACGGCGGGCGGCAGCGGGTGCCAGAGAACATGGTGGGAACGGCCCACGAGTCCGGCGCGCACGTCGTCGGGTGCGGCAGGGTTGCGGGCCAGCCCGTCCGCCCACCTCTCCAACAGCCTCGCCGAGGGCTCCGGCCCCCGAAACAGCGCCGCCCAGGCTGCTTCCCGCTCCTCAGGAGCCTCCTGGGCCGCCTTCCTCGCGGACGCCTCCAGCCACTCCCCGAGGCGCTCGACCAGCACGAACCGGACCTCGTCGGCCTCGGCGGTCACGCCTATGAGGGTGCCGCCGTCCGTCGAGAGGGTGAGGAATCCCGGCCATGCCTGACGCACCGAGTCCCACGGACGCTCCGGTTCCTCCAGTTCCTCCAGTTCCGCCGGTTCCGCCGGTTCCGCCGGTTCCGCCGGTTCCGCCGATTTCTCCGGTGGCCCTGCGAACCCGAACTCCCCGAACTCCCCGAACTCCCCGAACTGCCCGATCCGCCCGATCCGCCCGAACCGTTCGCCCAGCACTCCGACGAGATCCCACTCCTCAGCGAGCCGTACCCGAGTCCAACTCCTGGGCGGCGTGCAGCACATGCAGCGGCGGCCGGGAGCGTCGGCGTCGACGAGGAAAGCGCCGTCCTCACCGAGGACCCTGCTCTCGACCGCCAGCCGGTGCCACTCGGCGTTGAGCTCCTCGACCGGAACGGACCGACCTCGCCCGCCCTCACCTCGTACGACCGCGACTCTTCGTACGACCGCAGCCGCCGCCTCCTCGTCGCCCGAAACCAGCCCCATGACCGCGCGCCAGGCGGCGCTCAGCGGGAGCACCGCCTCGTCGCGCCGCTCCCCCACCGCCTCAAGCCCTGCCCGCCCCAGCTGCTCCACCGACTAGCCCCTCCCGCTCGCGCTCCGCGAACCGTGGCACGAGGGACGACCCGGCGTCGAACTCCCCCGTTCTCAGCCCCTGTTGTCCACAATGCGCTTGATCTTGCCGATCGAGCGCATCAGGGTCTCCGGGTCCACGATGTCGACCGCGACCGTGACGCCGACGCCGTCCTTGACCGACTTGGCTATCTCCGCGGCGGCGCTCTCGCGCCGTTCGGGAGCGGTGTCGGGGCGGGCCTCGACCCGTACCGTCAGGTGGTCCATGCGGCCGCGGCGGGTCAGTTCCAGCTGGAAGTGCGGTGCGACGCCGGGCGTGCGGAGGACGATCTCCTCGATCTGGCTGGGGAACAGGTTCACGCCGCGCAGGATGATCATGTCGTCGCAGCGTCCGGTGACCTTCTGCATCCGGCGGAAGGGCGCACGCGCGGTGCCGGGGAGCAGCCGGGTCAGGTCCCGGGTGCGGTAGCGGATGATCGGCAGCGCCTCCTTGGTGAGGGAGGTGAACGTGAGCTCGCCCTCCGCCCCGTCGGGCAGCGACTCGCCGCTGATCGGGTCGACGATCTCGGGGAAGAAGTGGTCCTCCCAGATGTGCAGCCCGTCCTTGGTGTCCACGCACTCCTGGGCGACGCCGGGGCCGATGACCTCGGAGAGCCCGTAGATGTCGACGGCGTGGATGTCCATGCGCTCCTCGATCTCCCGGCGCATCGCCTCCGTCCACGGCTCGGCGCCGAAGATGCCGATCTTCAGCGATGAACTGCGCGGGTCGATGCCCTGCCGCTCGAACTCGTCGAGCAGCGTGAGCATGTACGAGGGCGTGACGAGGATGATCTCGGGCTTGAAGTCCTGAATGATCTGCACCTGGCGGGCGGTCATGCCCCCGGAGGCGGGAATCACCGTGCAGCCGGCCCGCTCCGCGCCGTAGTGCGCGCCGAGACCGCCGGTGAACAGGCCGTACCCGTAGGAGTTGTGGACCTTGTGGCCGGGGCGGCCGCCCGCGGCGCGGATCGAGCGGGCGAAGACGTCGGCCCACATGGAGATGTCGTTGTCCGTGTAACCGACGACCGTGGGGCGGCCGGTGGTGCCGCTGGAGGCGTGGATGCGCCGGACGTCCTCCATGGGCACGGCGAACATCCCGAAGGGGTACGTGTCGCGCAGATCGGCCTTGGTGGTGAACGGGAAGCGCGCGAGATCCTCCAGCTTGCGGCAGTCCTCGGGGCGCACCCCGGCCGCGTCGAACTTCTTCCGGTACAGCTCGACGTTGTCGTACGCGTGCTTGAGCGTGGACCGGAGGCGGGCGAGCTGCTGCTCCCTGAGCTCCTCGTGGCTCAACCGCTCACCGGCGTCCCGGAGTTCGTCGGGGAGCGGGGGGCCGAGGCGCTGTCCCGCGCCGGCCGCGGCCGGCGGGTTGCCGCCCGTCGAGCTCGGCGTGCCCTTCATGCCCTTCGTGCCCATCGTGCTCATCCTCGTTCCTCCACACTTCGGATCACGCGGCTTCGCCCCCGGAACTCCGCGATGACTTCCTCGCCCCGCCGGACGCTGACGTCGTAGATTCCGCTCCGGCCGTAGGTGGTGCGCTCCTCGGCCGTCGCCACCAGTACGTCGCCATCGGCCACGGGCGCGACGAACGTGATGTCCGCACCGGCCGCCACCGTCACCGGGCCGTGGCTGTTGCACGCGCAGGCGAAGGCCGTGTCGGCGAGCAGGAAGACATAGCCGCCGTGGGCGATGCCGTGCCCGTTGACCATGTTCTTCCGCACCGTCATCCGGAGCACCGCCGCGCCCTCGCCCGCTTCGAGCAGCTCGATGCCGAGCCGCTGCGAGGCCTGGTCGGCGGCGAACATCTCCTGCGCGGGGCCGGTCTCCTGCACGGGGCGGGTGTCCTGCGCAGGGCGGGTGTGCTTCGCGGGGCCGGTGTCCCGCACCGTCCGGGTCGGCTCAGGGCCGGTCTCCCGTGGCGCAGGGGACAGCCCCGGCCCGCCCTCCACCTGACCGGAATCAGAGATTTCCACAGGGAATCGACCACCCTTGCTGCCCGACCGAACATTCGGTTAGCGTTACGACGCGATCAAACAATCAGCATCCGAAGTGCCTGTCAAGAGGTGGAATGTCTTGTCCGAGACCCCCAGCGAGCGCACCGACTTCTTCGCCCGCCACCAGGACCTGCTGAAGCAGGCGGTCGCCGCCGCGAGCGAGCGCGACCACTGGTCGGCGTATGCGGAGTCCCCGAGCCCCAAGGTCTACGGCGCCGAGGCGGCACCCGCGGGCGAGGCCGCCTTCCGCGCCCTGCTCGACGCCGCCTTCGAGCTCCCCGGCCACCCCCGGAGCGGGACGGTCTCGCCGGGCGAGCAGTCCCCGTACGGCTTCCCGCTGGGCGTCGCATACCCGCAGGTCACGCCCGAGGAGGCGGTGACCGCGGCCAAGGCGGCCGCCCCTGCCTGGCGGGCGGCGGGTGCGGACGAGCGCGCGGGCGTCGCCGCCGAGATCCTCGCGCGGCTCAACGCCGCGAGCTTCGAGATCGCGCACGCCGTGCACCACACCACCGGCCAGCCCTTCGTGATGGCCTTCCAGGCCGGCGGGCCGCATGCGCAGGACCGCGGCCTGGAGGCGGTGGCGTACGCCTGGGCCGAGCAGAAGAAGCTCCCGGCGACCGCCCGCTGGACCAAGCCGCAGCGCAAGGGCGACGCGCTGGTGATGGAGAAGACCTTCACCCCGGTCGGCCGTGGCATCAACCTGCTCGTGGCCTGCAACACCTTCCCCACCTGGAACGGCTACCCAGGCCTGTTCGCCGGCCTGGTCACCGGCAACCCGGTCGTCGTCAAGCCGCATCCGGGCGCCGTGCTGCCGCTCGCCGTCACCGTGCGCATCGCGCGCGAGGTGCTCGCCGAGGCGGGCTTCGACCCGGACGTGGTGCTCCTCGCCACCGAGGGCCCCGGGCAGCGCACCGCCGCCGAGCTCGCCCTGCACCCGGACGTCCGGGTCGTGGACTTCACCGGCTCCAAGGAGTTCGGCAACTGGCTGGAGGACAACGCCCGCCAGGCCGTGGTCTACACGGAGAAGGCCGGCCTGAACACCGTCGTCCTCGACTCCACCGACGACTACAAGGGCCTGCTGCGCAACCTCGCCTTCTCGCTGTCCCTGTACAGCGGCCAGATGTGCACCACCCCGCAGAACCTCCTGATCCCCCGGGACGGGATCACCACGGACCAAGGCCCGCGTACGGCAGCCGAGTTCGCCGAGGATCTCGCGGGCGCCCTCGACAAGCTGCTCGGCGATCCGGAGCGGGCCGCGGGCACACTCGGCGCGATCGTCAGCGCCTCGGTGAACGAGCGGCTCGACGCGGCGGCAGGCCTGGGCAAGCCCGTCCACGCCTCGCAGACCCTGCAGCACCCGCAGTACGAGGGCGCCACGATGCGTACGCCGCAGGTCGCGCTGCTCGACGCGGCGGACGCGGACGACCGGGAGACCTTCACCCGGGAGTGGTTCGGCCCGATCTCCTTCGTGATCGCCACCGACTCCACCGCGCACAGCCTGCGCCTCCTCACCGAGACGGTCCGTGCCCACGGCGCGCTGACCGCGACCGTGCACGCCACCGGCGAGGACGTCCTCGCGGCCGCCCGGTCCGCCGCCCTGGAGGCGGGCGTGCACCTCTCGGAGAACCTGTGCGGAGCGGTGTTCCCCAACCAGACCGCCGCGTTCAGCGACTTCCACGGCAGCGCCGCCAACCCGGCCGCCTCCGCGACGCTCACCGACTCGGCGTTCATCACCGGCCGCTTCGACGTCCTGCAGTCGCGCCGCCACATCGCGGCACCCACCACGCCTGCCACGCCTGCCGAGCGTGCCGGTTCTGCCGCGACCGAGGGGAACTCCCGTGCCTGACAAGGTTCTTGACGAGGTCTATCTGGTCGACGGCGCCCGCACCCCCCAGGGCCGGTACGGCGGCGCGCTGGCCTCCGTACGCCCGGACGACCTGGCCGCGCTGGTGGTCGGCGAGGCCGTGCGCCGCAGCGGCGCCCCGGCGGAGGCGATCGACGAGGTCATATTGGGCGCGGCCAACCAGGCCGGCGAGGACAACCGGGACGTGGCGCGGATGGCCGTGCTGCTCGCCGGACTCCCGGACTCGGTGCCCGGCTACACCGTCAACCGGCTCTGCGCCTCCGGCCTGACCGCGGTCGCCTCCGCCGCGCAGGCCATCCGCGGCGGCGAGGCCGAGCTGGTGGTGGCGGGCGGCGTGGAGTCGATGACCCGCGCCCCCTGGGTGATGGCCAAGCCCGGCACCCCGTGGGCCAAGCCGGGCGAGGTGCACGACACGTCCCTCGGCTGGCGCTTCACCAACCCGCGCTTCGCCGCGGCCGACCGCGAGGTGACCGGCGCCGGCCCGGAGACCGCCAAGACCACGCTCTCGATGGGCGAGACCGCCGAGGAGGTCGCCGCCCTGGACGGCATCACCCGCGCGGAGTCCGACGCCTTCGCGCTCCGCAGCCACCAGCGCGCCGTAGCCGCCCAGCAGGCCGGGCACTTCGACCGGGAGATCGTGCCGGTGCCCGTCAAGGACGGCGAGGTGACCCGCGACGAGGGCCCGCGCCCCGGCACCACGCTGGACAAGCTCGGCACGCTGCGCACGATCTTCCGCAAGGACGGCATCGTCACCGCCGGCTCCTCCTCCCCGCTGTCCGACGGCGCTGCCGCACTGGTCGTGGCGAGCGCGGCAGCCATCGAGCGGTACGGGCTGACGCCCCGGGCCCGCGTGGTCACCTCCGCCTCAGCCGGCCTCCAGCCCAACCTCATGGGCCTCGGCCCCGTCCCGGCCACGGAGAAGGCGCTGGCCCGCGCCGGCTGGAAGGCCGCCGACCTGGACGCCGTCGAGCTGAACGAGGCCTTCGCCGCCCAGGCGCTCGCGGTCACCCGCCGCCTCGGCCTGGACGAGGCGAGGGTCAACGCGGACGGTGGCGCCATCGCACTCGGCCACCCGCTCGGCTGCTCCGGCGCCCGCATCCTGCTCACCCTCCTCGGCCGCCTGGAGCGCGAGGACGCCCGCAGGGGCCTGGCCACGCTCTGCGTCGGAGTCGGCCAGGGCGTCGCGATGCTGGTGGAGCGGGTATGAGCGGCGTGCAGAGCACAGGCGGAGCGGAGGCTCCCCACCTGCAGGAGTACGAGACGCTGCTGGTCGAGGAGCGCGCCGACCGGGTCGTGGTGACCCTGCACCGACCCGAGGCCCGCAACGCCATCAGCGGGCGGATGATCGACGAACTGCACGCGGTGTGCGAGGAGTTGGAGCGCAACCCCAGACTGCTGCTGCTCACCGGGCACGGCGGGGTCTTCGCGGGCGGCGCCGACATAGCCGAGCTCCTCGCGCGCGGCCGGGACGACGCCCTGCGGGGCATCAACAGCCGGCTGTTCGAGCGGGTGCGGCGGCTGCCCATGCCGACCGTCGCCGCGGTCGACGGCTGGGCGCTGGGCGGCGGCGCCGAGCTGTCGTACGCCTGCGACATCCGGGTCGCCGGGCCCGACGCGGTCTTCGGCAACCCGGAGCCGGGCCTGGGCATCCTCGCCGCGGCCGGCGCCTCCTGGCGGCTGCCGGAGCTGGTCGGCGAGTCGGTGGCCAAGCAGGTGCTGCTCGCCGGGCGCACGCTCGACGCGGCTGCGGCGCTCGCCACGGGCCTGGTCATGGACGTGGTGCCGGCGGACGAACTGACCGAGCGCGCCCATGCGTTGCTCGACCGGATGGCGCGCTCCTCGGCGACCGCGCTGCGGCTGACCAAGCTCGTGGTCGACGCCCCCGGCGCGCACCCGGTGGCCGACGACCTCGCGCAGGCCGTGCTGTTCGAGGGCCAGGACAAGAGGGAGCGGATGACGCGCTTCCTGAGCAAGCGGGGCGGCGTCGAGAGCGCCGACAGCGCCGAGAACCGGCGGGGCCCCGCGGAGGAGGCGAGCCGCTCATGAGCCCCCAGGAGAACAGGACCGCCCCGGGTTCCGTCACCGAGTCCGCCCCCGAGTCCGTCGCGGTGATCGGCGGCGGCCGGATGGGCGCGGGCATCGCGCAGTCCTTCGCCGCCGTCGGCTCGCAGGTCACCGTCGTCGAGAGCGGGGCCGAAGCCGCGGCGGCCGCCCTGGCGCGCGTGACCCAGGGCCTGGCGCGGGCGGCCGAGCGCGGCAAGCTGACGGAGCCCACCGAGGCCGTCCTCGCCAGAGTCGCCACGGTCGCGTCCGCCCAGCAACTGCCCGCCGGGGTCCGGCTCGTCGTCGAGGCCGTCCCCGAGGACGCCGCCCTCAAGGCCCGGCTGCTCGCCGCCGCCGAGCAGGCCGTCGCCGAAGACACCGTCCTCGCCACCAACACCAGTTCGCTGTCGGTCGCGGAGCTGAGCACCGCGCTCCGGCTCCCCGGCCGCTTCCTGGGCATGCACTTCTTCAACCCCGTGCCCGCCTCCGCGCTCGTCGAGCTGATCGTCGCGCCCGACACCTCCGAGACGACTCTGCGGTCCGCCCTCGCCTGGACCCGCGCCCTGGGCAAGACGGACGTCGTCGTCAAGGACTCCCCCGGCTTCGCGAGCAGCCGCCTCGGCCTCGCACTCGGCCTGGAGGCGATCCGCATGGTCGAGGAGGGCGTCGCCGAGCCGACCGCGATCGACTCCGCGATGAGCCTGGGCTACAAGCACCCGATGGGCCCGCTGCGCCTGACCGACCTGGTCGGCCTCGACGTACGCCTGGCCATCGCGGAGTACCTGCACGCGACCCTCGGCGAGCGCTTCGCCCCGCCCGCGCTGCTGCGCGAGAAGGTCGCCCGCGGCGAGCTGGGCCGCAAGAGCGGCAGGGGCTTCTACGCATGGGACTGACCGAGGCCCCACGCCTCTGGCCGTAGAACAGGCACCGTCGAAAACCGATTCCTGTCCCCTCTTGCCACAAGCACCGAAGTACACGACACTGAAGACCGAACGAACGGTCGGTTGGGAAGGGTGTCCATGTCAAGCTCTGCATCCCCGTCTCCGGACGGCGCCGCCGAACGCCCCCAGGAGCGCCTCCACCCCCAGGAGCACACACACCTCCAGGAGCACTTCGACCGCACCATCGCCAAGGACCAGCGGATCGAGCCGCGCGACTGGATGCCGGAGGGATACCGCAAGACGCTGGTCCGCCAGATCGCGCAGCACGCCCACTCGGAGATCATCGGCATGCAGCCGGAGGGCGACTGGATCACGCGCGCGCCGTCGCTGCGCCGCAAGGCGATCCTGTTCGCGAAGGTGCAGGACGAGGCGGGGCACGGCCTGTATCTCTACTCCGCGGCCGAGACCCTGGGCGCCGACCGTCAGGACCTGACCGAGCGCCTCATCGAGGGCCGCCAGAAGTACTCCTCGATCTTCAACTACCCGACCCCCACCTTCGCCGACGTGGGAGTCATCGGCTGGTTCGTCGACGGCGCGGCGATCTGCAACCAGGTGCCCCTGTGCCGCAGTTCGTACGGGCCGTACGCGCGGGCCATGGTGCGGGTCTGCAAGGAGGAGTCCTTCCACCAGCGCCAGGGTTACGAGCTGCTCATGACGATGATGCGCGGCACCGAGGAGCAGCGGGCCATGGTGCAGGACGCGGTCGACCGCTGGTGGTGGCCCTCCCTGATGATGTTCGGCCCGCCGGACGAGGACTCCCCCAACTCCGCCCAGTCGATGGCCTGGCGCATCAAGCGGCACTCCAACGACGAGCTGCGCCAGAAGTTCGTCGACATGACCGTGCCGCAGGCCGAGAAGCTGGGCGTCACACTCCCCGACCCCGAACTGCGGTGGAACGAGGAGCGCGGCCAACACGACTTCGGCCGGCCCGACTTCACCGAGCTGATGCGCGTCATCAAGGGCGACGGGCCGTGCAACGCCGAGCGGGTCGGCCGGCGCCGCACGGCGCACGAAGAGGGCGCCTGGGTGCGCGAAGCAGCGGCGGCGCATGCGGCCAAGCAGGCCCGCCGGGAAGAGAAGGAGCACGCCGCATGAGCGGGACGAACGGCCAGTGGCCGCTGTACGAGATCTTCGTGCGCAGCAAGCGCGGACTCAACCACGTCCACGTCGGCTCGCTGCGCGCCGCCGACGACCGGATGGCGCTCACCCACGCCCGCGATCTCTACACCCGCCGCAACGAGGGCGTCAGCGTCTGGGCGGTCCGCAGCGACGACATAGCCGCCTCCACGCCCGACGAGAAGGACCCCTTCTTCGAGCCCAGCGGCGACAAGGTCTACCGGCACCCGACGTTCTACGACATCCCCGCGGACGTCCCGCACATCTAGCCGGACCAGGAGCAGACATGAGCGACGATCACATACACCTGTCCCTGGCCGAGGCCGGGGGCGCGGACGGCGATGCGCGCTGGGCGTTCGGCACCGGCTTCGCCGACCCGCTGCACGGTGTGGCGACCGCCCTCCCCGAGGGTGTCGACGGCCGAGCACTCGCCGCCTGCTGCACGGCACTCGGCGATGACGCCCTGGTCGCCGCGCAACGCCTCGCTCAGTGGTGCACCCGCGCCCCTGAGCTGGAGGAGGAGGTCGCGCTCGCCAACATCGGCCTCGACCTGCTCGGCCAGGCCCGCCTCCTCTACGCCCGAGCCGGCCAGGCCGACGGCACCGGCCGCGGCGAGGACGCGTACGCCTACTTCCGGGACGCTGAGGCGTTCCGCAACGTCCGCCTGGTCGAACTCCCGGGCGGGGACTTCGCGTTCTGCGTCGGCCGCATCCTGGTCCAGTCCGCCTGGCGGCTCGCCCTCTTCGAGAAGCTGGCCGGCTGCGCGGACCCGGTCCTCGCCGCGGTCGCCGCGAAGGGCGTCAAGGAGCTTGCGTACCACCGGCAGTACGCGGCCGAGTGGGTGGTCCGGCTCGGCGACGGCACCGAGGAGTCGCACCGCCGCATGCAGGCCGCCTGGGATCAACTGACGCCCTGGCTCGCGGAGTTGTACGAGGACGAGGTCGCGGAGGGCTTCGGCGTCTCGGCGCGGTCGGTGGCCGAGGCGACGCGTGCGGTGCTTGCGCAGGTGGCCGAGGCGGCCGGTCTCACCGACGCGCAGGCGGCCCCGGTTCCCGGCTCGGGCCGCGCGGGCGACCGCACGGAACACCTGGAGCCGCTCCTCGCCGAACTCCAGGTCGTGGCCCGCGCACACCCGGAAGGCACGTGGTGACGATGACGGCGACGACGACGCGTCCCACGACGACGCCCGCGACGACCGCGCGTCCGACCCGCCCTCTGAGCACAGCCGAGCAGGTCGCCGCGGAGGTCGTAGACCCTGAACTGCCCATGCTCACGCTCCTGGAACTGGGCGTGCTGCGCGCCGTGGAGACCCACGCGAACGGCTCGGTGACCGCCACCCTCACGCCCACGTACTCCGGCTGCCCCGCGATGGCGGAGATGCGGGCCGACCTGGCGGCGCGCCTGGAGTCGGCCGGGTTCGCCGACGTCCGGATAGAGACGGTCCTCGACCCGCCGTGGACGACGGACTGGATCTCCGCGGAGGGCCGCCGCAAGCTCACCGAGCACGGCATCGCCCCGCCCGGCCCGGCCCCCCGGCACCGCGGCGGAGGCCCGCTGCCCCTGATCCTCTCGCCCACCCGGCGCGTCGTGCCCTGCCCCTACTGCGGCTCGGACGACACCGAGGAGACCTCCCGCTTCGGCGCCACTTCTTGCCGGGCCCTGCGCCGCTGCCGCAGCTGCCTGGAACCGTACGAGCAGGTCAAGGAGATCTGATGACCGCCCTCACCAGCGCAGCCGCCCACAGCGCCGCCCAGACTCCGGGAGCGACGGGATCGGCAGGAGCGGCAGGCCGAAGCCGCCGCCGCCCGGTGTTCCACACCCTGCGGATCGCCGCGGTCGAGCCGCTGACGGAGGACTCCGCCGCGGTCACCTTCGACATCCCGGCCGAGCTGGCCGAGGAGTTCGCGCACCGCCCCGGCCAGTCCCTGACGCTGCGCCGCGAGATCGAGGGCCGCGACGAGCGCCGCTCGTACTCCATCTGCTCGCCGGTGGGCAGCGACCCGCGGATCGGCGTACGCGTCGTGCCCGGCGGCCTCTTCTCCTCCTGGCTGGTCAACGACGTGCGCCCCGGGGACGAGGTCCAAGTCCTCACCCCCACCGGCCTGTTCACCCCGGACCTCGGCGAAGGGGGCCATCACGTCCTGATCGCCGCCGGCTCCGGCGTCACCCCGATGCTGTCGATCGCCGCGTCACTCCTGGCCGCCGACGACCGCTCCCGCGTGACCCTGTTCTACGGAAACCGGCGCAGCAACACGGTGATGTTCGCCGACGAACTGGCCGACCTCAAGGACCAGTTCCCGTCCCGCTTCCAACTCGGACACATCCTGTCCCGCGAGCCACGCGAGGCCGAGATGCTCTCCGGCCGCCTGGACGCCGACCGCCTCGCCGCCCTCATCGGCTCGCTGATCGACGTCGACGACGCCGACCACTGGTGGCTGTGCGGCCCGCACGGCATGGTCCGCGACGCGCAGACCGTCCTCGACAGCCTCGGCGTCCCCGAGGACCGCGTCCACCAGGAGCTCTTCTTCGCGGACGACGAACCGGTACGAGAGGTCCAGCACGCAGAGACCCCCGCGGAGGGCCCCGTCAGCGAGGTGACCATCAGCCTCGACGGCCGCACGACCACCACCCCCCTCCCCCGCGACCGCAGCATCCTGGAGGGCGCCCAACAGGCCCGCCCCGACGTCCCGTTCGCCTGCAAGGGCGGCGTCTGCGGCACGTGCCGCGCCCTGGTCTGCGACGGCGAGGCCGAGATGCGCCGCAACTTCGCCCTCGAACAGTCCGAGGTCGACGCGGGCTATGTCCTCACCTGCCAGACCTTCGCCGTCTCCGACTCCCTGACCGTCGACTTCGACAGCTGACCCCACGAGCAGCAGAGAACCCCAGGTCACGATCAACATGACCTGGGGTTCCAGCGGAGCCACCTTCGGGATTCGAGCCCGGGACCTCCATTACGGGGGCCTGCGTGATCAGCGGTCGAATGCATCGATGTGCTGCAGCCACACCCCTGCACTGAGCGAAACCTCAAAGGTCAGGGAATCCCTCGTCGTTTCGCGGATCGGACAGCGCCGCCAGAGCAACAGAAAACCCCAGGTCAGAAACTATCTGACCTGGGGTTCCAACTGAGCCGCCTTCGGGATTCGAACCCGAGACCTACGCATTACGAGTGCGTTGCTCTGGCCATCTGAGCTAAGGCGGCAAGCTGCGGAGATGAGGTCTCTTCCCGCAGGGAGAGGTTCGCATCAGCAGCGGCGTTAAGTCTACAGGGTTAGAAGGGGTGCCCCTGACCACCCCCGCCGACGCCTTCTCGGGCCCCCGGCAGACCGCTCAGCACCTCTTCCCGTCCGCCGGTTCCGTCCCCTCCAGGAGGTAGCGGTTGATCGTCGAGTCCACGCAATCGCTGCCGCGTCCGTACGCGGTGTGGCCGTCGCCGTCGTAGGTGAGGAGGCTGCCGGTGTCCAGCTGGTTGGCGAGGGCCTCGGCCCACTTGTACGGGGTGGCCGGGTCGCGCGTCGTGCCGACCACGACCATCGGGGCGGCGCCCTTGGCGTGGATGGGGTGCGGCTCGCCGGTGGCGCGGACGGGCCAGTACGCGCAGCTCAGGGAGGCCCAGGCGAGGCCCTCGCCGAAGACCGGGGACGCCTTCTCGAACTCCGGCAGGGCCTTCTTCACCTCGTCCGGGGACTTGAAGGCGGGCGGCAGGTCGAGGCAGTTCACGGCGGCGTTGGCGAACATCAGGTTCGCGTACTTCCCGTCGCCGTCCCGCTCGTAGTAGCTGTCGGCGAGGAACAGCAGGCCCGCGCCGTCCTTGTCCTCGATGGCCGTCGCGAGGCCGTCGCGCAGCTGCGGCCAGGCCGCCTCGTCGTACATCGCGGCGATCACGCCGGTCGTGGCGAGGGACTCGCCGAGCTTGCGGCCCATGCCGGTCGGGATCGGCTGCTTGTCCAGGGCGCGGAAGAATTCCTTCAGCCGCTTGCCGGCCGCCTGCGGGCTGTCGGTGCCGAGCGGGCAGTCCTTGCGGCGCACGCAGTCCTCGGCGAAGGACTGGAACGCCGTCTCGAAGCCCGCCGTCTGCTCCAGGTTCATCCGCCGCGCGGGCAGCGACGGGTCCATCGCGCCGTCGAGGACGAGTCGCCCGGTCCGCGAGGGGTAGAGGCTCGCGTACGTCGCGCCCAGGAACGTGCCGTACGAGGCCCCCACGTACTGGAGCTTCTTGTCGCCGAGGACCTCGCGCAGCACGTCCATGTCACGGGCGGCGGCGACCGTGGAGACGTGCGGGAGCACCTTGCCGGACTTCTGCTCGCACCCTTGCGAGAACTTCTTGTACGCCGTGACGAGCAGGTCGGTCTCGGTCTGGTCGTCGGGGGTGGTGTCCGTCTCCGTGTACGCGTCCATCGCCTTGCCGTCGAGGCATACGACGGGCTCGCTGCGGGCCACGCCGCGCGGGTCGACGGCCACCATGTCGTACTGCGCGCGGACCGGCTCCGGGTACCCGATCGCGGCGTACGACTGCAGGTACTCGATCGCCGACCCACCCGGGCCGCCCGGGTTGACCATCAGCGAGCCGAGCCGCTTGCCGGGGCCCGTGGCCTTCTTACGGGCGACGGCCAGCTTGATGTCCCCCTTCTGCGGCTTCTCGTAGTCGAGCGGCGCCTTCATCGACGCGCACTGGAAGCCGGGCACGCCGCAGCCGCGCCAGCTCAACTTCTGGTCGTAGTACGGCTTCAGCTCCTTCGGCGTCTGCGTCGGCAGCGCGAACTCCGGGGAGTTGGACGGCGAGCTCCCGGAATCGGACGAGCAACCCGAGACCAGCAGCGCAGCAGCCACGAGGAGTGAGCCGCCGGTGCGGATGATGCGGAGCCTGGTTCCCATCCGGGGAGCGTATCCGGAGGGTGGTCGACCGCGCACATTCCGTGGCCACCGCCCCTCCGGCACCACACCCCAAAGCGCCACACCTCAAACACCGCGCCCCGAGCACCACGCCTCAGGCGCCGCACCTCAAGCCCCGCGCCCCGAGCGCCCCGCCTCAGGCGCCGCGTCTCAGCGACACCGCCATCGCCTCCACCGCCAGGAGTGGTGCGACGTTGCGGTCAAGTGCCGTGCGGCAGGCGGCGATCGACTCGATGCGGCGCAGCGTCGTCTCCGGCGAGGTGCTCTGCGCGATGCGGTCGAGGGCGTCGCGCACCTCGGTGTTGGCGAGGGCCACCTGGGAGCCCAGCTGGAGTGCGAGGACGTCGCGGTAGAAGCCCGTGAGGTCGATCAGGGCGAGGTCGAGGCTGTCGCGCTGCGTACGCGTTCTGCGGCGCTTCTGCTTGTCCTCCAGCTCCTTCATCACGCCCGCCGTGCCGCGCGGCATGCGGCCGCCCTGTGCCGCGCCGAGCGCCGCCCTCAGCTCCTCGGTCTCCTTGGCGTCGATCTCCTCGGCGACCTGCTTCGCGTCGTCGGCCGCCGCGTCGATCAGCTCCTGCGCCGCCTTCAGGCAGCCACCGATCTCGTCGACGCGCATCGGCAGTTTGAGGACGGCCGCTCTGCGCGCGCGGGCCCGCTCGTCCGTGGCGAGCCGTCGGGCCCGGTCGATATGGCCCTGGGTGGCGCGGGCGGCTGCTGTCGCGGCGGCCGGCTCGACGCCGTCCCGGCGGATCAGGAGGTCGGCGACCGCCTCCACCGAAGGCGTGCGCAGCGTCAGGTGCCGGCAGCGGGAGCGGATCGTGGGCAGCACGTCCTCGAGGGAAGGCGCGCACAGCAGCCACACCGTACGGGCAGCGGGCTCCTCGACCGCCTTCAGGAGGACGTTGCCCGCGCCCTCGGTGAGGCGGTCGGCGTCCTCCAGAACGATGACCTGCCAGCGGCCGCCGGCGGGTGAGAGCTGGGCCCGGCGGACCAGCTCGCGGGTCTCCTTCACACCGATGCTGAGCAGGTCCGTCCGCACGACTTCCACATCCGCGTGCGTACCGATCAACGACGTGTGGCAGCCGTCGCAGAAGCCGCAGCCGGGGGCGCCGCCGAGGGCGCGGTCTGGACTGACGCACTGGAGGGCGGCGGCGAAGGCGCGCGCGGCCGTGGCGCGGCCCGAACCGGGTGGGCCGGTGAACAGCCAGGCGTGCGTCATCTTGGAGGCGTCGGCCACCTCCTCGCCCGTGGCCTGCGCGGTCACCAGGGCGTCGGCGTCCCGGGCGGCGGCGTCGAGCTGCGCCGCGACGCGCTCCTGTCCGACCAGGTCGTCCCATACGGGCATGCCGCCCCTGCCTTTCCTCGTACGTCGACCACTGCCCACGCATCGACCACTGCTCTGCCCTGCGACGTCCATTGTGGAGCAGGGCACTGACAACCGGGCCCGAGGCCGGACGGCCGCCCCGCGAACGGCGAGGGGCGGCAGGCGCACCTACGCACCCACCGCCCCGTCACAAGGGAACGTCAGCCGTCACCGCCGTCCGCGGCGCTTCCCGCCGCGGCCCTCTCCGTCGTCCTCGCGCGGGCCGAGCAGCTCGTCCGCGAGGGTCGGCAGGTCGTCGAGCGGCGTCTCCTCCGCCCAGTCGGGGCGGGGCCGGGAGGCGCGGCGCGGCGGGAGCGCGTCCGGGTCGACCTGCGGGAGCTCGGCGGTGCGCTCGTTGTCCGAGCCGGCGTACGACGAGGTGTGCGCGCCCCCCGACGTGCCCTCTGATCCGGACGGGGCCCCGGGCGCGCTGCCCGGCTGCTCGTCGCGGAAGATGCCGTGCGGCACCCGGTCCGTCGGGTCCTGTGCCGGGCGGGCGTCCCGCACCGGAGGCAGCACCGCCGTCTCGTCGGCCGCGCCCTGTCCGGCGGGCGGCTGCGGCAGAACGGCGGTCTCCTCGGAGTCGGTGCCGCCGGCCACCGGGAGCACCGTGGTCGTGGTCGCGTCGGAGTCGCCGTACGAGGCGGAGTCACCGACAGGGCCGCCCTCGGAACCACCCGTGGACTCGGGCCGGACGACCGGCGTCTGCACGGTCGTCTCGTTGTCGGAATCGGCGTGCGAGCCGTCAGCCCCGGCGGCACCGGATCCGGACCCGGACGGCGCGCCCTGAGCCGAACCGGCCTCGGTCGCGCGGCGGGCCTCCTCCGCGCGGAGCAGCGCTTCCTCGGCCTTGCGCTGCTTCTCCAGGCGGCGCTCCTCGGCCTCGGCGCGCAGCCGGGCCTCCTCCTCGGCCTGCCGGCGGCGGCGCTCCTCCTCGGCGGCGCGGACCTTCTCCTCGGCCTCGCGGCGCTTGCGCTCCTCCTCGGCGAGGCGGCGGGCCTCCTCCGCGCGCTGCCTGGCCTCCTCGGCCTGGCGCTCGGCCTCGCGGCGGCGGGCCTCCTCCAGCTCGCGGCGCTTGCGCTCCTCCTCCTCGGCACGCAGCCTGGCCAGCTGCTCCTGGCGCTCGCGCTCCAGGCGCTCCTCCTCGGCCTTGCGCGCAGCCTCTTCCTCGGCCTTGCGCCTGGCCTCCTCCTCGGCGGCCTTGCGGGCCTCCTCCTGTGCCTTCACCTCGGCGTCGGAGAGCGGCAGCATCTGGTCGAGCCGGTGGCGTACGACCGTGGTGACGGCCTCCGGCTCCTGACCGGCGTCCACCACCAGGTAGCGGCCGGGGTCGGCGGCGGCGAGCGTGAGGAAACCGGAGCGCACGCGCGCGTGGAACTCGGCGGGCTCCGACTCCAGGCGGTCGGGGGCCTCGGTGAACCGCTCCCGCGCGGTCTCCGGCGAGACATCGAGCAGCACCGTCAGATGCGGTACGAGTCCGTCCGTGGCCCAGCGCGAGATCCGGGCGATCTCGGTCGGCGACAGGTCGCGCCCGGCGCCCTGGTACGCGACGGACGAGTCGATGTACCGGTCGGTGATGACGACGGCGCCGCGCTCCAGAGCGGGCCGTACGACGGTGTCGACGTGCTCCGCGCGGTCCGCGGCGTACAGCAGGGCCTCCGCGCGGTGCGAGAGACCGGCGGACGAGACGTCGAGCAGGATCGAGCGGAGGCGCTTGCCTACCGGCGTCGCGCCGGGCTCGCGGGTGAGGACGACCTCGTGGCCCTTGGCCCTGATCCACTCGGCGAGGGCGTCGGCCTGGGTGGACTTGCCCGCGCCGTCGCCGCCTTCGAGGGCGATGAAGAAGCCGGTCGCGGCGGGCGCCTGCACAGGCTCGCCGCCGCGCAGGGCCTCGCTCAGGTCGCGCCGCAGCGGCACCCCGGAACGGTCGTCGGTCTTCGCGAGGACCAGGGCGGCGACGGGCAACAGCAGCGCGCCGGCCAGCATCATCGTGAACGCGGCCCCGCCATGGGCGAAGACGAACTTGCCGCTCTCCAGACGGTGCGGCCCGATCGCCGCGGCGAGCAGCGGAGCGGCGAGCGCGCCGAGCGCGACGAGGACGCGCACGACCGCCTGCAGATGCTCGGTCGTACGGATGCGACGGTGCTCCTCGACCTCCAGGTCGAGGAGGGCGTGCCCGATGTGGGCGGCGACCCCGGCCGCGTACCCGGAGAGCGTGACGATCAGCAGGACCGTGGTGGAGTCGGGGGCAAGCCCGGCCGCGAGCAGGCCGATGCCCGTGACCGCGATGGCCAGCGCGAGCAGCCGACGGCGCGACAGGGCGGGCAGCACCGAGGCCGCAGTGCGGATGCCGACGACCGTGCCGCCGGTCAGACCGACCACGAACAGGCCGAACAGCACCGGCCCGCCATCCAGGTCCACGGCGTGCAGCACGGCCACGGCGACGGCGGCCGAGATCGCGCCGGCGACGGCGGCGCAGGCCAGGACGAGCAGCGGGGCGGCGTTGGTGCGGCCCTTGTCCACGCCGGAGGCGGTCTTCGGGCGGCGCAGCCCCTCCAGCGGCGAACGGGCGCGCGGCGTCTGCACGTCGGGCAGCTCCAGGAAGTACACGACGGAGAGCGAGGCGGCGAAGAGCCCGGCCGCGACGTACGAGGCGAGGGCCGCCTGGTGCAGGCCGAACCAGTCGATCCCGGCGCCGAGCAGGTTGCCGATGAGCGTGACTGTGATCAGCGCGAGCGCGGCGAGCGGCAGCGCGACGAATCCGGTGCGCAGGGAGAGGCGGCGCAGCGCCTCCATGTGGTCGGGCAGCGGCCGCACCGTGGCACCCTCGGGCGGCGGCGCGGGCAGCAGGGCGGGCGCGGCGCTCTCCCGGGACACCGTCCAGAAGCGTTCGGCGACGCCGATGACGAAGCCGCTGACGAGCAGCGCGGCCAGGGCGTTGTCCGGCGTCCAGTCGATCCACAGCGGCGCGACGATCAGCAGCGCGGCGCGCAGGCCGTCGGCCACCATCATCGTCCAGCGGCGGTCGAGCGGCCCGCCCGTCCGTCGCCCGCCACCGCCCTTGTTCGAAGTCGCTGCGCTCCCGCCTGATCCTGAGGTCAGCGAGGTGAGCGGGCCGAGCAGAACCGCGCCGAAGAGCAGCGTGGCGAGGACGCGCACGCCGAAGACCGCCGCGACGGCGAAGGCCGCTCCGCGGTATCCGCTCCCGAACGCGCCTTCCGCGACCGCCGCCTGCAGGGCCAGGACGACGAGGACGAGAAGCGCGAGTGCGTCACCGACACTGCCCACGAGGTGGGCGCTCCACAGCCGCTTGAGCGGCGCGTTTCGCAGGAGTGCGCGGACGGCGCGTTCCCGGGAGTCGGCGACCAGGGCGTCATCGGGGTCGTGGCTCACGACCGTTGGTTGCTCGGCTCGCGTCATCCCGTCAGCCTATCGGGAACGACTGACATCCCGGAGGCCCGGCCGAACATACGGCCGGATGCGATCAAGGCCACACAGCCCCGGAAACGCAGTGCGGGGCGGACCGGAAGAGCCGGTCCGCCCCGCACTGGGCTCGTACGCCCACCGGGGCGCTCGTGGCGTCGCGTCAGTCCTCGGAAGGCACCTTCGCGGACGCCGTCTTCTTCGCCGGGGCCTTCTTCGCGGCGGCGGTCTTGGCCGTGGCCTTCTTCGCCGTCGTCTTCTTGGCGGCCGTCTTGGCGGTCGTCGTCTTCTTGGCCGCCGTCTTCTTCGCGGCGGTCTTCTTCGCCGGGGCCTTCTTGGCGGTCTTCTTCTTCGCCGGGCCCTTGGCGCGCTTCTCGGCGAGCAGCTCGAAGCCGCGCTCCGCGGTGATCTCCTCGACGGAGTCGGCCGCGCGCAGCGTCGCGTTGGTCTCGCCGTCCGTGACGTACGGGCCGAAGCGGCCGTCCTTCACGACCACCGGCTTCCCGCTCACCGGGTCCTCGCCGAGCTCCTTCAGCGGCGGCTTGGCGGCGGCGCGGCCACGCTGCTTCGGCTTGGAGTAGATCTCCAGGGCCTCTTCGAGCGTGATGGAGAAGAGCTGCTCCTCGGTCTCCAGGGAGCGCGAGTCGGTGCCCTTCTTCAGGTACGGGCCGTACCGGCCGTTCTGCGCGGTGATCTCCACGCCCTCGGCGTCCGTGCCCACCACGCGCGGCAGCGACATCAGCCGCAGCGCCTCGTCGAGCGTCACCGTGTCCAGGGACATCGACTTGAACAGCGAGGCCGTGCGCGGCTTGACCGCGTTCTTGCCGGTCTTCGGGGTGCCCTCGGGGAGGATCTCCGTGACGTACGGGCCGTAGCGGCCGTCCTTGGCGACGATCTCGTTGCCGCTCTGCGGATCCTTGCCGAGCGCGAAGTCGCCGCTGGGCTTGGCGAGCAGCTCCTCCGCGTACGCCACCGTCAGCTCGTCCGGAGCAAGGTCGTCCGGAACGTCCGCGCGCTGGTGGTTCTCCTCGCCCTTCTCACCACGCTCGATGTACGGGCCGTACCGCCCGACCCGGAGCAGGATGCCCTCGCCGACGGGGAAGGAGGAGATCTCGCGGGCGTCGATCGCACCGAGGTCGGTGACGAGCTCCTTGAGGCCGCCGAGGTGGTCCCCGTCGCCGTTCCCGGCGTCGGAGGCGGAGCCCGCGGCGTCGCCCTCGCCGAAGTAGAAACGCTTCAGCCACGGCACGGACTGGGCCTCACCGCGCGCGATGCGGTCGAGGTCGTCCTCCATCTTGGCGGTGAAGTCGTAGTCGACGAGCCGCCCGAAGTGCTTCTCCAGGAGGTTGACCACGGCGAAGGACAGGAAGGACGGGACGAGCGCCGTGCCCTTCTTGAACACATAGCCGCGGTCGAGGATCGTGCCGATGATCGACGCGTACGTCGACGGGCGGCCGATCTCGCGCTCTTCGAGCTCCTTGACCAGGCTGGCCTCGGTGTAGCGGGCCGGCGGCTTGGTCGCGTGGCCGTCGACGGACATGTCGTCGGCGGACAGCGCGTCGCCCTCGTTCACCTGCGGCAGCCGGCGCTCGCGGTCGTCCAGCTCGGCGTTCGGGTCGTCCGCGCCCTCGACGTACGCCTTGAGGAAGCCGTGGAAGGTGATGGTCTTGCCGGAGGCGCTGAATTCGGCGTCGCGGCCGTCGGAGGCGGTGCCGCCGATCTTGACGGTGACGGAGTTGCCGGTCGCGTCCTTCATCTGAGAGGCGACGGTCCGCTTCCAGATGAGCTCGTAGAGCCGGAACTGGTCACCGGTCAGACCGGTTTCAGCGGGGGTGCGGAAGCGGTCGCCGGAGGGGCGGATCGCCTCGTGCGCCTCCTGCGCGTTCTTGACCTTGCCGGCGTACGTACGCGGCTTCTCCGGCAGGTAGTCGCTGCCGTAGAGCTGCGTGACCTGCGCACGGGCCGCGGACACGGCGGTGTCCGACAGCGTCGTGGAGTCCGTACGCATATAGGTGATGAAGCCGTTCTCGTACAGCTTCTGCGCGATCTGCATCGTGGCCTTCGCGCCGAAGCCGAGCTTGCGCGACGCCTCCTGCTGCATCGTCGTCGTACGGAACGGGGCGTACGGCGAGCGGCGGTACGGCTTGGACTCGACCGAGCGGACCGCGAACTGCGCGTCCTGCAGGGCGGCAGCGAGCGCGCGGGCGTTCGCCTCGTCCAGGTGCAGGGTGTCGGACTTGAGCTGCCCGACGGAGTTGAAGTCGCGGCCCTGCGCGATGCGCTTGCCGTCGACCGTGGTCAGCCGGGCGACCAGCTGCGAGGGGTCGCTCTTGTCGCCCGCGCGGCCGGTGCCGAAGGTGCCCGTCAGGTCCCAGTACTCGGCGGAGCGGAAGGCGATGCGCTCGCGCTCGCGCTCGACGACGAGGCGGGTGGCGACGGACTGCACACGGCCCGCCGAGAGCCGCGGCATGACTTTCTTCCAGAGGACCGGCGAGACCTCGTAGCCGTAGAGGCGGTCGAGGATGCGGCGGGTCTCCTGGGCGTCGACCATGCGCTTGTTGAGCTCGCGCGGGTTGGCGACGGCGTCCCGGATCGCGTCCTTGGTGATCTCGTGGAAGACCATCCGGTGGACCGGGACCTTGGGCTTGAGGACTTCCTGCAGGTGCCACGCGATGGCTTCGCCCTCGCGGTCCTCATCGGTGGCGAGGAAGAGTTCGTCGGACTCCTTGAGGAGGTCCTTGAGCTTCTTGACCTGCGCCTTCTTGTCGGCGTTGACGACGTAGATCGGCTGGAAGTCGTGCTCGACGTCCACGCCGAGGCGGCGCACCTCGCCGGTGTACTTGTCGGGCACCTCGGCGGCGCCGTTCGGGAGGTCGCGGATGTGCCCGACGCTCGCTTCGACGACATAACCAGGGCCGAGGTAGCCCTTGATCGTCTTCGCCTTGGCAGGCGACTCGACGATGACGAGTCGGCGGCCGCCGTGTGCGGTCTCGCTGGTCGGGGACAACGTTGGCTCTTCTCTCCGGTCGACGCTCGGTGGCTCTGCGGGGGCTCCGCGGTCACGCTCTTGCGGTCCGTACTGCCTCGGACGGGGGCTCGTACCCCTTCATAGGGTGACGCCGTACGCGGTCATACGGTGACGCTGCGGAGTGTGACGGTACAGCCCGCCCCCGTGTCAAACGGGAAAAGCCCGCAACGGCCACTCGAACGGTAACCCGACTACCGGCATTCCTGCCGCCCGGAGTGTCCACCTGCCCTTTCGGCAATATCCGGAATCGTGCCTCCCAGATTCCACCTCGGCGTCACACCCGGACCATCGCGCCGTCACGCCCGGGGCCGCGACCGGCTCACGGTCGAGCGGGGGCCGAACAGGAGCCGAGCAGGGGACGAGCCGTTCACGAGCCCTGCCGGAGAGGTTCCCTCACAGCCGCGAGAAGCACCACACCCCGAGCGCCAGCGCACCCACGCCGACCGTGGTCGTCAGCGCCGCCGATGCGACCGGGCTCACACCCTGCGCCACCGGCGCGCGATGCCGCACCCGCACTGCGGTCCACATCAGCAGCGCCGTTCCGAACAGTGTGAACACCGCTCCCGCGAAGATCGCCGGTCCGCTCTCCATGCCCGTATCCTCCGCCCCGACTGACCAGGGCTCGGACGCTGACACGTCCGGAACACGCCATGCACACGACTGGGCGTCCCGGACGCGAACCCGGCGTGAAGAACCGGACACGGAACGTCCGGATCCGAGGGCTCTCCGCCGCCGGTGGGCGCGCCCGCCTACTCCGGCTGCGGCACCGGGTCCAGGAAGCCCTGCTCCACGAGGAGCCTGATCTGCTGCGGCGTACGGTCCCGCAGCAGCACCGGGTCCTCGCCGACCAGCTGCGCGATGGCGTCCAGGATCCGGCCCGCGCTGAGCGTGCCGTCGCACACCCCGGCGAAGCCCGCGCCCACCGTGTCCACCTGGGTGGCCCGGCGCATGCCGCGGTGGCTGCGCAGCACCACGTGCTCCGGGTCCTCCGCGCCGGGCAGGCCGACCTGCTCCTGCACGACGTCGGCGGCCAGCTTGAAGTACCCCGCGAGCAGCGCCGCGTCGTCCGTGCCCCGCAGGTAGTCCTGGCGCTCGAAGTGCGCCCGGACCTCGTCGCCGAGCGGCTGCTCGACCGGGTGCGGCCACTCCTCGACGGTCACCGAGGGCGTCTCGGCGCCCGTCTTCCTGAGCGTGATCCAGCCGAAGCCGACGGCCTTGGTCTTACGGGCCTCGAACTCGTCGAGCCAGGCCTCGTACCGCGCGGCGTACTCCTCCGGGTCCCGGTGGTGGTCGCCGGCGTCGCGCAGCCACAACTCCGCGTACTGCGTGATGTCCTGCACCTCGCGCTGCACGATCCAGGCGTCGCAGCCGCGGGGCACCCACGAGCGGAGCCGGTCCTGCCAGTCCTCGCCCTCCACGTGCTGCCAGTTGGCGAGGAACTGCGCGTAACCGCCCTCGTTCAGGCGCTCTCCCGCCTCCTGGACGAGCGTCCGGCACAGGTCGTCCCCGCTCATCCCGCCGTCCCGGTAAGTCAGGCGCGCACCGGGGGAGATGACGAACGGCGGGTTGGAGACGATCAGGTCGTACGTGTCGCGCTCGACCGGCCCGAAGAGCGAGCCCTCCTTGAGCTCCGCGGCAGGGGCGCCGGAGAGCGCGAGGGTGAGACGGGTGAAGTCGAGGGCGCGGGGGTTGAGGTCGGTCGCGGTGACCCGCGTCGCGTGCTGCGCGGCGTGCAGGGCCTGGATGCCGGAGCCGGCGCCGAGGTCGAGCGCCGCGGAGACCGGCCTGCGCACGGTGATCCCGGCGAGCGTCGTGGAGGCGCCGCCGACGCCGAGCACCACTCCTTCGTCGCTGCTCCCGATGCCGCCCGCGCTGCCCACCGCGCAGCCGAGGTCCGAGACGATGAACCAGTCCTCGCCGTCCGGCCCGCCGTACGGCCGCACGTCCACGGTGGCCCGCAGCTCGTCGCCGTCCTGGGTCAGCCAGCCGTCGGCGAGGCAGTCCTCGACGGGCAGAACCTTCGCCACGCGCGCGTACGGCACGTTCTGCTGCAGGAGGAAGAGGCGGACGAGCGCCGCCAGCGGTCCGTCCTCCCGCGTGGCTCGCAGCGCGGGCACCGTCTCGCTCCTGGCGAGCGCGGCGTAGGCCGGGGCGCCGAGGAGTTCGAGCAGTCCGTCGGCGGTGAAGTCGGCGTCGAGCAGGGCCTTCCTGAGGCGTTCGGCGACTTCGGGGCGGTCGGTCGTGGGCAGCGTTGTCGTACTCACCCGTCCATTGTCCTCTCCCCGGCCCGCTGCTTCGCGCCCGCCTACGCCGACCGGCTCGCACTGCACACGGGCAACCAAAAGGCCCGGCACGCGTG
>NZ_JASCIQ010000025.1 GCF_029968035.1 Streptomyces cavernicola | reverse complement strand
AAGAACTCCTATCGGAATGACTTCAGGCGTCGCCAGCAGATGAGTGCGCATCCGAGGGTGAGGAAGGCTTCGTGGATGTCGTCGCGTATCTCCCAGCGGATCCGCAGGCGGCGGAACCAGTGCAGGTGGGCGAACGCGCGCTCCACGACCCAGCGTTGGGTGCCGAGCCCGGAGCCGTGCTCGGTGCCTCGGCGGGCGATCAGCGGTTTCACGCCGAGGCCCCAGACGAGCCGGCGGTACTTGTCGTGGTCGTAGCCGCGGTCACCGAGCACCACGTCCGGTCGGCGTCGGGGCCGGCCGCGTTTGCCCCGCACCGGCGGCACGGCCTCAAGGAGCGGGATCAGCTGGGTGACGTCGTTGCGGTTGCCGCCGGTCAGGGTGACGGCGAGCGGGATCCCGGTGGCGTCGGTGATCAGGTGGTGTTTGCTGCCCGTCCTGCCCCGGTCAACAGGACTTCGTCCGGTCCTGGGGCCCCCTTTAACGCCCGGATGTGGGAGCCGTCGACCGCCGCCAGGGAGAAGTCCAGGGCGTTCGCACCACGGAGTTCGGCGAGGAGGATCTCGTGCAGGCGGGGCCACACGCCGGCCTCAGTCCACTCGGCCAGGCGGCGCCAGCAGGTCATGCCCGAGCCGAAGCCGAGTTCCTGCGGCAGGTGTTCCCAGGAGATCCCGGTGTGCAGCACGAACAGGATGCCCTGGAACACCAGCCGGTCTGGATGCCGCTTGCGTCCCGGATGCCGGGTCCGGCGCTCAACCTTGGGCAGCAGCGGCTCGATCACCGCCCACAACTCGTCATCGACTTCCCACGGCTTCGGCCGAGCCACCCCGCACCCCCGGATCAACGCTCTCGGAGTGATCCAACCACCTCGAAGATCATTTCGTTAGGAGTTCTAACTCGCGGCGCCAGCGAATGCGATCAGCCAGCAGGGTCGAGCCCACCCCGATGACGGCTCCCACAAGTGTCGATATCAGCGTCCCCCAGTTCACTCCGCAATCTTGGCAGGCACCGGCAGATACGTCATGAGAGCTCATCGGAGGAGAGCTGCGACCGCCGCGAAGCTCCGCTCCACCAGGTACCGGCCGTCGCCGATCGCCGTGGCGCTTGACCGCGGCGGCTGGACGACGGACGACGGCGAGAGCCTGGCAGAGATCACGCGGCTGTACGACGTGACGGTGCGCCTCCCGCACTGAGCACCAGCGCGCTGAACGCAGGGAGCCCCGGACGCACTGTCCGGGGCTCCCTGCTGATCGGGTGTCAGGCCAGGAGGAACGCCGCGGCGGTGGCGGCGCCGAGCGATGCGCCAGCCACCGTCTGGGCGACGGTGTGGTACGTCAGTGCCACACGGGACCAACACACGGCAGCCGTAAGGAAGTAGGCGAGCAGCCACCACGGCGAGTGGACGACGGCGAGCAACGCGACGACGGCGGAGGCGACCGCGCTGTCCACGCTGATCTTCCAGACCAGGTTGATGGTCAGGAGTCCGATGGTCATGGCCCACAGGGCGAGCATCGCGATGAGGATGCCGGTCGGCGCATGCCCCAGGACCATGGCGAGCGAACCGAGGCCGATGGACGCCAGGATGACCACGAAGATGGGAGCCCGCTTCGTGCGGTCCACCACATGACGGTCGCCCCAGGTGCCCCTCCTACGCTCCCACTCGATGTAGACCGCGGGGATGATGCCAGCGCACAGCGCGCCGAGCAGACCCCACGGGATGCCGGTCCAGTCGCCAGCGGCTGCGACGCCGATGCCCAACATGCCGACCAGTAGGACGTTACGGGGCTGAAGTATGTCGGTGACGGTCCTGGCCGCCGTGGTGATGGTCACGCGGTTGCTCCTGCGGTGGCGAGCAGGCGCTGAGCCTGGGATGGGTCGGTCTTCCGGTAGGCGTTGGCGACATCCCGCAACCAGGCGACTTCGCCGTCCTGGTCAGTGGCCTGCTGCTGCTCGAACGCCGCGACCGGGCCCGCGGGCGCCCCTTCCGCCTTGGCTGCGAGCGCGGCCTTGATCCAGTACGCCTGAGCGACGGCACCGTGGGCGGCCTTCTCTTTGGCGGCTGCCATCAGGTTGTCGGGGACGTGATGACGCAGTTTCTCGATCGCGTCGGCGACATCGTGGATCCACCGGTCGAGCCGGAGCTCGGCGTCCATGTCACGGCGGGTCAGCTCGCGGTACCGGGAGCGTGGCGGCTGCATCGGGATGGTGGGGAAGGCGGTCATCAGCTCGCGCCACATCGGGTACAGGCGCGCGAGGGACCACCAGGCGCGGGCGCGGCGGATGCCCTTCTCGGAGGCAGGGACCGATACCCCGAGCGCGAACAGCACGAAGAGGAGAAGCTGCATCGCCTCGGTGGAGGACTCGACCTTGTGGGCGACGGCGTCACTGGGTTGGTCGGCGAGCCAGAACCACATGGCCAGCATGCGACCGAAGGAGTAGGCAACACCGAGGACCATGGCGAAGGCCATCATGCCCAAGCCGGCGCGCAGCAGCCCGCGTTCCTCACCGCGGAACGCGCCGGCCCACTGGTAGAGGCAGATGGCGGATGCCGAGCCCAGGTAGACGTAGAAAACGCTCATATAGGCGGTTGCGCCCCACTGCCCGGCGTGATCGCTGACGAAGTGGTCGCTCGGTACCGACCGGTCGACGATCGTGAAGAACATGATCGTCATCAGGGCGAAGCTGGCGAGGGCCGTCTTGGTGGCTGCGCGCTGGATGACGCGGGCTACTCGCACGGCGCGGGCCATCTCGCCGTCAGCGGGATACTGCCCGTACACGGCGACGATGTAGTACATGATCGCCAAGATCGCTGCGCCCGCCGAGTAGTGCTTGAGCAGGATCGAGGCGTCGGTGATCGAGCTGTTGTTGAGCCCGATCCGTACGACCTCGGTCTTGGTCCACAGGGCGATGGAGAAGCCCAGGAAGCAGCCCCAGAGGGATCTTCGGCGGGCGTCGGAACCGCCGAGCGCGCGCCAGATGGCAACGGAGGTCATCAGGGCGGCTACTAGGTAGCCGGCTATGTCGAGCACGGGGGTCCTTGAGTTACGAACGGCGGAAGAGGTTGCGCAGGCGGCGTCGTGGTCGGTAACTGCCGCCGGCGGGCCGGGAGAGGGTGTCGTCCAGGCGGCCGAGCATGTCGTCGCTTGGCACGTCGCGGGCCATGCGGGGAATGAGAGAGGCGCCGAATTCGGCGATCTTCTCCTCGACGGTGCGGTAGTTGGCGCGTGCCTGCACGGTGGCCTCACCGGCCATGACGCGCTTGATCAGGCCAGGTCCGAAGACGGGCAGCAGTGCTTGAAGTTCGTCGGGGCTGAGCTGGGTACCGTGGTCGAACCACTCGTGAACCAGCTCGTGCAGCATGACGTGCTCGGTCAAGTAGGCCGACGGGCGCTTGCGGTAGAGGACGATGCTGAGGTGGGTGTCCTTGATCCTCAGCCCGCACGCCGTGCTCGTGGTGATCATCGAGTCAGGGATGGGCTGCATGATGATCCGGCGGCCGCGAGCCTTCTCCATGTTGACCCGCAGCTGCTCTACTGAGAACGGGTTAGGGATCGGAAGGTCTGCCAGGCCGGTCTTGCACCGTTCCTGCACTTCGCTCAGAGACGGCTCGGAGGACGGTGCGTCCGTCATGTCTGCGGTTCCGCCGGAGGCTCCTGCGTCTCCTGCCGCGCCTTCTCCAAGAGGTCGAGTGCGAAGTTGAGCAGGTCAGGTGAGAGTCCTTCTTCGGTGATGCCCCGCCCGGCGATTCCGCTGATGCCGCCGGCTCGCTTGTCGGCCAGGAAGCGGAGCCCGGCGGAGACTTCAGCCTCGACCTGCGATTCCGGCTTGAAGAAGCGCCAGTCGCAGTCGAAGCCCAGTCCCAGGGCTTGCAGAGTCTCGTCCCTGACCTCGGTGAGTTGGCCCTTGCGGAGCTTGCCGAAGTAGCTGTGAGACAAGGAGCCGCCGCGTGCCTCCGCGATTCGGCAGAACTCGCGGTCGCTCGGGGCGCCGTCGGGGAACGACTCCTTCAACAGGTAGTTGATCTTCTCCTGCAGGGTGCGTGGCTCATCTTTCTCGCCAGCACTCATCTCCGCCCCCAGGCTGCTCATGTCCGATTTTGCGGTGGTTGCTTGTAATGGCTTCGCCACTCTAGGCCACGCTCTCAGGCGGGAGTTCGGCTTCTGCCTGCGTCCCGACCTTGAGAATTGCCCGATCTCGACCGGCTTGCGTAAACACTCTACGTCACTGTTAACTCCATGACACACAGGGCCGCCTGTAGGGGTAGTGCGGCCGGATTTCGCCGTGCCCTGAAGCTGCGCATGGGACTGCCCGGCTCGGGGGAGCGGGCAGCTCCATGCGTCTACTCGACGCGATGGAGTGATGGACGAGTGATGATCTCCGACGCAGTGCCTCTGCTCTGGGCCTCCAGCCTGCGGACGCCCGCGGCCGGGAACGCTGCCGCCATGCGGCAGGTTCTCGGCACGGAGAACTCCCTCGAGTTCCGGGTTGGCCCCGAGCGCGGGCCCGCCGAAGCAATGCGCCGCTCGCGCCGGTTCGCCGCAATGGTGCTGCCGGCGCTGCTCGCTGCTCCTTCGCAGGCGGCCGAGATCGAGTCCGCGCTCGCGGTGCTTACCGAGCTGGTCGACATCACCGCGCGGTCCCGCGCAAGCGTCGACCTGGCGGGCCGGATCTCGTGCGACGGTGATCACGTGTTGATCACCGTCGGGGAGATGGGAAGCGCGCTGCCGGAACCCGAAGAGGAGCCGGGCCTGTTCCTCGTGCGCCGCCTGGTCGACGACATGGGGCAGCACCGCGGTGATGGAGGCGGCTATATGACCTGGGCGTCAGTTCCTGTCCGGCCGAGCCCCGGTGGTCGTATGTAGCCCGGAATTTCTGTCCTCTCGAATTTCGAAAGGGCCTGGTCGGCTGCAAGCTCAAAGTTGGGGTGGGGTGCTACTCGCTCCCCAGCGCGCTCCGTGCGGTCGTCGGCACCTGCGAAACCCCGATTGAACCCATGTGTCGGCGTTGGTTCAGCGAGAAACCTGAAATCCGGCGTTAGCCCGTCCGGGGTGTATCGGAAAGTGGCGCCAATTGGGCCTCCGGATTCGGGTGATGCCTCGCCAGTAAGTGCCTGGGTATGCCACCCGAGTCCATAACCCTGTGACGCATGTCACGTGATGCGTCCGCATGTTGGACGCTTCCGAACTCGGTGGAAGACGTCGAGCCGGTCGCGCAATGCCCACCCGAAGCATGCTGCAAGTGCTGGGGTGAGCTTCATCGGCAAGATCGTGGGCAAGAGTGGGTCATGAAGATGCTCATCGTTCTGGTGGTCATTGGCCTTGCTGCGGCCTGGTACCTGCAATCACGGAAGCGGCGGTAATCGCGCACAGCGGGAGGCGTGGCCAGAACCGCGCCGATGGTCGGGCGTCCGCCGTCGCCGACAGGCGGCCGGAGGGGACGGTGCGCGAGCAGAGCCTCGGCCTCGCGCACTCGGATCCTGACGTGGTCGAGTTCCTGCGGCCGGGCTTCCGGAGATGGATGGCCTACTCGATGCCCCCGCATGCGCGGAGTGGCAGGGCAGGCGACACCGCCACTACGGCGGCGTAGGGAGGCCTGGCGCAGAGCGGAGTGGGCGCCACCACCCATGTGTTGAGCAGGGCGGGTAACGTACGTAGCCGTTTACGTAGCCACAGGGATCGCCAACCCGCAGGTTTCCGCAGGTGACAGCGCTGCAGTGACTCTCCCCACTGATTTGGTGCAGCGTTCAACGTGCCTGACCATGAGCCGTCGCCCGGCGATCCCGTGGCGGACCCAGCACGACGAGAGGCGCACCACCCCATGCACGACACCGGACCCGCATCGACGCCGGCTCCGGCAGACCGAGGCGACACCGCAGCCGACACCGGCGAGGCCATCGAGCAGCGCGGCGAGATCGGCAAGCACGCCCGGCGCTTCGGACTTCCCATCGCGACCTGCCTGGTCATGGGCAACATCATCGGCGGCGGCATCTTCCGCCTCCCGCACGACGTCGCCTCCTACGGCACCATCAGCCTCGTCGCCTTCGGCGTGCTCACGCTCGGCGCGATCGCCCTGGCCCTGGTCTTCGGCCGGCTCGCCCAGCGCGACCCGCGCACCGGCGGCCCGTACGTCTACGCCCGCGAGGCCTTCGGCGACTTCGCCGGTTTCCTCGCCGCCTGGTCGTACTGGATCACCTCCTGGGTCTCCAACGCCGCGCTCGCCGTGGGCGCCGTCGGCTACCTCAACCTGCTGATCGACCTCGACGGCCACTGGTGGACGATGTGCCTGGCCGCGCTGCTCATCCAGTGGCTCCCCGGCCTCGCCAACCTCGCCGGCACGCGGTACGTCGGCGCGGTCCAACTCGTCGCGACCGTACTGAAGTTCGCGCCGCTGCTGCTCGTCGCCGTCGGCGGCCTCTTCTTCTTCGACGCGGACAACCTCGGGCCGTTCCAGACCGACCCGGACGCGAGCCCCGTCGGCGCGGTCTCGGCCGCCGCCGCGCTGCTGCTCTTCAGCTACCTGGGCGTGGAGTCGGCCGCGGTCAGCGCAGGCGAGGTCCGTGACCCGCGCCGCAACGTCGGCCGCGCCACGATCCTCGGCGTGCTCGGCGCCGCCTTCGTCTACCTGCTCGGCACGCTCGCCGTCTTCGGCACCGTCCCGCACGAGCGGCTCGTCGACAGCGAGGCCCCGTTCTCCGACGCCGTCAACGCGATGTTCGGCGGCACGTGGGGCGGTTCGCTCGTCGCGGTCGCCGCGGTGGTCTCCATCCTCGGCGCCCTCAACGGCTGGACGCTGCTCAGCGCCCAGGCCCCGTTCGCGGCGGCCAAGGACGGGCTCTTCCCGACCGTGTTCCTGAAGAAGCAGCGCGGCGTCCCCACGGCCGGCGTCGTGATCACGGTGATCCTCGCCTCGCTCCTGACGATCTACAACTACGCCTCCGGCGGCGGCAAGGGCGACGCGGAGGTCTTCACGCTCCTCGTCACGGTCACGACCTTCATGGCCACCGTCCCGTACCTCCTCGCCACCGCCGCGCAGATCTACTACCTGCTCTCCGGCCAGGGCGAGCGCGTCAACCGCTCCCGCCTCGTCCGCGACTCGGTGATCTCCGCGATCGCCTGCGCCTTCTCCCTGTGGCTGGTCGGCGGCGCGGGCTACGCGGCGGTCTACCAGGGCGTCGTCTTCCTCTTCATCGGCGTCGTCGTGTACGCGGTGATGTCGGGCCGCAAGAAGCGGGCGGAATCGGCCCAACAGGGCTGACCCCAGGCCCGGTTGCGGGACCCGTACGACCTGCGCCTAGGGTCGTACGGGTCCCGCCGCCCGCGCCCGACTCAGGAGCACCGTTGTCCCGTAAGACCAGCCCCCAGGACGCGCCGACGACCGCCGCCGGGGAGCGGCCGCAACCTGTTCCCCTCGGCTTCCAGCTCGAAATCCTCGCCTGGGCGCTGGCCGGCGTCGCGGCCTGGCTCCTCCTGTACTTCGCGCTGAAGCAGGGCGGCTTCGGCTGGCTCGGCGCCGTCAACGTGGTCACCGTCCACCTCGGCCTATTCACGGCGTTCAACGCCCGACGCCTCGCCCGCCCCGGCATGGCCTGGACGGGCCGTGTCGCGGGCACGGTGACGACGGCAGCGCTCGTGGGGGCGCTGACACTGGCCGGGTAGGCCGCACGCGGGGCGCAGATTCACGGGCTGGGTGGGCGTCCCCCTCGTACGCCTCGGCCGCAGGCGGATGCGCAACTTCATCCGGGTCGACGCGGCAGGGATAGCCGTGCATCCCTCGAACTGTGCCCGTCGGACGCGATCGACCCGGACGCCCCGGGCCTCGGGTTCCTGGTCCGGGACGACGAGCCGCTGCGTCCGGATCTGCAGCGGCTGCGCTACCAGATCTCGGCCGCCAAGGGGGAGTTCATGGAAACCCTCATCGGCGCGGCCAGGCAGTACGCCCCCGACCACCTCTGGCTCGGCGAGTTCGAGCGCGAGCCCGGGTTCGTGAAGGGCCTCGACCGCGGCGCGTCCAGGTCGGCCTAGGCTTCCCCCGACCAGCCAACGCCCGACCCCAGGAGCGCACCTCGTGTTCGACCCCGCACCGGACTACCCGTACGCCGAGAGCCTGCACGCCGATGCGACGCCCGCCCCGCACCCGCAGCTCGCGCCCGTGCTCGGACTGCTCGGGCGGTGGCGCGGCCGCGGGCAGGGCGGGTATCCGACGCTCGACGAGGACTTCGCGTACGCGCAGGAGGTGACGTTCAGCCACGACGGCCGGCCGTTCCTGCGGTACGAGGCACGGGCCTGGCTGCTCGGCGACGACGATGTGCCGCTGCGCCCGGCCGCACGGGAGAGCGGCTGGTGGCGGCTGCTGCCCGACGGCCGCGTGGAAGCCCTGATCACGCAGCCCACCGGCATCGCGGAGATCGCCGTAGGCCACGCCGCCGACGGCGCGATCGACCTCGCCACGCGGCAGGTCGCGACCACCCCCACCGCCAAGGACGTCGAGGCCACCCGCCGCCGCTACACCCTGGACGCCCCCGACACCCTCACGTTCACCCACGACCTCGCAGCGGTAGGCCAGCCCCTCCAGCACCACTTGTCGGCCCGGCTGCGCCGCCAGAGCTAGGGGCTCCGCAGCTCGTCTTCGATCTCCCGCGCGGTGAGCACGAGCGCGAACCCCTTGCGCAGCACGGCCAGTTCGGGCTCCGGCCGGGACGCGTCGTCGGTGGCGGTGACGTCCGAGCCGAACACCACCTGGTAGCCGCGCTCGTACGCCTGCCGGGGCGGAGCGGCAGTGGCTGCGCGGGATGCTCGGGGAGTGACGCGGGGGCGGCGGTCGGTCGGTGTTGGGGGCGCGTCCTGGGCGTACGGAGTGTCCGGAAGGCTCCCGTGTGGTCGGATGGTGGGGGCGCTCGACGTGTCCGGAGCGCCCCACCGTTCGTAGAGGAAGGAACCGCCGTGGCCACGATGCGCACCGCGCACACCGTCTGGGAAGGCAACCTGCTGGAGGGCTCCGGCAAGGTCGCGCTCGACTCGTCCGGCATCGGGCAGTACCCGGTGTCCTGGCCGGCCCGTGCCGAGGAGCCGAACGGGAAGACCAGCCCGGAGGAGCTGATCGCCGCCGCCCACTCCAGCTGCTTCTCGATGGCGCTCTCGAACGGCCTGGCCCAGGCCGGGACGCCGCCCACCAAGCTCGTCACGCAGGCGGAGGTCACCTTCCAGCCGGGCGAGGGCATCACCGGCATCGTGCTGATCGTCGAGGGCGACGTACCCGGACTCGACCAGGCCGAATTCGTCAAGGCCGCCGAGGACGCCAAGGAGAACTGCCCGGTCAGCAAGGCACTCGCCGGTACGCAGATCGCGCTCCGCGCCAACCTGGCCGCCTGAGCCACCGCCCAGGGCCCGCCTGCGCCGTCGCCGTCCCGGACACCGCTCCGGAACGGCGGCGGCGTCGCCGTATCGGGGCATTGACATACCGGCACTCAAGTTTTGTGCTGGAGGTACGGAAGCGGAGTGATCCGGGGCCCGGAAGGGGACTGTCATGGCACGTGCGGTCGGGATCGATCTCGGTACGACGAACAGCGTGGTCGCGGTCCTCGAGGGCGGCGAGCCCAGCGTCGTCGCCAACGCCGAGGGCGCGCGCACCACCCCGTCCGTCGTGGCCTTCGCGAAGAACGGCGACGTCCTGGTCGGCGAGGTCGCCAAACGGCAGGCCGTCACCAACGTGGAGCGCAGCGCGCGCTCCATGAAGCGGCACATGGGCGACGCGAACTGGCGCTTCCCCGAGCAGGGCGCCGTCGACGGCAGCCGGTTCACGCCCCAGGAGCTCTCGGCGCGGGTGCTGCAGAAGCTGAAGCGGGACGCCGAGGCGTACCTCGGGGAGGACGTCACCGACGCTGTCGTCACCGTGCCCGCCTACTTCGACGACCACCAGCGCCAGGCCACCAAGGAGGCCGGCGAGATCGCGGGCCTGAACGTCCTCAGGATCATCAACGAGCCCACGTCCGCCGCCCTCGCGTACGGGCTCGACCGGGGCGACGAACAGACGGTCCTGGTCTTCGACCTCGGCGGCGGCACCTTCGACGTGTCCCTCCTGGAGATCGGCGACGGCGTCATCGAGGTCAAGGCCACCAACGGCGACACCCACCTCGGCGGCGACGACTGGGACCAGCGGATCGTCGACCACCTCGTACGGCAGTTCAAGAACGCCAACGGCATCGACCTCGCGCAGGACAAGATGGCCGTGCAGCGGCTCCGCGAGGCCGCGGAGAAGGCGAAGATCGAGCTGTCCTCGGCCGGTGAGACACAGGTCAACCTGCCGTACGTCACCGCCTCCGAGGCCGGGCCGCTGCACCTGGAAGAGAAACTGACGCGACCTCAGTTCCAGGAGCTGACCGAGAACTTGCTGGAGCGCTGCAGGGCGCCCTTCCACCAGGCCGTCAAGGACGCCGGGATCAAACTCGCCGCCGTCGACCACGTCATCCTCGTCGGGGGCTCCACGCGCATGCCCGCCGTCACGGAACTCGTCAAGGACCTCACCGGCAAGGAGCCGCACAAGGGCGTCAACCCCGACGAGGTCGTGGCGGTCGGCGCGGCCCTGCAGGCGGGCGTGATCCGCGGCGACGTGAAGGACGTGCTGCTGCTCGACGTGACGCCGCTGTCGCTCGGCATCGAGACCAAGGGCGGCATCATGACGAAGCTGATCGAACGCAACACCACGATCCCCACGCGCCGTTCGGAGGTCTTCACGACCGCCGCCGACAACCAGCCCTCGGTCGGCATCCAGGTCTTCCAGGGGGAGCGGGAGATCGCCTCGTACAACAAGAAGCTCGGCGTCTTCGACCTGACCGGTCTTCCGCCCGCGCCGCGCGGGGTGCCGCAGATCGAGGTGACGTTCGACATCGACGCCGACGGGATCATGCACGTCTCGGCGAAGGACCTGGCCACCGGGCGCGAGCAGAAGATGACCGTGACGGGCGGATCCGCGCTCCCGAAGGACGACATCGACCGGATGATGCGGGACGCGGAGCAGTACGCGGACGAGGACCGGCAGCGGCGGGAGGCGGCGGAGACACGCAACGAGGCCGAGCAACTCGCCTACCAGACCGAGCGGTTCCTGCGGGAGACCGCCGAGGGCGAGGCGCGGGTGCCGGCGGCGACTCGGGAGGAGGTCGAGGGGGCCCTCGCCGAGTTGAAGTCCCGCCTTGAGGCGGAGGACACGTCTCCCGACGCGTTGCGTGCGGCTGCCGATGCGCTTTCTGCTGCGGCGCAGCGGATGGGGCAGGCGATGTATGCGTCTCCGCAGGAGCAGACTCGGGAGCAGCCGCCGGAGGGGGAGGACGTGGTCGACGCCGAGGTGGTGGACGACGAGAAGCCTTGACCCCCTCCCCGCCCCTTCCCGAAGTCCTCGCCGGACGACCCCGGGGGCTGCGCCCCCGGACCCCCGCTTGGGGCTGCTGCCCCTGGGCCTCCGCTTGGGGTTGCCGCCCCTGGGCCCCACCTCGGGGCTTGGCACCGGGCCTTCGTTTCCGGGGGCTTCGCCGCCTGGCGCAGCTTCGGGGCTCGGACCCGGACCCTCGTTCCGGGGGGGGGGCTGGGCCCTCAGGCCGCTTCGGGGCTTCGCCCCGTGACCCGGTTGTTGTTCGGCTGCCCGCTTCGTCGTGGCTGGTCGCGCAGTTCCCCGCGCCCCTAAAGGCCAGCCCCCTTCGGGGCTCAATTCAGCCCCTCCGGCGTTTGAGATGGGGGTCCCCCCTGCTCGAGCGCAGCCGAGAGCTTGGGGGAGGGGGTCCGGGGGCTGGCCCCCGAAGCTGCTGCAAGCTTTCGGGAAGGGGCGGGGAGGGGAAGGTCAGAGTTTGGATTCTTCCCAGCCTCGGCGGTCCGGCCTGGGCCCCAACTGCCCCTCCGCGCGCGAGCGGTACACCACGTACGGGCGGAACAGATACTGCACCGGCGCGCTGAACATGTGGATGAGGCGGGTGAAGGGGACCAGGGCGATCAGGGCGAGGCCGACCAGCGCGTGGATCTGGTAGAGGACCGGGACCCCGGCCATCCGGTCGATGTCGGGCTGGAGCGTGAACAGGCTGCGGACCCACGGCGCGATGGTCTGCCGGTAGTCGTACCCCGCGCTGACAGTCGAGTTCGCGAGCTTGGCCCACATGCCGAGGACGATCGCCGCGAGCAGGAACACGTACATGACCTTGTCGTTGGCGGTCGTCGCCCGGAAGACGGGGGCGTTGGTGCGGCGCCGGACGAGGAGCATCAGGATGCCGAGGACCGCGAGGGCGCCCGCCGCCGTGCCGCCGTACAGGGACAGCAGGTGGTACGTGTGCTCGTCGAGGCCGATGCCGTCCGTCCAGGACTCCGGCACGAACAGGCCCATCAGGTGTCCGACGAGCACGAACAGGATGCCGTAGTGGAACATCGGCGAGGCCACGTTCAGGAGCTTCGACTCGTACACCTGCGAGGAGCGGGTGGTCCAGCCGAACTTGTCGTAGCGGAACCGCCAGACCGTGCCCGCGACGAGCAGGACGACCGCGATGTACGGAAGCGCGCCCCACAACAGCGTCTTCATGAACGGCCTCCGGCGGTCAGGTACGGGTCGAGGCCGACCTCCTCGCGCGGCGGGCCCGAGCGGGCGAGGGCGCGGGCCTCGGCGCGGTCCTTGGGGGAGGGGCCGGGCAGCGTGCCGCAGACGGCGTCGAGGACCGACGCGTACGGCGTGCCGTGCTCGGTCAGGGCCAGGCGCAGGAGTTCCAGGCCCGCCCGGTGCTCCTGCAGGAGGGCGGGGCCGGCCACGGCGGAGAACTCCAGGACCGCGGGCAGGAAGTCGGGCAGTTCCTCGCCGGTGAAGTCCAGACCGTGCGCCCGGTACGTCTCCTTGAAGCCGACCAGGGTCATGCCGCGCCGGCGCGTGTCCCCGTCCCGCCACCAACTCAGGTACAGGGAGTGCCGGTTCTTGAAGTCGAAGACCTGGACGTAGTGGGCCGCCAGTTCGCGCGCGGGCGTGGTCTCCGCGTACGTGAGGAACGCGTCGAGCGGGGGTGGGGCCGCCGCGCGCAGGAGCGGCAGGCGCTCGTGGAACTCGTCGTCGGGGTACGCGAGGCACAGCGCCGCCGCCTGGTGGAGGATCGCGTGCTCGGGGCGGACGTGGCTCACTGCTGCTCCCGTACGTCGTCGGGCTCTTCGTCGGAGGTCTGGCGTCTGCGGGCGGCGTGGAAGTTCTCGATGGTGACGAGGGGCAGGCGCTTCTGGCCGGAGTCCTGGCCGAAGGGGCCGTCGCCGGTCGGGCCGGTGCCGTCCACGTGGTCGAGGGAGCAGGTGTCCGGCACCGCCGACTCCTCCAGGCGGCGGGCGTCGCCGACGGCCGCGGTGGGGATGACGTAGCGGTCCTCGTACTTGGCGATGGCGAGGAGGCGGTACATCTCCTCGATCTGCGGGCCGTCCATGCCGACTGACTCCGCCACCGAGGGGTCGGGCCGCTCGCCGAGGTTGATGGCGCGCATGTGGGCGCGCATCGCGGCGAGTTTCGTCAGCGAGGACCGGACCGGCGCGACATCGCCCGCCGTGAAGATCTCCGCGAGGTACTCCAGGGGGATGCGGAGCGTGTCGATCGCGCCGAAGAGGTTGTCGGCGTCCTCCCCGTTGTGCCCGGTCTCGGTGAGCGCGTCGACGACGGGGGAGAGCGGCGGGATGTACCAGATCATCGGCATCGTGCGGTACTCCGGGTGCAGCGGGAGCGCCACCTTGTACTTGCTGACCAGGGCGTGCACGGGGGAGCGGCGTGCCGCCTCCACCCAGTCGTACGGGATGCCGGCCCGCTCGGCGGCGCGCCGCACCTCCGGGTCCTCCGGGTCGAGAAACACCCCCAACTGGGCCTCATACAGGGCCTGTTCGTCCTTGGTCGAGGCGGCCCGCGTCACCTTGTCGGCGTCGTACAGGATCACCCCGAGGTAGCGGAGCCGGCCCACGCAGGTCTCGGAGCAGACCGTGGGCAGGCCCACCTCGACGCGTGGGTAGCAGAACGTGCACTTCTCGGCCTTGCCGGTGGCGTGGTTGAAGTACACCTTCTTGTACGGGCAGCCCGTCACGCACTTGCGCCAGCCGCGGCAGCCGTCCTGGTCGACGAGGACGATGCCGTCCTCCGCCCGCTTGTACATCGCCCCGGACGGGCAGGACGAGACGCAGGACGGGTTGAGGCAGTGCTCGCAGATCCGCGGCAGATAGAACATGAAGGTCTGCTCGAACGCGAACTTCACCTTCTCTGCAGCCTGTTGAGCCTGTCGGCGTACCTTCTCCACCATCGGGTCCAGGTCGCCGTACTCGGTCGCGCCGCCCAGGTTGTCGTCCCAGTTCGAGGACCACTCGACCTTCATCGGTTTGCCGTCGATCAGCGAGCGCGGCTCGGCCACCGGGTAGTCGTCGCCGAGCGGGGCGTCGGTGAGGTTCTTGTAGTCGTACGTCCAGGGCTCGTAGTAGTCCTTGATCTCCGGGAGCTTCGGGTTGGAGAAGATGGTGAGCAGGGACTTGATGCGGCCGCCGTTCTTCAGCTTCAGCGCGCCGCGCTTGTTCAACTCCCAGCCGCCGCGCCACTTCTCCTGGTCCTCGTAGCGGCGCGGATAGCCCTGGCCGGGGCGGGTCTCGACGTTGTTGAACCAGACGTACTCCATGCCGCTGCGGTTGGTCCACGCCTGCTTGCAGGTGACCGAGCAGGTGTGGCAGCCGATGCACTTGTCGAGGTTCATGACCATGGCTACCTGGGCCATCGGGCGCATCAGTACTGGACCTCCTGGTTGCGGCGGCGGATGACCGTCACCTCGTCGCGCTGGTTGCCCGTCGGGCCCAAGTAGTTGAAGGCCCAGGAGAGTTGGGCGTACCCGCCGATCAGGTGGGACGGTTTCATCAGGACCCGGGTGAGCGAGTTGTGGATGCCGCCGCGCTTGCCGGTGGTCTCCGTGCGCGGCACGCCGACGGTGCGCTCCTGGGCGTGGTGCATGTAGACGGTGCCCTCGGGCATGCGGTGCGAGACGATCGCGCGGGCCACGACCACGCCGTTGCGGTTGACCGCCTCGATCCAGTCGTTGTCCTCGACGCCGATCGCGGCCGCGTCCTGCGGGGACATCCAGATGCACTGTCCGCCGCGGGACAGCGACAGCATGAACAGGTTGTCCTGGTACTCGGAGTGGATGGACCACTTGTTGTGCGGGGTGAGATAGCGGACGGTGACCTGCTTCTGGCCGTCCGGGCCCAACTCCGGTTCCCCGAACAGGCGGTTCATGTCGAGCGGCGGCCGGTACACGGGCAGCGTCTCGCCGAGCTCGTGCATCCAGTCGTGGTCGAGGAAGAAGTGCTGCCGCCCGGTCAGCGTGTGCCAGGGCTTGAGGTGCTCGGTGTTGAGGGTGAACGCCGTGTACCGCCGTCCGCCGGACTCGCTGCCCGACCACTCCGGCGATGTGATCACCGGTACGGGCGCGGCCTGCGTGTCCGCGTACGTGACGCGCTTGCCCTCGGCCTCCGCCGCCAGGTGTGCCATCTCCTGGCCCGTGCGCTTCTCCAGGGTGTGGAAACCCTGCGTGGCGAGGCGGCCGTTGGTGGTGCCGGACAGCGCGAGGATCGTGTTGCAGGCCTTCACCGCCGTGTCCAGGAGCGGCCGCCCGTCGGCGGGCCCGCCCCGCACCCGCCCGTTGCGCTCGCCCAGGTCGGCCACCTCCTGGTCGGGCCGGAGCGCGATGCCCTTCGCGGGCAGCCCCAGCTCCTCGACGAGCGGGCCGAGCGCCGCGAACTTGTCGCCGATGGCCGTGTAGTCCCGCTCCACGACCGTCAGGTTGGGCATCGTCCTGCCCGGCACCGGCTCGCACTCCCCGCGCCTCCAGTCCCGTACGACACCGCCCGGTTGTGCCGTCTCGCCCGGGGTGTCGTGCTGCAGGGGAGTGGCGACCAGGTCTTTCCGCACGCCCAGGTGCGGGGCCGCCAACTCGCTGAATCTGCGGGCCAGTTGGAGGAACGTGTCGAAGTCGGTACGGGCCTGCCACGGCGGGTCGACGGCCGGGGTGAAGGAGTGCACGTACGGGTGCATGTCCGTGGACGACAGGTCGTGCTTCTCGTACCAGGTCGCCGCGGGCAGCACCACGTCGCTCAGGAGCGTGGACGAGGTCTGCCGGAAGTCCAGGGACAGCAGCAGGTCCAGCTTTCCCTCGGGGGCCTCCTCGTGCCAGGCCACGTCGCGCGGCCGCTCGTCCGGGCCCGCCTCCTCGGCGCGCAGCGAGGAGTGCGTGCCGAGGAGGTGCTTGGTGAAGTACTCGGCGCCCTTCGCGGACGAGCCGAGCAGGTTGGCCCGCCACAGGGTCAGCACGCGCGGCCAGTTCTCCGGCGCGTCCGGGTCCTCGCACGCGAACTTCAGGCTGCCGTCCCGGAGTTGGGCCAAGGTGTCGTCCACGCCCTGCTCACCCAGGTCCAGGGAGTTCCGGTCGAACGTCGGGTACGACGGCATCCAGCCGAGCCGTGCCGACTGGGCCAGGCAGTCCGCGCCCGTCATGCCCGCGAACCGGCCCTCACCGAGCGGCGAGGCGAGCACGTCCGCCGCGAAGCGGTCGTAGCGCCACTGGTCGGTGTTGAGGAACCAGTACGCGGCGCCGATCATCTGCCGCGGCGGCCGCGACCAGTCGCCCGCGCCCGCGAGCGTCGCCCAGCCCGTCACCGGACGGCACTTCTCCTGGCCGACATAGTGCGCCCAGCCGCCGCCGTTGCGACCCTGGCAGCCGGTGAGGGTGAGCAGCGCGAGGAAGCCGCGGTAGATCGTCTCGGAGTGGAACCAGTGGTTGGTGCCCGCCCCCATCAGGATCATGCAGCGCCCGCGGGACTGCTCCGCGGTGCGCGCGAACTCCCGGGCGATCTTCACCGCCTTCGCCGCCGGTACGGACGTGTGCGCCTCCTGCCAGCCGGGCGTGCCGGGCGACGAGGCGTCCTCGTACGAGGCGGGCCACGCGCCCGGCAGGCCCTCGCGCCCCACTCCGTACTGGGCGAGCAGCAGGTCGAAGACCGTCGTGACCAGCGGGCCGCCCCGGCCGCCGAGCCGGGTCGCGGGCACGCCGCGCGCGAGCACCTCGCCGCGGCCCTGCCCGTGCGTGCCGCCGTCCGTGTCGAAGCGCGGCAGCAGCACCTCGACGCCGGACGCGAACTCCGCCCCGTACAGGGAGAGTTGAGGGGAGATCGTCCCCAGCTGCAGGTTCCACTTCCCCTTGCCGGAGTCGGTCCAGCGGAAGCCGAGGGAGCCGTTGGGCACGGCGGGCTGCCCGGTGCTCTCGTCGAGGACGACGGTCTTCCACTCGCCGCCCTCCCCGTCGTCGCCCAGGTCGGAGGAGCGCAGGAACTTGGCCGGGACGTAACTGCCGTCCTTCTCCTTCAACGTCACCAGGAACGGCAGGTCGGTGAACTTGCGGACGTAGTCGTCGAAGAACTCCGTCTGCTTATCGACGAAGAACTCCTTGAGGATCACGTGCCCCATCGCGAGGGCCAGCGCGCCGTCCGTGCCGGGGTGCGGGTGCAGCCACTCGTCGGCGAACTTCGCGTTGTCCGCGTAGTCCGGCGCGACCACGACCACTTTCTGGCCCCGGTAACGCGCCTCGGCCATCCAGTGCGCGTCCGGCGTCCGCGTCACCGGGACATTGGACCCCCACATCATCAGATACGCCGCGTCCCACCAGTCCCCGGACTCCGGTACGTCGGTCTGGTCGCCGAAGACCTGCGGCGAGGCCACCGGCAGATCCGCGTACCAGTCGTAGAACGACAGCATCGGAGCGCCGATGAGGGAGTGGAAACGGGCCCCGGCCGCGTGCGACACCATCGACATCGCCGGGATCGGCGAGAACCCGGCGATCCGGTCAGGGCCGTGCTTCTTGATGGTGTGCACATGCGCGGCCGCGACGATCTCCAGCGCCTCGTCCCACGTCGACCGCACCAACCCGCCCTTGCCGCGCGCCACTTGGTACGTGCGCCGCCGCTCCGGGTCCTCCTGGATCTCCGCCCACGCCAGCACCGGGTCCTGCAGCCGCTGCCTCGCCTCGCGGTACAGGTCGAGGAGCACCCCGCGCACATACGGGTAGCGCACGCGCGTCGGCGAGTACGTGTACCAGGAGAACGCGGCGCCGCGCGGGCAGCCGCGCGGCTCGTACTCGGGACGGTCGGGGCCGACGCTCGGATAGTCCGTCTGCTGCGTCTCCCACGTGATGATGCCGTCCTTGACGTACACCTTCCAACGGCAGGAACCCGTGCAGTTCACGCCGTGCGTGGAGTTCACGACCTTGTCGTGGCTCCACCGGTCCCGGTAGAACGCGTCCGCCTGCCGGCCGCCGACCCGTTCGATGCTGTGCAGGTCGGGGGCGGCCGTGCCCCGCCGGAAGAACCTGCCGGCGCGCAGCAGCGCGGCGCCCGGTTCCGTCACTTGGTCGGTCACCGTCGAGCTCCTCGTTCCGTACGGTCGCCACGCCTCTCGCCTCCGGCGAACGTAAGCGCGATACGGGCGGGCGACATCTCTGCAGGGTCCGTCTGTGTCTTCCCCCACCCCGCCCCTGTTCGGGGCTCCGCCCCGGACCCCGCACGCCGGAGGCTTACCTCTCACGTAATCGACGCCCCCACCCCCCTCCCGGCAGGGTTTTCGTGCAGGCAGTTGTCGGTGTGATCGGGAGAGGGTGCGTGGTGGAGATGTCGACTTATCTGCTCAGTGGGGTTGCTCGGACCACCGAGCCGCGCGTGGGGCTGCGGCGGTTCCTCGGGGCCGACGCCGTCGTGACCGGGGTCAACGGCCTGGTGTACGGGGTCGCTTCGGGGCCCGTCGGGCGGCTGCTCGGCGTGGACTCCGGGCTGCTGCTCGCGCTCGGGGTGGGGCTCGTCGTGTTCGCCGCCGGGGTCGGGGCGCTCGCCGCGCGGGCCGAGCCGCCGCGGTTCGGGGTGCAGGTCGTGGTCGAGGTGAACGCGGCTTGGGCGGTGCTCAGCGTGCTCGGCCTCGTCCTGTGGTTCGCGCCGACCGGGATCGGGGCCGTGTGGATCGCCCTGCAGGCGGTCGTCGTCGGCGCCTTCGCGGGAGCACAGTACCTGTCGCTCAGGGCATGAGGTCCCGCAGGTGCTTGACCGTCGCCGGGTCGGCCGGGAGCAGCGTCTCCACGGCCAGCTCGGCGACCGTCACGTCCATCGGGGTGTTGAACGTCGCGATGGACGACACGAACGACAGCAGTCGGCCCCGGTGCTCCAGGCGCAGCGGCAGCGCGAAGTACGGCATCGGCGGCTCCTCCGGGCCCGGCCGCTCGCCCGGGTCCGCCACCGGGTAGGCCGCGACCTCCTCGTACAGCTCGCGCAGCGCGTCCGAGCGGTGCAGGGCGATCTGGCGCTCCATCTGGTGCAGCAGATGCGCCCGCCACTCGCCGAGGTTGCGGATCCTCGGGGCCAGGCCCTCCGGGTGCAGGGCGAGCCGCATCGTGTTGATCGGCGGCTCCAGGAGATGCTCGGGCACGTCCTCGATGAGCATCGCGATGCCCCGGTTCGCGGCCACCACCTGGTACGTGGCGTCGACGATCAGCGCCGGGTACGGCTCGTACCCCCGGAGCAGCTGGTCGAGACCGGCGCGCAGCGCCTCCAGGGACGGGTCGTCCAGCGGGGTCTCCGGGAACTTCGGGGCGTACCCGGCGGCCAGGAGCAGCGCGTTCCGCTCCCGTACGGGGACGTCCAGGTGCTCGGCGAGGCGCAGCAGGAACTCCTCGCTCGGCCGGGACCGGCCGGTCTCCACGAAGCTGATGTGCCGCGCCGAGGAGTCGGCGCGCAGCGCGAGGTCCAGTTGGCTGATGCGGCGCTGCTCCCGCCAGCCGCGCAGGAGGGGGCCGACTCCCTTGCCCCGTACGGCAGTTGCACGTCCCTCGGCGCTGGTCATGCGAGGACCGTAACCGATCCCGGGCGCGCGGGCTGTGGCAGGCTGGCGCGAGTAGCCTCTCGTACCTTCCTCCGTCCTGGGTTCCTCCCGTCCTCCCTTCCTCCCGTCCTCCCGTCCTCCCTTCCTCCCTTCCTCCCTTCCTCCCTTCTTCCCTTCTTCCCTTCCTCGTAAGGAGCGCTTGCCATGGCACTGGCACCGCTGTCGCAGCAGGAGATCGACGACAAGCTCGCGGAGCTGCCCGGGTGGGCGTTCCAGGGCGACAAGCTGACCCGCTCGTACCGGCTCGGCTCGCACTTCGCGGCGGCGGCGCTCGTCGTGCATATCGCGCAGGTGCAGGACGAGCTCGATCACCACTCCGACCTGGTGCTCGGGTACCACTCCGTGGACTTGTCGGTGAACACGCACAGTGTGGGTGGGGCGGTCACCGAGAAGGACTTCGGGCTTGCGGGGCGGGTGGAGGCGTTGGCGCGGACCCACGGCGTCAAGGCCTGAGTCTTCCCTTCCCCTCCCCGCCCCTTGCCTGAAGTCCTCAGCGGACAACTCCGAGAGCTGCGCCCCCCGGCCCCGCGCCCGGGGCTGCCGCCCCCGGCCCCCGCTTCCCGGGGCTGCCGCCCCCGGCCCCCGCTTCCCGGGGCTGCCGCCCCTGGACCTCGCTTCCCGGGGCTGCGCCCCGTGCCCCGGCCGTCGTTCGGCTGCCGCGCCGTTGTGGCTGGTCGCGCAGATCCCCGCGCCCCTGAAAGGCCGGGGCTTCGCCCCGTCACTCCGGTTGTTCTTCGGCTGCTGCGCCGTCGTGGCTGGTCGTGCCCACGTGGCGCAGCCGCCAGTGTCACAGCCCCGCGCCCCTGCCGGGGCTTCGCCCCGGATACCGCCGTCGTTCGGCTGCCCGCTTCGTTGTGGCTGGTCGCGCAGTTCCCCGCGCCCCTGAAAGGCCGGGGCTTCGCCCCGTCACTCCGGTTGTTCTTCGGCTGCTGCGCCGTCGTGGCTGGTCGTGCCCACGTGGCGCAGCCGCCGATGTCGCAGCCCCGCGCCCCTGAAGACCAGCCCCTTACGGGGCTAGATTCAGCCGCGCCGTCGTCGTTGGGTGCGCCCCGCGGCGCAGCCGCCAGTGTCACAGCCCCGCGCCCCTGTCGGGGCCCGTAGCCCCGCCCAAATTCAGCCCCTCCGGCGTTTGAGGAGCGGGGGTCCGGGGGCTGGCCCCCGTGCCGACGGCAGTCTTTCGGGAAGGGGCGGGGTGGGGAAAGACAAACGCCCTTCTTGCCGGAACCGCAACAGGGTTCGACGGGGCCGCCCCCTCGCGCGCACGCTGCGCCCGTACACGTACGACCTGAGAGGCGACATCACATGGGTGCACATGAGCACGAGCACAGCCACGCCGACTGGGCCGAGATGAGCGCGAGCCTGGAGCGGCGGGCCGCTGCGTACGCGCCGATGACCGCGCGGATCATCGAGCAGGTGCGCGCCGCACAACCCGAGCCGCGCCGCATCGTGGACGCCGGCAGCGGCCCCGGCGTCGTCACCCGCGCGCTCGCCGAGGCCTTCCCGAGCGCCGAGGTCGTCGCCGTGGACGCAACCCAGGCACTGCTCGACCTGACCGCGCGGCGGGCGGAGCGCAACGGGCTCGGCGACCGGGTCCGTACCCGCCTCGCCGAGCTCCCCGCGGGCCTCGCGGACGTCGGCGACGCGGACGTGATCTGGCTCGGCCTCGCCCTGCACCACCTCGGCGACCAGCGCGCCGCGCTCGCCGAGTTCGCCCGGCACCTCGCGCCCGGCGGCGTTCTCGTCCTCCTGGAGGGCGGGCTTCCGGCGCGCTACCTGCCGCGGGACATCGGCATCGGCACCCCCGGACTGCAGGCCAGGCTCGACGCGGCGGACGCGGCCCGGTTCAACGAGATGCGCGCCGCGCTGCCCGACGTCAAGGACGAAGCGGAGGACTGGGGTGCGCTCCTCACCGCCGCCGGACTCACCCACCTCGAGACGCGCACCCACCTGCTCGACCTGCCCGCGCCCGCCTCCGCCACGGTCCGCGCGCACGTCGCCGATGTCTTCGGCCGGGGGCGCGGCGGCCTGCGCGAGGGGCTCGACGCGGACGACGCCGCCACCGTCGCAAGGCTCATCGACCCGGACGACGAGGCGGGTCTCGACCACCGTCCCGACGTGTTCCTGCTCGCCACACAGACCGTGCACGCGGGGCGTAAGCGCAAGGACGCCTGAGCCGCGCACGGCAGCGCGTGCGGGAGCGGCGGGTAACGGCGAAGCCGCCGTACGGAACGATCCGTACGGCGGCTTCGGCCGAACATGCAGAGCATGCAGAGCATGCAGAAGCATGCGGAAAGAGGACCGGTCAGGCCACGTCGAACGTAGCCGGGTCCGGGCCGAGCCGCTTGCCCTCGTCGAGCGCCGCGATCGCGCTCAGGTCCTCGTCGTCGAGCTCGAAGCCGAACACGTCGATGTTCTCCGCGATCCGGGACGGTGTCACGGACTTCGGAATCACGACGTTGCCCAGCTGCAGGTGCCAGCGCAGCACGATCTGGGCCGGGCTGCGGACGTGCTTCTGCGCGATCGCGACGATCGTCGGCACTTCGAGGAGGCCCTTGCCCTGGCCGAGCGGCGACCAGGCCTCGGTGGCGATCCCGTGCCGCGCGTGCGCCGCGCGGGACTCGGCCTGCTGCAGCTGCGGGTGCAGCTCGATCTGGTTGAGCGCGGGCACGATCGACGTCTCGCCGAGCAGCCGCTCCAGGTGCTCCGGCAGGAAGTTGGAGACACCGACGGCCTTCGCGCGGCCGTCGGCGTAGATCTTCTCGAAGGCCTTGTACGTGTCCACGTACGTGTCCCGGGCGGGCAGCGGCCAGTGGATCAGGTACAGGTCGACGTGGTCCAGGCCGAGCTTGGCCAGGGAGGCGTCGAAGGCGCGCAGTGTCGCGTCGTAGCCCTGGTCGGCGTTCCACAGCTTGGTGGTGACGAACAGCTCGTCGCGCGCGATGCCCGAGGAGGCGAGGGCCCGGCCGGTCCCCTCCTCGTTGCCGTACACGGCGGCGGTGTCGATGCTGCGGTACCCGGCCTCCAGGGCGGTGCCGACCGCGCGCTCCGCCTCGTCGTCCGGCACCTGCCAGACGCCGAAGCCGAGCTGCGGCATGCTGACGCCGTTGTTGAGGGTGATGGTGGGGACCTTGCTCACGAGCTCTCGATCCTTCGGTGATGGGTGGTACTTACATCGTCAACGACCAGGCCCCTTCCGGCATTCCCGTTCACGACACGTTCACGCAGGTCGGGGCGGTGAGGCGGCTCCCAGGCCACGCCCCCTCACCGCCTCGGCCGGGCACGCCGGTCAGCCCGTCGCCGCCACCGTCCCCAGGTACGCGTCCCGCACCCTCGGGTCGGCCCGCACCTGAGCCGGCGTGCCCTCGGCGAGGACCGCGCCCAGGTCGAGGACGACGACGCGGGCGCACAGCTCCATCACGAACGCCACGTTGTGCTCGACGAGCAGCACCGCACACCCCTCCTCGTCCGCGAGATGCCGTACGACGGCCGCCAACTGGGCGCGCTCCGCGGCCGTCATGCCCGACGCGGGCTCGTCCAGGAGCAGCAGGCGCGGCGGGTCGGCGAGCGCCCGCGCCAACTCCACCATGCGGGCACGGCCGACCGGCAGCGCGCCCGCGTGGTCGGCCGCGAGGTCGTCCAGGCCGCACTCCCTGAGCACCTCCAACGCCCGTTCCCTGCGCGCCCGTTCACGCCTGCGGCGGCTCGGCGCGCCGATCGCGTCGGCCACGAGCCCGCCTCCGCCGCCCCGCCACTCCTGCGCGACGAGCAGGTTGTCCGCGACGGTCAACTGGCCGAAGAGCTGCTGGCGTTGGAAGGTGCGCCGCATGCCGTGCCGGGCCCGCCAGACCGGGGAACGGCGCGTGACGTCGACTCCGTCGAGCAGCACACGGCCCGCGTCGGGGCGGCGGATGCCGGAGACGACGTCGAACAGGGTGGTCTTCCCGGCCCCGTTGGGCCCGATGAGGCCGCACACCTCGCCGGGCCGCACCGCGATCCGCGCGTCCCGCAGCGCCCGCACACCGCCGAACCGCACGTCGATCCCGCTCGCTTCGAGCACGTGCCGGGTCGTGGTCGTTGCCGTGGTTGTGGTTGTGCTCGTGGTCATGGGCCGCTCACCTCCGTACGTGTGGCGCTGGTGTGCGTGGCGATGCCGAGGTAGGCCTCCGTCAGGCGGTCCGCCTCGACCTCCGCGCGCGGGCCGCACCACGAGATACGGCCCTGGGCCAGGTACGCGACCCGGTCCGCGACACCCAGGATCTCGGCGGCCTTCTCCTCGACGAGCAGCAACGCCGTGCCCGCGTCCCGGAGTTCGGTGAGCAGCCGGAACACCTCGTCGACGACGCGGGGCGCGAGCCCCAGGGACGGCTCGTCGGCGATCAGGACCTTCGGCGGGCGCTGCAACAGCGGTGCGAGCGCGAGGAGTTGCTGCTCGCCGCAGGAGAGCGAGCCGGCCCCCACGGTGCGGCGTGCGGCGAGCGCGGGGAACCGTTCGTACACCGCGTCCCGGTCGGTGCGGTTCGGCAGGTGCAGGGCGAGGTTCTCGTCGATGGTGAGGGCGGGGAAGATGCCGCGGCCCTCGGGGGCGAGGAGGATGCCCTCGCGGGAGCGGTGGACGGGGGACTGCCGGGTCACGTCCCGGCCGGCCGCGTGCACCTGGCCGGTGCGGGGTGCGAGGAGTCCCGCCGCCACTCGGCAAGTGGTCGTCTTTCCCGCGCCGTTGGGGCCCAGGAGAGCGAGGATCTCGCCGGCTCTCAGGGCCAGGTCCACTCCGTGGAGGACGGGGGCTCCGTCGTAGCCGGCGTGCAGGTCGTGGAGGACCAGGGCGGTTTTCTCCCCACCCCGCCCCTTCCCGAAAGCCTGCGGCGCTTCGGGGCTCCGCCCCGCGCCCCGGTCGTTGTTCGGCTGCTGCGCCGTGGGGGCTGGTCGCGCAGTTCCCCGCGCCCCTGAAAAACTAGCCCGTCCGGCGTTTGAGGACGAGCGCGAAGCGCGATACGGGGTCCGGGGCGGAGCCCCGAGGCGGGGTCCAGGGGCGGCAGCCCCGGAAAGGGGGTCCGGGGGCGCAGCCCCCGGGAGCTGTCCGCTGAGGACTTCGGGAAGGGGCGGGTCAGGGGAAGAAGACGCGCGCCGCCGGAACCGTCGAACCGCCACCGCAGCCGCGTACCCGTCCGGGTCGTTCGCCAGGGCCAGGCCCGCCAAGCCGAACAGGATCACCGGCAGATGCACGGACTCCGTCACGTAGTCCGCCATCAGGTGCGGGACCAGGGCGAAGACGAGGCCCGCCACCACCGCGTACTGCGGCCTGCGCACACCCGCCGCGACGACCACCGCGAGCCAGACGAGGCCCGTCATCGCGGTGAAGTCGGTCGCGGTGATGCGGGTGTTGTACGAGGCGTACATGACGCCGCCGAACCCGGCGAGGCCCGCGGAGAGGGTGAAGAGGAGCAGCTTCGTACGGACCACGGAGACGCCGGAGGCCATCGCCGCCGCGGGGGCCGAGCGTACGGCGAGCATCGCGCGGCCCGTCGGCGAGTTGCGCAGCGCGCTGAGGGCCGCGACGACGGCGGTGACGAGGACGAGCAGGGCGACGCCGAGCGCCCGGTCGTCGCCGAGGTCGATCGGGCCGAGGATGGGCCGGGGGATCTCCCAGCCGGTGTCGCCGTTCCTCAACCAGCCTGTCTGGAAGAGGACTTGGTCGGCGAGGAAGGCGAGGGCGAGCGTCGCGAGGGCGAGGGAGCGGCCGCCGAGGCGGAGGGCGGGCAGTGCGACCACCGCGCCGAGCAGGGCCGCCGCGCAGGTGCCGACCAGGGCAGCGCCGAGGAACGGCCAGCCCTGGCTCATCAGGAGGCCCGCGACAAGGGCCGCGCCCGTGACGAACGTGGCCTGTGCGAGGGAGACCATCGCGCCGAGCCCGGTGACGACCGTGAAGGAGAGGAACACCAGGGAGATGGCGAGGCCTTGGGCGAGGATGCCGCTCCAGAAGGGCGTCGTGACGGTGTAGAAGGCCACCCCGAGCAGCAGCGCCGCCACCGCCCACGGTCCCCAACGCCGTTGCCAGGACGCCCCGTTGAGGTGGTCGAGCGGCGGTGCGTCCACGGCGGCGGTGCCCGCGGTGCGCTGTCGCCTGGCCATGAGGAGGAGTCCGGCGAAGAGGATCAGGAACGGCACGGCCGTACGGAAGCCGGTGATGTCGTCGGCGAACGAGGCGTACCCGGCGACGAGGTTCTGCAGCACCCCGAGCGCGAGGCCGCCCGCGAACGCGAGGGGGATGGAGGCGAAGCGGCCGAGGACGGCGGCGGTCGCCGAGACGAACAGGAACAGGGTGAAGTCGTGGGCGGACAGGCCGAGAAGAGGCGTGGCGAGGACGCCCGCCAGGCCCGCGAGCGCCGACGACAGCATCCACGCCACCGACGAGAGCCGGTCGGCGCTCATGCCGCGCAGCTCGACCAGGGAGCGGTTGTCGACGACGGCCCGCAGGCGCAGGCCCAGCGGGGTGTGCCGGAGCAGCAGCCAGAGCCCGGCGGCGACCACGGCCGTGGTGACCCAGGTGATCAGCTGGTCCGAGTCGACGCCGACGCCGTCCATGAGCTGCCAGGACTCCGCGGGGCTCGGCCCGACGCCCGGCAGGCCGAACTGGTTCTCGGCGGGTTTCACCGGCGCGCCCGCCCGCTCCAGAAGCTCGACGATCCACAGGCCGAGCGCGGGCAGCGCCACCAACAGGCCGATGGTGGCGACGATCTGGGCGGTCTCGCCGACCTTGGCGAGCTTGCGGAACATCAGCCGGTCCAGGCCCCAGCCGAGCCCCGGCGCGATCACGCAGACAAGCAGGAGCGCGGTCGGCACGGCGGGCCAGCCGAAGCCGGAGTGCAGTTCGTGGAAGGCGAGCGCGCAGAGGTAAGCGGTCGCGCCGTGGGCGAAGTTGAACAGGCCGGACGCCGAGTAGGAGAGCACGAGCCCCGTGGCGAGCAGCGCGTACAGCGCACCCGAGACGAGACCGCTGAGGACGAATCCGAGGAGGTCAGCCATGGTGGGCCGCCGTCACTTGAAGGGGATCGGTTCGTAGCACCGATACGGCGAGGACACCTCGTAGCGGCCGTTCTTGAGCTGGACGAGCGCGCCGCAGCCGAAGGACTCCTTCTGGCCCTTGGGCAGTTCGCGGTCGCCGACCATGGTGCCGGTGTCCTTGAAGCCCTTGGCGGCCTGCTGGAAGGAGGCGGTGGTGAGGTTCTTGCCGGCCTTCTCGGCGATGGCGAGGAACAGGTCGGCGGACATGTAGCCCGTCATCATGTGCATGTTGAGCGGCACGTCCTTCCCGGCGGCCTTCCTGATGTCGGCCTTGAACTGCTTCATCCGCGCGCTGTCCGACTCGAACGGCTCGAAGGTCAGCAGCACATGCACCCCGTCGAGCGCCTTCCGGGTGGCGCTCTTGGCGAGCAGGCCGGGGTCGTAGTCGGTGGGGTCGCTGAGCACGCCCTTGTACCCGGTCCGCTTGATCGCCGTGAACAGGCCGATGTTGTACGGGGTCTGCATCACCGAGACGACCGCGTCCGGGGCCTTGCCGCCGTCGCTGCGCAGGATCTCCTTGGTGTACGCGGACCAGTCGCTCGGCGTGGACGTCGCGGGCACGACGGCCTTGGCGTACGTGACCTCGAAGCCGGCGGCGGCGAAGCCCTGTTTGTAGGTGCGGATGGCGAAGGTGCCGGCGTCGTTGTCGTTGGCGAGGATCGCGACGGACTTGCCCTTCGCGCCGCCCATCACGTCGGCGAGGCCCTCCTGCCAGGCCTGGGTGATGGTGCCGCCCGGCATGGGGACGAGGCAGCCCGTGAAGCCGTAGATGTACTCGGGGCCGCAGAACTGCGGGACGGTGCCCCAGCCGAAGGTCGGCACCTTCTCCTTGTCGAGGAAGTCGGCGCCGGAGAAGGTGACCGAGCTCATCGGCGATATCGCGAACACCTTGTCCTGCTGGACGAGTTTGCGGGCCGCGGCCAGGTTCTTGGCGGGGTCCTGGCCGTCGTCGCGCAGCGGCGGCCGAACCTTGGTTATCGGTGTCGGCCGCCGGTCCTGCGCTGCCCGCGGCGCGGGCTCAGAGGTGGACACGTGATCGTGATCGGTGTCCTTCTTGCTTTGACGCCCTCGCCGACCGGGGTCGACGATTTCGGTCGGCACCGCGCGCGGCACCACCTCGGGTTCCTGCTTCACTGCCCCTGCCGCCCGCTGGCGGGTGGTCTTACGTGGGCTCCACAGGCCTGACTTCCCGTCCGTCCGACGGTAGGTCCCGCAACTGCGTTGCCGGACAAGGCGAATCTAGCGGGGCGACATCAGGCCTGCGGCCAGTCGCACATACGTTCACTCGTACGGGTGAGCCGACGGCCGGGGCCGCTCACGCGCGGTAGAGGGCCTCCACCTCGGCCGAGTACGTCTCCTCGATCGCCTTCCGCTTCAGCTTCAGGGACGGCGTGAGCAGCCCGTGCTCCTCGGAGAACTGGTGCGCCAGGATGCGGAACGTACGGATCGACTCGGCCTGCGAGACAAGGGTGTTGGCCGCCACCACCGCGCGCCGGATCTCCGTCTCCAGATCCGGGTCCCGGACCAGATCGGCGGGGGTCAGCTTCGGCTTGCCGCGCATGTTCAGCCAGTGGTCGACCGAGTCCGAGTCCAGGGTCACGAGCGCCGCGATGTACGGCCGGTCGTTGCCGACGACGATGCACTGCGCGACCAGCGGATGGTCCCGCACCCGCTCCTCCAGCTGCGAGGGCGAGACGCTCTTGCCGCCGGAGGTCACCAGGATCTCCTTCTTGCGGCCGGTGATCGTGAGATAGCCGTCCTCGTCGAGGTGGCCCAGGTCGCCGGTGGCGAGCCAGCCCTCGTGCAGCGCCTCGTCCGTCGCCTTCGGGTTGCCCAGATAGCCCTGGAAGACATGGCCGCCGTGCAGCCACACCTCGCCGTCCTCCGCGACGTACACCGTGGTGCCGGGGATGGGGCGGCCGACCGTGCCGAAGCGGGTCTGCTCCGGCGGGTTGGCGGTGGCCGCGGCGGTCGACTCGGTGAGCCCGTACCCCTCGAAGATCAGCACGCCCGCGCCCGCGAAGAACAGGCCCAGGCGGCGGTCCATCCCGGAGCCGCCGGACATCGCGTGCCGCACCCGGCCGCCCATCGCCGCGCGGACCTTGGAGTACACCAGCTTGTCGAAGAGCTGATGCTGCACCCGCAGCGCCGCCGACGGTCCAGGGCCGGTGCCGAACGCCTTGTGCTCCATTGCGTCCCAGTACCGCACCGCGACCTCGACGGCCTTGTCGAACGGCCCGATCTTGCCGTCCGTCTCCGCCTTCCTGCGGGCCGCGTTGAAGACCTTCTCGAAGATGTACGGCACGGCCAGGATGAACGACGGCCGGAACGCGGCGAGATCGGGCAGCAGGGCGGCCGCGTTCAGGTTCGGCTGGTGCCCCAGCTTGACCCGGCCGCGCACCGCCGCGACCTCCACCATCCGCCCGAAGACATGCGCGAGCGGCAGGAAGAGCAGCGTGGACGCCTCGTCCCCGCGCTTGGAGTGGAACACCGGCTCCCAGCGGCCGATGACGTTGTCCGCCTCGTACATGAAGTTGGCGTGGCTGAGCACGCAGCCCTTCGGGCGGCCCGTCGTACCGGAGGTGTAGATCACCGTCGCGACCGAGTCCGGCGTGACCGCGCGCCGGTGCCGGTGCACCACCTCGTCCTCGATGTGCTCGCCGGCGGCGCGGAGTTCGCCGACCGCGTCCGAGTCCAGCTGCCAGAGCCGGCGCAGCGCGGGCAGCCGGTCGATGACCGAGCCGATCGTCATCGAGTGATCCTCGTGCTCCACGACGCAGGCCGAGACCTCCGCGTCGTACAGCGTCCAGAAGACCTGCTCGGCGGAGGAGGTGGGGTAGATCGGCACGACCTGCGCGCCGATGGTCCACAGGGCGAAGTCGAAGAGCGTCCACTCGTAGCGCGTACGGGACATGATCGCCACGCGGTCGCCGAACCGTACGCCCTGCGCGAGGAGGCCCTTGGCCAGGGCGAGGATCTCGTCACGGAACTCGGCGGAGGTCACGTCCTGCCAGCGGCCGTCGACCTTGCGTCCCAGGGCGATGCGCAGCGGGTCCTCGAGGGCATGGTCGAAGACGGCATCGGCCAGACCGCCCACCGGCGGCGCCGACGCCAGGGGAGGTGAGGTGAACTCGCGCAATGGTTCTCCTTGTGGCGCTCCACACAGCGCGGGTGACGGTACCCCAAGCGGGTCCTGTACGGGAGGGGGTGGCGGTTCCTGGATCCACGTCATCGTCACAGGTCAGGAGGCGAAATGGGGTGACAAGGGGGGAGGGTGGGGCAGAACCCTTACCTCGGGTAAGTTTCGGTGCGGTAATCTCCACGGAATGCGTACGCGGCGGTCACGCGGGTCGTCGCCCCGCCACCCGCCCGGGGCTCCGCCCCGAACCCCGGCTGTTTTTCGGCTGCCGTGCCTTCGTGGCCCTGTTGGGGGCTCCGCCCTGTTCCCCGGTCGTTGTTTGGCCGCCCGCGCCGTCGTGGCTGGTCGCGCAGTTCCCCGCGCCCCTGAAATACCGCGGTTTCGCCCCGAGCCCCGGCTGTTTTTCGGCTGCCGTGCCGTCGTGGCCCTGTTGGGGGCTCCGCCCTGTTCCCCGGTCGTTGTTTGGTCGCCCGCGCCGTCGTGGCTGGTCGCGCAGTTCCCCGCGCCCCTTAATAAACCAGCCCCTGCCGGGGCTGGATCCAGTGCCAGTTCGCGAAATCCAGCCTCTCCGGCGTTTGAGGAGCGGGGGTCCGGGGGCTGGCCCCCGAAGCGGGGGTCCAGGGGTGGCAGCCCCGGAGAGCGGGGGGGCGGGGGCGCAGCCCCCGTGGCTGTCTGCTGAAGACTTTCGGGAAGGGGCGGGGAGGGGAAGAGTTCAGCGGGCGCGGTGGAGGCGGTGTCCGCCTGCCAGGATTGCCGCGGCCAGCGCGTCCGCCGCCTCCTGGGCGCGGGCCCGGGTCCGCCCGTGGCGGAGGACGAAGTCGACGCCGCCGAGGTCGGGCAGACCCGAGCGGATACGGACCAGGCCCGGAGGGATCAGGCTGCGGGTGTGGGCCATCACGCCGAGCCCCGCCCGCGCCGCCGCCACCAGCCCGTTCAGGCTGCCGCTGCTGCAGGCGATGCGCCAGGCCCGCCCCTGCCGCTCAAGGACTTCGAGCGCACGCGCCCGCGTGACCCCCGGCGGCGGATAGACGATCAGCGGCACCGGCTCCTGCGGGTCGATCCGCAGCCGCTCCCCACCCGTCTCCGCCCCGATCCACACCAGCTCGTCCCGCCACACCAGCGTCCCGTCCGCCCCCGCGTGCCGCTTCGCGAGGACCAGGTCGAGCCGCCCCTCGGCCAGCCTGCGGTGCAGCGTGCCGGAGAGCTCGACCGTCAGCTCCAGGTCGACCTCCGGATGCTCGCGCCGGAACGCCTTGAGGATCTCCGGCAGTTCGGTGAGGACGAAGTCCTCCGACGCCCCGAACCGCAACCGCCCGCGCAGCCGCGTACCGGCGAAGAACGACGCCGCCCGCTCGTGCGCCTCCAGGATCGTCCGGGCGAAGCCGAGCATCGCCTCACCGTCCTCGGTCAGCTCCACGCTGTGCGTGTCCCGCGCGAAGAGGGTGCGGCCCGCCGCGTCCTCCAGGCGCCGCACGTGCTGGCTGACCGTCGACTGCCGCAGGCCGAGCCGGCGCGCGGCCCGCGTGAAGCTCAGGGTCTGGGCCACGGCCAGGAACGTGCGGAGCTGTGCGGGGTCGTACATACCGCCCACGCTAGCGCGGTCATCACGTATCGCGATAGCAGTCAGTCCCGTATCCCGGATTCCCGATCACGGCGATCAGGAGGACGATGGAGAGGGCACGCTCCGCAACGCGTGCCCCTTCACCGACCCATCGCACTGGAGCACAGCGCACCGTGAAACGCCCGACCTGGCCCTCCTGGATGCCGATAGACCCGTACGTCCTGCTTCTCCTCGGCACCGTGGGCATCGCCGCACTCGTCCCCGCGCGCGGCACGGGCGCCGACGTCGCCTCCGGGGCGGCCACCGCGGCCGTCGCCTTCCTGTTCTTCCTCTACGGCGCCCGCCTCTCCACCCGCGAGGCGCTCGACGGGCTGCGGAACTGGCGGCTCCATCTCACCGTCATCGCCTGCACGTTCGCGGTCTACCCGCTGCTCGGCCTGGCCGCCGGCGGGCTCGTGCCGTACGTCCTGACGCCCGCGCTCTACAGCGGCTTCCTGTTCCTGACCCTGGTGCCGTCGACCGTGCAGTCGTCGATCGCGTTCACCTCCATCGCGCGCGGCAACGTGCCCGCCGCGATCTGCGCCGGGTCCTTCTCCTCGCTCGCCGGGATCGTCCTGACGCCGCTGCTCGCCGCCGGACTCATCGGCGGGAACGCCGGGTTCTCCGCCGACTCCCTCGTCAAGATCGTGCTGCAGCTGCTCGTGCCGTTCCTCGCCGGGCAGCTCCTTCGCCGCTGGGTCGGGCCGTTCGTCGCCCGGCACAAGAAGGTCCTCGGGCTCGTCGACCGCGGCTCCATCCTGCTCGTCGTCTACACCGCGTTCAGCCAGGGCATGGTCGCCGGGATCTGGCACCAGGTCACCCCGCTGCGGCTGCTCGCGCTGCTCGGCGTGGAGATCGTGCTGCTCGCCGTGATGCTGTCGCTCACCTGGTTCGGCGCTGGGGGTCCCCCCGGCGGTAGCTGGGGGAGGCTCGGCTTCTCCCGGGCCGACCGGGTCGCGATCCAGTTCGCCGGGTCGAAGAAGTCCCTCGCGGCCGGACTGCCCATGGCGAGCGTCCTGTTCGGGGCGCAGGCCTCGCTCGCGGTGCTTCCGCTGATGCTGTTCCACCAGATGCAGCTGATGGTCTGCGCCGTCATCGCCAAGCGCCGTGCCCGCGACCCGGAGGTCTCCGCCGACGCCGAGCCTCCCGTTGCCGAGCCGGTGCCGGACGACCCCGGTCCGATCAGTCGCCTGGAGCGAGCCGCAGCCGCAGGAACCGTGGCCGGTACAGCGACACGTTCCGGTTGACGTGCCCCTGCGCCACCTGCGGGTCGGGGTCCAGCCAGTTCACGTCGTAGCCGAGCAGCAGCCGGCCGTCGTCGGCGCGCAGCGCCGGGTGGGCCTGCGGGTTGTAGACGGCGGTGCCCGGCTGCGGCGCGCTGTCCGGCGGCAGCGGCGGCGTGAAGCCCTTCGCGGGGCCGTGCCAGGGGCCGGTCGGCGCGCACGCCCAGTAGGTGGTGAGCGTCGTCAGGCCCTCGGCGCCCGCCGCCGTCGTGAACAGCACCCAGGTCCCGTCGTCGCGGACCACGCTGTACGCGCTGCCCACCCCCTTCTTCGCCCCGTCCCCGAGGACCGGCGCGGCCGCCTCGCCCTTGCCCCAGCCCTCGCCGTCCCAGTACCGCCAGGCGTCCGGCTCGGCGAGCCGGCCGTGCGGCACGCGCGCCACGTACGCCTCCGCAGTCGGCCGCGTCGCGGTCTGCCCGTCGTTGCCGCCGAAGACGTACGTGTACTCCGCGCCGTCCACCGTCGTCGTCCCGTACAGGACGCGCTCGGCGGGGTCCGGGACGGCGGACTGGTCCGAGACCTTCACCGTGCCTTCGAGGCGCAGGTCGGGCAGGGAGAGCGTGGCGACCTCGGTGGCGAGCGGAAGCCCGTAGATCCACGGCCCGGTGCCGGTGGCGCGGGTCCAGAGGAGGACGCGCACGACCTGCTCGGACGAGCCGGGGGAGCGCGGCTCGACCTTCGCCGCGACCGGCCAGCGCCACTGCCCGGCGGCCGGGTCGGCGAACAGCGGCGCGGGCAGGGTGCGTTCGAGGCGGCCCGAACGGTCCATCAGGGCCGCCGAGTTGCGCACGAACGGCGCGCTGTCGTCGCGCCAGGCGTGCGGCTGGCCCCAGCGGTTCGGCGGGGCGTGCACCTTGCCGAGGAACGTGTCGGAGAACAGCCACAGCGTCCGGCCGTCCGGAAGCCGCACCGAGTGCGTGCCGTCGCCGCCGGTCCAGTCGTCCTCGCGGGCCGCGTCGTTGCCGTAGCGGGCGAACTCCCCGGTGGTGCGCTGGTCCGGGGCCCAGGACGCCACCTTGCGCGGGGTGCACGCGGCGCCGCCCACCGGGTCGTCCTCACCCGGGAGGGCGGCCAACAGAACGCCCACCAGGACCGCGACGAGCGGAAGCGCGAGTAAGGCGCCGCGCTTCCGCTTCCCGGCCCTCGGGCTCCTCGTACGCTCAGCGGCTGACACGCACCGGACGTTAACGGCCCGCGTCGATCCGGTCCATGGGCAGCCAGAGCACGGTGTCGGGTGTCACAGCCGCCCCAGGAGTGCGCAGCCGTGTCACTTCGGCGTCGCTCAACGCCCGGTTCCACACCCGTACTTCGTCGAGCGAACCGGCGAAGTGGCCCCGGCTGTCGACGCGTTGGCCGATGTGCACACCGAACCCCGAGGTGCGGCTCACCGAGCCGGGCACGGCCGGTACGGCGGTCCTCGCGCCGTCGACGGTCAGGCTGAACTCTTCGCCCGTTCGGCGCAGTACGGCGTGGTGCCACTTGCCGTCGTTGTACGCCGACGTGCTGCGCACCACCGCCGAGCGGGACGGGGAAGCGCCGTTCCGTGCGGTCATCAGGCCGGTGATCCGCCCGGACGCGGGCTCGCCGCGCAGCCACACCTGCGGCTGCGTGGTGCCGACCCCGCCCATCCAGAACAGCGGATGCTCCCCGCTCGCCGCCGAGTAGCGGAACCATACGGACGCCGTGAACTCGTCGTCGTACAGCGGGAGTTGGGCTCGGTAAGGCAGGCGTACCGCGTCGTCCGTGCCGTCGAAGGAGAGCGCGCCGCCGTAGCGGCCCGCCGTCTGCCGGGCGCCGCCGAGCACCGCCGCACCGGACGCGCCGGTCGCCTGGTCGGGGGTGGTCGGGTCGGGGCCGCGGCGCGGCTTCAGCCAGTCCTCGGTGAAGCGGGCGAAGCGGATCTCGTCGCGCGCGTCGACCGCGCCGCCCTCGTAGAGCAGCCCGACCCGGTCCGCGCCCTCGATGGCCACCAGGTCGGAGTAGCCGGACCAGTCCGTGGACACGACCGTGCCGCGGTCCACGCTGTCCCAGGTGCGGCCCCCGTCGTACGAGGAGCGCACCATCATCGTGCGCCGCCGGTCCGGGTCGGCCGGGCAGGACAGCAGCATGCGGCTCGCCAACCCGACGGTGGCGCACTGCACTTGGGGCGCGTACAGGTCCGGGATCGCGCGGAACTTGCCGTCGAAGCTCGCGCCGCCGTCCCGGCTCACCGCGTGGCTGCGGTGGCCCAGATCGGTGCCGTCCTGCTCGCGCCCGCTGACGTAGATCTCGCCGTCGCCGCGCTCGGTGAGCGTCACCTCGGAGGGCTTCTGGCGGAACGTGCCGTCCTCGGCGATGGGCCAGGAGTCGGTCGCGCCCACCTTCCAGGTGTCGCCGCCGTCGTCGCTGGTGATCAGGGCGGCGTGGTTGGCGGTGACCCGACTGCCGTTCCACGTCTCGGTGTTGACGCCGAAGACCAGGCGGCCCGCGTGCGGTCCGCGCTCCAGCTGGATGCCGTGCACCGGGCCCGTCGCGTACCAGGAGTTCCAGTCGGCGGGCAGGATCTGGTCGCTCAGGTCGCGCGGCTTCGACCAGGTACGGCCGTCGTCGTCGCTGTACTGCAGGTGCGGGGTGCGCTCGCACGGCACGTCGCAGTTGCCGCCGCCGGGCTTGCCCGGGTTCCAGGTCTCGGCGAGCAGGATGCGGCCGGTCTCGCGGTCCACCATCGGCGCGGGGTTGCCGTGCGTGTCGCCCGCGCCCTCGTTGACGACCTGCAGCGGGCCCCAGGTGCGGCCGCCGTCCGTGGAGCGTTTGACGACGAGGTCGATGTCGCCGGCGTCCGTGCAGTCGTTGACCCGGCCCTCGGCGAACGCGAGCAGGGTGCCTGCTTTTGTCTGTACGACGGCGGGGATGCGGTAGCAGGCGTAGCCCGGGTCCTGGGAGGCCTTGAAGAGGACCTGCTGCGAGAAGTCCGCCTGCTCGGGGGCGGCTTGGGCGCCGGGTGCGGTGAGGGGGGCTGCTGCTGCGAGGGTGGCGGCGGTGAGGGTGGCGAGGAGGGGGCGTAAGGCCCTTCTGGGACGTGCTCTTCGGAGTCTTGTGCGGAGTCGTGTGCGGAGTCCGGACGGCATGCTGAGACCTGCCCTTCGAGCGGTCCTGGCGGTGTCTGATCTCACGTCATCTCACGTCATCCGGACATCCCACGTCCAATGTCCGGGTCACAGACGGTACTTGGGGTGGGAGGCGTCGACAAGAAGTCGTGCGCGGGGGATCGGGGTGCTGTTGCTTCTCCCCTCCCCGCCCCTTCCCGAAAGTCCTCAGCGGACAGCTCCGGGGGCCGCGCCCCCTGCCCCCCGCTCCGGGGCTGCCGCCCCCGGTCCCCGCTCTCGGGGCTTCGCCCCCCGCCCCCGGTGGTTCGTTCGGCTGCTGCGCCGTCGTGGTTGCTCGCGCCCACGCGGCGGAGCCGCTTATGTCACAGCCCCGCGCCCCTTGAGGTGCCGCCCCTGGTTGTTGTTTGGCTGCCGCGCCGTCGTGGTTGGTCGCGCAGTTCCCCGCGCCCCTTGGTGTTGCCCTGGCCGTCGTTCGGCTGTCGCGAAGTTCCCCGTGCCCCTTGAGGTGCCGCCCCGGTCGTTGTTCGGCTGCTGCGCCGTTGTGGCTGGTCGCGCCCACGCGGCGGAGCCGCTTATGTCACAGCCCCGTGCCCCTATAGGGGCACGCCCCGCCCTCGGTCGTCCTTCGCCTGGCGCGCCGTCGTGGTTGGTCGTGCCCATGCGGCAGAGCCGCAGATGTCATAGCCCCGCGCACCTGTCGGGGCCCCGCAGAAATCCAGCCCCTCCGGCGTTTGAGATGGGGGTCCCCCCTGCTCGAGCGCAGCCGAGAGCTTGGGGGGGTCCGGGGGCTGGCCCCCGAAGCGCCGCAGCCACGCGGCGGCAGCCGCATATCAGGCACAGCCGGGAAGGGGCGGGGTGGGGAGGAGAAAGGGTCAGCCCGCCAGGACTCGAGTCGTGAAGCCGGACAGGTTGGTGTTCATTCGGTGGAGGCGTTCCTCCAAGGTCAGGGACTCCTCGTAGCGCGTCGTCCGGAGTTTCGGTTCGCGCTTGCCGCGTACGTACAGGGGGCAGGCCAGGTCGGCGCAGATGTACGTGCCGACCGTGTTGCCCTCGCGGCCGCGGGCGCCCGCGAGCGGGGCGGCGAGGAGCGTGACGCCCGAGGAGGCGTGGGCCGTCAGGCAGATCTGGCAGAGGCTGGACTTCACCGCGCTCGTGCGGTTGACCGACGGCACCCGCAGCGAGATCCCGAGCGGAGCCTCGTCCGCGCCGCGCGGCACCACCAGGTGGGCGCGGAGCGGGGCGCCCGGGTCGACCCAGCCGAGGAAGTCCAGGTCGGCCCACGGGAGTTCGGCGAAGTAGAGGGGCAGCTTGAGGCGGGCCGCCTCGCCCTTGGTGCAGTTCACGAAGGACGAGCGGATCTGTTTTTCGGAGAGCGGTTCCACGGGCGATGACCTTACGTACGGCCACCGCCCCCGCGCATCCGGATAAACCCGCGTATCCGGACGGACGTGCACGCCGGGCCCGGCCGGCGCAGGGGGCGCTCCTCACCGGCCGGGACCCCGCCGCCGCGTAGGCGGGCGCTCGCGTCAGCCCTGACCGGCCGTGGCCTGCAGGGCAATGCGATGGTCGCCCGCGTACACGTTCATGGACGTACCGCGCAGGAAGCCCACCAGGGTGAGCCCCGACTCGGCCGCCAGGTCCACGGCGAGAGAGGACGGTGCGGAGACCGCGGCGAGCATCGGGATGCCCGCCATCACCGCCTTCTGCGCCAGCTCGAAGGACGCGCGCCCGGACACGAGCAGGATCGTGCGGGCCAGCGGAAGCCGGCCGTCCTGCAGGGCGCGGCCGACCAGCTTGTCGACCGCGTTGTGCCGCCCCACGTCCTCCCGCACGTCGAGCAGTTCGCCGTCCCCTGTGAACAGCGCCGCCGCGTGCAGGCCCCCGGTCCGGTCGAAGACCCGCTGGGCCGCCCGCAGCCGGTCGGGGAGGACGGCGAGCAGTTCGGGGTCGATACGGAACGGGGGAGCGCTGCCGTTCCCGTGGTCCGTACCGGTCGCGTCGTCGATGGGCCAACGCGCCGTCGTACGCACCGCGTCCAGGCTGGCCTTGCCGCACAAACCGCAGGACGACGTGGTGTAGACGTTCCGTTCGAGGGTGATGTCGGGGAGCACGACACCGGGGGCCGTGGAGACGTCCACCACGTTGTAGGTGTTCGAGCCGTCGGCCTGAGCGCCCGCGCAGTACACGATCGAGCGCAGCTCCTCCGCCGAGCCGAGCACGCCCTCGCTCACCAGGAACCCGGCGGCGAGCGCGAAATCGTCGCCCGGCGTGCGCATCGTGATGGCGAGGGGCTTGCCGTTGAGGCGGATTTCCAGCGGCTCCTCCGCGACCAGCGTGTCCGGGCGGGTGGAGACCGCCCCGTCCCGGACACGGATGACGCGGCGTCGCTCGGTGACGCGTCCCATGAGGTGATCAGTCCCGGTTCTGTACGTGTCGGTAGCCGAAGCGGCCCTTGATGCAGAGGTTGCCGTGGGTCACCGGGTTGTCGTGCGGCGAGGTGACCTTGACGAACTCATTGTCCTGCACGTGCAGCGTCAGGTTGCAGCCCACACCGCAGTACGCGCACACCGTGGTCGTCTCCGTCTGCGCCGACTCGTCCCACGTACCGGCCTCCCGCATGTCGAACTCGCTCTTGAAGCTGAGCGCGCCCGTCGGGCACACCTCGATGCAGTTGCCGCAGTACACACAGGCGGAGTCGGTGAGCGGGGCATCGTGCTCGACGGCGATCCGGGCGTCGAAGCCGCGCCCGGCGACCGCGATGGCGAAGGTGTTCTGCCACTGCTCGCCACAGGCGTCCACGCACTTGTAGCAGAGGATGCACTTGTCGTAGTCGCGTACGTACAGGTCGTTGTCGACCTTCGGGGACTCGTTCAGGCGGGCCGCGTCCGGGCCGAAGCGGTCGGGCTTCGCGTCGTACTCCTGCAGCCACTCCTCGACGCGCGGCGTGGTCGACAGGTCGACGGAGGACGCGAGCAGTTCGAGAACCAGCTTGCGGCTGTGCCGGGCCCGCTCCGTGTCCGTACGCACCTCCATGCCCGGCTCCGCCTTGCGGGAACAGGCCGGGGCGAGGGTGCGCGCCCCCTCGACCTCGACGACACACACCCGGCAGGCGTTCTTCGGGGTGAGCGTGTCGCCCTGGCAGAGCGTCGGCACGTCCTTGCCCGCGGCCCGGCAGGCGTCCAGGACGGTGGACCCCTCGGGGACCCGTACCGGTTCGTCGTCGAGCGTGAACTCCACGAGACGACGCGGCGGCTGCAGCGGAATGGCGGTCATGCGTAGGCTCCCAGACGGTCGACGGCGGACTCGAAGCCGGGCAGCCGGTTGGGGATGGCGCCCATGTCGCCGCCGCCCTGCACGTTGTTCTGCCCGCGCAGCGGCTGCACGCCCGCGCCGTACCTGCCGACGTGGCCGGTGAGCAGTGACAGGTTGATCAGGGCGCGGACGTTGTCGGTGCCGTTGTGGTGCTCGGTGATGCCCAACGTCCAGCAGAGTTGGGCGCGTTCAGCCGTCGCGTAGGCGTGCGCGAGGTCGCGGATCGCGGCGGCCGGCACTCCGGTGACCTTCTCGGCGAGGGACGGCGTCCAGGGTTCGACGAGGGCTCGGTACTCCTCGAAGCCGCTGGTGGCACGCTCGATGAACGCCTCGTTGTGCAGGCCCGCGTGGATGATCTCGCGGGCCACGGCGTGCGCGAGCGGGATGTCGGTGCCGACGTTCGGACCCAGCCAGGACTCGGCCCACTCGGCGGTGGAGGTACGGCGCGGGTCGACGGCGTACATCCGCGCCCCGTTCCGTATCCCCCGCAGCACGTGCTGGAAGAAGGTCGGGTGCGCGAAGCGGGCGTTGGAGCCCCACATCACGATCAGGTCGGTGTGCTCGACCTCCTCGTACGAGGAGGTGCCGCCGCCCGAGCCGAAGACGGCGGAGAGTCCGGCCACGCTGGGCGCGTGGCAGGTGCGGTTGCAGGAGTCCACGTTGTTGGTGCCCATGACGACCCGCGTGAACTTCTGCGCCACGTAGTTCATCTCATTGGTCGCGCGGGCGCAGGACAGCATCGCGAACGCGTCCGGTCCGTGCTGCACGCGCGCCTGGCGGAACCCTTCGGCGGCCTTCGCGAGCGCCTCGTCCCAGGTGGCGGGCCGCAGCGGCCCGCCCTTCACGTCACGGACCAGGGGCTGGGTGAGCCGCGTGTACGTCTTCGGGGCGCGGTCCCGCTTGCGTGAACCCCCATTCCGCGTACGGCCGTTGCCCCCTCCTGGTGGTGGTGCCGACGGTGGTGGTGCCGGCGGTGGTGCCGGTGGTGGTGTCATGCCGCGCTCCTTGTCGGCGGGGCGGTCTGGTGGGCGAGCAGGTCGGAGAGCGCGTGCACGGTACGGAGCGTGGGCACCGGGACGCCGCTGACGCCCGCGAGTTCGACGACGGCGGCGAGCAGCACGTCCAGCTCCAGGGGCTTGCCCTTCTCCAGGTCCTGGAGCGTGGAGGTGCGGTGGTCGCCGACGCGTTCGGCGCCCGCGATGCGCTTCTCCACCGAGATGCCGGGCCGGCAGCCCAGCGTGTGCGCGACGGCCAGGGTCTCCTGCATCATCTGCTCGATCACCTCGCGGGTCGTGCCGTGCAGACACATCTGCCGCATGGTGGCCCTGGTCAGGGCGCTGATCGGATTGAACGAGATATTGCCGAGGAGCTTGATCCAGATGTCCTCGCGCAGCTCGGGCTCGACCGGGCACTTCAGGCCGCCCGCCTGCATGGCCTCGCTGAACTCCAGGCAGCGCTTGGACACGGACCGGTCGGGCTCGCCGATCGAGAACCGGGTGCCCTCCAAGTGCCGTACGACGCCCGGCCCTTCGAGCTCCGTCGCCGCGTACACCACGCAGCCGACGGCCCGCTGCGGGGCGAGCACCGCGCTGACCGAGCCGCCGGGGTCGACGCTCTCGACGCGGTGCCCGTCGTGCGGCCCGCCGTGCCGGTGGAAGTACCACCAGGGGATGCCGTTCTGGGCGGCGATCACGCTGGTGTGCTCCTGGAGCAGAGGCGCCACGAGCGGCCCGCACGCCGCGTACGAGGTCGCCTTCAGGCCCAGGAAGACATGGTCGACCGGGCCGATCTCGGCCGGGTCGTCGGTGCAGTGCGGCCGCGCGGTGAAGTCGCCGCGAGGGCTGAGCACACGCACTCCGTGCTGCCTCATGGCCGCCAAGTGCGGTCCACGGGCGATGAGATGGACATCGGCGCCGGCGCGGTGCAGCGCGGCCCCGACGTAGGCGCCGATCGCTCCGGCGCCGAGAACTGCGACTTTCACGGTGTGGCTCCTGTCGGTTGAGGGGACCGAGGAGTTGAAGCACCGGGAGCGCTTCAAGGGAGTCGCACGGTGTCGACGAAATATTGTCTACAGTATGGGGGTTGGGGCGGCAAGGGTTCGCGCAGCACCTTGCCGAGCGTTGACCCGGCGCCTTCACGGACACGTCCCGAGCCCCTGAACGCCGTTGTCGGCGGACCGAACGTCGTTCGCGCTCTTCCCAACTGCCCTGCGGCGTTCCTAGAGTTCGCGACCATGACCACCCCGCCTCTCGCCCCGCCGGGATGGAGCCGCTGGCTGGTGCCGCCGGCCGCGCTCTCCGTGCACCTCTCCATCGGACAGGCCTACGCCTGGAGTGTGTTCAAGCCGCCGCTCGAATCGGCCCTCGGCCTCTCCGGCACCCAGAGCGCGCTGCCCTTCCAGCTCGGCATCGTGATGCTCGGCCTCTCCGCCGCGTTCGGCGGCACCCTCGTCGAACGCAACGGCCCGCGCTGGGCGATGACGGTCGCGCTGTGCTGCTTCTCCTCCGGGTTCCTGCTCGCCGCGCTCGGCGCCGTCACCGAGCAGTACTGGCTGATCGTGTTCGGCTACGGCTTCGTCGGCGGCATCGGGCTCGGCATCGGCTACATCTCGCCCGTCTCCACGCTCATCAAGTGGTTCCCGGACCGGCCCGGCATGGCCACCGGCATCGCCATCATGGGCTTCGGCGGCGGCGCGCTCATCGCCTCGCCCTGGTCCTCGCAGATGCTGGCGTCCTTCGGCACGGACAGCGGCGGCATCGCCCTCGCGTTCCTCGTGCACGGCGTGACGTACGCGGTGTTCATGACGCTCGGCGTGCTGCTCGTCCGCGTCCCGGCCGGGGCCGTCGCCGAGGCGGGGGAGCGGGGTGCTTCGGCGGGGGAGCGGGGCGCCGTGCCCGCGGGCCCGCAGGTCTCCGCCCGGCAGGCCCTCCGTACGCCCCAGTTCTGGCTGCTGTGGCTCGTCCTCTGCATGAACGTCACCGCGGGGATCGGCATCCTGGAGAAGGCCGCCCCGATGATCACGGACTTCTTCGCCGACACCCCGACCCCGGTCTCCGTCCCCGCAGCGGCCGGCTTCGTCGCGCTGCTCTCCGCCGCCAACATGGCAGGCCGCCTCGGCTGGTCCTCCACCTCCGACCTCATCGGCCGCAAGAACGTGTACCGGCTCTACCTCGGCGTCGGCGCGCTCATGTACCTCCTCATCGCCCAGTTCGGCGACGCCTCCAAGCCGCTGTTCATCTGCTGCGCCCTGGTGATCCTCTCCTTCTACGGCGGCGGCTTCGCCACCGTCCCGGCGTACTTGAAGGACCTGTTCGGCACGTACGAGGTCGGCGCCATCCACGGCCGGCTGCTCACCGCCTGGTCCACGGCCGGCGTGCTCGGCCCGCTGATCGTCAACCATGTCGCCGACTCGCAGGAGGCCGCGGGCAAGAGCGGCCCCGGCCTGTACGGGCTCTCGTTCACGGTGATGATCGGCCTGCTGCTCGTCGGCTTCGCCGCGAACGAGCTGATCCGGCCCGTCCACGCCCGCCACCACCACGCACCGGCAGGAGCCGGGCCCGCCCCCGTCCCCGCCCCCGGGAAGGAACCCGATGCTGCGCCCCGACGCAAGGCCTGACCGCCGCGCCCTGACCGCCTTCGCCTGGCTGTGGGTGGGGCTTCCGCTCGCGTACGGGCTCTACGAACTCGTACGGAAGGCGACCCAGCTGTTCACCGGGTGAGCCGCGGCGGGCCGCGGCGGGCCGGGCTTTTGCCGTACCGGCAAGTTTTCTGGGTGCGGCGGGGGAGGCCGGGGCACGGTGGCCCCATGACCGACGACATCGCAGCGGGAACGCCCGCGTCCGAGACCCCCGACGGCTACCTCGGCGACCCCGGGGTGCGGGCCGAGTGGGACGACAGGTACGCCGACCGACAGCAACTGTGGAGCGGCCGGCCCAACGGCGCGCTCGTCGCCGAGGTCGCCGGGCTCACCCCCGGCCGCGCCCTCGACGTCGGCTGCGGCGAGGGCGCGGACGCGATCTGGCTCGCCCGCGGCGGCTGGGACGTGACCGCGGTCGAGGTCTCCGGCGTGGCCCTCGACCGGGCGGCCGTGCACGCGGCGGACGCGGGGGTCCCGGTGCGCTGGGTGCACGCCGAACTGACCGAGGCGGCGCTGCCGTCCGGCTCGTACGACCTGGTCTCCGCCCAGTACCCGGCGCTGCTGCGTACGCCGGAGGGGGCGGCCGAGCGTGCGCTCCTCTCCGCAGTCGCGGCCGGGGGCGTGCTGCTCGTCGTCCACCATGTCGTGGACCCGGAGCACGCCCGGGAGGCGGGCTTCGACCCGGCCGACTATGTCCTGCCGGACACGGTCGCGGCGCTCCTCGGTGTGGACTGGGAGGTCCAGGTCTCCGAGCGGCGGCCGCGGGTGATCGAGGGCGGGGCGGGGGCCCACCACCACGAGGACGTGGTGCTGAGGGCACGCCGGCTCCGCTGAGCTTTTCCCCACCCCGCCCCTTCCCGAACTGGGGCTCCGCCCCAGACCCCGCTCCTCAAACGCCGGAGGGGCTGGATTCGGGCTGAGGTGGGGCCCCGATAGGGGCGCGGGGAACTGCGCGACCAGCCACGACGTAGCGGGCAGCCGAACAACGACCGGGGTCCGGGGCGTAGCCCCGAGGCTGTTCGGCAGGGGGAGTGGCGGCTCGACGGGCAGTCCACGTGCGGCAATGGTGTGAAAGCTCCAATGACTGCGGCCGAAAACTGTCACCTTGCGTGCCGTCGTACCCGTGAGTCGCTAACAAGACTGGGCCTCCTGTTCAGCACCCCGGCGTCGGAGAGGCCCCGCACCATGTACGGCACGAACGGCACGCGTATCACCGCGGTCGGCCACCACCAGCCCGCGAAGGTGCTCACGAACGCAGACGTGGCCAAGCTCGTCGACACCAGCGACGAGTGGATCAGCAGCCGCGTCGGCATCCGCACCCGGCACATCGCGGGCCCCGAGGAGCCGGTCGACGCGCTCGCCGCGCAGGCCGCCGCCAAGGCTCTCGCCGCCGCGGGCCGCACCGCCGAGGAGATCGACCTAGTCGTCGTCGCCACCTCCACCGCCGTGGACCGCTCCCCGAACACCGCGGCCCGCGTCGCCGCCCGCCTCGGCATGCCCTCGCCCGCCGTGCTCGACCTGAACGTGGTCTGCGCCGGGTTCCCGCACGCCCTGGCCACCGCCGACCACGCGATCCGCGCCGGTTCGGCGACCCGCGCGCTCGTCATCGGCGCCGACAAGATGTCCGAGGTCACGGACTGGAGCGACCGTACGACCTGCGTCCTGGTCGGTGACGGTGCGGGCGCCGCCGTCGTGGAGGCCGTGCCGGACGGCGAGGAGGCCGGCATCGGCCCCGTGCTGTGGGGCTCGGTGCCGGAGATGGGGCACGCCGTCCGGATCGAGGGCACGCCGCCCGTCTTCGCGCAGGAGGGGCAGAGCGTCTACCGCTGGGCGACCACTCAACTCCCGCCCATCGCCCGCAAGGTGTGCGAGCGCGCCGGCCTCCGCCCCGAGGACCTCGCCGCGGTCGTCCTGCACCAGGCCAACCTGCGCATCATCGAGCCCGTCGCCGAGCGCATCGGGGCCGTCAACGCCGTCGTCGCCCGGGATGTCGTGGAGTCCGGCAACACCTCGGCCGCGAGCATCCCGCTGGCCCTGTCCAAGCTGGTCGAGCGGCGCGAGATCCCGCACGGGGCGCCGGTGCTGCTCTTCGGCTTCGGTGGGAACCTGTCGTACGCCGGACAGGTCGTGCGCTGCCCGTAACGGCCGGATTCGGCCACTGTGACGAGCCCGACTCCCCTGTGTACTGGCCATTGTGCTCGGTAGACTGTAGACGATAGCCAACGTGAGTAGCGGCGGCTGCGTCTGTGGCGGTCGCTCCTGAGCGACGAGGGGGACCGCGATGTTGTCCACAGGACTGCCGCACGGTGCCGTGCCGAAACTGGAGCGGCCGGGCCCGCTGCGCGAGCGGGTCTACGAAGCGCTGCTCGAACTCATCACCACCCGCGCCCTGCGCCCCGGCCAGCACCTGGTCGAGAGCGAACTCGCCGGGCACCTCGGGGTGTCGAGGCAGCCGGTGCGCGAGGCGCTGCAGCGGCTCAACACCGAGGGCTGGGTCGATCTGCGGCCCGCGCAGGGCGCGTTCGTGCACGAGCCGACGGAGGCGGAGGCCGATCAACTCCTCACGGTCCGCACGCTGTTGGAGGCCGAGGCCGCCCGGCTCGCCGCGGCCAACGCCAACTCGGCGGGCATCGCCGCGCTCGAGGAGCTCTGCGCGGGCGGCGAACAGGCCGTCGCCGACGGCGAGGTGGACAAGGTCGTCGCGGCCAACGCGGCGTTCCACGCCAAGGTGATGGAGCTGGCCGGCAACCTCGTCCTCGCGGAGCTCGCGGGGCAGGTGGACCGGCGGGTGCGCTGGTACTACACGCCGGTGGCGCGGCAGCGTGGTGAGCAGTCGTGGATCGAGCACCGGGAGTTGATCGCGGCGATCAGCGAGCGGGACGAGGAGCGGGCGACTCGGGTGATGCGGGCGCATACGGAGCACACGCGTGCCACGTACCACGAACGCACCCGCGCCCCCCGAGCGACCGAGGGCTAGCCCTTCGGGCTTTTTGGATCCCCTCCCCGCCCCTTCCCGGCTGTGTCCGATATGCGGCTGCCGCCGCGTGGCCGCATACGGCATCGGGGGCCAGCCCCCGGACCCCCTCCCCCAAGCTCTCGGCTTCGCTCGAGCAGGGGGACCCCCATCTCAAACGCCGGAGGGGCTGGATTCAGCCCCGACAGGCCTGGTTTTTAAGGGGCGCGGGGAACTGCGCGACCAGCCACGACGGCGGGAAAGCCGAACGAACACCGCCGGAGGCTTTCGGGAAGGGGCGGGGTGGGGAAGGATCAGTGCGCGTGGACCAACTCCACGTACCCCTGCGGGAGTTGGTCGAACGTCAGCTTCGTGATGCTCACCGGACCCGAGCTGTAGGAGTCCTCACCCTGGATGCGCCCCTCCGCATCCACCGGCCACAGCAGCAACTGACGATTCACGATCAGATAGTCCGCCGACTCGTCGTCGACGGGAAAGCCGTGCGCAGCCGCGTACGCCCCGGGATAGATCTGCTTCAGCAGGCCCTCCGTGACGAGGCAGTGGTCGTCGACCACGAGGCGCTCCATCTCGTACTCCAGGACGTTCGTGTTCGAGGCGACGAAGTTCGCGTAGTACGTGCGCACCCCCTCCGTCGTCTTCGGGCCGAAGTCCTTGCCGCCGGTCCAGAAGTGGTAGTCGGGCTCGGGCGACAGCGTCGCCATCAGGCCGTCCAGGTCGGCCGCGGCCTCGGCCTTCATGTGTTCCAGGACCACACTCAGCACGACCCGGTGCCGCTCGTTCGTGGTGGCGGCGAGGCGTTCCTCCACGAGGGACCAGGTGCGCCGGGGGTCGATGACGGGAGTCGTGGGTGTGGTGGTCATGGTGGGGCCCTTTCTGCCGTGTCCGGACGATTGTGCTCGGCCCCTTCCGCGCCGCGCAGCAGACAGGTGTCGGGCGATCCGCTCTCCCGGCCGACGCCCGTCTGAGCCCCCTCGTCCGCCGCTCATCGGCCCACCCGCCCGCTACCCCGCCCCCAGCTCCCCCGAAGACAGCGCCATACGCCGCAGCATCAGGATCAGCGTCGCCATGAAGCGGTCGATCGAGCTGCCCAGATCCCAGCCCATCTCCCGCTCCACGCGCAGCAGCCTGCTCGCCACCGTGCTGTGGTGGACGTGCAGTTCGGCGGCGGTACGGCGCAGCGAGCCGTACACGCAGAACGCCTCCAGGGTGTCCACGTCCTGCGCGCCCGCCGCGGACGAGGAGGCGAGCGCGTTGATACGGGCGATGCCGCGCTCGGCGAGCAGCCGGTCGAGCGGCATGTCCGCGAGCAGGTCGAGCGGGCCGAGCCCGGAGTACGTCACGGCCCGCCGGCCGTGCACCGTGGACGAGGCGAAGCGCAGCGCACGCCGCGCCTGGGCCCAGGACGTCGGCGCCGCGTACACCCCGACCCGCTCGCCGATCCCCACCCAGGGCCCGCGCCCGCCGCCGGGCCGCCCTGTGTGGACAGGTCGCCGCTGAGCGCGGTGTGCAGCTCGTCGCAGAGGCGGCGGGTGTCGCACGGGGTCTGCGTCAGGACCGCCGTCAGGTTGCCGATCGGGGCCGAGCGGATCAGCGGACCCGGGCAGAGCCGGGCGATCAGCTCGGCCACCGGGCCCACCCGGTCCGCGTACACCGCGAGGACCCGTACGTCCCGGCTCGGGTCGAGGCCGGACAGCTCGACCGCCCGCACCCGGTCGGCCCGCCGCTCCTCCGCCGAGAGCAGCACCTCGACCAGGGCCGGGTCGCCGAGCCGCAGACCGGCGCGCGGCACGGGCGGGCCGGCGTCCAGGACACGCAGCGTGTGCGCCAGGCGGTCGAGCAGCACCGGGTCCAATTCGTGTGCGGGGCCCGGACGTTCGAGCCATACCGTGCCGTCGCCGCCGCCCGGTGCCGCCGCCGAGTGCGGTCCCGGCTGCGGTCCTGGCTGCGGTCCTGGCGGTGGTTCTGGCTGTGGCTCGCCCCGGCCGTCGTACCGCACGACCCGGCCCGAAGGGCGGCGGGCGCCGACCACGCACCCGGCGAGCAGCGCGGCCGAGCGGATCACGGCCTCGGCGTCCGCGGGGCCGGCGTCCGAGGGCTCAGCGCCTGGAGGCTCAGCGCCTGGAGGCTCAGCGCCTGGAGGCTCGGCGCCTGGAGGCTCGGCGCCTGGAGGCTCGGCGCCTGAGTCCTCGGACGCCGCCCCCTCCGCGAGCGCGTCGAAGTGCGCCACCACCCGCATCGCCGAGGCCGCGTCGGAACCGAGTTCGGCCATCCGCAGTCGCTGCTCATCACCCATCGCCGCAGCGTAATGACCGGGTTCGAGGGGGCGGAACAGGCCCCTCCCCGGCCCCGTCCCCGGACGCGCCCCCGCACCGGCCCGCGAACCGGCTCCCGGACCGGGCCCCGGACCAGCCCCGACCCGGCTTTGTCCTGTCGCAGGAAAAAGTCATGGGTAATTCCTGCGCAACTTCTTCCCGCCTCCGGCAGCCGCTGCTACGTTCCCCTCGAAAGCCAGCCCCGACGGCGGCCCGCAGCGGTCGAAGAAGGGGCGGCGGCGGCCGATGACGACGGCCGACGGTGACCGGCGATGCCTGTCGACGGCGGGAGGGGCGGCGTGAGACGGATGACGGCACGACCCGCGAACGCGCACCAGGCGCGACTGCTCCGCCTGCTGCGCGACGGCGGCCCCAACTCCCGGGCCCAGCTGGGCGATCAGGTCGACCTCTCCCGGTCGAAGCTGGCCGTCGAGGTGGACCGGCTCCTGGAGACCGGCCTGGTCGTCGCCGACGGGCTCGCCGCATCCCGCGGCGGACGGCGCTCGCACAACATCCGGCTCGCGCCCGAACTCCGCTTCCTCGGCGTCGACATCGGCGCCACCTCCGTCGACGTGGCCGTCACCAACGCCGAGCTGGAGGTGCTCGGCCACATCAACCAGCCCATGGACGTACGCGAGGGCCCGGTGGCGGTCTTCGAGCAAGTCCTTGCCATGGCCGCCAAGTTGAGGGCTTCCGGCCTCGCCGAGGGCTTCGACGGCTGCGGCATCGGGGTGCCCGGACCCGTCAGGTTCCCCGAGGGCGTGCCCGTCGCCCCGCCGATCATGCCCGGCTGGGACGGCTTCCCGGTGCGCGAGGCGCTCAGCCAGGACCTCGGCTGCCCGGTCATGGTCGACAACGACGTGAACCTCATGGCCATGGGCGAACAGCACGCCGGAGTCGCCCGCTCCGTGGACGACTTCATCTGCGTCAAGATCGGTACGGGCATCGGCTGCGGCCTCGTCGTCGGAGCCGAGGTCTACCGCGGTACGACGGGCTCCGCCGGGGACATCGGCCACATCCAGGTCGAACCCGACGGACGCCCCTGCGCCTGCGGCAACAAGGGCTGCCTGGAGGCGCACTTCAGCGGCGCCGCCCTGGCCAGGGACGCCGAGGAGGCCGCCACCCAGGGCCGCTCGGCCGAACTCGCCGGACGCCTCGAAGCGGCCGGAAGCCTGACCGCCGTCGACGTGGCAGCGGCCGCGGCCGCCGGTGACCCCGTCGCCCTCGACCTCATCCGCGAGGGCGGCAACCGCACCGGCCAGGTCATCGCCGGACTCGTCAGCTTCTTCAACCCCGGCCTGGTGGTGATCGGCGGCGGCGTGACCGGACTCGGGCACACCCTCCTCGCCGCGATCCGCACCCAGGTCTACCGCCAGTCGCTGCCCCTCGCGACCGGCAACCTCCCCATCGTCCTGGGCGAGTTGGGGCCCGTCGCCGGAGTCATCGGCGCCGCCCGCCTGATCAGCGACCACCTGTTCTCACCGGCCTGACCGGTACGTACGAGAAACACCCGCCGGTACGTACGACCCGCACGTCACCGCAAGCCGTATGTCGACACCGCACCAGCACAGCGCCCTGCCCTGCTCTGCCCTGCTTGCCCTGAACCGGCCCCGCACTCGCCGAGGGGAACCACCATGGCACCAGAACCATCGCTGCCCGAACCGTCGCCGCCCGATCCCGAGCGACCGCTCCTCACGATGTCCGGCATCACCAAGTCCTTCCCCGGCGTCCGCGCGCTCGACGGCGTGGACCTGGAGGTGCGCGCCGGTGAAGTGCACTGCCTGCTCGGGCAGAACGGCGCCGGCAAGTCCACCCTCATCAAGGTCCTCGCCGGCGCCCACCAGCCCGACGACGGCCGCATCACCTGGCGCGGCGACACCGTCACCCTCAAGTCCCCGATCGCCGCCATGCGCCTCGGCATCGCCACCATCTACCAGGAACTCGACCTGGTGGAGGGCCTGTCCGTCGCCGAGAACGTCTTCCTCGGCCATGAGCCCACCGCCGCCGGATTCGTCGTACGCGGCCGGGAGGCGCGGCAGTCCGCCGCCGGGCTGCTGCGTCGGCTCGGCCACCCCGAGATCGACCCGGCCCGTGCCGTCGGCGAACTCTCCGCCGCGCAGCAGCAGATCGTCTCCATGGCGCGGGCGCTCTCCCACGACGTACGGCTGATCGTGATGGACGAGCCGTCCGCCGCGCTCGACCCCGACGAGGTCGCCAACCTCTTCCGGATCGTCGCCGACCTCACCGCCGAAGGTGTCGCCGTCGTCTACATCTCGCACCGGCTCGAAGAGATCCGGCGCATCGGCGACCGCGTCACCGTCCTCAAGGACGGCCGCGCCGTCGTCGGCGGGCTCCCCGCCAAGTCCACCCCGACCCGCGAGGTCGTCGCCCTGATGACCGGCCGCAACGTCGAGTACGTCTTCCCCGAACGGCCCGTCCAACTCCCGGTCGGCGAAGCCCTGTTGACTGTCCGAGGACTGGCCAGGACCGGGGAGTTCGCGCCCGTCGACCTGGAGGTGCGGCCCGGTGAGATCGTCGGCCTCGCCGGACTCGTCGGCTCCGGACGGTCCGAGATCCTGGAGACGATCTACGGGGCGCGCAAGCCCGATTCCGGTCAAGTGCTCGTCGACGGGCGGCCGTTGCGGACCGGGAGCGTGCGGGCCGCCGTGCGCGCCGGGCTCGGACTCGCCCCCGAGGAGCGCAAGGCGCAGGCGCTGCTGATGCTGGAGTCCATCACCCGGAACGTCTCCGTCTCCTCCATGTCCCGCTTCTCCCACGGCGGTTGGCTCGACCGGGGCGCCGAGTTCACCGCCGCCCGCCGCGCCACCCGCGAGCTGTCCCTCAAGCCCGACCGGCCCGCCGCGCCCGTGCGCACCCTCTCCGGCGGCAACCAGCAGAAGGCCGTCCTCGCCCGCTGGCTCCTTCGCGGCTGCCGGGTGCTGCTGCTCGACGAGCCCACGCGCGGCGTGGACGTCGGCGCCCGTGCCGAGCTGTACGCCGTGATCCGGCGGCTCGCCGACGACGGGCTCGGCGTGCTCCTCGTCTCCAGCGAAGTGCCCGAAGTCCTCGGCCTCGCCGACCGCGTCCTCGTCCTGCGCGAGGGCCGCGTCGTGCACACCGCGCCCGCGCGCGAACTCGACGAACACCGCGTACTCGACCTCGTCATGGAAGGGAGCCCGGCCTCATGACGCAGCCCGCGACACCCGCACGACGGGAAGGACCGCAGCCGCTGCTCGACGGCGGCGGAACCGGTCCCGGTCCCGGTCCCGGTTCCGGGAAGTCCGCCTCCGGCGACGGCGGAGCCTGGCGCGGCCGGATCTTCCGCGCCGACGTACGCACCCTGTCCCTCATCGGCGTCCTCGCCGCGCTAGCCCTGATCGGCGGACTCACCCAACCGGACGCGTTCCTCGCCGCCGGAAACCTGCAACTGGTCCTCACCCAGGCCTCGGTGATCGGCGTCGTCACCGTCGGCATGACCTTCGTGATCACCTCCGGCGGCATCGACCTGTCCGTCGGCGCGATCGTCGCCCTCGCCTCCGTGTGGGCCACGACCGTCGCCACCCAGGAGTACGGCTTCGCGGGCGTCCTCTTCACCGCCGTGATCGTCGGCGTGGGCTGCGGGCTCGTCAACGGACTGCTCATCGCGTACGGCGGCATGGTGCCGTTCATCGCCACGCTCGCCATGCTGGCCTCGGCGCGCGGGCTCGCCCTGCAGATCACCGAGGGCAAGACGCAGATGGTGACCATCCCGTCCGTCCTCGACCTAGGCGAGCGCGACGCGTACCTCCTCGGCGTCCCGCCGCTCGTCCTGGTCTTCGCCGCCGTCACCGTGATCGGCTGGCTGCTCCTCAACCGGACCACGTTCGGCCGCCGCACCGTCGCCGTCGGCGGCAACGCGGAGGCCGCCCGCCTCGCCGGCATCGACGTCCGCCGCCAGCGCCTCTACCTCTACCTGCTGTCCGGCCTCTGCTGCGGCATCGCGGCCTTCCTCCTGATCGTGCTCTCCGGCTCGGGTCAGAACACCAACGGCAATCTGTACGAGCTGGACGCCATCGCCGCCGCGATCATCGGCGGCACCCTGCTCAGCGGTGGTCGGGGCACCATCACGGGCTCCGTGCTCGGCGTGCTGATCTTCACGACGATCACCAACATCTTCGCGCTCAACAACCTGGAGAGCGCGACCCAGCAGATCGCCAAGGGCGCGATCATCGTCGCCGCGGTCCTCGTCCAGCGGCGGACGACCTCCACGCCCTGACCCGTACGTGCCGACCAGCACCGACCCGTACGTCCTGACCCCGTACTTCCCTTGTCACCGGCCTTACGCGAAGGGTCCGCCATGCCTGAAACGCCACGCCTGTCAGCCGCCGCCAGCCGCAGAAGGCTCCTCTTCGGCGCAGCCGCCGTCTCCGGCGGAGCCTTCCTCACCGCCTGTACGAGCAACGAGCCCAAGGAGGGCAGCGGCGGCCAGGCGGCCGACGCCCCCGTCGCCGACGACAAGCCGGGCAAGCCCGTCACCATCGGCTTCGCCGGGCCGCAGGCCGACCACGGCTGGCTCAACGCCATCAACGTCAACGCCAAGGAACGCGCCAAGAAGTACAAGGACGTCACCCTGGCGATCACCGAGGGCTCCAACGACACGGCCGCGCAGATCGGCCAGATCGACACCCTGATCAACAAGAAGGTCGACGTCCTCGTCATCCTGCCCGCCGACGGCAAGGCCATGACGCAGGCCGGGCTCAAGGCGATGCGGGCCGGCATTCCCGTCGTCAACCTCGACCGGATCTTCGCCAACCCGCAGGCCTACCGCTGCTGGATCGGCGGCGACAACTACGGCATGGGCCTCAACGCCGGGCACTACATCGGCGAGCAGCTCAAGGACAAGAAGAACGCCAAGGTCGTGGAGCTGGCCGGGCTCGACAACCTGGAGCTCACCAAGCAGCGCACCGAGGGCTTCGACGCCGCCCTGAAGAACTACCCGAACATCGAGAAGGTGGCGCGGCAGGCCGCCGAGTTCACCGTCGAGTCGGGGCAGGCCAAGATGTCCCAACTCCTGCAGGCGCAGAAGAACTTCGACGCCCTGTGGAACCACGACGACGACCAGGGCGTGGGCGCGCTGCGCGCCATCGAGCAGGCGGGCCGGGACGACTTCTTCATGGTCGGCGGGGCGGGCGCGCTCTCCGCGATGCAGGCCATCGAGTCCGGCGAGGGCGTCCTCAAGGCCACCGTCCTCTACCCGCCGACGATGGCCGCCTCGGCGATCGACCTGGCCCGCGCGCTCGGCCAGGGCAAGGGCGTCGGCGGTATGGCGGAGTTCGAGATCCCGTCGTCGATCACCCTCTACTCGGCCGTCGTCACCAAGGACAACGTGAAGCAGTACCTGCCCACCGGCTTCAAGTGACCGGCCCGGAACAAGGGTTGAGCACGCCGGGCACACCCGGCACACCCCCCACCGTCGTCGACGAGGAGGCATTCCGTATGCAGCACAACGGGGAGCAGGGCGAGACCGAGCGTGCCGAGGCCGAGCGTGCCTCGGCCGGGCAGTCCGGTGAGCGGAGCGGGGCCGCGCGGCCCCGACTGGGCGTGGGCATGGTCGGCTACGCCTTCATGGGCGCCGCGCACTCCCAGGGCTGGCGCACCGTGGGCCGCGTCTTCGACCTGCCGCTCGCCCCGCACCTGACGGCGATCTGCGGCCGGGACGGGGCCGCGGTGCGGGCCGCCGCCGACCGGCTCGGCTGGTCCCACGCTGAGACCGACTGGCGGGCCCTCCTCGACCGCGACGACGTGCAGCTCGTCGACGTCTGCACGCCCGGCGACAGCCACGCCGAGATCGCCATCGCCGCCCTGGACGCGGGCAAGCACGTGCTCTGCGAGAAGCCGCTCGCCAACTCCGTGGAGGAGGCCGAGGCGATGGCCGATGCGGCGGGGCGGGCGCGGGCGCGCGGCCAGTTGGCGATGGTGGGCTTCAACTACCGTCGGGTGCCCGCGATGACCCTCGCCCGCCGCATGATCGCCGAGGGCAGGATCGGCCGTATCCGGCACGTCCGCGTCGTCTATCTGCAGGACTGGCTGGTCGACCCGGAGTTCCCGCTGACCTGGCGCCTGGAGCGGGAGCACGCGGGCTCGGGCGCGCTCGGCGACCTCGGTGCGCACATCGTGGACCTCGCGCAGTTCGTCGCGGGCGAGCACATCGTCGGCGTCTCCGCGATGACCGAGACCTTCGTACGGGAACGGCCGCTGCTCGCCGGGGCGTCCACCGGCCTCGCGGGCGCTGGGGGAGCGGGGCGCGGGCAGGTCACCGTGGACGACGCGGCCGTGTTCACCGCGCGGCTCGGCTCCGGGGCGCTCGCCACGTTCGAGGCGACCCGGTTCGCCACCGGGCGCAAGAACGCGCTGCGGCTCGAAGTCAACGGCGAGAAGGGCTCGTTGGCCTTCGACCTGGAGCGGCTCAACGAACTGTCCTTCCACGACGACACCGAGCCCGCGACCTCGGCCGGCTTCCGCCGCATCCTCGTCACCGAGGCCGACCACCCGTATCTGGAGGGCTGGTGGCCGCCGGGGCACGGCCTTGGCTACGAGCACACCTTCGTGCACCAGGCCCGCGACCTCGTGCACGCCATCGCCGACGGCGCCGAGCCCGCGCCGTCCTTCGCGGACGGCCTGCGCGTGCAGCGGGTGCTCGCGGCGGTGGAGGAGAGCGCGGCGAAGAACTCCGCGTACACCCCCGTTCCCGTACTGGAGGTTTGAGTACTGATGGCACGCTCCTTCACACTCTTCACCGGACAGTGGGCCGACCTGCCCCTGGAGGAGGTCTGCCGGCTCGCCCGCGACTTCGGCTACGACGGCCTCGAACTCGCCTGCTGGGGCGACCACTTCGAGGTCGACAAGGCCCTCGCCGACCCCGCGTACGTCAAGGGGCGCCACCAGCTCCTGGAGAAGTACGGCCTGAAGTGCTGGGCGATCTCCAACCATCTCGTCGGGCAGGCCGTCTGCGACGCGATCATCGACGAACGGCACCGGGCGATCCTGCCCGCCCGCATCTGGGGCGACGGCGAAGCGGAGGGCGTACGGCAGCGGGCCGCCGCGGAGATCGCCGACACCGCGCGCGCCGCGGCCGCGTTCGGCGTGGACACCGTGGTCGGCTTCACCGGCTCGGCGATCTGGCATCTCGTCGCGATGTTCCCGCCTGTCGTGCCCGGCATGATCGAGCGCGGCTACCAGGACTTCGCCGACCGCTGGAACCCGATCCTCGACGTCTTCGACGCGGAGGGCGTCCGCTTCGCCCACGAGGTCCACCCGAGCGAGATCGCGTACGACTACTGGTCCACGGCCCAGGCCCTGGAAGCGGTCGACCACCGGCCCGCGTTCGGCCTGAACTTCGACCCCTCGCATTTCGTCTGGCAGGACCTCGACCCCACCAACTTCCTCTACGACTTCCGCGACCGCATCTACCACGTCGACTGCAAGGAGGCCCGGCGCCGCCTCGACGGCCGTAACGGGCGCCTCGGCTCGCACCTGCCGTGGGGCGACCCGCGGCGCGGCTGGGACTTCGTCTCCGCCGGCCACGGCGACGTGCCCTGGGAGGACGTCTTCCGGATGCTCCGCTCGATCGGCTACGAAGGGCCGGTCTCGGTGGAGTGGGAGGACGCGGGCATGGACCGCCTCCAGGGCGCGCCGGAGGCGCTGGCCCGCCTGAAGGCCTACGACTTCGAACCGCCCACGGCTTCGTTCGACGCGGCTTTCGGAAGCGGGGAATAGGCCCTCCCTCTCGTACGACCACTTTGTCCAGCCCCAGGCGAAAGTCCAACTCTTGTGCTGTGCAAGGGCTTTCTATCGGGGACGAAGATGGCTACCTTCCCTGAGACGTAGGGAAACGAGCCCCTCCGGGGTGACGGCGCACCCCGGCGCACCGCACGTATCGCACACGCCAGGTACCACCGGCTGCATTCCGGAGGACATTCGTGCACAGAGACAGGCTCAGACTGCGCAAGACGCTCGCCCTGCTCACCGGCGCCGTCATGGCGACCGCTTCGCTGACCCTCGCCGCCCCCGCCACCGCCGTACCGGACGCGCCCAGCTCGGGCACCGCAACCGTGGCGGAGAAGGGCTCTCAGGAGAAGGACTCCCAGAAGAAGGGCGGCAAGCCCGCCGCCGAGGACTTCCAGCAGGTCACCCTCGCCAAGGGCGAGCCCGAGATGGGCGAGCCGATGACCCTCGACGTGCTCCCCGACCGCTCGGTCCTGCACACCTCCCGCGACGGCACCCTGCGCCTGACCGACGCCAACGGCACCACGAAGGTCGCCGGCAAGATTCCCGTCTACACGCACGACGAAGAGGGCCTCCAGGGCGTCGGCATCGACCCGAACTTCGCCCAGAACAGAGCGATTTACCTCTACTACGCCCCGCCCCTGGACACCCCGTCCGGCGACGCGCCCAACGAGGGCACCGCCGAGGACTTCGCCAAGTTCGACGGCGTGAACCGGCTCTCCCGCTTCGTCCTCAACGAAGACGGCACCCTCGACGCGGCCAGCGAGAAGAAGGTTCTCGACGTCCCCGCCAGCCGCGGCATCTGCTGCCACGTCGGCGGCGACATCGACTTCGACAAGGACGGCAACCTCTACCTGTCGACCGGCGACGACTCCAACCCCTTCGCCTCCGACGGCTTCACGCCCATCGACGAGCGCGCCGACCGCAACCCCGCCTACGACGCGCAGCGCACCTCCGGCAACACCGACGACCTGCGCGGCAAGATCCTCCGCATCAAGGTCGCGGACGACGGCTCGTACACCGTCCCGGACGGCAACCTCTTCGCGAAGGGCACCGAGAAGACCCGCCCCGAGATCTACGCGATGGGCTTCCGCAACCCGTTCCGCATGAGCGTCGACAAGCCCACCGGCACCGTCTACGTCGGCGACTACGGCCCCGACTCCGGCACCGCCGACCCCAAGCGCGGCCCGGCAGGCCAGGTCGAGTTCGCCCGCGTGACCAAGCCCGGCAACTTCGGCTGGCCCTACTGCACCGGCAAGAACGACGCCTACGTCGACTACGACTTCGCGACCGGCACCTCGGGTTCGGCCTTCGACTGCGCCGCCCCGAAGAACGAGTCGCCGCACAACACCGGCCTCACCGACCTGCCCGCCGCCCAGGAAGCGTGGATTCCGTACGACGGCGGTTCCGTGCCGGAGTTCGGCGCCGGCTCCGAGTCCCCGATGGGCGGGCCCGTCTACCGCTACGACGCCGCCTCCGACTCGCAGGTCAAGTTCCCCGAGTCGTACGACGGGAACTTCTTCGCCGGTGAGTTCGGCCGCCGCTGGATCAAGCGGATCGCGGCGGACGACGCGGGCGCCGTGCAGTCCATCAACGACTTCCCCTGGACCGGCACCCAGGTCATGGACATGGACTTCGGCCCCGACGGCGCCCTCTACGTCCTCGACTACGGCACCGGCTTCTTCAACGGCGACGAGCACTCGGCGCTCTACCGCATCGAGAACGCCACCGACGGCCACTCGCCCGTCGTCGAGGCCGACGCCGACGTGACCAGCGGCCAGACCCCGCTGAAGGTGCAGTTCAAGGCCGCCGGCACCGACGCCGACGGCGACAAGCTCACGTACAGCTGGGACTTCGGCGACGGCGGCACGTCCACCGAGCAGAACCCCGCCCACACCTTCGAGGAGAACGGCGTCTACGCCGCGACCGTGACCGCGAAGGACAAGACCGGTCGCACCGGCTCGGCCAGCGCCCACATCACCGTCGGCAACACCGCCCCGACCGTCAAGCTCGAACTGCCCGCCGACGGGCAGCTGTTCACCTTCGGCGACGCCGTGCCCTTCAAGGTCACCGTCACCGACTCGGAGGACGGCACGATCGACTGCTCCAAGGTCAAGGTCACGCACATCCTCGGCCACGACAGCCACGGCCACCCCGTGACCTCCGCCAACGGCTGCGAGGGCACCATCCAGACCTCCGCCGACGGCGAGCACGACCCCAACGCCAACATCTTCGGGGTCTTCGACGCCGAATACACCGACCAGGGCGCGAACGGCCAGCCCGCGCTGACCACCCACGCCCAGAACGTCGTCCAGCCCAAGCACCGGCAGGCCGAGCACTTCGACGACTCCCAGGGCGTGAACGTCGTCAGCCACGGCACCGCCCACGGCGGCAAGGCCGTCGGCGACGTCGACAACGGCGACTGGATCTCCTTCAAGCCCTACGTCCTCGGCAACGCCACCAAGATCACCGCCCGCGTCGCCTCCGCAGGAGCCGGCGGCACCCTCGAAGTCCGCGCCGGAGCCGCCGACGGCAAACTCCTCGGCACCGCCAAGGTCGACCCGACCGGCGGCTGGGAGACCTACGCCGACGTCAGCGCCGACCTGAGCGGAGCCACCGCCGAATCGACCACGCTCTACCTGGTCTTCAAGGGCGAGGGCACCGGCGCGCTCTACGACATCGACGACTTCACCTTCACCACCGGCTGACCCACCGAGCAGCGAAAGGGAGTGACCGCAATGCGCACACGAGCCCGACTGCTCACCGCGACCGCGACAGCCGCCCTGCTCATCGGCTGCGTGTCCGGACCGGCAGCGTCCGCACCCGGCGAGAAGGGCAAGCCCGCCAAGCCCGGCAAGGACACCGAGAGCGTCCTCGTCTTCTCCAAGACCGCCGGCTTCCGGCACGACTCCATCCCCGAGGGCATCGCCACCGTCAAGGAACTCGGCGCCGCGAACGGCTTCACCGTCGACGCCACCGAGGACGCCGACGCCTTCACCCCCGGCAACCTCGCCAAGTACGACGCCGTCGTCTGGCTCTCCACCACGGGCGACGTCCTCGACGCGGAACAGCAGTCCGCATTCGAGAAGTACGTCAAGGACGGCGGCGGCTACGTCGGCGTCCACGCCGCCGCCGACACCGAGTACGACTGGCCCTTCTACGGCGAACTCGCGGGCGCCTACTTCCAGTCCCACCCGCACATACAGCCCGCCCAGATCGACGTCGAGGACCACGCCCACGCGGCGACCGCCCACCTCGGCCCCACCTGGGACCGCACCGACGAGTGGTACAACTACCGCTCCAACCCCCGCGACCGCGCCCGCGTCCTCGCCTCCCTCGACGAGGCGTCGTACACCGGCGGCACCATGAACGGCGACCACCCCATCGCCTGGTGCCAGTCGCCCTCCGAAGGGCGAGCCGGGCGCTCCTTCTACACCGGCGGCGGCCACACCAAGGAGTCGTACGCCGAACCCGCCTTCCGACAGCACCTGTTGGGCGGCATCCGCTACGCCACGGGTGCGGTGAACGCCGACTGCCGGCCCGAGCAGGGCTACACCAAGCTCTTCGACGGCACCTCCGTGGACGGCTGGAAACAGGCAGGCCCCGGCTCCTTCGAACTGAAGGACGGCACGCTCACCACCGTCGGCGGCATGGGCATGCTCTGGTACGAGGCCGAGGAGTTCGGCTCGTACTCCCTGAAGCTCGACTGGAAGACGGCCGGCGACGACAACTCCGGGATCTTCATCGGCTTCCCGCCCTCCGACGACCCCTGGTCGGCCGTGAACAACGGCTACGAGATCCAGATCGACGCCACCGACGTGCCCGAGAAGACCACGGGTTCCGTGTACGGATTCCAGTCCGCCGACATCGAGGCCCGTGACAAGGCCCTCAACCCGCCGGGAGAGTGGAACACGTACGAACTCCGCGTCGAGGGCGAGCACCTGCAGATCTGGCTCAACGGCGTGAAGATCAACGACTACACGAACACCGATCCGGCACGGAGCCTGACCCAGGGGCACATCGGCATCCAGAACCACGGAGACGGGGACGACGTGTCGTTCCGCGACATCCGGGTGAAGGAACTGGCCGGTGGCGCCGGGCAGTCGGACGCGTCCGGGGAGTCGGGCACGTCGGAAGAGCCGGTCGGTTCCGGCGCGTCCGAGGCGTCCGGTTCGTCCGCCGCGTCCGGCGGCTGACGGCTCCGGTTGTGCACGCCCGCGCCCTCCCGGGCGCGGGCCGTCGAACGGCGGCGGGCGGGGGACGCCGGACCTCCGCCCGTCGTCTCCACCCATCCAAGGAGGCTGTGCCGTGACCCCTTCGTCCACTCCTGTCCCCTCCTGCGGCGTCTGGCTGATCGGCGCCCGCGGCTCGGTCGCCACCACGGCGGTCGCGGGCAGTGCGGCGGTGGCCGCCGGACTCCACCCGGCGACCGGCATGGTGACCGAGACACCTCCCTTCGCCGAGGCCGGCCTCCCACCCCTCGGCACACTCGTCTTCGGCGGCCACGACACCGTGGAGTGCCCGCTGCCCAAACGCGCCGAACACCTCGCCGCCGGGGGAGTCCTGCCGCACGGACTGCCCTCCGCTGTGCACGCCGAACTCGCCGCCGCCGACGCCGAGATCAGGCCCGGCGGGCCGGCGAACGGTGACGCGCGGTCCGACGACGAGCTGATCGCCGCCTTCGCCGACGACATCCGCACCTTCACCCGCCGCCGCGGCCTCGCCCGGACCGTGGTCGTCAACGTCGCCTCCACCGAGCCGCACCCCGCGCCCGGGGACGCCCGCCTGCCCGCCAGCTCCCTGTACGCCGCGGCCGCACTCCGCGCCGGCTGCCCGTACGTCAACTTCACCCCTTCCACGGGTCTTCACCACCCTGCTCTCGCCGATGCCGCCGCCTCGTCCGGATTGCCCTGGGCCGGGCGCGACGGCAAGACCGGCCAGACCCTGCTCCGCGCCGTGCTCGCGCCGATGTTCCTGCAGCGCGCCCTCGACGTCCGCGCCTGGTCCGGCACGAACCTCCTGGGCGGCGGCGACGGCGCCGCCCTCGCCGACCCGGCCGCCGCCGCGGCCAAGAACGCGGGCAAGGAACGCGTCCTCGCCGACGTCCTCGGCACCGCCCCCCAGGGCGAGGTGCACATCGACGACGTACCGGCCCTCGGCGACTGGAAGACCGCCTGGGACCACATCGCCTTCGACGGCTTCCTCGGCTCCCGCATGGTCCTCCAGACCATCTGGCAGGGCTGCGACTCGGCCCTCGCCGCACCCCTCGTCCTCGACCTCGCCCGCCTCCTAGCCCGCGCCGCCGACCTCGGACTCACCGGCCCACGCCCGGAGTTGGGCTTCTACTTCAAGGACCCCGACGGCCACACCTCCGCCCTCGGCGAGCAGTACGCCGAGCTTCTGGCTTTCGCCTCGCGCCTCGGGGCGGCCCAGTGAGGCGCCGGGGGCTTCAGGGGGCCTGCGGGCCCGAGGGCTCTGAGGGGGCCTGTGGATCCGAGAGCTCTGAGGGGGCCTGTGGGTCCGAGGGGTCCGAGAGTTCTCAGGGGTCCGAGGTGTCCCGGGGGGCCGGGGAGTCGGCTTCCGGGTGCCGGCCGTGCCGGTCGTCCCTCGGGCGTGCCCGTGACTGGGCCGAACTCCTGCGCATCTCAGCCCTGTTCACCGTCCCCGGCGACGCCCTCGCCGGCGCCGCCGCCATCGGCGTCCGCCCCAACACCCGCACTCTCGCCGCCATCGGCTCCTCCCTCTGTCTCTACGAGGCCGGTATGGCCCTCAACGACTGGGCCGACCAGGACGAGGACGCCCTCGAACGCCCGCACCGCCCCCTGCCCTCCGGCCGCATCCCACCCGGCGCCGCCCTCGCCGCCGCGGGGGCCCTGACCGCCGCCGGCCTCGGCCTCGCCGCCCGCGCCGGCCGACCTGCCCTCGCCGTGTCCGGCCTCCTCGCCGGCACGGTCTGGGCGTACGACCTGAAGCTCAAACACACCCCGGCAGGCCCGGCAGCCATGGCCACCGCCCGCGGCCTGGACCTGCTTCTGGGAGCTGTGGCTTCGGGGGCCGGGGCTGGTGCTGGTGCTGGTGCTGGTGCTGGTTCTGGTGTGGCGGCTTCCGGTGTGGCCGCGGGGGTGGCTTCGCCGGGTGCGGGTGCCGGCGCGGGAGCGCGTTCAGGTGGCGGTGGCGGTGGCGGCTTCGGTGGTGTCGCCGGAGCTGTCCGTCGTGCCCTGCCCTCCTCCGGCGTCCTCGCCGCCCACACCCTCGCGGTCACGACCGTCTCCCGCCGCGAGGCCCAGGGCGGCTCCTCCTTCACCCCACTCGCCGCCCTCGCGGCAACCTCCCTTCTGGGTCGGGTAGTTGCTTCTGGCCCCGCCTCCCACCGCCTGCCCGGCGCCGGAGGGTTCCGTATGCCGGGGCCGGCCTCCCTCGGCCTGCCCGGCCCCGGCGTATTGGGGCTGCCAGGACCTGCCTCCCTCCGGGTCTCCCCGCACCACCTGCTCGGCGCCCTGTATGTGGCCACCGCCGCCCGCCCGCTGCTGCACGCCACCCTCAACCCCTCTCCGCAGCTCACCCAACGTGCCGTCGGAGGCGGCATCCGCGCCATGATCCCCCTCCAGTCCGCTCTCGCCGCGCGCGCCGGCTCCCTGGGAACCGCCCTCGCCACGGCCGCCCTCGCACCGATAGCCCGCCGCCTCGGCAAGAAGGTGAGCGCCACATGACCCTCCGCTTCGGCTACGGCACCAACGGCCTCACCGACCTCCGTCTCGACGACGCCCTCGCCCTCCTCGCCGACCTCGGCTACGACGGTCTCGGCCTGACCCTCGACCACATGCACCTCGACCCCCTCGCCCCCGACCTGGTCGAACGCACCCGCCGCATCGGCCGCCGCCTCGACCGACTCGGCCTCTCGGTCACCGTCGAGACCGGCGCACGCTACGTACTGGACGCCCGCCGGAAACACGGCCCCTCCCTGCTCGACCCCGACCCGGACGGCCGCTCCGCGCGCGTACGGCTGCTCCTGCGGGCCGTCCAGGTCGCCGCCGACCTGGGCGCCCACGCCGTGCACTGCTTCAGCGGCACCCTCCCGCCCGGCACGGACGCCGAGTCCGGCTGGAAGCGTCTCGCCGAGGCCATGGAGCCGGTCGTCGACGCTGCCACCGAGGCCGGCGTACCGCTCGCGGTCGAACCCGAGCCGGGCCATCTCCTCGCCCGCCTGGCCGACTTCCACCGCCTGCGCCACGACCTCGGCGACCCGCCCGCCCTCGGCCTCACCCTGGACATCGGCCACTGCCAGTGCCTGGAGCCCGAGCCTCCGGCGGCCTGCGTCGCCGCCGCAGCCCCGTGGCTACGGCACGTACAGATCGAGGACATGCGCCGCGGCGTCCATGAGCACCTTCCCTTCGGTACCGGCGAGATCGACTTCCCGCCCGTCCTCCACGCCCTCGCCGCCACCGGCTACCAGGGCCTGACCGTCGTGGAGCTGCCCCGCCACTCCCACGCCGGCCCTCAACTCGCCGAAGAATCCCTCCACTTCCTGCGCCGGGCCACGACCGCCGCGAACTCCATCCCCGCACCCTCGGCCGATTCCTCGCCCCCTGCCTCGCCTGCTCCCTCGCCCGCTCCCTCGCTTCTCACCTCCGTCCCAGGACAAGGGGGACCCAAGTGACCGACAGCGCAGCCGAGCTCCGCGCCGCCCTGGACGACTCCGCCCGCGCCTGGCTCGACAAGACCCTGAACCAGGCCGCCGAGCACGCCAAGTCCTCCGCCGCCACCTCCGGCACCGCCTCTCTCGACGAGGCTTCCGTGGAGCAGCAACCAGCCCCGGCCCTCTGGGAGTTGCGCTTCGCCGAGGCCGGGCGTCGCTGCGGCGCCGCCCACGCCGACACCGCGCGCGTGCTGCTCCTGCAAGCCGCCCAGGCCGACCTGGCCACCGTGACCCGCCTCTACCGGCAGGGCACCGCCGACGAACGTCGCGCCGTCCTCCTCTCCTTGCCCCCTCTCGTCCACGGCCCGCAGGCCCTGCCCCTGACCGAGGACGCCCTGCGCACCAACGACCCCCGCCTGGTCGCCGCCGCCGTCGGCCCGTACGCCGCCGAGCATCTCGACGCCCACGGCTGGCGGCACGCGATCCTCAAGTGCCTGTTCATCGGCGTCCCGGTCGCCGCCGTCGCCGCCCTGCGGACACGGGCCCGAGGCGACGCCGAACTCGCCCGCATGCTCGGCGACTACGCCGCCGAACGCACCGCCGCCGGCCGCCCCGTCCCCGACGATCTCCACCGTGTCCTCGGCCTCACCCAGGCCCCGGGCGAGGGCCACGCACCCTGCAAGGAGTCCTGATGCGCATCTTCGACCCGCACATCCACATGACCTCCCGGACCACCGACGACTACGAAGCCATGTACGCCGCAGGGGTGCGGGCCGTCGTGGAGCCCGCCTTCTGGCTCGGTCAGCCGCGTACGTCCCCGGCCTCCTTCTACGACTACTTCGACGGCCTGCTCGGCTGGGAGCCCTTCCGCGCGGCGCAGTACGGCATCGCCCACCACTGCACGATCGCCCTCAACCCGAAAGAGGCCAACGACCCTCGCTGCACGCCGGTCCTCGACCAACTCTCGCGCTATCTCGTCAAGGACGGCGTCGTCGCCGTCGGCGAGATCGGCTACGACTCCATGACCCCGGCCGAGGACCGGGCCCTGGCCGCCCAGCTGCAGCTCGCCGCCGACCACGAACTGCCCGCGCTGGTGCACACCCCGCACCGCGACAAGCTCGCCGGCCTGCGCCGCACCCTGGACGTCGTCGCCGAGTCCGCGCTCGACCCGCAGTGGGTCCTGCTCGACCACCTCAACGAGACGACCGTCAAGGAGGCCAAGGACGCCGGCTGCTGGCTCGGTTTCTCCGTCTATCCCGACACCAAGATGGACGAGGTCCGCATGGTGGCGCTGCTGCAGACCTACGGACCCGAGAAGGTGCTGGTCAACTCGGCCGCCGACTGGGGCAGAAGCGACCCCCTGAAGACCCGCAAGGTCGCCGAGGCCATGCTCGCGGCGGGCTTCTCCGAGGCCGACGTCGACCAGGTCCTGTGGCAGAACCCCGTCACCTTCTACGGACTCAGCGGCCGCCTCGTCCTCGACCCGCCGGGCAAGGAGACAGGTGCCACACACGAAGGGAACTCCATCCGGCGCGGAGGGGAGTGACCCATGCGCTTCCGGCACCCCGACGGCTCCGTCGTCCACCTCGCGTACTGCACCAACGTCCACCCGGCCGAGACCCTCGACGGAGTCCGCGCGCAGCTGCGCGAGTACTGCGAGCCGGTCCGCCGCAGGCTCGGCCGGGACCGGCTCGGCATCGGTCTGTGGCTGGCTCGCGACGCCGCCCGCGCCTTGACCTCCGACCCGGCCGCCCTGCGCGAACTCCGCGCCGACCTCGACCGGCGCGGCCTCGAAGTGGTCACCCTCAACGGCTTCCCCTACGAGGGGTTCGGCGCCGACGAGGTCAAGTACCGGGTCTACAAGCCGGACTGGACCGACGCCGAACGGCTGACCCACACCACCGACCTGGCCAGGCTGCTCACGGCGCTGCTGCCCGACGACGTCAGGGAAGGCAGCATCTCCACGCTTCCCCTTGCCTGGCGCACCCCGTTCACCGAACGGGACGCCGCCACCGCACGCGACGCCCTCGTCAGCCTCGCCGAGCGGCTCGACGCCCTGGAGGAGCTCACCGGCCGCTCCATCCGCATCGGCCTCGAACCCGAGCCCGGCTGCATCGTCGAGACCACCGCAGACGCCATCGCCCCGCTCACCGCCGTACGCGAGGAGCTCCACCGCCGCGCCACCACCACGCCCGCCCCGGCGGGCGCACCGGGCGCCGCGGCGCACCCCCGCCAGGCGGCGCACCCAACTCAGGCCGCGCCGAAGCCACTTGATCCCCCGCACACCCCCGACCGCATCGGCATCTGCATCGACACCTGTCATCTCGCCACCTCCTTCGAAGATCCGCACACCGCTCTCGACGCCCTGGACACGGCCGGCATAGCCGTCCCCAAGGCCCAGCTGTCCGCCGCCCTGCACGCCGAACACCCCCAACTACCCGAAGTCCGCGAGGCGTTGTCCGCCTTCGACGAGCCCCGGTTTCTGCACCAGACCCGCACCCGCACCGCCGGAACGCTGCACGGCACCGACGACCTCGGCCCCGCCCTCTCCGGCGACGCGCTGCCCGAAACCGGCCCCTGGCGCGCCCACTTCCACGTACCCCTGCACGCCGCGCCCGCGCCCCCGCTCACCTCCACCCTGTCCGTGCTCCGCGAAACCCTCGCCCGCCTGGTCGGCGGCGCCCATCCGCGCACCCGCCACCTGGAGGTCGAGACCTACACCTGGCAGGCCCTGCCCGCCGCGCTGCGGCCGCGCGCCCGCAGCCAGCTCGCCGACGGCATCGCCGCCGAACTCACCCTCGCCCGCGATCTCCTCGTCGACCTCGGCCTCAAGGAACTGCCATGACGCAAGCGCCGGACCCGACAGCCGCGCCCACCCCTCTGCTCGTCCTGGACGTCGTCGGCCTCACCCCCCGTCTCCTCGCCCACATGCCGCGCCTCAAGTCCCTCGCCGAGGACGGCTCGAAAGCCGAACTCGGCACCGTCCTGCCTGCGGTGACCTGCGCCGCCCAGTCCACGTTCCTCACCGGCGCCCCACCCGCCGAGCACGGCATCGTCGGCAACGGCTGGTACTTCCGCGAGCTCGGCGACGTACTCCTGTGGCGCCAGCACAACGGACTCGTCTCCGGCGACAAACTGTGGGACGCCGCACGGCGCGCCCACCCCGGCTACACCGTCGCCAACATCTGCTGGTGGTACGCCATGGGCGCAGACACCGACATCACCGTCACCCCCCGTCCCGTCTACTACGCCGACGGCCGCAAGGAACCCGACTGCTACACCCGGCCCCCGGCCCTGCACGATGAACTCACCGAGAAACTCGGCACGTTCCCCCTCTTCCACTTCTGGGGCCCCGGCGCCGACATCGTCTCCTCGCAGTGGATCGTCGACGCGACCCGCCACATCATCGACACCCGCAACCCCGACCTGGCGCTCTGCTACCTCCCTCATCTCGACTACGACCTGCAGCGCTACGGTCCCGACGATCCGCGCTCCCACAAGGCCGCCACCGACCTGGACCAGACCCTGGCCCCTCTCCTCGACGACGCCGCCCGCGAGGGCCGCACCGTCGTCGCGCTCTCCGAGTACGGCATCACCAAGGTCAGCCGCACCGTCGACATCAACCGCGCCCTGCGCCGCGCAGGGCTCCTCGAGGTCCACACCCAGGACGGCATGGAGTACCTCGACCCGATGGCGTCCCGTGCCTTCGCCGTCGCCGACCACCAGATCGCCCATGTGTACGTCCGCCGCCCAGAAGATCTCGACGCCGCTCGTGAAGCACTCCAAGGCCTGGCGGGAATCGATCAACTCCTGGGCGACGAGGGCAAGAAGGAGTACGGACTCGACCATCCGCGCGCCGGCGAACTCGTCGCCGTCGCGGAGCCGGACGCCTGGTTCACGTACTACTACTGGCTCGACGACGCACGGGCACCTGACTTCGCGCAGCTTGTGGAGATCCACCGCAAGCCGGGCTACGACCCGGTCGAGCTGTTCATGGATCCCCTCGACCCGTATGTGAAGGTCAAGGCCGCGAAGGCGCTGGCCCGAAAGAAACTCGGGATGCGCTACCGCATGGCGGTGGTGCCGCTGGACGCCTCACCTATTCGCGGCAGCCATGGGCGCCTTCCCGACGATCCGAACGACGGTCCGCTCATCCTGTGCTCCACCCCCCGCGCTGTCACCGGCCCGCTCCGGGCCACCGATGTGAAGTCGCTGCTGCTCCAACTCGCCGGTCTGCACTGCTGATCGGCGGCTGAGAACAACTCAACCAGACACCACTGACAACGCCCCGTGACCACGAGGAGTTCCCGCATGCCCCGCTACTCCCGCACGTCCGCGTCCGACCCCGAACTCGCCCGCAGACTCAGCCGCCGCGGCATGCTCGGCGTCGCCGCGGGAGCCACCGCCGCGGCCCTCGCCGGCGCGACCGCCGGCACCGCGTCCGCCACCTCGTCGAGCGGCGCGCCGGCCACGGCCGCCGGCGCCACGGGCAGCCCCGTCCTGCCGCCCGGCCGCCTCGGCATCCAGCTCTACAGCCTCCGCGACAAGGTCTCCACCCTCGGATTCGCCCCCGTCTTCGAGAAGTTGAGCGCGTACGGCTACGACGAGATCGAGTTCGCCGGCTACACCCAGGGCACCGCAGGCCCCATCACCCTCGCCCAGCTCAAGAGCCTCGCTGCCGACCACGGCCTCAACCCCATCGGCAGCCACGTCGGTTACTACTCCGACGACCCGAACGCGTACACCTTCGCGCAGAACCTGGAGAAGGTCCTCGACGAGGCGCAGGCCCTCGGCCTCCAGCACATCGGCACCGCCTCGGGCCCCTGGCGTTACGGCACGACCGTCGACGGCTGGAAGCGCTGCGCCGAGGAGTTCAACGCGTACGGCGCGGCGGCGAAGAAGCGCGGCATGAAGTTCTACCAGCACAACCACGCCGAGGAGTTCTCGTTCGCGACGGACCGGCCCGACGTGCGGCTCTACGACGTGCTGCTCGCCGAGACCGACCCGGACCTGGTGTATCTGGAGATGGACATCTACTGGGCGTACGCCGCGCAGTTCCGTTTCTCCAAGCGCGTCGACGGCACGCCCGCGCCGTTCGAGCCGCTGGACTACGTGCTGAAGCAGCCGCATCGGTATCCGTTGTTCCACGTCAAGGACGGCGAGCACGACGAGGCGGCCAGGGACGGCTACCGGATGGTGGACGTGGGCGACGGCGACATCGACTACCGGCGGTTCCTGTCCGAGGTGACCAACCGCACCCCGATCGGCCGGCGTTACCACCACTGGCAGGCGGAGCACGACAATCCGGTCGACTCCCTCGAGTTCGCCCGCAAGTCGAGCGAGCACCTGCACTCCCTGCGGGAGAGCGACTGACACCCCGGAACACCCCAGTACGCACCCGAAGAGCCCCCGGCAGCGCGCCGGGGGCTCTTCGTAGGGGAGGTACGGAACGAACAGCGGGGCCTAGTGCGCGTCCCTGCTGATGGGCTGCGGATTGGGCGTGATCTTCTTGGACTTGGGCCGTCCCGGCGGGGTCAGGAACAGTGCCACGAACCCGGCGAAGAACGAGATCGAGCCCGCGAGGATGAACGCGCCGGAGTGGCCCCAGGCGCTCACGACCACGGCGCCCATGCCCGCGCCCAGACCGGAGACGAGCTTCGAGCTGTACACCATGCCGTAGTTGGTGGCGTTGTTGTTCTCACCGAAGTAGTCGGCGGTGAGCGCCGCGAACATCGGGAAGATGGCGCCGCCGCCGAACCCGGAGATCGCGGAGAAGGTCAGGAACAGCGGCAGGTTCTGCGTGGTGGCCGACCAGATGATGCCGAACTGCGCGAGCCCCAGGATGACGCACACGTACAGAAGGCACTGCTTGCGGCCGTAGCGGTCCGAGAGCCAGCCGATGACGCCGCGTCCGGTGCCGTTGACGATCGCCTTGAGCGACATCGCGGTGGCCACGATTCCACTGGCGAAGCCCGCCTCCTTGCCGATGTCGACCTGGAAGGCGATGCCGAAGATGTTCACGCCCGAGGTGCACGCCAGACAGAACCACATCAGCGCCACCCGGCCGGTCTTCCAGGCCTCCAAGGGGGAGTACTGCTTCACGGCCGGCGGGTTCTTCTCCAGCGAGCGGCGGGCCCGCGGGTCGTCCGGCGGGTTCAGCGGGTCGATCTCGGCGGGCCACCAGTTCTTCGGCGGGTCCTTGAAGAAGAAGCCGGCTCCGGCCACCACGGCGGCCAGGAAAAGCCCCACCAGTAGAAGCACCGTACGGAAGTTGGACAGGTCCATGACCCCGGTGAAGATGAACACGAAGGGCACGGAACCGTAGGCGAAACCGCCGTTCACGAAGCCGGTCTTGCCGCCCCTGCGCTCCGGGTACCACTTGCCGACCATGTTGACGCAGGTGGCGTACACCATGCCTGCGCCCATGCCGCTGAACATGCTGAAGCCGAGGTAGGCGAACACCACGTGCGGGGCGTACGCCAGGGACAGATAGCCGAGCAGGGTGCCGACGGAGCCGAGCATCATCGCCCAGCGGGCCGGCAGCTTGCCGCTCTCACGCAGCCGTCCGGCGGGGAAGGCCACGGCGGCCTGGAAGAACACCCAGACGGTCATCATCCAGAAGATGTGGCCGCTGGCCCAGTGGTGTGCGGTGTGCAGGGTGTCCTCCGCGGACGCGAACGCGTACTCAGCGGAGCTGATGCCCATCATGCCCACCCACGGCAGGATGACCATCCACTTGCGCTTGCGCCCCATGATGTCGATGTCGGTCTCGCCAACGCGGTACGTGCGGCCGTTGGCGTCCGTCACCTCCCGATAGGGGACGGTGGTTGGCAGGTCGGTTGTCGTCATGTCGATCGAACCCCTCGCGTGGAAGAAGTCTGGCCAGCGCCCCCTGTCCGTTCTCTTCGCACCGGGGCCCGCGGCGAGCGGCCGCCGCGGGCCCCGTGGTTCGAGAGCCCCTCAGCTCATCGACCACCTCCGAGCAGTCCTGCCGCCCGCGCCCAGCGGTACTTCGCGCCGAGCACGGCGACGGGCTTCTCGGTCGTGTACGGGTAGGCGACGACCCCGTGCTCGAAGAGGTACGCGCACGCCTCCTCGACCTCGACGTCGCCCGCGAGGGAGGCCACGACCGGCTTCTCTATGCCGCGCTTGCGGAAATCGGCCACCACGCGCGCGGTGAGCTCGGCGAACACCATCGGCGGAGTGACGATCGTGTGCCAGTAGCCGAGCACGAGGGAGTGGATCCGCGGGTCCTCGAGACCGAGCCGGATCGTCGCCTCGTACGTGGAAGGGGGCTCGCCGCCGGTGATGTCCACCGGGTTGCCCGCGGCCCCGAAGGGCGGGATGAACTGGCGGAACGAGGCGTCCAGGTCGTCCGGGATCTCCATCAGGGAGAGGCCGTTGTCGGTCACCGCGTCCGACAGGAGCACGCCCGAACCGCCGGCGCCCGTGATGATGACGACGTTGTCCCCCTTGGGGGTGGGCAGCACGGGCAGCGCACGCGCGTACTCCAGCATGTCGTTGAGGCCCGGCGCCCTGATCACCCCGGCCTGCCGGAGGATGTCGTCGTACACGGCGTCGTCGCCCGCGAGGGCCCCCGTGTGCGAGCCCGCGGCCTTCGCACCGGCCGCGGTGCGGCCCGCCTTGAGGACGACGACGGGCTTCTTCGGGACGGTCTCCTTGGCGGCCTGGACGAACGCCCGCCCGTCCTTCAGGTCCTCCAAGTGCATGGCGATGCACTGGGTGTTGGGGTCCTCGCCGAACCAGGTGAGGAGGTCGTCCTCGTCGAGGTCCGACTTGTTGCCGAGCCCGACGATCGCGGAGACACCGGTCTTCGTGGCCCGAGCGAAGCCCAGAATGGCCATGCCGATGCCGCCCGACTGGGAGGTCAGGGCGACCCCGCCCTTCACGTCGTACGGCGTGCAGAACGTGGCGCACAGGTCCTGCCACGTGGAGTAGTAGCCGTAGATGTTCGGGCCGAGGAGACGCACTCCGTGGCGCTCGGCGATCTGGACGATCTCCTCCTGCAGCTGGTGCTCACCGGTCTCCGCGAAGCCGGACGGGATCAGCACCGCGTTCGGGATGCCCTTGCGCCCCACCTCTTCGAGCGCGGAGGTGACGAACTTCGCGGGGATCGCGAAAACCGCCACATCCACGTCACCCGGAACATCGGTGACACTCTTGTACGCCTTGCGGCCCTGAATGTCATCGGCCTTCGGGTTCACCGGGTGGATGTCGCCGGAGAAACCCCCGTCGACGAGGTTCCGCATCACCGAGTTGCCGATCTTGCCCTGCTCGTTGGAGGCGCCGATGACGGCCACCGAGCGCGGCTGCATCAACCGCCGCATGGAGCGCAGGATTTCGCTCCGGCTGTATGTACGCCGCTGCTTCGGGGCCTCCGTGGAGAGGATCACGCGGATGTCGGCGGCGAGCGCGCCCTCCGGGGTGGCGATCACCGGGTTGAGGTCGACCTCGGCGATCTCCGGGAAGTCGGTGACGAGTTGGGAGACCCGGCGGATCTGCTCGGCGAGCGCCCAGCGGTCCACGCCGGCCGCCCCGCGCACGCCGCGCAGGATCTCCGCCGCGCGGATCGAGTCCAGCATGGAGACCGCCTCGTCGGCGTCCACGGGCGCGAGGCGGAACGTCACGTCCTTCAGGACCTCGACGAGGACGCCGCCGAGCCCGAACGCCACGACCTTCCCGAACGTCGGGTCGGTGACCGCTCCGACGATCACCTCCTGTCCCTGCGGCAGGAGTTGCTGCACCTGGATGCCGTCGATGCGGGCGTCCGGAGCGTAGGCCTGGGCGCTCTGGATGATCTTGCAGAACGCGGCCCGCACATCGGCCGCGCCCTCCACCCCGACGATCACGCCGCCCGCGTCCGTCTTGTGCAGGATGTCCGGCGAGACGATCTTCATCACGACGGGCCCGTCGAAGCGCGCCGCCGCCGCGACCGCCTGCTCCACGTCCCGTGCCAACTCCTCGCCCGGCACGGCGATTCCGTACGCGTCCGCGATCACCTTGCCCTCGGGCGCGGTCAGTGCGGTGCGGCCGTCGGCGCGCACGGCGTCGAGCAGCGCCCGCACCGTCAGTGTGCGGTCCTCTGCCATCACGTCAGATCACTCCGTTCGACTTGAGCAGGCGCAGCTCCTCGTCCCCGAGGCCGAGCTCGCCGACGTACACCTCTGCGTTGTGCTGGCCGAGCAGCGGCGAACTCACCACGTCCACGGGGGAGTCGGAGAGCTTCAGCGGGGAGCCGACGGTGGTGAACTCGCCGCGCTCCGGGTGCTGGACCTTCACGACCATCTCGTTGGCGGCCAGGGAGGCGTCCTCGACGATCTCCTTCGTCGACAGGATCGGGCCGCACGGGATGTTGTGGGCGTTCAGCTGCTCCAGCACCTCCCACTTGGGCTGGGTCGAGGACCACTCCTCGATCAGCTGGAACATCTTGCTCAGCTTCGGCAACCGGGCCTCGGGCGTGGCCCACTCGGGGTCCTCCGCCAGTTCGGGCCGGCCGATCAGGTTGGCGATCGGCTGCCAGCCGACGGGCTGCACGATGACGTAGACGTAGTCGTTCGGGCCGCCCGGCGCGCACTTGACCGCCCAGCCCGGCTGACCGCCGCCGGACGCGTTTCCGGATCGGGGAACTTCGTCGCCGAAGTCCTCGTTGGGATATTCAGCGAGCGGGCCATGGGCCAGGCGCTGCTGATCGCGCAACTTCACCCGACAGAGGTTGAGCACGGCATGCTGCATGGCCACGTTGACCCGCTGCCCACGCCCGGTGCTCTCCCGCTGCAGGAGCGCCGCGAGAATTCCGGCGACGGCATGAATGCCGGTTCCCGAGTCGCCGATCTGGGCCCCCGTAGCCAGCGGTGGCCCGTCCTCGAAGCCCGTGGTCGACATCGATCCGCCCATGGCCTGCGCCACGACCTCGTAGGCCTTGAAGTTGGTGTACGGCCCTTCACCGAACCCCTTGATGGAGGCATAGACGATTCGCGGATTGATCTCCTGGATGCGTTCCCAGGTGAACCCCATGCGGTCCACGGCCCCGGGGCCGAAGTTCTCGACCATGACGTCCGAGCGCCGGATCAGCTCGGTGAGGATCTCCTTGCCGCGCTCGGTCTTGGTGTTGAGGGTGATGCTCCGCTTGTTGCAGTTGAGCATCGTGAAGTAGAGGGAGTCGACGTCGGGCAGATCGCGCAGCTGCTTGCGCGTGATGTCGCCGCTCGGCGCCTCCAGCTTCACCACGTCCGCGCCCAGCCAGGCGAGGAGCTGGGTGGCGGAAGGGCCGGACTGCACGTGGGTCATGTCGAGGACGCGCACGCCCTCAAGGGCCTTGGTCGTCATGACGAGCAGCTCCTCACTTGTACATGGTCTGGTTCATGGTTCCGGGGGCGTACGCGTCCGGGTCGACCCAGACGTTGATGAGCGAGGGTTTGCCCGACTCACGGGCCCGCTGCAGTGCGGGGCCGATGTCGGCCGGGTCGCGGACCTCCTCGCCGTAACCGCCGAGCATCTGGGCGAACTTGTCGTAGTGGACGTCGCCGAGGGTGTTGCCGACGCGCTCGCGTTCGTCGCCGTACTTGGCCTTCTGGCCGTAACGGATCTGGTTCATGGAGGAGTTGTTGCCGACGATGCCGACGAAGGGGAGGTTGTAGCGGACGAGCGTCTCGAAGTCCCAGCCGGTCAGGGAGAACGCGCCGTCGCCGAAGAGCGCGACGACCTCCTTGTCGGGGCGGGCCTGCTTCGCGGCGAGCACGAACGGAATCCCGACGCCGAGCGTGCCGAGCGGACCCGGGTCCATCCAGTGGCCTGGCGACTTGGGCTGTACGACCTGGCCGGAGAAGGTGACGATGTCGCCGCCGTCGCCGATGTAGATCGAGTCCTCGGTGAGGAAGTCGTTGATCTCGCTCACCAGGCGGTAGGGGTGGATGGGGGAGGCGTCCGAGCGCAGGCTCGGCAGCCGCTTCTCGATCGCGGTCTGCTCGGCTGCGCGCAGCTCGTCCAGCCACTCCTTGCGCTTCGACGCGCCGCCGTTACTGAGTCCATTAAAAGCGTGCCCGGAGGCGGCCTCGGTGACGGCCTTCAGGATCAGGCCCGCGTCGCCGACGATGCCGAGGTCGACGTCCCGGTTCTTGCCGACCGTGCGGTAGTCCAGGTCGATCTGGACGACGGCCGCGTCCGGCGAGAGCCGCTTGCCGTAGCCCATCCGGAAGTCGAAGGGGGTGCCGACGATCACGATGACGTCGGCGTTGGAGAAGGCGTACCTGCGGGAGAGCTGGAAGTGGTGCGGGTCGCCGGGAGGGAGGGTGCCGCGCCCGGCGCCGTTCATGTAGGCGGGGATGTTGAGGGTGCGGACGAGTTCGGTGGCGGCCTCGGTGCCGCGCGTCGACCAGACCTGGGAGCCGAGCAGCACCGCGGGCTTCTCGGCGTGCACGAGGAGGTCGGCGAGCTTCTCGATCGCCTCGGGGTCGCCGGCGGACCGGGTCGAGGCGCGGTAGCGGCCGGCCTCGGGCACGCGTGCCTTCTCGACCGGGACCTTGGCGTCGAGGACGTCGCGCGGGATCTCCAGGAAGGAGGGGCCGGGGGCGCCGTGGTAGCACTCGCGGAACGCCATGGACACCATGTCGGCGGCGCGCGCCGTGTCCGGCACGGTCGAGGCGAACTTGGTGATGGGCGTCATCATGTCGACGTGCGGCAGGTCCTGCAGGGAGCCCATCTTGTGCTGGGTGTGGGCCCCTTGACCGCCGATGAGGAGCATCGGTGACTCGGCGCGGAAGGCGTTGGCGACACCGGTCACGGCGTCGGTGGTGCCGGGACCCGCGGTGACGACGGCGCAGCCGGGCTTTCCGGTGATGCGTGCGTAGCCGTCGGCGGCGTGGGCGGCCACCTGTTCATGGCGTACGTCGACGACTTCGATGCCTTCGTCGACGCAGCCGTCGTAGATGTCGATGATGTGGCCGCCGCACAGGGTGTAGATGACCTCCACGCCCTCCGCTTTGAGTGCCTTGGCGACCAGGTGCCCACCGGAAATGAGGTTCTGGCTGTTTTCGTCGGGCATGGCGAAGTCCCGTCCCTTCGTAGGGGAGTTGACGTCCTCACACGCAGCTCATGAACGGCCCGTGAGCTGCGGTCGCGCACGTGCCGACGCTGCGTCCACCGCTGTCGCGGTAGATTGCATACAGTCGACGAATACTGTATGAACCTTGTTATCCCGCATCCGGTCAGTGGTGTCCAGGGGGCGTGCGGCACTTTTGAGTCAGGAGCCGAAATGGACCTGTTCGAGTACCAGGCAAGGGAACTCTTCGAGGAATACGGCGTGTCGGTGCCGAAGGTCGAGGTCGTCGCCACGGCCAAGGAAGCCCGCGGTGCGGCGGAGCGCCTCGGCGGCAGCGTTGTCGTCAAAGCCCAGGTGAAGACGGGAGGGCGAGGCAAGGCGGGCGGCGTCAAGCTCGCTGCCGACGCGGCCGCAGCCGAGCTGACGGCACGCCAGATCCTCGGCATGGACATCAAGGGGCACGCCGTGCGCCAGGTGATGCTCGCCCAACCAGTAGCGATCGAGACCGAGTTCTACGTCGGCTACGTCCTCGACCGCGCCGCCGGCCGCTTCCTCGCGATCGCCTCCGCCGAGGGCGGCATGGAGATCGAGGAGGTCGCCGCGACCCGCCCCGAGGCCGTCGCCCGCATCCCGATCGACCCCGCGCACGGCGTCACCGCCGACAAGGCCGCCGAGATCGCCCGCGCCGCGCAGCTCCCGCCCGAGGCGGCCGACGTCCTCGTCAAGCTGTGGACCGTCCTCACCGAGGAGGACGCCGTGCTCGTCGAGGTCAACCCCCTCGTCCGCACCCGCGACGGACAGCTCCTCGCCCTCGACGGCAAGGTCACCCTCGACGACAACGCCCGCTTCCGGCAGGCCCGTTGGGGCGGCGCGGAGACGGCCCACGACGACCCGCTCGAAGCGCGGGCCGCCGCCAAGGGCCTCAACTACGTGAAGCTGGACGGCCAGGTCGGCGTCATCGGCAACGGCGCGGGCCTCGTCATGTCCACCCTCGACGTGGTCGCCGGCTGCGGCGCCCGCCCCGCCAACTTCCTCGACATCGGCGGCGGCGCATCCGCCCAGGTCATGGCCGACGGCCTGGCCGTCATCCTCTCCGACCCCGACGTCCGGTCGGTCTTCGTGAACGTCTTCGGCGGCATCACCGCCTGCGACGCCGTGGCCGACGGAATCGTGCAGGCCCTCGGCGAGGTCCGCCTCACCAAACCCCTCGTCGTACGCCTCGACGGCAACAACGCCGCCCAGGGCCGCGCCATCCTCGACGACCACCACTACCCGCTCGTCGAACAGGTCACCACCATGGACGGCGCCGCCCGGCGCGCCGCGCAGCTGGCCAACTAGCGCCCGGAACAGAGGAGTTCACACCATGGCGATCTACCTCACCAAGGAGAGCAAGGTCCTCGTCCAGGGCATGACCGGGGCCGAGGGCATGAAGCACACCCGCCGTATGCTCGCCGCCGGCACGAACGTCGTGGGCGGCGTCAACCCCCGCAAGGCCGGCCGCACCGTCGACTTCGACGACCGCGCCGGTGGCATCGATGTATTCGGCACCGTGCGCGAAGGCATCGAAGCCACCGGCGCCGACGTCACCGTCGTCTTCGTACCGCCCGCCTTCTGCAAGGCCGCCGTCACCGAGGCCGCCGACGCCGGCATCGACCTCGCCGTCGTCATCACCGAGGGCATCCCCGTCCACGACGCGGTCGCCTTCCAGTCGTACGCGAAACAGCGCGGCACCCGCGTCGTAGGCCCCAACTGCCCCGGCCTCATCACCCCCGGCCAGGCCAACGCCGGCATCATCCCCGCCGACATCGCCAAGCCCGGCCGCATCGGCCTGGTCTCCAAGTCGGGCACGCTCACGTACCAACTCATGTACGAGCTGCGCGACATCGGCTTCTCCACCTGCGTCGGCATCGGCGGCGACCCCGTCATCGGCACCACGCACATCGACTGCCTGCAGGCCTTCGAGGACGACCCGGAGACCGAACTCATCGTCCTCATCGGCGAGATCGGCGGCGCCGCGGAGGAGCGCGCCGCGGAGTACATCAGCGAGCACATCAGCAAGCCGGTCGTGGGCTACGTCGCCGGGTTCACCGCGCCCGAGGGCAAAACCATGGGCCATGCCGGAGCGATCGTCTCCGGTTCCTCCGGAACGGCCCGCGCCAAGCAGGAAGCCCTTGAAGCGGCAGGCGTACGCGTGGGCGCGACCCCCACCGAGACGGCCCGCCTCGTCCTCGAACGACTCGGAACCACCTGAGGCCCCGTACCGCCATGCACCTCCCGCGCCGGACTGTGCACCGAGAGCGGAGAACGCCGATGGCCCCTGCAAGCCCCGAACCGACGACCGCCGCGACCCTCACCCTCAAGCCCGGAACGGCCTGGAACGACGCCTGGCAGCGCTGCCGGAACGTCGCCCCCGAGGCGTTCCTCGACGACCGGGTGCTCAACCTCTGGGCCGCGAACTGGCAGCCCGGCGGTCGCACTCTGCCCGCCACCAGCCCCGTCGACGGCACCCCGATCGCCGGCCCGCCGCGCCTCGACGGCCCCACCGCCCGACAGGCGGTACGCGCGGCGCTCGACCAGCACCGCGCCTGGCGGCACGTGCCGCTCGCCGAACGCCGCGCCCGCATCGCCGCCGCCCTCGACGCCCTCACCGAGCACCGCGAGCTGCTCGCCCTCCTCCTCGTCTGGGAGATCGGCAAGCCCTGGCGCCTCGCGCAGGCCGACGTGGACCGGGCGATCGACGGCGTGCGCTGGTACGTCGACGGCATCGAGCCCATGCTGGACGGCCGCGCCCCGCTCGACGGCCCGGTCTCCAACATCGCCAGCTGGAACTACCCGATGTCCGTCCTGGTCCACGCGATGCTCGTACAGGCCCTCGCGGGCAACGCCGTGATCGCCAAAACCCCGACCGACGGCGGCCTCGCCTGTCTCACCCTGGCCTGCGCGCTCGCCGCCCGCGAAGGCGTCCCGATCACCCTGGTCAGCGGCAGCGGAGGCGAGCTCTCGCAAGCGCTGGTGCGCGCGCCCGAGATCGGCTGCGTCTCCTTCGTCGGCGGCCGCGACACCGGCGCGGCCGTCGCCACCGCCGTCGCCGACCTCGGCAAACGCCACATCCTCGAACAGGAGGGCCTCAACACCTGGGGCATCTGGAACTACACGAACTGGGACGCGCTCTCCGCGGTCGTCCCGAAGCTCTTCGACTACGGAAAGCAGCGCTGCACCGCCTACCCACGCTTCGTCGTCCAGCGCTCCCTCTTCGACCAGTTCCTCGACGCGTACCTCCCGGCGGTGCGCTCCATCCGCATCGGCCATCCGCTCGCCGTCGCCGACCCGGCGGACCCGCCGCCCAGCCTCGACTTCGGCCCGCTCATCAACGCGGCCAAGGCCAAGGAGCTCACCGACCAGGTCACCGAGGCCGTCGACCGCGGAGCGGTGCCGGTGCACCGCGGCACCCTGGCCGACGGCCACTTCCTGCCCGGACAGGACATCTCCGCGTACGTCCCGCCGGTCACGCTGCTCGGCCCGCCGCCCTCGTCGCCGCTGCACCACGCGGAACCCTTCGGTCCGGTCGACACGATCGTCCTGGTCGACACCGAGGCGGAGCTCCTGGCGGCGATGAACGCGTCCAACGGCGCGCTCGTCGCCACGCTCTCCACGGACGACCGGGCCACGTACGAGCGCCTCGCCCCGCAGATCCGCGCCTTCAAGGTCGGCCACGACAAGCCCCGCTCACGCGGCGACCGCGAGGAGCTCTTCGGCGGCTTCGGGGCGTCCTGGCGGGGCGCGTTCGTCGGCGGTGAACTCCTCATCCGCGCGGTCACCCAGGGCGACGACGGGGAACGGCTGCCCGGGAACTTCCCGGAGTACCACCTGATGCCGTGACGACCCCGGCCGTCATGTGACGCGCGCCACTCGCGAGCCGGTCCCGCCCCATGCGGGCCGGCTCGCGACGGCCGAAGATCGGCAGCGGGTGATCACGTGAACACGAACGGTGTACCTGCGCCCACCTGCGGAGATCCGCTGCCCGCTCCGGCCGGGGCAGGCTCGCAGGCCGAGGGATACGCAGGTGAAAGGCACTCTGAATCCTTGGTATTGTTGTCCATGTCGCCGCGGGGCAAGGCCCCGGCAGGCGGCAGACACCTAGTCCGGGTGGCGGAATGGCAGACGCGCTAGCTTGAGGTGCTAGTGCCCTTTATCGGGCGTGGGGGTTCAAGTCCCCCCTCGGACACAGATCAGATCCCCACGGTTCCTCGGAACCGTGGGGATCTTTCGTTGTGCCGAGTCGGCCGTGCGTGAGGCGACGCTCACCGCGGGCCCGCGAGGCTGAAGGCGTGAAGCACGCCGTACATCGGCAATGCGAGTTTAGATCCGTGGGCCCGCGCCGAGGCGAAGACTCCTTGTTGGAAGAACACATCTCCAACAAGGAGGCATCATGTCCCACACAACAGTTCTCACGCTGCAGTCCGCCGAGCCGCGCTGCCCCGACTGGTGTGCCGGCGAATCGGCGGCGGAAGCCACCGGGAGTCATCTGAGCGCACCTGTCCGGCTGTTCGGGCCGGATGGCGGCGCCGCCCGGGAACCGCTGATGACGGTCCGCGTCGGGCTCGGGCACGACGAGGAGACGAGCGGGGTACCGCCCCGCCTGTGGCTCTCGACCGTCGACGCGAGTGCGGAGATCGACAGCGCCGAGCTCGGCACCCTGATCGAAGAAGTGGAGCGATTCGCGCTGCAACTGCGTGGTGTCCGGCACCGTTTCGACCATGTCATCCGTGGTCGCTGCCGAGACCGTCGAGCACTACCCGTCGCCGAACCACCCCCTCGAAATCGTCCCCCCGTGCCCGCCCTGGTGCCAGTACCGGGACTGGGACGAGCACAATCTGACGGGGCTCCTGCGTGACTACTTCCACGCGTCGCACGAGCACGTGATGGAGCTCGGGCTGCACACGCTGTCCAAGAGCAAGGTGGGGCTGCATCCCGAGACGCTGGAGCTCGCCATGGTGCACATGCCGTACACCCGGCTCCCGCAGATCGACGTGACCGTCGGCGGCTCCCAGGGTTGGGGGTACGCGAAGGTCACGTTCGAAGAGGCCGACGAACTGCGTGCCCGGCTCAGCGAGTTCCTGGCCCTGGGACGGGAGTACGCGCCCACCGATGAGCCGCCCACATGCCAGGAGCTGATGGACTACTGCGGTGCCCGGGTCGTGGAGCATCCGTTCGACGCTCCGGGCTTCCACGGTCACGCGGTCGGCGACACGAAGCAGGGAGGACCCGTGTGGGTGACGCTCCCGCAGCACCTCACCCAGCTCGGCAAGGAGGAGTGCATCACGCACCTGCTCGCCGAGGTGCATGAAGTCCAGGGCCAGGACGAACTCGTCTCCGATGGCCGAGGCCGTTTCGCGCAGGCGGGCCGACCGCCGGGTGCACCCGGCCCGCTCGTCGTCAGCGCGGCCGCCTGACCCGCTGCGACCTCATCGACGGGCCGGTCCGGAGGCGGTCGGCCCGTCGGTGAGGTCCCCCCGTTCGGGGTTGTGTCAGTGGGCGTGGTTACAGTTCGAAGAGCGATGCAGTACGTGTCGACCGACCAACGGGGGTTCAGCTCATGGCGCTCTTCGGCAACGCTCACACCGTCGACCCGGGCAAGGCGCAGCAGGAGTACGCGCGGCTCTTCGGACACGGTGAACAGGTCTACGCGGCCTACGTGTTGATCCGCGACACCATCCTCTTCACCGACCGCCGCCTCGTCCTCATAGACAAGCAGGGGATCACCGGCAAGAAGGTCGAGTACCACTCCGTGCCCTACAAGAGCATCACGAGGTTCGCCGTGGAGACCGCCGGGCACTTCGACCTGGACGCGGAGCTCAAGATCTGGGTCTCGGGAGAGTCGGCGCCGATCGAGAAGACCTTCACCAAGGGCGTGAACATCTACGAAGTGCAGGCGATACTCACCCAGTTCGTGGCCCGCTGAGCGACCCCGGCAGGTGAGGCGGTCCCTCGGGCGAAGGGGCCGGTCAGCCCCTCGTACGGAGGACCTTCGCCCCTGCCGACCCGGTCGAAGTGTGCGCACGATGGAGGCATGAACGCGCTTCCGGTCGTCACCGCAGTCGATGGATCCGAACACAGCGTCAAGGCCCTGGAATGGGCGTTGACCGCCGCCCGCGAGCGAGGGGCGGAACTCGTCGTCACGCACGTCAGAACCGACTACGTGACACAGGTGCCGCTCCATGGGGACCTGCCGGTCATCCCGCTGCCCGAGCCGGACGAGTCGCCCGTCCTGAAAGAGGTGAGCGCGCTCCTCGACGGCCGCACCGACCTGCCGCCCGTCCGCATGGTCAGCGTCGACGGCAACGTACCGTCCGCCGTGACCGCGCTCGGGGACGAGGCGCAGCTGCTCGTGGTCGGCTCGCGCGGACGCGGCGGCTTCGCCAGCCTGCTGCTCGGCTCGGTGAGCCGGGCCTGCGCGGCGCGCGCCGGCTGCCCCGTCGTGGTGGTGCCGCACGCCGCGCGCACCGAGCCCGTGCGGCTGCCGGACGGCGTGCCGCCCGTCGTGCTCGGCCTCGAACCCGAGGAGACCGGGGACGCGGCCGTGGAGTTCGCCTTCGCGGAGGCCGCCCGCAAGGGTGCCCGCCTCGAGGTCGTCACCGCGTACACCGTGCCGCTGTCCACGCTCACCCTCGTCGGGCCGTACGTCGCGGCCGCCGGCGACGACGATCGGCCGCAGATCGAGGCCGACCTGCGGGAGGCGCAGCAGCGGCGGCTCGAACCGTTCGTCGCGCAGCGGCCGGACGTCGAGGTCACCCGGGTGGTCGCCCCGGCGGACGCCGCCGGGCAGCTCGTCGCGTCCTCCCGGACGGCGGGGCTCCTCGTCGTGGGCCGCCACCGTCGGCGCCTCTCGCCCGACGCGTTCCTGGTCGGGTCGGCGGCGAACGCCGTGCTGTTGCATGCGCATTGTCCTGTGGCGGTCGTGCCGTAGCTCCGCCTGGGTTGGGGGAGGCGATGCATGGCCCTGCGGGCTCGCGTCCTCAATCGCCGGACGGGCTCCTTCAGTTGCCCCTCCCCGCCCCTTCCCGTAAGCCTGCGGCGCTGTTCTTTCGGCTTTCCCGCCGTCGTGGTTGCTCGCGCGGTTCCCCGCGCGCCCCTATCGGGGCACGAATCCCACCAACCAGTCCGCCGTCCCCGGCAGCCACTCCGCTCGGGCGTTGCCCAGGAGGTGGTCGCCGTGGGGGATCACCTCGTACGAACCCTGCGAGGCCTCGCGGGCCAACTGCTCGCCGTTGACCACGCCCGGGGTCACGTCCTCGCCGCCCTCCACCTCCCGCAGCGGGCACGTGATGCGCCGGGCGACGCCGCGCAGGCCGACCCAGGAGGCGAACTCCCGTGCCGCGTCAGCCCCTCCGCACCGCAGGGCCAGGGTCTCCCTGACGTACTGCGGCAGCTCGTCGGGGTGCAGGCGGTACGGGCCGCTGACCGCGACCGCCGCCCGGATACGCGGATCGTGCGCGGCGGCGACCGACGCGTAGAACCCGCCGAGGCTGAGCCCGCACACCCCGAGGCGGCCGGTGTCTACGTCCCCGCGAGCGGCGAGCGCGTCGACGGCCGCCGAGACGACGTGCTGGTAGTCCGCGCGAGGTGCCCGGCAGGCCCTCGCGGCGGGGGAGCGGGCCGTGACCGCCGCGCAGGACGACGGCCGGCGACCGCTGCGGATCGACGTGTGGGGGCATCTGTACGGGCCGCTGCGCATCCTCGCCCAACTGGCTGCCGACGAAGCGAGGTCGGGCGTCGAGCTGGGCACCGGGCCGGGTGCCGAGCCGGGCGCCGCGCCGGACATCAAGCCAGGCGCCGAACCGGGCACCGGGCCGGGGGGTGCCGAACCGGGCATCGAGCCAGGCACCAAGCTGGACATCGAGCCGGGCACCGGCCGGGACTTCCCGTCCGTCGCCGACGCGGTGCGGCGCGGCGACGTCGACGCCGGGCTCGGTCGCGTGCCCGTGCTCGACCCGCGCGCCACGGCCGGGCTCGCCCGGCGCCTCGTACGCCTCGAACCGGTGGACGCCGTGCTCAGCGCGGAGCACCCGCTGGCGGGGGCCGAGCGGCTTCGGCCCGTCGACCTCCGGGACAGTGTGCTGCGCTACCCGGCGGACCTGGCCCGGCTCGACTTCCTGAACTGCTTCGCCCGCCGCTTCGGCATCCAACACCGGGTCGGGTCGGCCAACTTGGGCCTCGACCCGTTCCTCGCGCAGGTGCGGTCCGACCCGGGCTGCTTCACCCTCTTCCCCGCCGACGCGGTGAGCGCGGACACGCCCGGCGTGCGGTTCGTGCCACTCGTCGAGCCGACGCCCCTGTACGCCTGGTCCCTGGTGTGGCCGGAAGGGCGCGAGCCCGACCGGATCGGCGCGCTGCTCGCCGCCTGCGCGCGGGTGGGCGGCCGAAGACGCTGGACGGAGTTCGCCCCGGCGCGCGACTGGCTGCCGGGCCAGTCCGAAGGCTGACCGACCGACCGCCCTCGGACGGAACCCCAACTCGCCTCGTGCAGAAGGGGGTTGAACATCAGATTCCGGACCTACCCTGCACCTGGAGGAGTGTGCAGCGGTCGCCCGAGGGAGACACGCATGAGCGATGTACGCACGGAAGGCGCGCAGCCACGCGGCGGCGGGCGCGGCCCCGGGCCGGGGCGCGGCGAGCGGCTCGCCGACTGGGCGGACGGTCGCCTCGGGCTCTGCGCCGTCGCCAAGTCCCAGATGCGCAAGGTCTTTCCGGACCACTGGTCGTTCCTCTTCGGCGAGATCTGCCTCTACAGCTTCCTGATCCTGATCCTCACCGGCGTCTGGCTCACCCTGTTCTTCGAGCCGAGCGCCGTCGAGGTGGTCTACCGAGGGCCGTACGAACCGCTCAACGGCGTGCTGATGACCCGGGCGTACGAGTCGACCGTCGAGATCAGCATGGAGGTGCGCGGCGGGCTGCTGATCCGGCAGCTGCACCACTGGGCGGCGGTCGTGTTCGTCGCCGCGATGCTCGTGCACATGATGCGGGTGTTCTTCACCGGGGCGTTCCGCAAGCCGCGCGAGCTCAACTGGCTGTTCGGCTGGACCCTGTTGATGCTCGGCCTGATCACCGGCCTCACGGGCTACTCGCTGCCCGACGACATGCTCTCCGGCACCGGCATCCGCTTCGCCCAGGGCGCGATCCTGTCGATCCCGGTGGTCGGCACGTATCTGTCGATGTTCCTGTTCGGCGGCGAGTTCCCCGGGCACGACATCATCTCGCGGCTCTATCCGATCCACGTCCTGCTGCTGCCCGGCATCATGCTCGGCCTGGTCGTCGCCCATCTGATCCTGGTGTTCTTCCACAAGCACACCCAGTTCGCGGGGCCCGGCCGCACGCAGCGGAACGTGGTGGGCGCGCCGTTCCTGCCCGTGTACGTGGCGAAGGCCGGCGGGTTCTTCTTCCTCGTGTTCGGCGTGCTCGCGCTGATGGCGGCCGTCGCGACGATCAACCCGGTGTGGGCGATCGGCCCCTACCGGCCCGACCATGTCTCCACGGGCGCGCAACCCGACTGGTACCTGGGCTTCTCCGAAGGGCTCATCCGGGTCATGCCCGGCTGGGAGATCAATGCCTTCGGGCACACCCTGGCGCTCGGCGTCCTCATCCCGTTCCTGCTGTTCCCGCTGGTCATGCTGGCCATCGCCGTCTACCCGTTCATCGAGGCCTGGGTCACGGGCGACCGCCGCGAGCACCACATCGCCGACCGCCCGCGCAACGTCCCGACCCGCACCGCGCTCGGCGTGGCCTGGCTCAGCCTGTACGGGGTGCTCCTGATCGGCGGCGGCAACGACATCGTGGCCACGCATCTGGGCCTGTCCATCAACGTCATCACCTGGTCGGTGCGGATCGCCGTGTTCGCCGTGCCCGCCCTCGCCTTCGTCGTGACCCGCCGCATCTGCCTCGGCCTGCAGCACCGCGACCGCGACAAGGTGCTGCACGGCCGGGAGAGCGGCACCATCAGACGGCTGCCGCACGGCGGGTACGTCGAGGTGCACGAGCCGTTGACCCCGGCGCAGCGGCACACCCTCACGGCCCACGAGCAGCCCGCCCCGTACGAGACCGGGCCGGACACCGACGCCGGCGGCGTGCGGCGCAGGATCCGGCGCGCGGACCGGCTGCGCGCCCGCCTCTCCCGCTCCATGTACGGCCCGCGGGCGCAGGTGCCGAAGGCGACCGCAGAGGAGTATCGGCGCCTGGAGCGGGAGCATTAAAGTCGGTCCATGGCCTCTGCGAGCTCCGCGACCGCCGCCGTGACCGACCCCGAACTCCCCACCCCGGGAAGGCGGTTCGGCGGACGGGTCGCCGTGGTCACCGGGGCCGCGTCCGGCATCGGGGCCGCCAGCGCCGCCCGGCTAGCCGCCGAGGGCGCGGCCGTCGTGCTCGCCGACGTGTCCGCGGAGCGCGGCCGGGACACGGCCGCCGAGATCCGCAAGCGGGGCGGGCAGGCCGCGTTCGTGCACGCCGACGTCGCGGAGCCCGACGACTGGCGGCGGGTCGCCGAGGCCGCAGCGGAGTTCGGTCCGGTCGGGGTCTTCGTCAGCAACGCCTTCACCGTGGACGTCACCCGCGCCCACGAGATGCGCCTGGAGTCCTGGAACCGGCAGTTGGCCGTCAACCTCACCGGCTCGTTCCTCGGCTTCAAGGCGCTGCTGCCCGAACTGCGCGCCCAGCGCGGCGCCGTCGTCCTCACCTCGTCCGTGCACGCCCACGCCGGCATCCCCGGCCATCCCGCGTACGCCGCGACCAAGGGCGCCCTCGTCTCGCTCTGCGGTCAACTCGCCGTGGAGTACGGGCCGGAGGTGCGGGTCAACGCCGTCCTGCCCGGACCGGTCCTCACCGGTGCGTGGGACCGACTGTCGGCCGAGGACCGCGAGCGCAGCGCCGCACAGACCGCGGCCGGCCGCCTCGGCAGGCCGGACGAAGTGGCCGCGGCGATCGCCTTCCTCGCCGCCGATGAGGCCTCGTACATCACCGGGTCGAGCCTCCTCGTCGACGGCGGCTGGACGGTGATGAAGGACTCGTCCTGACCTCCCCGGCCGGGAACTGCCTTACTCCGCAAGGGAGTCGACCAGTTCCGTCAGTGCCTCGGCGAGCAGGTCGAGGCCCGGTCCCGCCGGTCCGCCCGGCTCCTCCATGTAGAGGTCGCGGCGGATCTCCAGCATCAGGGCCGTCACGCGCGGCTCGGACCCGTAGAACTCAAGGGGTACGTACGCCCCCGCGAACGGGCTGTTCCGGCCGGTCGTCCCGCAGCGCGCGAACGCCGACTCGGCGCGGGCGAGCAGCTCGGGCGGGGTGTGGAACGGGTCGGCGCCCAGGCAGACCGGCGGCCGGGGCCCTTCGCCGTGCAGCTCGTACGGCAGCCGGTGCGTGGGGTACGAGTGCACGTCCAGGATCGCCGCGCGGCCGGCCGCGGCGAGCCGCTCCCGCACGGCCTCCGTCATGGCGTGCGCGTACGGGTGGAAGTACCGGTCGAGCAGTGGCCGTTCGTCGAAGTCCGGGGCGCGGAGGGGGAGTCGGTCGGAGGTGCGGGTGTAGACCGCGCCCATGCCGACCTTGCGCATCTCCTCGCGCGCGTCCGGGAAGCGCTCCGGGTCGACGACGAGCCGCGAGAGCCGGTTGACGAACCGCCACGGGGTGCGGCGCGCCGCGGCGGCCGCACGGGCGGCGAGGACGTCGGTGTGCGCGTCGACCATGTGGTCCGACTCCCGGGCGAGCGCCGCGTCGTCAAGGACGATGCCGCCGCGCACCGCCTGCACGGTCCGCGCGGCATGCGGGACGTGCAGCAGAACGGGTGCGTCGGCGGCACCGGGGAGCAGCGTGAAGGGCGGTCCTGACTGGGTGTCGTCCATGCGCCCACCCTAGAGAGAGCGCGGGGCGGGACCTCAGCGGTCGGCGTAGACCACCCACACCTGGCCCGTCGCGAACGGCATCCGCTGCCCGTTGGCGAGCGTGAACGTCGTGCCCGACTCGGCGGTCGGCCGGCTCCAACGGGTCGAGTAGGCCTTGCCGTCGCGCAGCACCGTCGCCTTGCCCGAGCCGATCGTCTTGATGTACGGGGTGACCGCGCCGTTCACGTCCCGGTACTTGGACGGCGGCATCGCGACGTGCTGGATCACGACCGTGCGGGGCGCCATCTGCTTGCCGTTGGTCTGCATCGCGGGCGAGCCGTCGAACGAGACCCGCCAGCGCTGCAGCTTCGAGGACCAGCGGAAGGTGTGGCTCGCGCTGGCGTACCGCACGGTGCGGCTGCTCGTCTTCACACCGCCCTGCGGGGCCGCGCCGAAGCGGAACCCGATGTCCTTGGCGAGGCTCGCCTTCGGCGCCGACTTCAGGAGCGCGGTCGGCTTCACGAACAGGTTGTGCGGTGCCTGCCGGCTCGCGCTGCGGAAGTACGCGCTGGGTACCCGGCCGTGCGACCGCACATAGATCGGCGAGCGGTTCAGGTAGCTGGTGAGCGAGCTGCGCACCCCGGAGTAGGCGAGCGCCGGGTGCCCGAACTGCCGAAGGAGCTCCACGTCGGACTCGCGGGCGCTGCGCACCGGGCCGACCGAGGCCGGCTTGCGGCTGGCGTACACGCCCATCAGGCGGCTCATCCCGCCCTCGACCTTCTCGACGTAGACGATGTCGGCCTTGTTCAGGTTGTGGTGCGGGCGGGCCCCGCGGGCGTTGTCGAACTTCACGGCGAGCACCTGGCCCGGGTTCGCCTCCTTGCCGGTGAAGGGTGACACCTCGCCCGGGGCAGCGGCCGTCCGCCCGGCGCCGCCGGATCCGATGTCCTGCGCGCCGACGTCGGCCGCGGCGCCGAGGGTGAGCGCGCCGGCGGCGACGAGCGCGAGCAGTCGCGCGCCGTGGCGGTTGGTGCGGGTGGCCGGTGCAGATCTCGCTGTCATCGCAGCGCCTCCGTCGTCCGTAGCGTCCGTAGCGTCCCTGCTGGATTCGCTGGCGCAGTCCTTCCGTGCGAGCGCCCGGCGTCTACCGCTGCGGCGGCCATCCGACCGCGGCGTATTCATCCTTTCCGGCCGGATCGGGAGCCCGCGCGGCGCGGCTACGGGACGGATGAAGGGCATGGATTTCAGGGAATTTCAGGGAATTTCAGCGGATTTCGCGCGCGAGTGAAGCTGTGCGCAGCGGCCATGACGGGCGATGCTCGCGCCCTCACCGCGCGTCCAACAAGATGCACCCGCCATCTGCCTTCACGGCCCCGAGCATCGGTGGGGACGGACCCGACCGAAGTGCGAAGGAACACGATGGGAGCACGGCACGCCGCCGACCGACGCCCGAACGACCACGAGAGGCCGGAGCCCCGTACGGGAACCCGCCCCGACCGGAACGCGAACCGGCAGGCGAACCGGAACGCGAACCGGTCACCGAACCGGCCACCGGCCGGGCCGCCGAACCATCCGCCGAACCGGCACGCCAGGCCGGGGACGAGTCTGCCGCAGCTGGTGGGCTCGGGCCTCGCCGCCGCCGCGGCCATGGCGCTCGCCTCCGAACTGAAGCTGTACGGCACCACGGCCGGCGCGGTCGTCTTCGCCGTGGCCGCCACCGCCGGGGCGCCGCTCATCCAACTCGCCCTGCACCGCGCGGCGGACGGCTGCGCGGCCCTGCTGCGGGCGGCCGGCCGCGCCCGGCGGCAACCGGGGCCGGGCCGCCCGCGCCGCGCCCTCGCGCCGATGGCCGTAGGGGCCCTGCTGCTCGGCGCCGTCGCCGTGACAGCACCGACCGCGGTGGCCGCGGCCCAGCCGGCCGAGGTCGCCCTCGACCATCCGCCGGCCCGTGACCCGGCCGAGCGCGGCAGTACGGACAAGGCGCCGACGGTCCGCTCCTTGGACGTCAAGTCGCTGACGCCGAGGGGAAGTTGAGGAGCGGACCGGCCGGCCCCCGAGCCGCGGACCTACTTCCCGAGGCCCGCGCCCTGGTCGGCGCCGATGTTCCGGACATCGGTGAGCGGATTGCCGAAGTAGTCCTGACGCGTCCCGTCGTCCGCCGTGACCGAGCCCGCGCCGAGAGCAGGGGAGCCGGAGCGCAGCCGCAGGTCGTCCGGGGTGCGCGGGTCGGCCGAGCGCAGCAGCGGGTCGGCGTTCACGGCCTGCGGGTCGCGGGGCTGCGCGGTGTGCCAGTACAGGTTGTTGCGGTACGTGCTGATCGTGTCCTTGATGGGGGAGCCCGCACCGGCCGCGCCCACGAACACGTTGTCCTGGAACGTCGTGCCGCTCTGCCCGTTGTTGGAGACCAGGGCGGTGTCCGCGCGGTCCGTGACGACCGTGTTGCGGTAGATCCGGGTGTCCGTCGTGGGGTTGCAGACGACCGAGATCACCGCGTACGGGGCCATGGTGTTGCGGTCGTTGATGCTGACGTTGTCGTGGAAGCGGTTGCCGTCCGTCGTCATGCCCGAGCCGTTGCAGACGAGCAGGAAGCCGCCCTCGTTGTCGTGGCTGTAGTTGTAGCGGTAGACGTTGCGGTTGTTGCCGCCGTCGAAGTCGAAGGCCATCGAGTCGAGGGTGCCGTGGCCGCCGGTGACCTCGTTGTACTGGTAGAGCACATCGTCGGAGTTCCAGGCCCAGATCCCGGCGTTGTAGCCCGCCGAGCGCATGTTGAAGCCGTCCACGTAGTTGTGCTCCACCAGCGCCTTCGAGGCCGTCTGCACGACGATGCCGTCGCCGCCCACGTCCCGTACGTCGTTGCCGCGGATCGTCAGACCGGTGATCGCCTCCCAACTCGTGCCCGGTCCCTCCGGGTGCTCGGGGCGGCGGCCCCAGGTGGAGGACGTGCCGATGCCGGTGCGGTCCACGTGCCGGACCGTGGAGTCCTCGATCCGGACGCCGTCGAAGCGGGTCGGCCGCTCGGAGCCCTGCACCGCGAAGAGGATGCCGCCCGAGGGGTCCGGGTCCTTGAAGTCGGCGCCGTTGACGTCGTGCACGTCCACGCCGTCCACCACGAAGTCCTCGGCCACGCCGTAGTCCACAGCCTGTACGAGGACGCCCGCGCGGCGCTCGGTGGTGGTGGGCGCGCCGGTGTTGGACACGTCCAGGTTCGAGATCCGCCAGTGCTCGGTGTTCACCAGGTGCACGGTGGCGCGCGCCCCCGCGCCCTCAAGGCGTGGCTTCGCGCCCTGCCCGTACGCGTCGATCACGGCGGGGGAGCCGTCGGCGCCCGCGCCCTTCGGGGTCAGTACGCCGGTGCATGCGGTGCCGCGTCTGATCAGCAACCGGTCGCCGGGGCCGAGGACTTGACGACTCGCCCGCTCCAGGGACCGCCAGGCGGCGCCGGGTGCGGTACCGGCGGCGGAGTCGTCGCCGCGCGCACAGTCGACGTGGAAGGACGTGCCCGCCGCGCCCCGCGCCGACGCGGCGGCGGGCGGCAGCCCCACGACGACGGTGAGGGCGGCGACGATCGCGGTGGCGGCGGTGACGGTACGGCGCAGGGGCATGGCGCGCTCCGATCCGATGAGGGGCGGCCCCGAACGCCGGGGCCGGGGAGTGCGGGCACGCTACTGGGCGCCGAGCCGCCGAGCCCATGGACAAACGAGCCGCGATCTTGGACGCAGCGGGACCGATGGGGAGATGCCGCACGGAGTGCGCATCTCAGGGGCGCGGGGCTGTGACATCAGCGGCTCCGCCGCGGGGCGCGACCGGCCCCCACCGACCGGCAGCCGACAATGAAGCGCGCTCACGGTCGAGCGGACCTCAGCCCTGCGCGTACACCACCCACACCTGACCCTTGGCGATGTCCAGGTGCTGGCCGTCCGAAGTCCGGTAATCCGTCGGCCGGTTCGCGGCCGTGCGGCTCCATTCGCCGTCGTACGCGCGGCCGTTGCGCAGCAGCAGGACACGGCCGGAACCCGTGGTCTCGGTGAGCGGGGAGACGCTGCCCCAGCGGTCCTTGAAGCGGGAGTCCCGGATGTCCGTGTACTGCACGATCACCGTCGCCGGGGTCAGCTTCGAGGGCTTGCCGTCGAGCTCGACCCGCCAGTGCCCGCGCTCCGCCGACCAGACGAAGTCGAAGCTCGCGGCCGGGTAGCGGACGCTGTACCGGATGGTCTCCTCGCCGCCCGGCGGGCGTGGGCCGACGCGGAACCCGAACGACGCCGGGTCGCAGGCCGAGGGGTGCGGGTCGAGGCGGTCCGGGCGCAGGAACAGGTTGTGCGGGGCCGCCCGGTCCGCGGAGCGCACGAACGCGTCCGGGTCGTCGCCCGGCGTGCGCGGCTCCAACGGCGCCGCGTCGATGAGGGGTTGCAGCTTGGACTGCGCACCGGAGTAGGCGAGCACCGGCCGCCCGTACTGCCCGAGCAGGTCCAGGTCCGTCTCGCGGGCGCTGCGGACCGGGCCCACGGAGTCCGGGAGCCGGCCCGTCGTGTACATCGCGAGCAGGCGGCTCAGCCCCGACTCGACCTGCTCGACATGGATGACGTCGGCCCGGTCGAGCCCGGTGTGCGGGCGGGCCGGAGCCACGTTGTCGATCTTCACCGCGAGCGGGACGCAGCCGTCCTCGCCGGCCCCCGGACGCCGCTGCTCGTCCTGCTGCTGCGGCTGGAGGGTGCAGCCGGCCAGAACGGCGGCGCACCCCAGCAGAAACAGTCGCCTACCTATGCCGCTCCCCATGCCCTACCCATACCCCCGTGGCCCCCGTTAAGGCCGCAGCCAGCTGTCCGAAATGCGCCAGCTTCGCGCCCGCCCGCGCGTGAGCCTGAAAGGCATGAACCACGTGACAGCCCCTCTTCCCTTCTCCTCTCCCGCCGACCGGGTCGCGGCCGCCGACTGGCCCGCGCTCGGCGCCGAACTCGACGCGTACGGCTGCGCGTCCACGCCCCCGCTCCTCACCCCCGCCGCCTGCCGCCGGATCGCGGAGCTCTACGACGACGTCGCGCGGTTCCGCTCCACCGTCGACATGGCACGCCACCGCTTCGGCTCCGGCCGGTACCGCTACTTCGACCACCCGCTGCCCGAGCCGGTCACCGAACTGCGCGCCGCCCTCTACCCGCGCCTGCTGCCGATCGCCCGCGACTGGGCGGCACGCCTCGGCCGCCCCGCGCCCTGGCCGGACGACTTCGACGACTGGCTGGAGCAGTGCCACGCCCTCGGCCAGACGCGTCCGACCCCGATCCTGCTCACGTACGGGCCGGGCGACTGGAACGCCCTGCACCGCGACCTGTACGGGGACGCGGTCTTCCCGCTCCAGGTCGTCATCGGCCTCGACCGGCCCGGCGCCGACTACACCGGGGGCGAGTTCCTGCTGGTCGAGCAGCGCCCGCGGGCCCAGTCACGGGGCACGTCGGTGCTCCTGGAGCAGGGCCGCGGGCTGATCTTCACGACCAGGGAACGCCCGGTGCGCTCCGCCCGCGGCTGGTCGGCGGGGCAGTTGCGGCACGGGGTGAGCGTGGTCCGCTCCGGCACGCGGCGCACGCTCGGGCTCGTCTTCCACGACGCGGCGTGAGCACAGGGGGGGCGTGACCACAGAGGTGACCGCAGGCACGACGCCTCACGGCGAGCTGTCGCCGGGCCCGCGCGGTCCCAGGACCTCCGCCAGGTCGTACGACACCGGCTCCTCCAGTTGCGCGTACGTGCAGCTCTCCGGGGTGCGGTCGGGGCGCCAGCGGCGGAACTGGGCGGTGTGCCGGAAGCGGGCCCCGTTCTCCATGTGGTCGTACGCCACCTCCAGGACGCGCTCCGGTCGCAGCGGAACCCACGACAGGTCCTTCTTGCCGGACCAGCGGCTCGGCGCACCCGGCAGCCGGGCCGACTCGTGCGCGGACTCCTCCGTCCAGGCCGCCCACGGGTGCTCGTCGGCGGACTCCAGGCGCAGCGGCTCCAGCTCGGCGATCAGCTCCTCGCGCCGCTGCATGGAGAACGCCGCGCAGACCCCGACGTGCTGCAGGGCGCCCGAATCGTCGTACAGGCCGAGCAGCAGGGAGCCGACGATCGGCCCCGACTTGTGGAAGCGGTAGCCGGCCACGACGACGTCGGCGGTGCGCTCGTGCTTGACCTTGAACATCAGGCGTTCGTTCTGCCGGTAGAGCAGGTCGAGCGGTTTCGCGATCACCCCGTCGAGGCCCGCGCCCTCGTACGTGCGGAACCACTCGGCGGCGAGCTCGGGGTCGGTGGTCGCGGGCGCCACATGGACCGGCGGGCGCGCGTCGGCCAGGGCCATGACGAGTTCGGCGCGACGGTCGCCGAAGTACGCGTCGACGAGGGAGCGGTCGCCGAGCGCCAGCAGGTCGAACGCGACGAACGAGGCCGGGGTCCGCTCGGCGAGCGTGCGGACCCGGGAGTCGGCGGGGTGGATGCGCTCGGTGAGCGCGTCGAAGTCCAGGCGGCCCTCGCGGGCGATGACGATCTCCCCGTCCAGGACGCAACGCCCCGGCAGGTTCTCCTTCAGCGCGGCCACCAGCTCGGGGAAATACCTGGTCAGCGGCTTGCCCGTACGGCTGCCCAGCTCGATCTCGTCCCCGTCGCGGAACACGATCGCGCGGAACCCGTCCCACTTGGCCTCGTACTGCATGTCCGGCGGGATCTTCTTCACGGGCTTCGCGAGCATCGGCTTGACGGGCGGCATCACCGGCAGATCCATGCAACCGATTCTGCGCGCGTACGAGGACCGCTGCCCGGTGTGCGAGGTATGTCGGGTACGCCTACCGTGGCTCGCATGGGCGGCGGCGAAGCGGTGGAGCTGGAGGCGGGCGGCCGGACCGTGCGCCTGTCCAACCCGGGCAAGGTGTTCTTCCCCGAGCGCGGGTTCACCAAGCTGGACGTCGCCCGGTACTACGCCGCCGTCGCGCCCGGCATCCTGCGCGCCCTGCGCGACCGTCCCACGACCCTGGAGCGCTACCCGGACGGCGTGACCGGCGAGTGGTTCTTCCAGAAGCGGGCCCCCAAGAACATGCCCGACTGGATCCCCACCGCCCACATCACCTTCCCCAGCGGCCGCAGCGCCGACGAGATGTGCCCCACCGAGGAGGCGGCCGTCCTGTGGGCCGCCCAGTACGGCACGCTCACCTTCCACCCCTGGCCGGTCCGCCGCGCCGACGTCGACCGCCCCGACGAGCTGCGCATCGACCTCGACCCGCAGCCCGGCACGGACTTCGACGACGCGGTCCGCGGCGCGCACGAACTGCGCGCCGTACTCGACGAGTTCGGCGGACTGCGCGGCTGGCCCAAGACCTCCGGCGGGCGCGGCCTGCACGTCTTCGTACCGATCGAGCCGCGCTGGACGTTCACGCAGGTCCGGCGCGCGGCGATCGCGGTCGGCCGGGAACTGGAACGCCGGATGCCGGAGCAGGTGACCACGAAGTGGTGGAAGGAGGAGCGCGGGGAGCGCCTCTTCGTCGACTACAACCAGACGGCCCGCGACCGCACCATCGCCTCGGCCTACTCCGTGCGCCCCCGCCCGCACGCCCCGGTCTCCGCGCCCCTGCGCTGGGACGAGGTCGGCACGGCCCGCCCCGAGGACTTCGACATCGCGACCATGCCCGCGCGCTACGCCGAACTCGGCGACGTGCACGCCGACATGGACGACCACCGCTTCTCCCTGGAGGCGCTCCTCGACCTCGCCGCGAAGGACGAACGCGACCACGGGCTCGGCGACCTGCCGTACCCGCCGGAGTACCCGAAGATGCCGGGCGAGCCCAAGCGGGTCCAGCCGAGCAGGGCGAAGCACGCGGACTAGGGCCGTTCTTTCTCCCCTCCCCGCCCCTTCCCGAAGTCCTCGGCGGACGCTCCGGGGCTTAGCCCCGGGACCCGGTCGTTCTTTGGCTGCCGCGCCGTCGTGGCTGGTCGCGCCCTGCGGCGGAGCCGCTTATGTCACAGCCCCGCGCCCCTATCGGGGCCCCATCGCCGCCCAAAACCAGCCCCTCCGGCGTTTGAGGAGCGGGGGTCCGGGGGCGGAGCCCCCGAAGCCTCCGCAGGATTTCGGGAAGGGGCGGGGTGGGGAGAAGTACCACCCCGTACCCCTACAACTCCCTGATCCGGATGTCCCGGTACGAGACCACGTCCGTGACCCCGTGGACCTGGAGCCCCACATAGCCGGAGGCGTATCTGCGACCGTCCGTGCCCGGGTCGTCCGCGCGCGGGGGCTCGAAGAGCTGGCCGCCCGTGTTGTCGAACTCGTTGATCAGCTTGCCGTTGCGGAACACCTCGTAGTGCTGGTCGACCACCCGGATCTCGTAGTCGTTCCAGGTGCCCTTGGGCGTGACCCCGGCGTCCGCGAGGCCGACGCGGTCGAAGCCGTAGATCGAGCCGGTCTTGTACATGTCGCCGTCGGGACGGTCGAGCACCTGCACCTCGTGCCCGTACTTGATGGCGACCCATTCCGGACGCGGCTCCTCCGGGTGGTCGTGGACCTGCGGGAACCGCACGAACACACCGGAGTTGGCGTTGCCCGCGCCCGGCGCGTCGTCCCGCCACTGCAGCTTCAGCGAGAAGTCCTCGTACTTCCGCTCCGGGAACCACAGCATGCCGAGGCCGGCCTCGGTCGTGCCCGAGGTCATCGAGCCGTCCTCGTTCAGGCCGAACGAACCACCGCCCACGTGCTCCCACTTGGCGAACGAGTCGGCCGAGCCGTCGAACAGCTTGCGGTAGCCCTCGGTCTGGCCGGGCCTGCCGATGCCGGACTGCTTGGCGGCGCGGTAGATCGTGCGGTGCTCGCGGGCGTCCACCACACCCTCCTCGACGAGCGCGTCCAGGACCTCCTCCACATGCTTCAGGAACAGCGCCTGCGACGACCAGTCCTTCTCGTCCTCGATCAGTTCGTTGATCGTGCAGCGGCTCTTCGTCATCCGGTTGGGCACGCCGCTGTCGACGTCCCCGACGAACACCGTCGGCCGCTCGTCGTACTCGGGGCAGTCCGGCGCGGGCACGCCCCCGCCCTCGACGACCGTGAACGCCGCCACCCGGGCCTCGGACGTGTTGCCCGCCTTGTCGCTCGCCCGGTACGCCACCTCGTGCCGGCCCGTCCGGTCCACGACCAGCGGCTCGGTGTACGCCACGTACGGCGCCCCGTCGAGCGAGTACTCGACCTTGTCCACGCCGGAGCCGCCGTCCGTCGCGGACACGGTGACCGTGGCCTTACCGACGTACGCGCCGTCGGAGTCGAGCGTCCCGTCGACCTTCGCGGAGGTCTCCGGCGGCGTCGTGTCCTCCGCCGGTGGCGCCACGACCACGAACTCGACGGCCTTCTCGGCGGCGACGTTGCCCGCCTTGTCCGCCGCCCGGTACCGCACCTTGTACGCGCCCGGCTCGTGGAACATCACGGGCGCCGTGTACGCCTGCCACTCGCCCGCGTCGCCCACCGCGTACTGCACGGTGTTCACGCCGGAACCCGCGTCCGAGGCCGCGACCGTGACCGTGGCCATGCCGACGTACGCGCCGTCCGCGTTCTGCTCGCCCGTCACCGTCGCCGAGGTCTCCGGGGCGGTGGTGTCGTCCGTGGGCGGCGCGACCACCGCGAACTCGACGGCCTTCTCGGCGGCGACGTTGCCCGCCTTGTCCGTGGCCCGGTAGCGGATCTTGTGGCTGCCGACCTGGTTCACGACGACCGGAGCGGTGTACGGCTGCCAGTCGCCGGCGTCCCCGAGCGCGTACTCGACCTTGTCGACGCCCGAACCGCCGCTCTCGTCGCTCGCCGACACGGTCACCGCGGCCTGACCGACATACGCGCCGTCCGCGTTCTGCGTGCCGTCGACCTTCGCCGAGGTCTCCGGGGCGGTGGTGTCCTCGCCGCCGCCTTCGGTCACCGTCAGGATGCCCTGCATCGTGCCGTGCCCCGGGATCGTGCAGTGGTACAGGTACCGGCCCGGCGTCAGCGTCACCTCGGCGGTGTGCTTGCCGCCCTCCGCGTCGGAGGGGTTGGCGAGGATGTTCAGGGAGACGTCGTTGTTGTACTCGGGGTCCGACACGTCGAACGTCAACGTGTGCGGCATGCCCGTGGTGTTGCCGGTCGCCGCGCTGTTCTCGAAGACGATCGTCGCCGGACCCGCCACCGCCGTGGTCGGCGCCGACACGTACTTGTCGATCCCGTCACCGGCCGTCCAGCTGAGGACCTGCGCCGCCGCGCCCTCGTCCTGCACCGGCCGCATGCCCGGATCGGGCTGGCCGTACGCCGTAGGGGCGGTCAGGCCGAGCATCATGAGGAGCGCGGCGAGCAGAAGCCTCAGGTATCCATGTCTGTGTCTCACCGGTCAGCCCTTCCTGGCCAGCTGGTCGGCGCTCGGCGTGGCCGCGCCGCCCTCGTAAGTGACGTGCCACAGCGCCGACTTGGCGTCCGAGGTGAAGAAGCCGCGCCCGTAGTCCAGGACGTACAGCGAACCGTCGGGCGCGAACTTCCAGTCCATGAGGTTCTTGATGCCGTCGTTGCCGATCGGCACGATCTTCTTCAGCGACTCGGCGTGCACCGGGATGCCGCCCTTGCCCACGGTCTTCGGGTCGGTGAGCACCGCGTGCCGCGGCTGGTCGCTGTCGTAGAAGTCGCCGACGAACCACTTCCCGTCCCAGTACGCGGGCCACTTGACCTCGCTCGCGCTGTCTGCGTCGTACCGGTACAGCGGCCCGTTCATCGCGGCCTGCCCGCCGCCCTTCAGCCACGGCAGGCGGAACGTCTGCTCCTCGGTCTTGTACGAGGGCACGCCGTTCGCGTCGCGCGGGAAGTCCGGGCCGCCGCCCTGCGGGGAGTACCAGATGGTGTTCGACGTGACCGGCGGCAGGTTCACCAGGCCGTCGTTGTGGGGCGACTCGTTCTTCGGGGCGTCGCAGTCGTACCAGCCGAGCGGCTGCGTCGGATCCGGCAGGTTGCGGTCCCGGTACGGCTGCTTGTTGCCCATGCAGTACGGCCAGCCGTGGTTGCCCGGACCGGTGATCGCGGCGAACGTGTCGTACTTCGCCGGGCCCCAAGTCGTCGACGGGGAACCGGCGTCGGGGCCGACCCAGCCCGCGTACAGCGTGTCGGTCTCCTTGTCGATCGAGATGCGCGCCGGGTTGCGCACGCCCATGACGTAGATCTCGCCGCGCGTCTTCCCGCCGCCCTCGTCGGTCTCCTCGCCGGTGAAGAGGTTGCCCTCGGGGAGCGTGTACGTGCCGTCCGGCTCGGGGTGGATGCGGAGGATCTTGCCGTTGAGATTGTTGGTGTTGCCCGCGGTGCGGCGCGCGTCCGCGAAGGAGACGCCGCCGAAGTTCGGCTCCGGGTTGTTGCCGGAGTAACCGTCGCTGAAACGACTGGAGTTGTTGTCGCCGGTCGCGATGTACAGGTTGTCCTTGGAGTCCCAGGCCATCCCGCCGCCCGCATGGCAGCAACTGTGGATCTGCACCGGCCACTTGAGCAGCACCTTCTCGCTGCCCAGGTCCAGCTTGTCGGTCTGCGGGTCGAGAGTGAACCGGGAGACGCGGCGCTCCGCCATGTGCGTCTCGCGGTTGATCTCGGAGTGCGGGGTGTAGTGCAGGTACACCCAGCCGTTGTCCCCGAAGTCCGGGTCCAGCTCGATGCCGAGCAGCCCCTCCTCGACCTTGACCAGCTCGTCGCCGCCGCCCTTGTTGCCGAACACCGTGAGCGCGCCCGCGAGTTGAACCTTCTTGGTCTTCGGGTCGTAGACGTGGATCTCGCCCTTGCCCTTGCCGATGTCGGGGTTGTTCCAGTCGGTCACCACGGGCTGCGAGGAGTCGGCGCCGCCGCGGCCGATGTAGAACACCCGCCCGTCATCCGCCGTCACCAGGCCGTGCGGCTCACCGATCTGGTCGTTCTGGCCCGGCTGGTTGGGCTGCGTGACCCGCTCCGCCTTGTAGTTGGCGTTGATCGCGGCCTTGCAGTCGGCCCGTACGAGCCGCGTGGTCCACAGCAGCGCGCCGCGCAGATGGGCGCGGAAGTCCGTCTCGGCGTAGGAGTCGACGGTGCCGCCCATGCCGGTGTAGAAGGACCGCCCGCCGTCGTAGTCACGGCACCAACTCGCCGGATGATCAGGCCCGTTGGCGCCCTCGCCCGGCTTGTACGTCGCCTCGCGCACGCGCGCCACCGTGTGCACGTCGCCGGAGGGGTTCTTCTCCCAGTTCAGCCACTTGTCGGGGCGCTTCCACTCCAGGGGGAGGCCCTTGGTCGCCGGGTGTTGCCGGTCGCCGACTTCCACGGTCGCGCGCTGCGCGGGAGGGGTTCCTTCGGCAGGCCGGGCGCCGATCAGGCCCGTGAACCAGTCCGAGTACGGCTCGGCGCGGGCCGCGTCATGGACGCCGAGGAAGCCGCCGCCCGCCTCCATGTACGCCTCAAGTCCCAACTCCTGCTCGGGATCCAGGACATCGCCGCCGCCGGTCAGGAACACCACCGCGTTGAACCGGCCGAGCCGCCGCTCGTCGGTGAACACCGAGGCGTCGTCGGTGGCCGTGACGGAGAAGCGCTGCTGGGTCGGCCCGGACAGACCGATCTTCTCCACGGCCTCGATCCCCGCGTTGACCAGCGGCGTCTCCGGGCTCGCCGAGCCGTGGAAGAGCAGCACCCGCACATTGCTCCCGCCCGGCGGAGAGGGCAGCGACATCGTTGTCGTACGGCTCGTCGCCGGCGTACGGTCAGGGCCCGGATCCGGCCGAGCGGAGGCGGGGCCGGAGGCGAGCAGCCCTCCGGCGAGGGCGCCGATCGCGAGGCCGGTCGCCCAGAGCCTGCGAGATCTGTGCCTGCTTCTGCTTCTGCTTCTGCGTCTGTCTCTGTGTCTGTCTCTGCTCAACCCGTCCGCGTCCGCGGGTTTCTGACGTGGTGCGCTCCGCATGGGTCACCCACCCCTCATCGTGCACAGCAACAGCGCCAAGGAAGCTAGACCTCTTTCGGTGACCCGCCAATAGCTATGACCGCGATGGCACAAACTTTGTCCTGAGTGTGGATAAACGAGGAGCCCGAAGCTACGGTGTGCCCGTCCGGGGGGTCCTTGTCACCCCGTCAATCTCGTTACGGCTCCGGGGAGTTCGGCGATGACGGAAGCACTGGGCGGGCAACTCGGCAGACGCGGATTCAACCGCCGGCTCTTCGGCGGAGGGGCCGCGGTGGCTGCCGGGCTGACATCGATGTCGGGCGTGCTTCCCGGTTCGCCCGCGGGGGCCGCCGAGTCCGGACCGGCCTCCGGGGCGCGCCTGGCCGAGGCGAACGGTGAGACCCGGCACATCAAGCTGTACGTCGAGAAGCTCGCCGACGGGCAGCTCGGCTACGGCCTGGAGCAGGGCAAGGCCACGATCCCCGGGCCGCTCCTGGAGATGGTCGAGGGCGACACCCTGCACATCGAGGTGCACAACCTGACGGACGCCGCCGCCAGCCTGCACCCGCACGGTGTCGACTACGAGATCGGCAGCGACGGCACCCGGCACAACAACAGCCATGTGGAGCCCGGCAGTTCACGCACGTACACCTGGCGCACACACGCCCCGGGGCGGCGTAAGGACGGCACGTGGCGGGCGGGCAGCGCGGGCTACTGGCACTACCACGACCACGTCGTCGGCACCGACCACGGCACGGGCGGCCTGCGCAAGGGCCTCTACGGCGGGCTGATCGTGCGGCGCGAGGGGGACGTCCTGCCGGACCGGACGTACACGATCGTCTTCAACGACATGACCATCAACAACCTTCCCAAGGGGCCTGACCTCAAGGCGACCATGGGCGAGCGGGTCGAGATCGTGATGATCACGCACGGCGAGTACTACCACACGTTCCACATGCACGGTCACCGCTGGGCGGACAACCGCACGGGCATCCTGACCGGCCCCGACGACCCCAGCCCCGTCATCGACAACAAGATCACCGGACCTGCGGACTCCTTCGGGTTCCAGGTCGTGGCGGGGGAGGGGGTCGGGGCGGGGGCGTGGATGTACCACTGCCACGTCCAGAGCCACTCGGACATGGGGATGGTGGGGATGTTTCTGGTGGCCAAGGCGGATGGGACGGTGCCGGGGCACGGGGGTGAGCACGCCGAGCACTAGAGCTTGCTCTGGCCTGGCCTGGCCTGGCCTGGTCGCGTCCCGCCCCCGAGACATCCGGTCGAGTGGGTTCCCTCTTCCCCCGTGAGTCGGTGTGCTGAACGGCTCGTCGAGGGGGCCTACTTGGCCGGAGCAGGGCTTGTTTTGATCCCCTCCCCGCCCCTTCCCGAAAGTCCTGGCGGACGGCGGGCACCGGCGGCGCGGCCCTGGGCCCGGCTTCAGGGGCCTGGGGCCCCGCCTCCTGCCTGGGGCTACGCCCCCGGACCTCGCTCTCGGGGCTTCGCCCCGTGCCCCGGCAGTTGTTCGGGTGCCGTGCGGTTGCGGTTGGTCGCGCAGTTCCCCGCGCCCCTGTCGGGGCTGTGTTCCCGGACCTTGCTTTCGGTGGTTGCCGTGTCCGTTCCTTGCTTGGGGTTGCGGTGCTGGCCCCCGTTCTCGGGGCTTCGCCCCGTACCCCGGCAGTTGTACGGCTGCCGCGCCGTTGTGGTTGGTCGCGCCGTTCCCCGCGCCCCTTTCGGGGCGGCTATCGCCGCTCCAGTCCGCAGATTGAGCAGGGCTCTTGCGAGGAACCCTGGTCGTTCACGACCAGGAGGAATCGCATCTTGTGGCCGCGACGCGGAGCGTCGCGGTGTCGGGATTCGAGTGCGGAGCACTCGTAGAGCTGCCCGGCGGAGCCGGGGACGGCTTGTGCATCAGCCGGGTCGCTTCTGGTTCTCGATGTACTCCTTGACCGCCGCGAGTGGGGCGCCGCCGACAGAGGCGGCGAAGTAGGACGGTGACCAGAAGTGCTCGCCCCACAGATATCGGTTGATGTGGGCAGGAAACTCCTGGCGCAGGCGGCGCGCGGATACACCCTTGAGGGAGCCGACCAGTCGGGCCAGGGCGACCTTGGGCGGGTAGTGGACCAGGAGGTGGACGTGGTCGGCCTCGCCGTTGAACTCGCGCAGCTCGGCATCGAAGTCGGCGCACACGTCCCGCATGACCTCCTCACAGCGGACCAGGAGTTCGTCGGTGAACACTCCGCGCCGATACTTGGGAGTGAAGACCAAGTGAGCATGCAGGCTGTAGACGACGCTGCGTCCCCTGCGTATATCCGGGTTTGATTCCCATCTCGGTGACACAGATCAACCTTAGGAGCTAGCCTGCTGGCGTGAAACTGGTGGTGCAGGTCAAACTCCAGCCAACACCCGTGCAGGCACAGGCACTTGAGGCGACCCTGCACGCCTGCAACGAGGCCGCGACCTGGGTGAGCACGGTCGCGTTCGAGACAGACACCCAGCGCACCTACGACCTGCGCAAGCTCACCTACACCGAAATCCGCGCCCGGTGGGGCCTGGGCGCGCAGGCCGCCCAACACGTGATCAAGAAGACCTGCGACGCGTACACGGTCCTCAAGGCCAACCTGAAGGCCGGGAACCTGGGCCGACCGGGATCGAAGCGTCATGCGAAGGCGACCGGGAAGCCGATCACCTTCCGGCCCGAGAGCGCGCAGCCGTATGACGACCGGATGCTGTCCTGGCAGATGGACCAGCGGCGTGTGTCGATATGGACCGTGAACGGGCGGGTCAAGGATGTGGGATTCACGGGCGGGGCAGGGCAGTTGGCCACCCTGGCGAAGTGCCGCAAGGGCGAGTCCGACCTGCTGTACCGGGACGGCATGTGGTTCCTGCAGGCCACCTGCGAGATCCCCGAACAGCCGTTGAACACCGAGGTGACCGACTTCCTCGGCATCGACCTGGGCATCGTCAACGTCGCCACCACATCCGACGGTCAGATCATGGCCGGACGTCAGATCAACCGTGTCCGGGAACGCGAACGCGCCCTGCGGACCAAGCTGCAGAAGAAGAACACTCCCTCCGCCAGACGCCGGCTGAAGAAGCGGCGGAAGAAGGAACAGCGGCGGGTACGGGACATCAACCACAAGATCGCCAAGCATGTGGTGGCCGAGGCAGAACGCACCGGACGCGGCATCGCCCTGGAGGACCTGGGCGGGATCCGCGAGCGGGTACGGCTTCGCAAGCCCCAACGGGCCACCCTGCACTCCTGGGCGTTCGCCCAGCTGGACGGCTTCATCGGATACAAGGCCCGCCGTGCGGGGGTGCCGGTGGTGCACGTCGAGGCGGCGTACACCTCCCGCACCTGCGCCGAGTGCGGGCACATCGACAAGGCGAACCGGGCCACACAAGCCCGGTTCGTGTGCCGGTCCTGCGGATTCGTTGATCACGCAGACCGCAACGGCTCCCGTAACATCCGCACGCGTGCGTGCGAGGTGTGGCGGCGACGCGGGGCCGAGTCAACGGCCCCTGTCCCACGCCCACGATCCGGGCGCGGGACTGGACGCAAGCGCACCGCCACAGCCAGTGGCGCCCGCCGTGCAAGCCCCTCGCTTTAGCGAGGGGTAGTTGACTCCCCACCTGCAAGAGGCGCAGTCCTGGCATCTGAGGGGGCGGGGGGCAAATCCAGCCTCTCCGCCATCTGGGAGGTGGGGCGAATCAAGTCCCTCCGGTGTCTCGGGGCGCGCCCCCATCGAGTCCCTCCACGCTTGGGTGGCGGGGCGAAATCAGCCTCTCCGGCGTTTGAGGAGCGGGGGTTCGGGGGCTGGCCCCCGGGATGGGGTCCGGGGCGGAGCCCCGTAGCTGGGGCCAGGGGCGGCGGCCCTGAAGCTGGGGCCAGGGGCGGCGGCCCTGAAGCTGGGGCCAGGAGTGGCAGCCCCGGGCAGGGGGAGTCCAGGGGCGGCAGCCCCGAAGCCGTCCGCTAGGACTTTCGGGAAGGGGTGGGGAGGGGATCAAAAGAACGAAGCCGCTCGGTGCGGTCGCCGAGCCGACCGCACCGAGCCGGGCAGCCGGCCTCGGTGACTATCCTGGCCGCGCCGCCAACCCCTCGAGGAGTCCAACGGTGACCGCACCCCGCCCCACCCTGGAAGCCGTCGCAGCCCACGCCGGCGTCTCCCGGGCGACCGTCTCCCGAGTCGTCAACGGCGGTACAGGCGTACGCAGTTCACTCGCCGAAAGAGTCCTCCGCGCGGTCGACGAGCTGGGCTACGTGCCCAACCAGGCCGCCCGTTCCCTCGTGACCCGGCGACACGACGCCGTGGCCGTGGTCATCGCCGAACCCGAGACCCGCGTCTTCACCGACCCCTTCTTCGCCCGCCAGTTGCGCGGCATCAGCAAGGAACTCACCGCCCTCGACTCGCAGTTGGTGCTGCTCCTCGTCGAGGGAAGGAACGACTACGCCCGCGTGGGCCGCTACCTCGCGGGCGGGCACGTCGACGGGGCCCTGGTCTTCTCGGTGCACTTGGACGACGAACTCCCTGACATCATCCGCCGATCCGCCCTGCCCACCGTGTACGGCGGCCGCCCGGACCGCGACGGCGAGCACACCCCGTACGTCGACTGCGACAACCGCGGCGGCGCCCGTGAGGCCGTACGGCATCTGCGGTCCCTGGGCCGGGAGCGGATAGCGCACATCACGGGGCCGCTCGACCAGACCTCGGCCGTGGACCGCCTCGACGGCTACCGCGACGTACTGCCGGACGCCGACCCGGCGCTGCTCGCGCACGGCGACTTCACCCCGGCGGGCGGCGAGCGTGCGATGCGCGAACTCCTCGACCGCAGCCCCCAGTTGGACGCGGTTTTCGCGGCGAACGACCTGTCGGCGGCGGGTGCGCTGCGGGTGCTGCACGAGCAGGGGCGGCGGGTGCCCGAGGACGTGGCGGTCGTCGGCTTCGACGACCTGGAGCCGGTCGCCGAGCAGACGAGCCCGCCGCTCACCACCGTGCGCCAGGACGTCGAGGAGATGGGCCGTCTCATGGCCCGCCTGCTGCTCCGCGGACTGGAGCGGGACGGACGGGAACGGGACGGACGGGAACGGGGCGACGCCCAGGAGGGCCCCGGAGAGAGCGTGGTCGTCACACCGACCGCCCTCGTCCGCCGGGCCTCAGCCTGAACGCCCGCCCGCCCGACTGCCCGCTCAGGAGCCGACCGACACCGTGAACCGCCGCGGGTTCCCGTCGTGCGCGGCGCCCGACACGTCCGGCTCGCCGTCGGGACGTACGTCGTCGTACGGAAACGCGTACCCGATGGGGGAGTTGGCGTGGACGACGCGCGCCCAGTGGTTGGTCGTCGCGTCCTGGTAGTAGTCCGCCGACGTGGTGCCGTTCGGCTGCTCGGGGTGGCTGAGCATGATGCTGCGGTTGAAGCCCGCGGCGAGCCGGGCGATGAGGCCCTTCTTGTCGTCGGGGTCGTCCGGGTTGTTGGCGAACGGGCCGTGGTTGCAGGTGAAGACGTCCTTCGAGGTCGGCTTGGGGAAGCTGTGGCCGCCGTCGAAGGACAGCGTGTCCCCGTCGACCCGGCCGGCGAGCACACCGCGTCCGCCCTGCAGGTCGATGCGCAGGTCCTCGGAGCGGTACTTCTCCCAGACCTGGTCGACGTACCCGTCGAACACGTCACGGAAGGGCATCTCGTCCGGCCGGTCGAAGTACGGGGCCATCAGGTTCTGCGGCGAGATCACCCGCAGCACGTCCCCGCCGTCGCCCTTGATCACCAGCTGGTCCCAGGGCTGCCCGTCCTTCGCGGCCTGCGCGGCCAGATCGTCGGCGATCTTCTGCACGGCGCCGTCCGGCAGCGGCGCCACCTCGTGTGTGCCGTCGCCCTCCAGCCTCAGCCCGATCGGCAGCGCGGTCACGAGGTCGACGTAGCTGATGTTGGCGTACAGCTGCTGAGGGTTGAACGTGAACTCGCAGAACGACCAGGTGCGCCCGTAGTTGGGGTCCTCCTTCGTGGCGAACGCGGGCTCCACGAGGGAGGGGCCGGGGTTGAGGAAGAAGTCCAGCTTGTCATCGCGTACGAAGTAGACGCGCGCGCCGAACATTTGAGGAAGCGTCAGGACGACGGGGGCGTCGCCGGGGCCGCCCAGCGGGATCGCGCAGTCGACGGGGAGCGGAGTCTCCGGCTCGGCGGGCGACTCGGGCTTGTAGACGCCGCCGTCCGGCCGCAGCAGCACCCAGCGGTCGGTGCCCTGCTCGTGCCCGGTGACGTACGCGTGCACCGTGCCCGTCAACGACTTGTTCTCCAGGGCGAGTTCACAGGTCTCGGGCGCGGCCTCGGCGCTGGGGCTGAGGGCGCTTCCCCAGGCGGGGTAGCTCAGCGCGGTGGCGGCGCCTGCGGTGGCGGTCAAGAACACTCGACGCGATATCACGGAGTCTCCTGGGGTGTGGGGGGCGCGGGGTTGGGGGCGCCCGCGTGCCGACCACAGTGGCCAACTCCCTTAGTGGCGTCAAGAGTTGTGGCTGAGAGCGCTCTCTTAGGGAAGGTTCCTTCATAAGTCGGAGGAGGTGGGCGGGGTGACCGCCGCCCGGCGTACCGGCGGATCGGTAAACGGACGGATCGACGAACCGGGGATCGGCGAACCCGGGGCTCGGCGGATCGGTGGATCGGTGGATCGGCGGATCGGTGGGGCGGCGGGCAGGCGAATGGGCAGGTCGGCTCTCCGGGACGCGATTGTCAGTGCCCGGTGCCAGACTCGGAGAGGCAGGGAGAGCAGGACACCTCTAGGGAGCGATCATGCTGACCACCCGTTTCGTCACCGGTTCACTGACCTGGACGGACGTAGGCACCCCCGACATCGACCGGGCCAACGGCTTCTACGGCGGGGTCTTCGGCTGGGCGTCGGAGAGCGCGGGCGAGGACTTCGGGGGGTATGTGACGTACCGCAGCGACGGCCAGTCCGTGGCCGGCGGCATGCAGGTCCCGGAGGCGGACGCCCCGCCCGCCTGGTCGCTGTACTTCCGCACGCCGGACATCGAGGCCACCGCCAAGGCCGTCGAGCAGGCCGGAGGCACGGTCGTCCTGGAGCCCGTCGACGTAGGGGAGCTCGGGCGGATGGCGGTGTTCACGGACCCCACGGGCGCCGGGTTCAGCGCCTGGCAGGCCGGGCAGATGCAGGGCTTCGAGGCCGTGCAGCGACCGGGCTCGCTCTGCTGGGCCGAGCTGTACACCTCGGACGTCGCCGCGGCCTCCGCCTTCTACAGCAAGGCGCTCGGCCTGCAGACCTTCGAGGTCCCCTTCCCCGGCGGTACGTACACGACGCTGTACCCGGAGGGCACGGACGCGGAGTCGATGCTCGGCGGAGTGGTGTCGAAGGAGATCGACCCGCTGGAGGCCGAGGGCCCCTCGCACTGGCTGCCGTACTTCGAGGTGGCCGACTGCGACGCGGCCGCCGCGAAGGCGGGCGAGCTCGGCGGCTCGGTGGGGATGCCGCCGAAGGACCTGCAGGACGTGGGCCGCATCGCGAAGCTGACCGACCCGTTCGGCGCGCGCTTCGCGGTGATGAGGCCCGCGCCGCGACAGGGAGGAGAGGGGGAGAGCTGAGCGAGGACTGCCTTCCGGGGGGGGGCGAGGGGCGAGGGCCTCGAACGTCGGCGGGCCTCGGCGACGTCGGAGGCCCGTCCCCGACCAGCCCCCGACCAGCCCCCGACCAGCCCCCGACCCGCCCCCGACCCGCCCGCGACACGCCCGCGCGCCGCCTTTCCTGGGGTGGCGTACTACGGCATGCTGCACGAGCTTGCGCACCGGCCGCCCGGGAGTGAACGGGCCCGTTGATGCTTCGTTGATCCTTTGTTTATCGGGGCCCGACACGATGGCCCACATGATCGGCAAGCCCACCACCCAGACCCCGTACCCCGGGGTGTCCGAATCCCGCCCCAGCTGGCTGGACCTCGCGCTGTGCGCCCAGACCGGGTCGGCGTTCTTCTTCCCCGAGCCGGGCAGCTCCGTGCGCGAGGCCAAGCAGATCTGCCTGGCCTGCGAGGGGCGCGCCGCCTGCCTCGAGTACGCCCTCGCCAACGACGAACGGTTCGGCGTCTGGGGCGGCCTGTCCGAGAAGGAGCGCGAGCGCCTCAGGAAGGGCCCCGCCCGCACCCCGGCCGACCGCGCCTGAGCACACGGTCACCGGGCCCGGCCCGCCGCGACGTCAACGATGACGACCTGAGCGGTCCAGCCGGCACCGGGCTCCCGGGACGGATCCCAGCTCACCTCGACGTCCGCCCCGTGGAACTCCCGCGCCGACCGCACCACCATGGCGGCCGCGGCGGCCCGCGCCTCGGCGGGGTCGGCGTCCACCGCAACGCCGGAGAGCCGGCCGCAGACCGTCCCGCCATCGGCGGTGCGGACGCTGTGCCGCCAGCCTTCCGGCGTCTCAAGGAGGAGGATGCCCTCCGGCATGCCGAAGGGCGGCTGCTTCTGATCCCGCTCGCGTCTCGCCACGTAGCCATCCAACCGCGTCGGCTTCCCACCGGAGCGAGCCGGTGTCGGCCGGTCCCAGCCGAGCGGCGGTCCACGTGCGGCGGCCGCGGCCCGACGTGCCCGATGCGCCATGACGTGACCTCGCATGACAAGACATCCGGCATGACTCAGGGCCGGCCCGTACCGTGGAGATGGCGGTGCAGGCCGGCCCTGAGGGGGTTCGCGGTGCCGGGAAGGTCAGCGGCCGCGGGCCGCGATGCGGGCCTTGCGGGCGGCGAGCTTCTCGTCGAACTTGGCGGCCTCGGAGTCCAACCCGCCCATGAACATGCCGAGTTCCTCCTGCGCCTTCAGGCCCTCCGGGTCGAGCCCGTCGATCTCCAGGACCTTCAGGTGACGCAGGACGGGCTGCAGCACGTCGTCGTGGTGGATGCGCATGTTGTAGATCTCGCCGATCGCCATCTGCGCCGCGGCCCGCTCGAAGCCGGGCATGCCGTGGCCGGGCATGCGGAAGTTGACGACGACGTCCCGCACGGCCTGCATCGTCAGGTCGGGGGCGAGCTCGAAGGCCGACTTCAGCAGGTTCCGGTAGAAGACCATGTGCAGGTTCTCGTCGGTCGCGATGCGCGCCAGCATGCGGTCGCAGACCGGGTCGCCCGACTGGTGGCCGGTGTTGCGGTGCGAGATCCGGGTGGCCAGCTCCTGGAACGCGACGTACGCGACGGAGTGCAGCATCGAATGCCGGTTGTCCGACTCGAAGCCCTCGCTCATGTGCGCCATCCGGAACTGCTCCAGCTTCACCGGGTCGACGGCCCGGGAGGCGAGGAGGTAGTCGCGCATGACGATGCCGTGCCGGCCCTCCTCCGCGGTCCAGCGGTGCACCCAGGTGCCCCAAGCGCCGTCGCGGCCGAAGAGCGTGGCGATCTCGTGGTGGTAGCTGGGCAGGTTGTCCTCGGTCAGCAGGTTCACCACGAGGGCGGTCTTGCCGATGTCGGTGACCTTGGACTGGCCGGGCTCCCACTCCTCGCCGTCCTCGAAGAACTCGGGGAAGTTGCGGGCGTCGCCCCACGGCACGTAGTCGTGCGGCATCCAATCCTTGGCGACCTTCAGGTGGCGGTTGAGCTCCTTCTCCACGACCTCTTCGAGGGCGTACAGCAGCCGTGCGTCGGTCCAGGTGTCCGGGCTGCCGAGGTGGGGAGAGGCGATCGTCACGGGTGGCTCCAACGGGGACGGAGGTGCTTGCTCTTGCTGCGGCGTACCTACGGGGACGTAGCCTACGAGACCGTAGGTTACGAGACCGTAGGTTAAGTGGCAGGTAAAGGAGCGCCCCCTCCAGGGTGGGCGGCTGGCTGATTTCTCCCCTATGCCCCCTATGTGGCCAGGGGGTTTGTGGCTATCCGTACAGATTGCGCAGTCGGACCGAGAGGCATGTCACGCAGCCTTCGAGCTTCTCGAACTCGCTGATGTCCACGAGTACGGGCTCGTAGCCGAGGTCGGCGAGCAGCTCCGCGGACTTCGGGGCGCTCGCCGCCATCAGCAGCTTCGCGCCGCCGAGAAGGACGACGTGCGCGCCCGGCTCCTCCGGGACCGGCAGGAACCTCTCGAACAGCGACGGGTTGTCCACGAGCGGCGGGTAGCCGATCACCGTGCCGTCGGGCAGTGCGGTGACCGCGGACTTCAGGTGCAGCACCGATGCCACCGGCACCGCGACGACCCGGGCCCCGAGCGGCTCGAAGGCGGCGCGCAGCTGCCGCACCCCGTCGGCGTCGGTCCGGCCGCCGCGCCCCACATAGAGGGTGTCGCCGATCTTCAGAACGTCCCCGCCGTCCAGCGTGCCCGGCTCCCTGACCCGGTTCACGGACGCGCCGAGGTCTGCCACGGCCTGCTCGACGGCGCTCGTCTCGGCCCGGCGGGACTCGGCACCGGGGCGGGTGATCAGGGCGACGTTGCGGAACATCACCACGGCGTCCTCGACGAACACCGCGTCCGGGCAGTCGTCCGCCGGGTCCACCTCGACGGTTTCCCAGCCGTGCGCCCGCAGCGCCTCGCCGTACGCCTCCCATTGCGCGAGCGCGAGCGATACGTCGACCGGGGTGCGCTCCAGGTGCGTCACGAGCCCCTCGGCCAGACGCGGGCCGGGGCGGCGGATCAGGGCCTTCTTGCTTGCCACGGGTGGGGCTCCTTACCGGGGGTTCGGTCGTCCGGGCCATGATGCAGGTACGCGGGGGCGCGCCGGAACCCCTGGCAGGGGCGTGCCCCTTCAAGGGGCGCGGGGAACTGCGCGATCCCCCGACGATCGGCGGCTGCGGCCGATGGTGCGGGCCTGGCAGACGCGTCTGCCTGCTTGTGGCTTCGCGGCCGGGTGCGGTCCGGTGGGGTCCGGTCGCGCCCACGCGGCGGAGCCGCACGTGTCACAGCCCGCGCCCCTGAACTCGCCCTTCGGGCTCGCCTCAGGTGCGCGCCTGCCTGTCCCCCCGACCTCCCGAGGTCGGTGCTGTTCACGTACGTCTGCCCGTGGAAGGTGCCCACGCGGAACGGCGGGAAGCGGATCGCGCCGTCGGCGAGGGACCTCGACTCGTCCAGGATGCGCCCGTGGTCCGGCCGGACCGTGCGGCCCAGGCCGTCGCACTCGGGGTGCATCCCGGACGGGTCGTTGAAGCAGTACGCCGTGGCGGGGCCCGCGCTCGGCGTCCCGTACCGCGAGAACAGCACGCGGACCACCGAGTACACGTCCGTCATCGTGCCGACGGTGGACCGGGAGTGGCCGCCGGTCGGCCGCTGGTCGCCGACGATCGCGGGCGCGAGGTCCTCCAGTCCGTTCGCGTGCGGCCGCTCGTACGTGGGCAGCCGGTTGCGGACGAACCAGGGGAAGGTCTCGCCGAGTTGACGCTGCGACTCGACGGCGATCGTGTCGAAGACGATCGACGACTTCCCCGACCCCGACCCCGACACCCGGTGAAGACCGTGAGCAGGCCTTTCGGGATGCGCAGGTCGACGTCCTCGAGGTTGTTCTCGCGGGCTCCGGTGATCACGATGTGCTCGGGCAGACAGGGCATGCGCCCGACGCTGGACGCGATACCCGACCGCTTCTGTCGTGATTTCTCCCGGAGCCCGCGGGGCCCCCGCCGCGGTGACGAGGGTGCTCACTCCGCCGTCGCCATCAGCTCCCGCACCTCCTCCTCGGTCGTGTCCCGGAGCTCCCCGTCGAGCAGCAGCCAGCGCGTGACGCCGATCGACTGCAGGAACGCCAGGTCGTGGCTGGCCACGATCAGCGCGCCCTGGTACGACTCCAGGGCCGAGGTGAGCTGCCGGACGCTGGCCATGTCGAGGTTGTTGGTCGGCTCGTCCAGCATCAGGAGCTGCGGCGCGGGCTCGGCGAGCAGCAGCGCCGCGAGCGCCGCGCGGAACCGCTCGCCGCCGGAGAGCGTGCCCGCCTCCTGGTCGGCCTTCGCGCCCTTGAACAGGAAGCGGGCCAGGCGGGCCCGGATCCGGTTGTTGGTGGCGTCGGGCGCGGCCCGCGCGACGTTCTCGGCGACGCTCAGGGTGTCGTCGAGTACGTCGAGCCGCTGGGGCAGGAACCGCAGCGGGACGTGCGCCAGGGCCTCGCCCGCCTCCGCTTCGAGCTGTCCCGCGATCGTGCGCAGCAGCGTCGTCTTGCCCGCACCGTTGCGGCCGACGAGCGCGATCCGTTCGGGCCCGCGCAGGTCGAACTCGCCCTTGACCTCGGCCCCGTAACGGAGTGTCAGCTCGCGCAGGGTGAGGACCTGGCGGCCCGGCGGCACCGCGGTGAAGGGCAGGTCGACGCGGATCTCGTCGTCGTCCCGCACCGCCTCCACGGCCTCGTCGAGGCGCTCCCTGGCCTCGCTGAGCTTCTCCTCGTGCATGATGCGGTGCTTGCCGGCGGAGACCTGGGCCTCCCGCTTGCGCGCGTTCATCACGATCTTCGGCTCGCGTTTCTGCGCGAACATCTTGTCGCCGTACCGCACGCGGCGCGCCAACTTCACCTGGGCGTCGGCGAGTTCGCGCTTCTGCCGCTTCAGGTCGGTCTCGGCGACGCGGACCATGCGCTCCGCCGCCTCCTGCTGGACCGCGAGCGCCTCCTCGTAGGCGCTGAAGTTGCCGCCGTACCAGGTGACTTCGCCTCCTCTCAGGTCGGCGATCTGGTCGACGAGGTCGAGGAGTTCACGGTCGTGGCTGACGGCGACGAGCACGCCCGACCAGGCCTGCACGGCCGCGTAGAGGCGCTGCCGGGCGAACAGGTCGAGGTTGTTCGTCGGCTCGTCGAGCAGCAGTACGTCGGGCCGGCGGAGCAGCAGCGAGGCCAGCCTGAGCAGCACGGACTCGCCGCCGGACACCTCGCCGATGGTGCGGTCGAGGCCGATGTGGCCGAGGCCGAGCTGGTCGAGTGTGGCGACGGCGCGCTCCTCGACGTCCCAGTCGTCGCCGACGGCGGTGAAGTGCTCCTCGGCCACGTCGCCCGCCTCGATGGCGTGCAGGGCGGCGCGCGTGGCGGCGATGCCGAGCACGTCGTCGACCCGCAGGCCGGTGTCGAGGGTGACGTTCTGCGGCAGGTAGCCGACTTCGCCGCTGACGCGGACGGTGCCGTCGGCGGGGGCGAGCTCGCCCGCGATCAGTTTCAACAGGGTTGATTTTCCTGACCCGTTGACACCGATCAGGCCGGTGCGTCCGGGGCCGAAGGCGATCTGGAGGCCGTCGAAGACCTCCGTACCGTCGGCCCAGGCGAAGCGGAGCGAGGAGCAGGCGATGGATGTGGGGTGGGTTGACATGGTGGGCGGCCTCCGGCGCGCTTGAAGTGACAGGGCAGCGCGTGGGGACACGGGGGTGCGACGGGGAGGGCGCGACAGGGGCCCCTGGCGGGGCGGAAGCAAGAAACGGAAAAAACCCTGCTGCGCGGGGGGACGGCTCACCGTCGGAGGTCGCACCGGGCGTGGGGCACAGGCGGAATCACTGTGCTACGCGGTGTCCCAGGACCTCAGACGAGCAACGTCCTACTCCGATCGACGACAACAAGGCTCGTACACTGTACGAGGCGATCTCGGCGGGTGTCAACAGTTTTCGCCAACTCGCCCTGGCTGAAGCCTGGTTGGGCGGCCCGGCCCAGCGGTTCAGCAGGCGTCGCGCAGCAGCTCGGCCAGATCGCCGTCCATGTCGAGGTGCAGATGCTCGCACCCGTCCGGTACGAGGGCGGCGGCGCGCTGGAGGAAGCGGTGCAGCTCGCCGGTGCGGACGTGGACGACGGCCGTGCCCTCGGACGCGTGGAACTCCAGGACGGTCCGGTCGTACCCGTACGGCCGCACCCGTACGTCCCCTTCGCCCGCGGCCCGTTCCACGCCGGCGGCGAGCAGCTCGCGGGCGAACGTCCAGGACACGTCGACGCCCTCCAGGGTGGCGGGCGCCGGGAACGCCATGCGCACGGCGTACGGGTCGCGGGCGTCGTAGCTCAGGGTCGCGGGGATGGTGGGCATACGGGGCGCGGACGCGATGAGACGGGCCTCGACGGCTTGCTCGATGACGGTGGACAACGCCTGCTCCCTCGACGACTGCCGGGCGGGATGGGCCCGGACACCGGGGAAGACGGCGGAACGGGCCGATCCGTGCACACGCCCTGTGGTGACTTGTGTCACCGGCCGTTCGCCGGGCGGCGGCCCCGCCCCGACGGCCCTCTGGACGGCCCTGCCGGGGTGGGCTAGCTTCCCCGCGCATGAGGGGACACGGGGAACGCAGGGGTCACAGAGGGCACAGAGGACACAGAGGACGTAGGGGCGTGTGGGGCTTACGGGGTGGCGGCGGCGCGGGACGGCTGTGGGCGGCGGGGGTGTGCGGCCTCGCGCTCGCGGCGTCGCTCACGGCGGCCCCGGCGGAGGCCCGGCCGCAGCAGGACGCGTCCGGGCGCGGAGCGCCGCGTACGACGGACGGCGGGGAACCGTCGCGTACGACGGCGGGGTGGGAGCTCAGGCCAAGCGGGAGCGATGCCCGCTTCCGGGGGCTTGCGGCGGTCAGCAGGTCCACGGCGTGGGCGGCGGGTTCGAAGGGCACGGTGCTGCGCACGGTCGACGGCGGGCGCGGCTGGTCGGACGTGTCACCGGCGGGCGCGGGGGAGCTGGAGTTCCGGGACGTGGCGGCCTTCGACGCGCGCCGGGCCGTGGTTCTGGCCATCGGGGAGGGCGAGGCCTCGCGGGTCTTCCGCACCGAGGACGGCGGCGCGAGCTGGACGGAGTCCTTCCGGAACACCGACCCGAGGGCGTTCTACGACTGCCTGACCTTCTTCGACCGCCGGCACGGGCTCGCGATGAGCGATCCGGTGGACGGCAAGTACCGCATCCTGTCCACCGCCGACGGCGGCCGCTCCTGGAAGGTGTTGCCGGACGACGGAATGCCCCCGGCGCAGGAGGGCGAGGCGGGATTCGCGGCGAGCGGCCAGTGCCTGGTCTCGGCCGGGCCGCGGGACGTGTGGCTGGCCACTGGCGGCGCGGCCCACGCGCGCGTGCTGCACTCCGGGGACCGCGGCCGCACCTGGACGGCGACCACGGCCCCGATCCCGGCCGGCGACCCGGCGCGCGGCGTCTTCGGCCTGGCGTTCCGCGACAGGCGGCACGGCCTCGCGGTCGGCGGCGACTACCGCCCCGACCAGGCCTCGCCCGATGCCGCGGCCCGCTCCGCGGACGGCGGCCGTGGCTGGACCAGCGCCGCCGAGCCGCCGCCCGCGTACCGCTCCGGCGTGGCCTGGCTGCCGCACAGCGAGGCCGCTGCGCTCGCGGTCGGCCCGACCGGCACCGACGTCACCACGGACGCGGGCCGCACCTGGCGCACGGTCGACACCGGCTCGTACGACACCGTCGACTGCGCGCCGGACGGCGGCTGCTGGGCCTCCGGCGAGCAGGGCCGCATCGCCCGACTGCGGTGAGCGGGGTCGCTCAGGAGGCCAACTGCTGCCTGAACGGGGCGAGTTCGGGCGCGGTCTTGGTCGCGATGAACTCGGTCACGCGGTACTCGCAGACCCCGGCGGTGCTGAACGGGTCCGCGGCGGCGATCTTCTCGACGGCGGCACGGTCCTCGCCGACGGCGATGATCACGCCGCCGTCGCGCGGGTTCTTGCGCCCGGAGGCGATGAAGACGCCGTCGGCGAGGTGCCGGTCGAGCCACTCGACGTGTGCGTCGAGGTGGGCTTCCACGGCTTCGATCGGGGCGGTGTAGGTCAACTCGAGAACGAACATGACGGTGAGACTATCCCCGCAGGTCCCAGCGCTCAGTAGCGGACCCGGGCCACCGCGGGCGGGAGGCCGGTGTTCCGTTCGGGCCCGAGCTGCGCCTCCTGCTCGCCGCGCAATCCGGTCCGCGTACGCTCGCACCACCATGACGACCGTACGCATCCCCGCCGACTGGCCCACCACCGAAGCCCAAGCACGCACCGTCCAGGACGAGTTGCGCGCCCGCGTCGACCTGCACGAACCCGGACCGACGCCTGGAGAAGGCACGGTCACGGGCGTCGATGTGGCGTACGACGACGAGCGGGACGTGGTCGTCGCGGCCGCCGTGGTCCTCGACGGGGCGAGCCTGGAGGTCGTCGAGGAGGCCACCGCGGTGGGGCAGGTCAGCTTCCCGTACGTCCCCGGGCTGCTTGCGTTCCGCGAACTCCCCGCTGTCCTGGCCGTGTTGGACCGGCTGACGGCCGCGCCGGGCCTCGTCGTCTGCGACGGCTACGGGCGCGCCCACCCGCGCCGCTTCGGCCTCGCGAGCCACCTGGGCGTGCTGACGGGGCTCCCGACGATCGGCGTCGCCAAGAACCCGTTCACGTTCGCGTACGAGGAGCCGGGGGCTCGGCGAGGCAGTACGTCGCCGCTCGTGGACGTGGACGCGGGTGGGGAGGAGGTGGGGTGTGCGGTGCGGACCCAGGACGGGGTGAAGCCGGTGTTCGTCTCCGTCGGCCACCGGGTCGCGCTCGACGTCGCGGTCGCCCACGTGCTTCGGCTTGCGCCGCGGTATCGGTTGCCGGAGTCGACGCGGCGGGCGGATGCGTTGTGCAGGCGTGCACTTGCGGAGGCCTTGGGCTGAGCGCCCCCCTCCCGGGGCTTCGCCCCGGGCCCTCGGCTGTTGTCCGGCTGTCGCGCCGTGGGGGCTGGTGGCGCAGTTCCCCGCGCCCCTTAAGGTGCCGCCCCCGGCTGTTGTTCGACTGCTGCGCCGTCGTGGTTGCTCGCGCAGTTCCCCGCGCCCCTGACGGGGCACTCATCTCAGCCCCAGCCCCAGCCCCAGCCCGCAGCCCTCACGCCCGCAGAATCAGCCCTGCCCCGTAAAAATCCAGCCCCCCGGCGATTGAGGAGCGGGGGTCCGGGAGGGGGGCCGGGGCGGAGTCCCGTGGTGGGGGTGGGGGCGGCAGCCCCGGGAGCGGCGGGGGGCTGGGGGCGCAGCCCCCGGAGTTGTCCGCTGAGGACTTTCGGGAAGGGGCGGGGAGGGGAGATGGCCGCCCGCAGGGCGATCGACGGTGCCCGAGTCGACGGCGCGGGGCCTGGAACAGTGGCTCAACGCTCCCCGCGCGCCACCCGGAAGACGATCCCCGCGCCCCGCAACCGCTCCCGCAGCGCCGCCCCCATCGCGACGGCAGTCGTGACCTGGCCCGAGGTCGGGGGAAGCTCGTCGAACGCGAGGCACAGCGCGGACTCGGCGAACATCTTCGCCGTCTCGCCGTACCCCGGGTCCCCGCCCGACACCTCGGTGTAGACCCGCCGCCCACCCCCGTCCCCCACGAACCGCACCGAGAACCAGCTCTCCGCGCGCCGCTGCTCGCTCGGCCCCTCGCCCGGCTTGACCCGGTCCGACAACCAGCGCCGCGCGGGCGGAAGTTGGGCGGCCGTGGCGAGTGCGCCGAGCGCGGCCACCCCGCCGAGCGCGACCGGCAGGTGCTTCACGGCGGCGTAGTGCCGGTACCGGAAGTCCGGCCCGTACCGCTCCAGGGCGCGCGCCGAGCGCTGCACGATCTGCGGGTCGACCGTCGGCAACGGCACCGCCCAGGCGTCGAGTTCCTTCGCGTACCGGGGCGTGCCCACGGGTGCGTACGCGCGGCGGCCCGCCAGGCGAGGCTCGTGCCGGCGGCGGTCCCGCGCGGCCGCCGCCGTCTGCCGCCCGCGCGAGAACGCGGTCAGCGCGGACGCGAACGTACCGCCGGAGAACGAGGCGTTGGTGCGCACGAACCCGTCGATCCGCAGCGGCACCCCCTCCGGCAGCTGCTCCACGGTGAACTGCACGCCCAGATCGTGCGGCACGGAGTCGAAGCCGCAGGCGTGCACGAGCCGCGCGCCGGTCTCACGCGCGCGTGCGTCGTGCCGCACATAGGTGAGGTCGATGAACTCCGGCTCGCCGGTGAGGTCCAGATAGTCGGTGCCCGCGTCGGCGCAGGCGGCGACGAGCTCCTGCCCGTACGTGATGTACGGCCCGACGGTCGTCGCCACCACGCGCGCGTGGCGGGCGATTTCGCGGAGCGAGGCCGGGTCGTCGGCGTCGGCGCGCAGCAGCGGCAGCTCGGCGAGGTCCGGCTCGACCCCGGCGAGCCGCTCGCGCAGCCGCTCCAGCTTGGCGGTGGAGCGCCCGGCGAGCGCCCAGCGCAGCCCCTTCGGCGCGTGCTCGGCGAGGTACTCGGCGATCAGTGCGCCGACGAACCCCGTCGCCCCGAACAGCACGATGTCGTACGGGCGCTCCGCGCGGCCCGCGTCGGTCGTCGTGGCCCTGCCGGCCTTCTCGTCGCCTGTGCTCATGACACCCCATCGTCGTGCCGCGCCGTTGTCGGCAGCCGAGGCTAGCGTGAGCGTGAAGCAGCCGTTCGAGCACCCCGGAGCGAGGCATGGTCGAACCGAACAATCCGCCGCACAAGGCCCCGGCGGCCATGCGGCGGAAGTGGCAGCGGGTGCGGTCGTTCGCCCTTGAGCTGCCCGGCGCCGTCGAGGAGTTCCCCTGGGGGGAGTCGGTGGCGAAGGTGAACCGCAAGGTGTTCGTCTTCCTCGGTGTGGAGGACGGCAGTTGGCCCCTTGCCGTGACGGTGAAACTCAGGGACGAGGAGGCGCACGCGCACGCGCTGACGTGCCCGGGTGCGGAGCCCGCCGGGTACGGCCTGGGGAAGGCGGGCTGGGTGCGCGTCCCCCTGGAGGAGCAGGGCGCGCCGGACGCCGAGCTGCTGTGCGACTGGGTGGAGGAGAGCTACCGCGTGATCGCCACGAAGAAGTGGATCGCGGAACTCGACGCCCGCCACTGAGTATTTCTAAGCGCTTGCTCGTGAACCCTTGTGCGGAGGGGGAACGCCTTCCTAACATCACTGGTGTTACATCAGTGGTGTCACAGTGCTGGGGGCTCGATGACAGGGACAGCGGCAAAGGGTCAAGGGACAGCAGCAGAGGGGCAGAACGGTCCGCTGAGCGGAGTCCGCGTGGTCGAGCTCGCCGGCATCGGGCCCGGCCCGTTCGCCGCGATGCTCCTGGCCGACCTCGGCGCGGACGTGGTCCGGGTGGACCGCCCCGGCGGCGGCGGACTGGCCATCGACCCCGCGTACGACATCACCAACCGCAACAAGCGCTCGGTCCTCGTCGACCTCAAGTCGCCCGAAGGACCCGCCCAGGTGCTCGACCTGGTGGAGCGCGCCGACATCCTGATCGAGGGGTACCGGCCGGGCGTCGCCGAGCGCCTCGGCGTCGGCCCCGAGGAGTGCCACGCTCGCAACTCCCGTCTGGTGTACGGGCGGATGACCGGCTGGGGCCAGGAGGGCCCGCTCGCCCAGAGCGCCGGCCACGACATCGGGTACATCGCGATCACCGGCACCCTCGGCATGATCGGCCGCCCGGACGAGGCCCCCGCTATCCCCGCCAACCTCGTCGGGGACTTCGCGGGCGGCTCGCTCTACCTCGTCGTCGGCCTCCTCGCCGCGCTGCAGCACGCCCGTGGCAGCGGCGAGGGCCAGGTCGTGGACGCCGCGATCGTGGACGGCGCGGCGCACCTCGCGTCGATGATCCACGGCATGCTGGCGGCCGGCGGCTGGCAGGACCGGCGCGGCTCCAACCTCCTCGACGGCGGCTGCCCGTTCTACGGCAACTACGAGACGGCGGACGGCGGGCACATGGCCGTCGGCGCCCTGGAGCAGCAGTTCTACGACGAGTTCGTCACGCTCCTCGGCATCGCCGAGCAGGCGCCGCCGCGCGGGGACCTGGCCGCCTGGGGCGAGTTGAGGGACACGATCGCCGCCGCGTTCAAGACCCGTACGCGCGAGGAGTGGACGGCCGTCTTCGCGGGCACCGACGCCTGCGTGGCGCCCGTCCTCTCGCTGCGCGAGGCGCCCGCCCACCCGCATCTCGCCGCCCGCGCCACCTTCGTCGAGCACAGCGGCATCACCCAGCCCGCGCCCGCGCCCCGCTTCTCCGCCACCCCGGTGAGCGTGCGCCGCGGCCCGGCACGGCCCGGCGCCGACACCGCCGAGGTGGCCGCTGACTGGGACGTGCCCCGTCTGACCGAGGGGGACGGTTCCTGAACGGCCCGCCCCCGTGAGCGAGTTGCCCCCGCCGGACCACAGACGGACCACAGACCGCATCCCCCGAAGCCGCCTCCAGGAGGCCCCAGCATGACGCCACAGACGCCCTCGGGCATGCAGCGCAAGCTGTACGACGCCGATCATGAGGCGTTCCGCGAGACCGTGCGCACCTTCCTCGCCAAGGAGGTCACGCCGCACTACGAGCAGTGGGAGAAGGACGGCATCGTCTCCCGCGAGGCCTGGCTCGCCGCCGGCCGGCAGGGGCTGCTCGGCCTCGCCGTGCCCGAGGAGTTCGGCGGCGGCGGGAACGAGGACTTCCGCTACTCCGCCGTACTGGCCGAGGAGTTCACCCGCGCAGGCGTCCCCGGCCTCGCCGTCGGCCTGCACAACGACATCATCGGCCCGTATCTGACCTCGCTCGCCACCGACGAGCAGAAGCGGCGCTGGCTGCCCGGGTTCTGCGACGGCTCGCTGATCACCGCGATCGCCATGACCGAGCCGGGCGCGGGCTCCGACCTGCAGGGCATCCGCACGAGCGCCGAGGACAAGGGCGACCACTGGCTGCTCAACGGCTCTAAGACGTTCATCTCCAACGGCATCCTCGCCGACCTCGTCGTGGTCGTCGCGAAGACCACCCCCGAGGGCGGCGCGCACGGCCTGTCGCTGCTCGTCGTCGAGCGCGGCATGGAGGGCTTCGAGCGCGGCCGCAACCTCGACAAGATCGGCCAGAAGTCCCAGGACACCGCCGAGTTGTTCTTCAACGACGTGAAGGTGCCCAAGGAGAACCTGCTCGGCGAGCTCGACGGCGCGTTCATCCACCTGATGACCAACCTCGCGCAGGAGCGCATGGGCATCGCCGTCGCCGCGATCGCCGCCGCCGAGCACCTGCTCGAAATCACCATGAGTTACGTGAAGGAGCGCGAGGCCTTCGGCCGCTCCATCGCCAAGTTCCAGCACATCCGCTTCGAGATAGCCGAGATGGCCACCGAGTGCGCCGTCACCCGGACCTTCCTCGACCGCTGCATCGAGGACCACGACAAGGGCGAACTGGACGCCGTGCACGCGTCCATGGCCAAGTGGTGGGCCACCGAACTGCAGAAGCGCGTCGCCGACCGCTGCCTCCAACTGCACGGCGGCTACGGCTACATGACCGAGTACCGGGTCGCGAAGGCCTTCACCGACGGCCGCATCCAGACCATCTACGGCGGCACGACCGAGATCATGAAGGAGATCATCGGCCGCTCGCTGCTCCCGTAGCCCGCCTTCTTCTTCGTAGAGCACTCCTTGTAGGGCACTCCTTCTTCGCAGAGCCGAGAGCCACCCTCACCTCCCGCACCACGAAAGGCTTGAGACCTTGAGCACCGAAGCGTACGTGTACGACGCGATCCGCACCCCGCGCGGGCGCGGCAAGGCCAACGGGGCCCTGCACGGCACCAAGCCCATCGACCTGGTGGTCGGCCTGATCCACGAGATCAAGGCCCGCTTCCCCGGCCTCGACCCGGCCGCCATCGACGACATCGTGCTCGGCGTCGTCGGCCCCGTCGGCGACCAGGGCTCCGACATCGCCCGGATCGCCGCCATCGCCGCCGGACTGCCCGACACGGTGGCCGGCGTGCAGGAGAACCGCTTCTGTGCCTCGGGCCTCGAAGCGGTCAACCTGGCCGCGATGAAGGTCCGTTCGGGCTGGGAGGACCTGGTCCTCGCGGGCGGCGTCGAGTCGATGTCGCGCGTCCCGATGGCCTCGGACGGCGGCGCCTGGTTCGCCGACCCGATGACCAACTTCGAGACCGGCTTCGTGCCGCAGGGCATCGGCGCCGACCTGATCGCCACCATCGAGGGCTTCTCGCGGCGCGACGTCGACGAGTACGCGGCCCTGTCCCAGGAGCGCGCCGCCGCCGCGATCAAGGACGGCCGCTTCGAGCGCTCCGTCGTCCCCGTCAAGGACCGCAGCGGCCTGACCGTCCTCGACCAGGACGAGTTCCCGCGCCCCGGCACCACCGCCGAATCCCTCGCCAAGCTGAAGCCCTCCTTCAAGGACATCGGCGACCTCGGCGGCTTCGACGCGGTGGCGCTGCAGAAGTACCACTGGGTCGAGCAGATCGACCACGTCCACCACGCGGGCAACTCCTCCGGCATCGTCGACGGGGCATCCCTGGTCGCGATCGGCACGCGCGAGGTGGGGGAGCGGTACGGGCTCACGCCGCGCGCCCGGATCGTCTCCGCGGCGGTCTCCGGCTCCGAGCCGACGATCATGCTGACGGGGCCGGCGCCCGCCACCCGCAAGGCGCTCGCCAAGGCCGGCCTGACTATCGACGACATCGACCTGGTCGAGATCAACGAGGCGTTCGCGGCGGTCGTGCTGCGCTTCGTCAAGGACATGGGGCTCGACCTGGAGAAGGTCAACGTCAACGGCGGCGCGATCGCTCTCGGTCACCCGCTGGGCGCGACGGGCGCGATGATTCTGGGCACGTTGGTGGACGAGTTGGAGCGACGGGACCTGCGGTACGGGCTGGCCACGCTGTGCGTGGGTGGCGGTATGGGCATCGCGACCGTCGTCGAGCGGCTGTAGAGCGCCGTAGGGGCCGAGGTTCGTCGCCGAGTGCAGGCGCGTCGTGGTTGCTCGCGCAGTTCCCCGCGCCCCTGAGATGCGCACTCCGTGCCGCATCTCCCAGGGGAAAGCGGGGCGCAGCCCCTGCTTTCAGGGGCGCGGGGCTGTGACATCAGCGGCTCCGCCGCGGGGCGCGACAAGCCCCCACCGACCGGCAGTCGGCCCACGAACCCAGCCACCCACCCCCGTAGCCGACCCGCACCCCAACAGACCTCACGGAGAACCCGACATGACCGAAAGCACCATCCGCTGGTCGCAGGACGACACCGGCATCGTCACGCTCGTGCTCGACGACCCGAACCAGTCCGCGAACACCATGAACCAGGCGTTCAAGGACTCCCTCGCGGCGATCACCGACCGCCTGGAGGCCGAGAAGGACAGCATCCGGGGCATCATCCTCACCTCGGCCAAGAAGACCTTCTTCGCCGGCGGTGACCTGCGCGACCTGATCCAGGTCACCCCCGAGACCGCGCACCTCGCCTTCGAGGCCGGCCAGGGCATCAAGCGCGACCTGCGCCGCATCGAGACCCTCGGCAAGCCCGTCGTCGCGGCCATCAACGGCGCGGCCCTGGGCGGCGGTTACGAGATCGCCCTCGCCTGCCACCACCGCGTCGCCCTCGACGCGTCCGGCACCAAGATCGGCCTGCCCGAGGCCACCCTCGGCCTGCTCCCCGGAGGCGGCGGCGTCGTCCGTACCGTACGGCTCCTCGGCATCGCCGACGCGCTCCTGAAGGTGCTGCTCCAGGGCAACCAGTACAACCCGAAGCGCGCCCTCGACAACGGCCTGATCCATGAACTCGCCGCCGACCGCGACGAGTTGATCGCCAAGGCCCGCGCGTTCATCGACGCCAACCCGGAGTCCGCGCAGCCCTGGGACAAGCCCGGCTACAAGATCCCCGGCGGCACCCCGGCCAACCCGAAGTTCGCGGCGAACCTGCCCGCCTTCCCCGCCAACCTCAAGAAGCAGACGGGCGGCGCGAACTACCCGGCGCAGCGCAACATCCTCGCGGCGGCCGTCGAGGGTTCGCAGGTCGACTTCGAGACCGCCCTGACCATCGAGGCGCGCTACTTCACCGAGCTCGCCGCCGGTCAGGTCTCGAAGAACATGATCCAGGCGTTCTTCTTCGACCTGCAGGCCGTCAACTCCGGTGCCAACCGCCCGAAGGGCGTCGAGCCGAAGCCGGTCCGCAAGGTCGCCGTGCTCGGCGCGGGCATGATGGGCGCGGGCATCGCGTACTCCTGCGCGCTCGCGGGCATCGACGTCGTTCTGAAGGACGTCGCGCAGGCCTCCGCCGAGAAGGGCAAGGACTACTCCGTCAAGCTCTGCGAGAAGGCCGTGAGCCGCGGCCGTACGACGCAGGAGAAGGCGGACGCCCTGCTCGCCCGGATCACCCCGACCGCCGACCCGCAGGACCTCGCGGGCTGTGACGCGGTGATCGAGGCGGTCTTCGAGGACCCGGCGCTCAAGCACAAGGTGTTCCAGGAGATCCAGGACATCGTCGAGCCCGACGCGCTGCTCTGCTCCAACACCTCGACCCTGCCGATCACCGCCCTCGCCGAAGGCGTCGAGCGGCAGGCCGACTTCATCGGCCTGCACTTCTTCTCGCCCGTCGACAAGATGCCGCTCGTCGAGATCATCAAGGGCGAGAAGACCGGCGACGAGGCGCTCGCCCGCGCCTTCGACCTGGTCCGCCAGATCAAGAAGACCCCGATCGTGGTGAACGACTCGCGCGGCTTCTTCACCTCCCGCGTCATCGGCCACTTCATCAACGAGGGCGTCGCGATGGTCGGCGAGGGCGTCGAGCCCGCCTCCGTCGAGCAGGCCGCGGCGCAGGCCGGCTACCCGGCGAAGGTCCTCTCCCTGATGGACGAGCTGACCCTCACCCTGCCCCGCAAGATCCGCAACGAGACCCGCAAGGCCATCGAGGACGAGGGCGGCGCCTGGGCCGTGCACCCGGCCGAGGCCGTCATCGACCGCATGGTCGACGAGTTCGGCCGCCCCGGCCGCAGCGGCGGCGCCGGCTTCTACGAGTACGACGAGAACGGCAAGCGCGCGAAGCTCTGGCCGGGCCTGCGCGAGCACTTCACCAAGCCGGGGTACGAGATCCCGTTCCGCGACATGCAGGAGCGGATGCTGTTCTCGGAGGCTCTCGACACGGTGCGCCTCATCGAGGAGGGCGTCCTGACCTCGGTCGCGGACGCCAACATCGGCTCGATCTTCGGCATCGGCTTCCCGGGCTGGACCGGCGGCGTGCTGCAGTACATCAACGGCTACGACGGCGGCGCCGGGGGAGGTGTCGGCCTGCCCGGCTTCGTGGCTCGCGCCCGCGAGCTGGCCGCGACGTACGGTGAGCGCTTCGAGCCGCCGGCGTTGCTCGTCGCGAAGGCCGAGAGCGGCGAGAAGTTCAGCGACGCCTGAGCGGAGACCCGTCGCAAGGCGACCGACGGCTGCGCCCGGAGCCCCGTGCTCCGGGCGCAGCCGTCGGCCTGGTAGAACAGCTCAGAACGCGGAACGAACGCAGAACAGAACAACGGGGGATGATCCGCATGAGGTTGAAGTCGGTCGTGTGCACGGTCGTCGGGCTTTCCATGGCGCTCACGGCATGCGGGGGCTCGAACCTCGGCCAGGGCGGCGACAAGCCGGCGGAGCCGGAGCAGAGCACGAGTTCCTCCGCGACGCCGGAGGCCGACAAGCACGTGGCGCCCGCCGCGGTCGTGGTGCCGTTGATCCCCGACCACATGCCCGAGCCGCTGAAGAAGCCCCGGGAGAACGAGTTCTACGGAGAGCTCCAGGGCACCAAGGGCACCCTGCAGTGCCCGCCGAGTGACAAGCGGTGCGAGGCCGTCGTCTCCGGCGCCATCGCCGAGTTCGGCACGGAGATGTTCGAGGACGGCGGCGAGTACGCCAACTTCGAGGTCTGGGAGTACCGCACCCCGATCAGCGCGCAGGGCGGCTTCGACGCCTGGAAGGAGAAGCTCGACGGCGAGGCCAAGGGCTTCCTGGCTCTTCCCGAGGGCCGCTTCGGCGAGCAGAAGTCGGCCACCACCTCCGTCGCGGGCAACAAGATGGGCGACCGGATGCTCCTCGTCCGCCAGGGCAAGTACGTCGGCGTCGTCACCACCTACAGCCGCGCGGACATCAAGGACGACGGCAAGCCGGGCCCGACCGCCCTCGTCGAACTCGGCAAGCTCCTGGTCCAGCGCATGGACCAGGCCGAGCGCGAGCAGGCCCCGACCGCCTCGGCCAGGCACATCAACCTGACGTAGCGCCTCTCACGTACCGCTCGCGCAGCTCCTCCTTGAGGGTCCTCTGCGAGTAGCCGCCCATTCACGCGGTTGTGGACCGGCCGGAGTAGCGAGCTCGGAGTTCGTCCTTGAGGGTCCTCTGAAAAGCAGTGACCAGGGCCTGGACGACCATCGGCTGCATGTGCGCGGAGAGCGACTTCATCGCGGCCACCGCCTCCGGGTCCCGCTCGCGCTCGCTGTACGGGCCCCACACCTCGTCCTGGAACAGCCGCGTCAGCTCCTTCGCGGCCTCGCGCGAGTGCTGCAGCATCACCTCGCGCGCGGCGACGATCGAGTCCAAGCCGATCGGCACGTCGAGCAGGCGCAGGCCGAGGTGGAGCAGGCCGGGGTCGATGCGGAACGTGTCTGCGTCGTCCGTGCGCTCCAGGACGTCCATCGCCGCGAGCCGGTCCACGTCCGCCTCGGCGAGGGCGCGGCCCGCGCGCCGCTCCAGCTGCTCGCGGCTCAGCTCGGCGGCGCTGTCGGGGATCCAGCTGGCGACGAGGGCGCGGTGGATCGCCAGGTCGTGCTCGCTCATGTCGGGCGGCAGCTGCTCCAGGTACCGCTCGATCGCGGCGAGGGTCAGGCCGTGGTGCTGCAGCTCCTCGATCAGGGCGAGCCGCGACAGGTGGTCCGGGCCGTACCGCCCCACGCGGCGCGGGCCGATGGCCGGCGGGGGCAGCAGCCCGCGGGTGCTGTAGAAGCGGATGGTGCGCACGGTGACCCCGGCGCGCGCGGCCAGCTCGTCGACCGTGAGCGTGGGCGCCCCCGGACCGCCGACGTCCTCGGAGGTGTCCTGGGCGGAGGAGTCCGCTTCGGTCGTCATGGCTGCGCTCCATCTCCGGGTCGTACGTCCGTCCGGTGCAACAGTATTGCTGTCTCACCACTGCTGCGAAAGTGCCCGGACGCCCCGCCGTACGGCCGGGAGGCCCCGAGCCGCCGCCCGTTCACCGGCTGTATGGGGTGGGGTCAGGCAGCCGCAAGGCCCCGACCAGCATGTGAGATAGAACGCGATGTGATCTGCGCCACCGCATAAACGCGCCGTCAGGGGTGAAGGTGTCCCGTCGGTTCGTGTCGAGGTGGTCTCTGTTCGAGGTCAGGTGGGGGTACGGACCAAGGCACATCCCCTCGAGAGAGCAGATCCACCCGTGAGCAAGGACGCCGTCACGACGGCTGCGGCCGCATCCCGCACAGATGCCCCGCAGACGCCCGCGGATGCGGGCGACGCCGGTTACAGCAAGGACCTCAAGGCCCGCCACATCAACATGATCGCCATCGGTGGAGCGATCGGCACCGGCCTTTTCCTCGGCGCAGGAGGACGCCTCAACTCGGCAGGACCGGGCCTCGCGCTCGCGTATCTCGTCTGCGGCGTCTTCGCCTTCTTCGTAGTCCGAGCTCTGGGCGAGCTCGTCGTCTACCGCCCCTCCTCCGGTTCCTTCGTGTCGTACGCGCGCGAGTTCCTCGGTGAGAAGGGCGCCTTCGTCGCCGGTTGGGCGTACTTCCTCAACTGGTCGACCACCGGCATCGCCGACATCACGGCGATCGCGCTCTACACGCACTACTGGAGCTTCTTCACCGACATACCGCAGTGGGTGCTGGCCCTGATCGCGCTCGCGATCGTGCTGGTCGTGAACCTGATCTCGGTGAAGATCTTCGGCGAGATGGAGTTCTGGTTCTCCATCATCAAGGTGGCCGCGCTCGTGGCCTTCATGCTGATCGGCATCTTCCTGCTCGTGACGCAGCAGCCGGTCGGCGGCGAGACCCCCGGCCTGCATGTGATCACCGAGAACGGCGGCTGGTTCCCGGCGGGCATCATGCCGGTCGTGATCGTGATGCAGGGCGTCGTCTTCGCGTACGCCTCGCTCGAGCTCGTCGGCGTCGCCGCGGGCGAGACCGCGGAGCCGCAGAAGGTCGTCCCGCGCGCGGTGAACTCGATCATGTGGCGCGTGGGCCTGTTCTACGTCGGCTCGGTCGTGCTGCTCGCGCTCCTCATGCCCGGCTCGATGTACTCGGGCGACGAGAGCCCGTTCGTCACCGTCCTGTCGAAGATCGGCGTGCCGGCGGCCGGTGACGTGATGAACCTCGTGGTCCTCACGGCCGCGATGTCGTCCCTCAACTCCGGTCTCTACTCCACCGGCCGCATCCTGCGCTCGATGGCGATGGCCGGCTCGGCGCCGAAGTTCACGGCGAAGATGAACCGCTCCAAGGTTCCGTACGGCGGCATCATGCTCACCTCCGCGGTGTGCGTGCTCGGCGTCGGCCTGAACTTCCTGATGCCGGAGAAGGCCTTCGAGATCGTCCTGAACGTCGCCTCGCTCGGCATCATCACGACCTGGGTGACGATCATGGTCTGTCACCTGGCGTTCGTCCGCCGGTCGAAGCAGGGCCTGATCGAGCGGCCGAAGTTCCGGCTTCCCGGCTCCCCGGTCACCGAGATCGTCACGATCGTCTTCCTGCTCTCGGTGCTCGCCCTGATGTGGCAGGACCCGGAGATCGGCCGCCGCACGCTGTACCTGATCCCGATCATCGCCGCGGCGATGGTGGGCGGCTGGTTCGCGGTCCGCAAGCGGGTCGCGAAGAACGAGCTCGACAAGTCGTACGAGGAGCTGGGCATCGAGTAACGCCCGCTCCGCACGGCGCACACGACGGCGGCCCCGCCCCGAGAACCCCT
>NZ_JASCIQ010000024.1 GCF_029968035.1 Streptomyces cavernicola | reverse complement strand
GGGGGCGGGGGGGGGGCGGCCGCGCCCCCCCCCCCCCCCCCCCGGGCGGCACGTTTCTGCTCAACGGTGAGGCGGCTCAGGCCTCTTCGTGGGTCACCGCGCGACGCGCGTCCGCGTCCAGGACGCCCCAGCTGATCAGCTGCTCGGTGAGGACCGAGGGCGACTGGTCGTAGATCACCGCGAGCGTGCGCAGGTCGTCCTGGCGGATCGAGAGGACCTTGCCGTTGTAGTCACCGCGCTGGGACTGGATCGTCGCCGCGTAACGCTGCAGCGGGCCGGCCTTCTCCTGCGGGACGTGGGCCAGGCGCTCCAGGTCGAGGACCAGCTTCGGCGGCGGCTCGGCGGCGCCGCCGGGGGTCGTGCCCGGGAGCAGCTCCTGCACGGGGACGCCGTAGAAGTCCGCCAGCTCGGCGAGGCGCTGCACGGTCACGGCTCGGTCGCCGCGCTCGTACGAACCGACCACGACGGCCTTCCAGCGACCCTGGGACTTCTCCTCGACACCGTGGAGGGAAAGGCCCTGCTGGGTGCGGATGGCCCGGAGCTTGGCCCCGAGCTGTTTGGCGTATTCGCTGGACATATAGCTCCCCGGACGCTGCATTCTGCGGCCTCGACCGCGTGCCTGTGACTCACTGTGAGATTACGCAGCGTTACTTGTCTGCGTCAAGCCGAATGGTCCGTACCGGCCTTCCGGGGGGCTGTGAACTGCGGTGTTGCCGCTCCTGGTACGCTAGCTGGCGCAATCTTGACGTCCTTTAAGGTCCGTCCCGTGAGGCGGAGAAGGAGGTCCGTTTCGTATGGACACCAATAGCGGTTCCGAAGTCGCGCGGCCGGTTCTCGAAGGCCCCGACATCGCGCGGGTACTGACCCGTATCGCCCACGAAATCGTCGAGCGCGCCAAGGGTGCGGACGATGTGGTGCTTCTCGGCATTCCGACCCGCGGTGTATTTCTCGCGCAGCGGCTCGCCGCCAAGCTCGCGGAGATCACCGGTCGGGAGATCCCGGTCGGCTCTCTCGACATCACCATGTACCGCGACGACCTGCGGATGCACCCGCCGCGTGCGCTGGCCCGCACCGCGATCCCCGCCGACGGCATCGACGGCCGCCTCGTGGTCCTCGTCGACGACGTGCTGTTCTCCGGGCGCACCATCCGCGCCGCCCTCGACGCCCTGAACGACATCGGCCGGCCGCGCGCCGTGCAGCTCGCCGTCCTGGTCGACCGCGGCCACCGCGAGCTGCCCATCCGCGCCGACTACGTCGGCAAGAACCTCCCCACGTCGCTGCGGGAGACGGTCAAGGTCCAGCTCGCCGAGGAGGACGGTCGCGACACCGTGCTGCTCGGTGACAAGCAGACCGCCCCGGTCGGCGAGCAGTAGCCACCGCCCCGGAAACACCCGCGTGCGTCCGGTGTGCGCCGCTGCGCGCCCTCATGTCTGAAAAGTCCTGAACTCCCCTTTGGAGCCTGCCCGATGATGCGTCATCTCATCTCGGCCGCCGACCTCTCCCGCGACGACGCCGTCCTGATCCTCGACACCGCCGAGGAGATGGCCCGCGTCGCGGACCGGCCGATCAAGAAACTGCCCGCCCTGCGCGGACGTACCGTCGTGAACCTCTTCTTCGAGGACTCGACGCGCACCCGGATCTCCTTCGAGGCCGCCGAGAAGCGGCTCTCCGCGGACGTCATCAACTTCGCCGCCAAGGGCTCCAGCGTGTCCAAGGGCGAGTCCCTCAAGGACACCGCCCAGACCCTGGAGGCCATGGGCGTGGACGCCGTGGTCATCCGGCACGGTGCCTCCGGCGCCCCGTACAACCTGGCGACGTCCGGGTGGATCGACGCCGCCGTGATCAACGCCGGTGACGGCACGCACCAGCACCCCACGCAGGCGCTGCTCGACGCGTTCACCATGCGCCGCCGGCTCATCGGGCCCGACGCCGGGCTCGGCCAGGACCTCGGCGGCAAGCGGATCACGATCGTCGGCGACGTCCTGCACAGCCGGGTCGCCCGCTCCAACGTGGACCTCCTGCACACCCTCGGCGCCCAGGTCACCCTCGTCGCGCCGCCCACCCTGCTGCCCGTCGGCGTGGAGACCTGGCCCTGCGAGGTGTCGTACGACCTCGACCAGGTGCTCGCCAAGTCCGACGCCGTGATGATGCTGCGGGTGCAGCGGGAGCGGATGAACGCCGCGTTCTTCCCGACCGAGCGCGAGTACGCGCGGCGGTACGGGCTCGACGGCGACCGGATGGCGAAGATGCCGGAGCACGCCATCGTGATGCACCCCGGCCCGATGGTCCGCGGCATGGAGATCACCGCCGACGTCGCCGACTCCGAGCGCTGCACGGCCATCGAGCAGGTCGCCAACGGCGTGCACACCCGCATGGCCGTCCTGTACCTGCTGCTCGGCGGCAACGAGCCCGCCGGCGCCACCACCCGTACCGAGGAGAGCAAGTAATCATGAGCAAGATCCTGATCCGTGGTGCCAAGGTCCTCGGTGGCGAGGCGCAGGACGTCCTGATCGACGGCGAGACGATCGCCGCCGTCGGCACCGGTCTGAGCGCCGAGGGCGCGACCGTCGTCGAGGCCGAGGGCCAGGTGCTCCTGCCGGGCCTCGTCGACCTGCACACGCACCTGCGCGAGCCCGGCCGTGAGGATTCCGAGACCGTCCTGACCGGCACCAAGGCCGCCGCCCGCGGTGGCTGGACCGCCGTGCACGCGATGGCCAACACCTTCCCCGTCGCCGACACCGCCGGCGTCGTCGAGCAGGTCTGGCGCCTCGGCCGCGAGTCCGGCTACTGCGACGTGCAGCCGATCGGCGCCGTCACCGTCGGCCTGGAGGGCAAGCAGCTCGCCGAGCTCGGCGCCATGCACGACTCGGCCGCGGGCGTGAAGGTCTTCTCCGACGACGGCAAGTGCGTCGACGACGCGGTGATCATGCGCCGCGCCCTGGAGTACGTGAAGGCCTTCGACGGCGTCGTCGCGCAGCACGCCCAGGAGCCCCGGCTCACCGAGGGCGCGCAGATGAACGAGGGCACCGTCTCCGCCGAGCTCGGCCTCGGCGGCTGGCCGGCCGTCGCCGAGGAGTCGATCATCGCGCGGGACGTGCTGCTCGCCGAGCACGTCGGCTCCCGCGTGCACATCTGCCACCTCTCCACCGCCGGCTCGGTCGAGATCGTCCGCTGGGCCAAGTCCCGCGGCATCAACGTCACCGCCGAGGTCACCCCGCACCACCTGCTCCTCACCGACGAGATGGTGCGTACGTACAACCCGGTCTACAAGGTCAACCCGCCGCTGCGCACCGAGCGTGACGTGATGGCGCTGCGCGAGGCGCTCGCCGACGGCACCATCGACATCGTCGCGACCGACCACGCCCCGCACCCGGGCGAGGACAAGGACTGCGAGTGGGCTGCCGCCGCCATGGGCATGGTCGGCCTGGAGACCGCGCTCTCCGTGGTCCAGCAGACGATGGTCGACACCGGCCTGCTCGACTGGGCCGGCGTCGCCGAGCGGATGTCCGTCAACCCCGCGAAGATCGGTCGCCTGGACGGCCACGGCCGCCCCGTCTCGGTGGGCGAGCCCGCCAACCTCACGCTGGTCGATCCGGCATACCGTGGAGCGGTGGACCCCGCGGACTTCGCCTCCCGCAGCCGCAACACCCCCTACGAGGGCCGCGAGCTGCCGGGTCGCGTCACCCACACCTTCCTGCGGGGCCGGGCCACGGTCATCGACGGGAACCTCACGTGACACCACTGCTGAACCTCGCCGCCGAACAGAAGTCGGCGGAAGTGACGGACTGGGCCGCGCGCATCGGCTGGCTCGTCGGACTCGCGCTCTTCGTGGCGCTCGTCTACTGGCTGATGCGCCAGGGCTGGAAGTGGCGCGGCACGCTCCAGGGCGACCTGCCCGAGCTGCCCGCGCTGCCGACCGAGCCCGGTCCGGCGAAACTTGAGCTGAGCGGCCGCTACCACGGCTCCACCACCGCCGGGCAGTGGCTCGACCGGATCGTGGCGCACGGACTCGGCACCCGCAGCCGGGTCGAGCTCACCCTGACGGACGCGGGACTGAGCGTCGTACGCCCCGGGGCCACCGACTTCTTCGTCCCGGCGGAGCAGCTGCGCGAGGCCCGGCTCGACAAGGGCATCGCAGGCAAGGTCCTCGCCGAGGGCGGCCTGCTCGTCGTCACCTGGGTGCACGGCGACAAGCTGCTCGACTCCGGCTTCCGCTCCGACCACGCCGCCGAGCACACGGCCTGGGTCGAAGCCATCAACTCCATGACCGGCGACACCGCCGGCACCACCACCGACACGACGGAAGGCGCCGCACGATGACGACCTCCACCCGGGGAGCGAAGGTTCCCGCCGTACTCGTCCTGGAGGACGGCCGCATCTTCCGCGGCCGCGCCTACGGGGCCGTGGGGGAGACCTTCGGCGAGGCCGTGTTCTCCACCGGCATGACCGGTTACCAGGAGACGCTGACCGACCCCTCGTACCACCGCCAGGTCGTCGTGATGACCGCGCCGCACGTCGGCAACACCGGCGTCAACGACGAGGACCCCGAGTCCGGCCGCATCTGGGTCTCCGGCTACGTGGTCCGCGACCCCGCCCGCGTGCACTCCAACTGGCGTGCGCAGCGCTCCCTCGACGAGGAGCTGGCCAACCAGGGCGTCGTCGGCATCTCCGGCGTCGACACCCGCGCGCTCACCCGCCACCTGCGCGAGCGCGGCGCCATGCGCGTCGGCATCTTCTCCGGCAACGCGCTCCCCGACGAGGGCACGATGCTCGCCGAGGTCCGCCAGTCCTCGGAGATGAAGGGCGCGAACCTCTCCGCCGAGGTCGCCACCAAGGAGACGTACGTCGTCCCCGCGATCGGCACGAAGAAGTTCACCGTCGCCGCGGTGGACCTCGGCATCAAGGGCATGACCCCGCACCGCATGGCCGAGCGCGGCATCGAGGTGCACGTGCTGCCCGCGACCGCCACGGTCGAGGACGTGTACGCGGTCAACCCGGACGGCGTGTTCTTCTCCAACGGGCCGGGCGACCCGGCCACCGCCGACCACCCGGTCTCCGTGATGCAGGCCGTGCTGGAGCGCAAGACCCCGCTCTTCGGCATCTGCTTCGGCAACCAGATCCTGGGCCGCGCCCTCGGCTTCGGCACGTACAAGCTGAAGTACGGCCACCGCGGCATCAACCAGCCGGTGCAGGACCGCACCACCGGCAAGGTCGAGGTCACCGCGCACAACCACGGCTTCGCCGTCGACGCGCCCCTCGACAAGGTCTCCGAGACGCCGTACGGCCGCGCCGAGGTCTCCCACGTCTGCCTGAACGACCAGGTGGTGGAGGGGCTGCAGCTCCTCGACCAGCCGGCGTTCTCCGTCCAGTACCACCCCGAGGCGGCGGCCGGTCCGCACGACGCCGCCTACCTGTTCGACCGCTTCGTGACCCTCATGGAGGCCGAGCGTGCCTAAGCGCACCGATATCCAGTCCGTCCTGGTCATCGGCTCCGGCCCGATCGTCATCGGCCAGGCCGCCGAGTTCGACTACTCCGGCACCCAGGCCTGCCGGATCCTCAAGGCCGAGGGCCTCCGCGTCATCCTGGTCAACTCCAACCCGGCGACGATCATGACCGACCCGGAGATCGCCGACGCCACGTACGTCGAGCCGATCACCCCCGAGTTCGTCGAGAAGATCATCGCCAAGGAGCGCCCCGACGCCCTCCTGCCCACCCTCGGCGGCCAGACCGCGCTCAACACCGCGATCTCCATGCACGAGCAGGGCGTCCTGGAGAAGTACGGCGTCGAGCTGATCGGCGCCAACGTCGAGGCGATCAACAAGGGCGAGGACCGCGACCTCTTCAAGGAGGTCGTCGAGGAGGTCCGCAAGAAGATCGGCCACGGCGAGTCCGCGCGCTCGTACATCTGCCACTCCATGGACGACGTCATGAAGGGCGTCGAGGAGCTCGGCGGCTACCCCGTCGTCGTCCGCCCCTCCTTCACCATGGGCGGCGCCGGCTCCGGCTTCGCGCACGACGAGGAGGAGCTGCGCCGCATCGCGGGCCAGGGCCTCACGCTCTCCCCGACCACCGAGGTGCTCCTGGAGGAGTCCATCCTCGGCTGGAAGGAGTACGAGCTGGAGCTGATGCGCGACAAGCACGACAACGTCGTGGTCGTCTGCTCCATCGAGAACTTCGACCCGATGGGCGTGCACACCGGCGACTCGATCACCGTCGCGCCCGCCATGACCCTCACCGACCGCGAGTACCAGCGCCTTCGTGACGTCGGCATCGCGATCATCCGCGAGGTCGGCGTCGACACCGGCGGCTGCAACATCCAGTTCGCGATCAACCCCGAAGACGGCCGCGTCATCGTCATCGAGATGAACCCGCGCGTCTCCCGCTCCTCGGCGCTCGCGTCGAAGGCCACCGGCTTCCCGATCGCGAAGATCGCCGCCAAGCTGGCCGTCGGCTACACGCTGGACGAGATCCCGAACGACATCACGGAGAAGACCCCGGCGTCCTTCGAGCCCACGCTCGACTACGTCGTGGTCAAGGCCCCGCGGTTCGCGTTCGAGAAGTTCCCGCAGGCCGACTCGACCCTCACCACCACCATGAAGTCGGTCGGCGAGGCCATGGCCATCGGCCGCAACTTCACCGAGGCCTTCCAGAAGGCGCTGCGCTCCCTGGAGAAGAAGGGCTCGCAGTTCACCTTCGTCGGCGAGACCGGCTCCGCCAAGGACAAAGACGAGCTGCTGCGCGAGGCCGTGCGCCCGACCGACGGCCGCATCAACCTCGTCATGGAGGCCATCCGCGCCGGCGCCACCCCGGAGGAGGTCTTCGACGCCACGAAGATCGACCCCTGGTTCGTCGACCAGCTGTTCCTCATCAAGGAGGTCGCGGACGAGCTGGCCGAGGCCCCCGAGCTGACCCGCGAGCTCCTGGCCGAGGCCAAGCGGCACGGCTTCTCCGACCACCAGATCGCCGAGATCCGCGGTCTGCGCGAGGACGTCGTCCGCGAGGTCCGGCACGCCCTCGGCGTCCGCCCGGTCTACAAGACGGTCGACACCTGCGCCGCCGAGTTCGCCGCCAAGACCCCGTACTTCTACTCCTCGTACGACGAGGAGACCGAGGTCGCCCAGCGCGAGAAGCCGGCCGTGATCATCCTCGGCTCCGGCCCGAACCGCATCGGCCAGGGCATCGAGTTCGACTACTCCTGCGTCCACGCCTCCTTCGCGCTCAGCGACGCGGGCTACGAGACCGTGATGGTCAACTGCAACCCGGAGACGGTCTCGACGGACTACGACACGTCCGACCGCCTCTACTTCGAGCCGCTCACGCTCGAGGACGTCCTGGAGATCGTGCACGCCGAGCAGCAGGCGGGCCCGCTCGCCGGCGTCATCGTGCAGCTCGGCGGCCAGACCCCGCTCGGCCTCTCGCAGGCCCTGAAGGACAACGGCGTCCCGGTCGTGGGCACCTCGCCCGAGGCCATCCACGCCGCCGAGGACCGCGGCGCCTTCGGCCGCGTCCTCGCCGAGGCCGGCCTCCCGGCCCCGAAGCACGGCACGGCCACCACGTTCGCCGAGGCCAAGACGATCGCCGACGAGATCGGCTACCCGGTCCTGGTCCGCCCGTCGTACGTCCTCGGCGGCCGCGGCATGGAGATCGTGTACGACGAGGCCCGCCTCTCCGCGTACATCGAGGAGTCGACCGAGATCAGCCCCTCGCGGCCGGTCCTCGTCGACCGCTTCCTCGACGACGCCATCGAGATCGACGTCGACGCGCTCTACGACGGCACCGAGCTCTACCTCGGCGGCGTCATGGAGCACATCGAGGAGGCCGGCATCCACTCCGGCGACTCGGCGTGCGCCCTGCCCCCGATCACCCTCGGCGGCTTCGACATCAAGCGGCTGCGCGCATCGACCGAAGGCATCGCCAAGGGAGTTGGCGTCCGCGGACTGATCAACATCCAGTTCGCGATGGCCGGCGACATCCTCTACGTCCTCGAAGCCAACCCGCGCGCCTCGCGCACCGTCCCCTTCACCTCGAAGGCGACCGCGGTGCCGCTCGCCAAGGCCGCCGCGCGCATCTCGCTCGGCGCCACCATCGCCGAGCTGCGCGCCGAGGGCCTGCTCCCGGCCGAGGGCGACGGCGGCACGCTCCCCATGGACGCGCCGATCTCCGTCAAGGAGGCCGTCATGCCGTGGTCGCGCTTCCGCGACATCCACGGCCGCGGCGTCGACACCGTCCTCGGCCCGGAGATGCGCTCCACCGGCGAGGTCATGGGCATCGACTCGGTCTTCGGCACGGCGTACGCCAAGTCGCAGGCCGGTGCGTACGGGCCGCTGCCCACCAAGGGCCGCGCGTTCATCTCCGTCGCCAACCGCGACAAGCGCTCGATGATCTTCCCGGCGCGTGAACTCGTCGCCCACGGCTTCGAGTTGCTCGCCACTTCGGGCACGGCGGAGGTGCTCAAGCGCAACGGCATCAACGCCACCGTCGTACGCAAGCAGTCCGAGGGCGAGGGCCCGAACGGCGAGAAGACCATCGTCCAGCTCATCCACGAGGGCGACGTCGACCTCATCGTCAACACCCCGTACGGCACCGGCGGCCGCCTCGACGGCTACGACATCCGTACGGCGGCCGTGGCCCGCAGTGTGCCGTGCCTGACGACGGTGCAGGCGCTCGCCGCCGCCGTCCAGGGCATCGACGCCCTCAACCACGGTGACGTGGGCGTGCGTTCACTCCAGGAACACGCCGAACACCTGACCGCGGCCCGCGACTAGCGAACGGGGAGGGGGACACCGGAAACGGTGTCCCCCTCTTCGTGAGCGAACCCCGTCTTCGTGAGGACTCCCAGGACCCCCTTCATGTACAAGTTCTTCTTCAACCTCGTCTTCAAGCGGATGGACCCGGAGCAGGCCCACCACCTGGCCTTCCGCTGGATCCGCCTTGCCGCCCGCGTCCCGGTCCTGCGCACCTTCGTCGCCGCCGCGCTCGCGCCCCGCTTCAAGGACCTGCGCACCGAGGCCCTCGGCCTGCGCATGCACGGGCCCTTCGGCCTCGCCGCCGGCTTCGACAAGAACGCCGTCGCGATCGACGGCATGGCGATGCTCGGCTTCGACCACGTCGAGATCGGCACCGTCACCGGCGAACCGCAGCCCGGCAACCCCAAGAAGCGGCTCTTCCGCCTCGTGCCGGACCGCGCCCTGATCAACCGCATGGGCTTCAACAACGAGGGCTCCGCGGCCGTCGAAAACCGCCTCCACGCGCGCGTGCCGGTCTTCAAGCCGGTCGTCGGCGTGAACATCGGCAAGACCAAGGTCGTCCCCGAGGAGGAGGCCGCAGCGGACTACGTGAAGTCCACCGAGCGCCTCGCCCGGCACGCCGACTACCTCGTCGTCAACGTCTCCTCGCCCAACACCCCCGGCCTGCGCAACCTCCAGGCCACGGAGTCCCTGCGGCCCCTGCTCACAGCCGTACGCGAAGCCGCCGACCGCACGGTCACCGGCCGCCGCGTCCCGCTGCTCGTCAAGATCGCCCCGGACCTCGCGGACGAGGACGTCGACGCCGTCGCCGACCTCGCCGTGGAGCTCGGCCTCGACGGCATCATCGCCACCAACACCACCATCGCCCGCGAGGGCCTCGCCTCCGACCCCGCCCTGGTCAAGGAGACCGGCGGACTGTCGGGGGCGCCCCTGAAGGAGCGCTCCCTCGAAGTCCTGCGCCGCCTCTACGCGCGCGTGGGCGAGGACATCACCCTCGTCGGCGTCGGCGGCATCGAGAACGCCGAGGACGCCTGGCAGCGCATCCTCGCCGGCGCCACCCTCGTCCAGGGCTACAGCGCCTTCATCTACGAGGGCCCGTTCTGGATGCGCGCGATGCACAAGGGCCTCGCGGCCCGCCTCAACAACAGCCCGTACGCCACCCTCGCCGACGCGGTCGGCGCCGACGTGAGGAAGTCCGCATGACTCTGGAACCCTTCGGCGCCCGCCTGCGCCGCGCCATGGACGAGCGCGGCCCGCTCTGCGTCGGCATCGACCCGCACGCCGCGCTCCTCGACTCCTGGGGCCTGCCCGACACGGTCGACGGCCTGGAGCGGTTCTCCCGCACCGTCGTCGAGGCCCTCGGCGAGACCGTCGCCGTCTTCAAGCCCCAGGCCGCGTTCTTCGAACGCTTCGGCTCCCGCGGCTTCGCCGTCCTGGAGCAGACCGTCGCCGACGTCCGCGCGGCCGGCGGCCTCGTCGTCATGGACGCCAAGCGCGGCGACATCGGCTCCACCATGGCGGCGTACGCGGAGACCTTCCTGCGCAAGGACTCCCCGCTGTTCTCCGACGCCCTGACCGTCTCGCCGTACCTCGGCTACGGCTCTCTGAAGCCCGCCGTCGACCTGGCCCGCGAGAACGGCGCCGGCCTCTTCGTGCTCGCCCTCACCTCCAACCCGGAGGGCGCCGAGGTCCAGCACGCCGTACGGGCCGACGGACGCAACGTCGGCGCGACCATGCTGGCCCACCTCGCCGAGGAGAACGCGGGCGCCGAACCGCTCGGCTCCTTCGGCGCGGTGGTCGGCGCGACCCTCGGCGACCTCTCCTCGTACGACCTCGCCATCAACGGGCCGCTGCTCGCGCCCGGCATCGGGGCGCAGGGCGCGACCCCGGCGGACCTGCCGTCGGTCTTCGGCGCGGCCGTGCGCAACGTCGTGCCCAACGTCAGCCGCGGCGTCCTGAAGCACGGCCCGGACGCGGCCGCGCTCCGCGACTCGGCGCAGCGCTTCGCCGACGAGGTGCGGGCGGCCGTCGCGTAACGGCCCCGGATTCCGGATCTCCGCCACCGGGCGGGCTCGTACTGCATGGGCCCGCCCGGTGGCTTTTGTCGGTGAAGGTCGATTCGCGAGGATCCCGCCGTCCAGCAGGTGGAGGCCCTCTTGACGATTTCCGGTACGTCTCCGATGGGAGCGAGCATGACAACCGGCCGCCGCCGACCTCAAATCAGGGGCAATATGCCGGATATGTATAGTTCGGCGGAGGCTGACCAGGACTTTTCCGCTGTTCTCGCTGACTCCAGCGGTCCTGGCCGCTAGTCTCCGTCGAGTGGGGCCCCTCCCGCGCCGTCGAGGCAGTGGGGGAGGGTGGGTGCATTCGTGCTCATTGCTCCCCAGGTGTGGGGCGAACAGGTTCCTCACCGGTCCGTATCCGACAGTTCGACAACCGAGGTGACGTAGGCGTGGCTCTTCCGCCCCTTACCCCTGAACAGCGCGCAGCCGCGCTCGAAAAGGCCGCCGCGGCTCGCCGGGAGCGGGCCGAGGTCAAGAATCGACTCAAGCACTCCGGCGCCTCCCTCCACGAGGTCATCAAGCAGGGCCAGGAGAACGACGTCATCGGCAAGATGAAGGTCTCCGCCCTCCTGGAGTCGCTCCCCGGCGTGGGCAAGGTCCGCGCCAAGCAGATCATGGAGCGCCTCGGCATCTCCGAGAGCCGTCGTGTGCGCGGCCTCGGCTCCAACCAGATCGCGTCCCTGGAGCGTGAGTTCGGCGGCACCGCCGCCTGACGGTCTCAGGCACTCCTGAGAACCTGGATAATCGCTGCATGGCTGCAACATCCCGGGGGGCGACCCCCGTACCCCCGGATTCACGTCCGCGACTGACCGTGCTCTCCGGCCCCTCGGGGGTCGGCAAGAGCACGGTCGTCGCTCATATGCGCAAGGAACACCCCGAGGTCTGGCTCTCGGTGTCCGCCACGACCCGCAAGCCGCGCCCCGGTGAGCAGCACGGCGTCCAGTACTTCTTCGTCACCGACGAGGAGATGGACAAGCTGATCGCCAATGGCGAGCTGCTCGAGTGGGCCGAGTTCGCGGGCAACCGCTACGGCACCCCCCGGGCCGCCGTGCTCGAACGCCTCGAGGCCGGCGAGCCCGTGCTCCTGGAGATCGACCTGCAGGGCGCCCGCCTCGTACGCGAGTCGATGCCCGAGGCCCAGCTGGTCTTCCTCGCACCGCCCAGCTGGGAAGAGCTGGTCCGCCGGCTCACCGGCCGGGGCACGGAGGCCCCCGAGGTCATCGAACGGAGGCTGGAGGCCGCGCGAGTGGAGCTCGCCGCCGAGTCCGAGTTCGATACGACCCTTGTCAATACCTCCGTCAAGGACGTGGCGCGTGAGCTGCTAGCCTTGATGAACGTTGTCTGATCTTTTTCCATTCTTCGGAAGGTAGAGCGTGTCCTCTTCCATCACCGCGCCCGAGGGCATCATCAACCCGCCGATCGATGAGCTCCTTGAAGCCACCGACTCGAAGTACAGCCTCGTGATCTACGCCGCCAAGCGCGCGCGCCAGATCAACGCGTACTACTCGCAGCTCGGCGAGGGCCTCCTCGAGTACGTCGGTCCGCTGGTGGACACCCACGTCCACGAGAAGCCGCTCTCGATCGCCCTGCGCGAGATCAACGCGGGTCTGCTGACCTCCGAGGCCATCGAGGGCCCGGCTCAGTAAGCGCGATTCTCAGGCGCAGTTTTCTTCACCACAGGCCCGGCAGCGCGACTGCCGGGCCTGTGGTGTGTCATGGGGTACGAACCGGATCGTGAATGGGGAGTGGGCAGTGGACAAGCCGAAGGTCGTCCTGGGGGTCAGCGGAGGCATCGCCGCGTACAAGGCCTGTGAGCTGCTGCGCCGGCTCACCGAGTCCGGCCACGACGTACGGGTCGTGCCGACCGGCTCCGCGCTGCACTTCGTCGGCGCCGCCACCTGGTCCGCGCTCTCCGGCAACCCCGTCTCCACCGAGGTCTGGTCCGACGTCCACGAGGTCCCGCACGTCCGCATCGGGCAGCACGCCGACCTCGTCGTCGTCGCCCCCGCCACCGCGGACATGCTCGCCAAGGCCGCCCACGGGCTCGCCGACGACCTGCTCACCAACACCCTGCTCACCGCCCGCTGTCCGGTCGTCTTCGCGCCCGCCATGCACACCGAGATGTGGGAGCACCCGGCCACGCAGGAGAACGTCGAGACGCTGCGCCGCCGCGGCGCCGTCGTCATCGAGCCCGCTGTCGGCCGCCTCACCGGAGTCGACACCGGCAAGGGCCGCCTCCCCGAACCCGGCGAGATCTACGAGGTCTGCCGTCGGGTCCTCGCCCGCGGCGCCGCCGAGCCCGACCTGCGCGGCCGCCACGTCGTCGTCAGCGCCGGCGGCACCCGCGAACCCCTCGACCCCGTCCGCTACCTGGGCAACCGCTCCTCCGGCAAGCAGGGGTACGCCCTCGCCCGCACCGCGGCCGCGCGCGGGGCCCGGGTCACGCTGATCGCCGCCAACGCCACGCTGCCCGACCCGGCCGGGGTCGACGTCGTGCACGTCGGCACCGCCGTACAGCTGCGCGAAGCCGTGCTCAAGGCGGCGTCCGAGGCCGACGCCGTGGTGATGGCCGCGGCCGTGGCCGACTTCCGGCCCGCGACGTACGCCGCCGGGAAGATCAAGAAGAAGGACGGGCAGGAGCCCGAGCCGATCACGCTCGTGCGCAATCCGGACATCCTCGCCGAGATCGCCGGCGACCGGCCGCGCCCGGGACAGGTCGTCGTGGGCTTCGCCGCCGAGACCGACGACGTGCTCGCCAACGGCCGGGCCAAGCTGGAGCGCAAGGGCTGCGACCTGCTCGTCGTCAACGAGGTCGGCGAGGCCAAGACCTTCGGCGCCGAGGAGAACGAAGCCGTCGTCCTGGGCGCCGACGGCAGCGAGACCCACGTGCCGCACGGCCCGAAGGAAGCCCTCGCCGACACGGTCTGGGACCTCGTGGTCCCAAGGTTCACGTGATCGACAGGAGAATGTCAGATTCGCTCGACCGGGGGCCGCAAACCCCGGGATTTCGGTCACAGGCCCCCTGGTGGAGGCCTATCGTCGTACCGCAGAATGCAGTGCCGCAGGTCACTGGACTCCCACTAAGCGAGACGCGTGGTCCAGTGACCGGGGGCGACCGATAAACTGGTGGCGGACCACCGCCGGGCGCAGCTCCCGGCAGGTCCGTCAATGATCAGCCAGCAGCCGCTGCAACCCCAGGGAGCGTTGTGTCCCGTCGTCTGTTCACCTCGGAGTCTGTGACCGAGGGTCACCCCGACAAGATCGCTGACCAGATCAGCGACACCATTCTCGACGCGCTTCTGCGCGAGGACCCGACGTCCCGCGTCGCCGTGGAGACGTTGATCACCACCGGCCTGGTGCACGTGGCCGGCGAGGTCACCACCAAGGCGTACGCGCCGATCGCGCAGCTGGTCCGCGAGAAGATCCTCGAGATCGGCTACGACTCGTCCAAGAAGGGCTTCGACGGCGCCTCCTGCGGCGTCTCGGTCTCCATCGGCGCGCAGTCCCCGGACATCGCGCAGGGCGTCGACACCGCGTACGAGAAGCGGGTCGAGGGCGATGAGGACGAGCTCGACAAGCAGGGCGCGGGCGACCAGGGGCTGATGTTCGGGTACGCCTCGGACGAGACCCCCGAGCTGATGCCGCTCCCGATCCACCTGGCGCACCGCCTGTCGAAGCGCCTCTCCGAGGTCCGCAAGAACGGCACCATCCCGTACCTGCGCCCCGACGGAAAGACCCAGGTCACCATCGAGTACGACGGCGAGAAGGCCGTCCGCCTCGACACCGTCGTCGTCTCCTCGCAGCACGCCAGCGACATCGACCTGGACTCGCTGCTCGCGCCCGACATCCGCGAGTTCGTCGTCGAGCCCGAGCTGAAGGCGCTCGTCGAGGACGGCATCAAGCTGGACACCGACGGGTACCGCCTCCTGGTCAACCCCACCGGCCGCTTCGAGATCGGCGGCCCGATGGGCGACGCCGGCCTCACCGGCCGCAAGATCATCATCGACACGTACGGCGGCATGGCCCGCCACGGCGGCGGCGCCTTCTCCGGCAAGGACCCGTCCAAGGTCGACCGCTCCGCCGCGTACGCGATGCGCTGGGTCGCCAAGAACGTCGTCGCCGCGGGCCTCGCCTCCCGCTGCGAGGTCCAGGTCGCGTACGCGATCGGCAAGGCCGAGCCCGTCGGCCTCTTCGTGGAGACCTTCGGCACCGCCACGGTCGACGTGGAGAAGATCGAGCAGGCCATCCAGGCGGTCTTCGACCTCCGCCCGGCCGCGATCATCCGCGACCTCGACCTGCTCCGCCCGATCTACGCCCAGACCGCGGCGTACGGCCACTTCGGCCGCGAGCTCCCGGACTTCACCTGGGAGAAGACGGACCGCGTGGAGGCGCTGCGGAAGGCTGTGGGGCTGTAAGTCCCAACGGTCGCCGGGACACGTCCCGGACCTTCACAGGGATTTGAGCCCGGCTCCCCTCCTTCCCGAGGGGAGCCGGGCTCTTCCTGTGCCGGGCGGCAGCCAAAGGTGGGCGGAGTGTTCCCGATGGCCGGGGTCAGTGGCCGAACTCTTCGTCCTCGTCGCGCATGTCCTCCGGAGGCTCCGGGGCGTCCGCGTCTTGCGGCGGCGCGAAGTCGTCGACCTGCCTCAGCAGGGCATCCCTGATCTCGTCCAGGCCTGCGGCCTCCGCGGCCTTGGCCATGCGCTCGATGAAGAGCAGCCGCCGCGGATCGTCCTCGTCGAGCCCGCAGTTGCCGACGACGAAGTCGGCGTACTCATGGGGCGACCGAGGAGCCGAAGGCCAGGACGTGGACTCCTCGCCTGCGGTTTGGGGCTCCGATGCGGCCAGGCCGGGGACGAAGCGGTGAAAGCCCTGTGGCACGGGCTGGTCGTTGGCGGCGGAGGAGAGTTCGGCAAGGAGGCCGATGTCCGCGACCGTCTTGTCGACCTTCTCCTCGTTCTTCGCGAGCCACCACACGACGGCGCTGCCCGGCGTCCTCAGCACGTCGTCGCCCAAGTACGCGCGCTTGCTCTGCTCCCATTTGCGCTCGTGCTCCCACACGGCTTCGTTCTTGCGGACGGTCGCCAGCTTCTCCAGACGCTCCCGGTCCGGCTCGCTGAGGCTGAGCTGCACGCGCTCCGCCATGGCCGCGACTCGGCAGCTCTCGTCCAGCTGCATGGTCGCCAGCTCTCCGTTGAGCCGGTGCTGGACCAGAGAACTCCGGTGCGGGGACTCCTGCTGAGTGATCCTGCGAGCCCGTTCCAGGACTGCGTCGACTGCCAGGCCGCCCGCGTTGATGCCGGGGGCGTCGTCGGAGGCGTCCTGGGGGATCCAGCGCACGGTCGCCGTGAACTGGAAGTCGTAGTCCTCCGAGATGCTCGGCAACGACACGTTCCTGATCACGCACTCCCATCGCTCCACCGGTGGCAGCGGGGCCTCGGGTTCGAGCTGATGCTCGTACGGGATGAGCGGTGGCTTCTGGCGGAACAGCGCGAGGGCGACGGCCGTGCCAACGGCCAGCAGACCGAATGCCGCAGGCCAGGACCACAGCGGCCACTCGACGCACAGCCCGACGATCACGATCAGCAGAGCGAAGAGGACGGCGACGAACCCCGTCATGATCTTGTGCCCGGAACGCATGGGGACTCCTGAAGAGCGTTGAGTAGGGGAGAGGAAGAAAGCGGTGGTCAGTCCGAGGGGACGCCCTGGGCGGCGTTGATCCTGCGCAGCACGGATTCGGCCACGACATGTCCGCGAGCGAGGTGATGGAGCAGGCCGCAGGCCTTGGGGCGGCCTCGGCAGGCGTCGACCAGCATGTCCACGTACTGGGCACGGCGGTGCGGAGGCGAGGTGTCGGCGGTCGAGAGCCAGACCTCGGCGTGGTCGCGCCACTGTGGCGGGGGCACTCGGTCGAAGAGGGTCTCCCAGCACTCGGTGAGGTTCTCGCGTACGGTCCGGTCGTCCAGCAGAGAGCGTGGGCGGTCACGCGCGTCCGCGAGTGCGTCGGGTGTGGACAGGGCGAGGAAGAGGCGGGTGTCCGAGGAGAAGCAGTACTTCGGCAGACCCTCGGCGAGGCGGTTCAGCATGAAGCGGTGCAGATGGTGGGTCGACGTGGCGCGGTCGAGCAGCTCGGTCTCCGCTGCGTGGCCCCTGGGCTGTCGCCTCGTCAGATGATGCAGGCGGACCAGGGCCTGCTCGGGGTAGCGCTGGGCGAAAGGCCCTTTGCACACCTCGAGGAGGACTTGGGCGAGGCCCGGCTCGAGTCTGCTGGTGGCCCACTGGTAAAGCTCCGAGCGGAAGGTGCGGCCCATCTCCGGATGGAGCGCCCCGTACGTCACCGCCTGGGCGGCCGCGGCTGTCACGGGTGCCCCGTTCTGGGCCACCCAGGAGCGGACGTGCGCGAAGAGGTCCTCGGCCCGGCTGATACGAAGGGTCTGCTCGGCGAACCGGCCTGCGAGGTCACAGCGGTCCTCCTCCGACAGCGTCCTCAGCGTGAGGGCCTTGCCGACCCAGTTCCCCAACTGGTCTCGCAGACCAGGCATGTTGTTCCAGAAGTGGGTGCGGACGGCGAGGGCCTTCCCCGAGTCGGGCAGTGCGACCCGGCCGTGTTCGTCCGGAGTTGCCGCTATCTCGCCGAAGCGTTCTGACAGGTCCTCGCGCTCCAGCAAGGGGCGCTCGTCCGGCGGGAACTCGACGGTTTCCAGGAGGGATTCGCACGCCTCGTACACCGCGTCCGTGCGGGAGCCGTCCAGCATGGCAAGGGTCAGCAAGAGTGCCCTGGCTCTGCCGTCGGTGAGGCGCAGGATCTCCTGTGCCACTTGGACGGGCTGCCGAACAAACGGCTCCACCGCCGACTTGCACCAGGCGTCGACCGATTCGTTCGGCCTCTCCTTGCGGACCGTCACGATCTGGAGGGCCAGTGCGCCGACCTGGTGCATGGGTGGCGTGGTGCGAAGAAATGCCGTTACGGGGTCGGGGAGCGGCGAGGAGAGTTGGAGAGGAGGAGCGGCCTTTCGCAGCGCATGACGCAGAGCCTTTTCGGCATCCGGGCGCTTCAGCCCTGCCAGGTGCAGGGCCAACGCGCCGTGGATTCCGAGATCACCTGCTTCCTGGTACGGCAGGACGGCGGCCAAGCGGCAGCCCTTCTCGCGTACGACCGCGTGGTAGCCGGCGAGCATGTCGCGGATCCTCGGCCATCTGTCAGGTGTGAGAGTCGACAGGTCGAGAAGGAGACCCTCGCCCTGTTCGATCTGCTGAGCGTCGAGGAACAGCCGGCCACGATCGTCCTCCGGCAGCACCTCGCGAAGGCTGCGGCGCAAGGTGCGGTACTCGAAGAGCAGCATGCGCGCCGCCGCGTTCCGGCCGACACCGGGAGTTCCCTGGAGGAGGACGGTGTGCGTGTTCGCCAGCGTCTCCCTGGCCCGGTCCAGGCCCTCGGGTGGCACGAAGCGCTGATGCAGCCACAGCAAGTGGTCTTCTGCGAGGGGCTGGACGTTCTGCTCTCGCGACCTGCGGGTCTGCCCGTAGTAGTAGTGATTGTTCTGCGTTCCACTGCCCGTGTGGGCGGTGATGTGGTCAGAGGCGAGGCTCTGGTTGAAAGTGTCACTCACGACCGGGCGTCCCCGTTTCCCCGACCGTTCTCGGTGCGGTGGTTGACGGCACGGTTGTGCGACCCGGCCACGAACGTGCCCCCGTCGACCGTGAACCGGGTGGAGTCGTTGTGGTGGTGCACGTGTTGGTCGCCCTTGCCGGTGTGGAACTGGCCACCGCTGTTGCCCTTGATGACCGTGCCGATGTCACCGCTGAAGTCCCGCCCCTGGACAAGGGTTTCGCTGCTGCCTCCGCTGACTGAGTTGTGCGTGCCTCCACTCTCGGCAGGCACCGGGGGAGTGCTCAGGTCCACCAGGTCCGGTACCAGATCGAGCAGGGCGTCGCCGATCGCGGCCAGGTCCTTCACGGCGGTGTACGGGGCGTACGAGAGGGCTTGATGGCGGGAGAGCCAGGTGAGCTCCGAGGGGAGTTCGGAGCCGTCGAGGAACCGGCCCGCTGCAGCGTCGATGACTGGCACGATGTCGAGCCCCAGCTCCTGGGCCTCGAGGATCTCCCGCCGGACCCAGTCGTCGCTCTCGAGCAGCCGCGGCGAACCGCCCCAGTCCGGTCCGATCACGACCAGCAGGACGCTGCTGCGGCGGAGTTCGCGCAGGAGCGCCTGAGGGTAGGCCGTTCCGGGCCTGAGGGAGCGCCCGTCGCGGAAGACCGCGTCCGGGCCGAATCGGCGCCGTAGGTTCTCGTCCAGGGCCGCTGCCATGTGGTCGCCGTTGCCGGAGCGGTAGTTGATGAAGATTTTGGGCATGGCGAAATGTCCCTTCGGTGGTGGGGTGTTCGGCTCTCCGCCGCCTCAGTGACCGGGCGCGGTGGTCCGGAAGTGGTTCAGCGGACGGGCGCCGGGTGCAGCGCCGCGGTGAGATCGGGCGAGACGTCGACGACGCTCGGGTGCTTGCGGTAGCGGGTGAGCGTGCGGGACAGGCGCCTCAGGTCCAGGCGGATCGTCGCCGAGTCCACCGCCTGGACGGCCGGGAGCAGTGGGCGGACCACCGCACAAGCGTGCTCGATCTCGCCCGCAGCCGCGTGGGCCAGTGCCCGCCGGACCCCGTAGCGGGCCTGGTTGCGCAAGGCGTGCGCCGGCAGGTCGGCACAGGCCTTCTCCAGGAGTGCGGCCGCCTCACGCGGCCTGCCCAGGTCGAGCAGGCACCACCCGGTGATCATCGTGGCAGGGTCCCGCAGATTCGTGGTGCCGAGCACCGGAACGGTCGGGTCCGGACAGTCCTGTTGCAGGAGCTCCCGGGAAGCGTCGAGGCGGCGCATGCACGCACTGTGGTCTCCCCGAAGCGCGTGTCCCTGGGCCAGGTGCTGGGCGGCCAGGCCACGGATGCGGGGTGGCAGTCGCCGGTTCACCGCTCCCTCGGCGAGGGTGATCGTGTCTGTGGCGTCGCCCCGGTAGTAGCTGATGAGGGCGCGACGGACGAGTGCGTAAGCCGCGAGGTCGCGGTCTCCGGCGGCTGCCGCGATGTGCACCGCGTGCTCGGTCAGGCGGACCGCAGCCTCGTCGTCGCCGCTCTCCTGTGCCATCCAGCCGGCGAATTCGGCGTAGCGCGCGGACAGGTTCAGCAAGGCGTTAGCGGTCCGTTCCCCGCAGTGTTCGGTGAGCCTGCCCAGGGACCGTGCTTGTTCGGTGAGTACGGGCACGACGGCGCCGGGCGGCGACAGCTGGCCGAGGCGGCGGTGCTGGCCGAAGAGGGCACGTGAGGTCTCCAGGAGGCCTGCCCCCATGTCACCGCGTGCTTCGGCCGGGCTGCTCGTCGCTCCGGTCGCCGTGAGCGTGGTCGCCGTGCCGGCTGCCATCAGCTGGCGACGGGTCGGCCCCCTCGTCTTCGTATGCTCGTGTGCAGGAGTGCCGCGCATCCCAACTCCTGAGTCTTGGTACGGGGCGGACAGGGAGTGTGGGCCCGACGTATGCGGGACCAGTGCGGCGAGGGAGCCTTCGGCGTCGAGGGCGCTGTCACAGAGGCGAGCGAATTCGACGGTGGCTTGCTTCTGACCGGTCTCGACCTTGCTGATCTGTCCCTTGCTGTAGTGCACCGATGCTGCGAACTGCGTCAGCGTGAGACCGGCCGCCATCCGAAGGCGACGCAGCTCTGCGCCGAAGACTCGTCGTTGCTCCTGCACACGTCCCCCTGATTCAGACACCGCCGGGCCGTAACCTGTCCGTCGTCGTCGCAGCCAGAGTCGGCTCAGTGACAGGGGTCGGACAAGGCGATCAGCGGAGTTTCCCGTTTCCAGTTCTGTATCCGATGCGCTGCCTACGGCCATGCGCTGCCGTAGCACGCGCGGCCGAAACAGATAGGGAATTGGCTTGTCGAGCCTGCTTGCGGAGTAGTGCGACAAGCGTCTGCTCAGGGCCCTCGGCCGGGCTGCAGCGGTGTGGCCGAGAGGCCGGCGGCGGAGTGGCCGGGCCGCTGTCGTGGGGGAGCTCGAACGGCTCGGGTGTCAGTGTCGTCTGATAGGAATTTGGCTGTGAGCAGCCGGGATGAGTCGGGGCAGGGCGGCGCGGAGGACGCGGCGCCCGAGCAGCTCGCGCTCATTCGGGAGAGCGTGCGCAAGGCCAAGGTGCCGCGGGCCAAGCCGCGGACGTGGCGGGGGGCCGCGCTCGCCAAGGAGCTGCCGGTCGCGCGTGTGCTCGTGGACAAGGGCGTGCTGCACCTCGACCGGTACTTCGACTACGCCGTGCCCCAGGAGCTGGACGCCGACGCGCAGCCCGGCGTGCGGGTGCGGGTGCGGTTCGGGGCCGGGCGGGGGTCCGTACACGGGGGGCGCCGGGAGGGCGGCGGGCTCATCAGCGGGTTCGTCGTGGCGCGGCTCGCCGAGTCGGACTACGCGGGTCCGCTCGCCGCGCTCGCCCAAGTGGTGTCTCCCGAGCGGGTGTTGAGCCCCGAGCTGCTCGGCCTCGCGCGGGCGGTGGCCGACCGGTACGCGGGGAGCCTCGCCGATGTGCTGCAGCTCGCCGTCCCGCCGCGCAACGCCAGAGCCGAGCAGAAGCCCTCGCCGGAGCCCTTGCCCCCGCCGCCCCGCCCGGAGCCGGGCACCTGGGTGCGGTACGGGAGGGGGCCCGCCTTCCTGCAGGCCCTGGCCGACGGGGAAGCGCCGCGAGCCGTGTGGAACGCGCTGCCCGGAGCCGAGTGGGCCGAGGAGCTGGCGCGCGCCGTCGCCGCCACGCTGGCCTCGGGGCGCGGCGCTCTCGTCGTCGTACCGGACGGGCGGGTGGCCGCGCGGGTCGACGGCGCGCTGACGGCGCTGCTCGGCCCCGGGCGGCACGCCCTGTTGACCGCGGACGCCGGGCCGGAGAAGCGGTACCGCGAGTGGCTGGCCGTGCGGCGCGGATCCGTGCGCGCCGTGGTCGGCACGCGCGCGGCGATGTTCGCGCCGGTGCAGGACCTCGGCCTGGTCGCCATCTGGGACGACGGGGACGGCAGCCACAGCGAGCAGCACGCCCCGCTGCCGCACGCGCGGGATGTGCTTCTGTTGCGTGCCGCGCACGAGAAGTGCGGCTTCCTCCTTGGCAGTTGGAGCTGCACGGTCGAGGCCGCGCAGCTCGTCGAGAGCGGCTGGGCGCTGCCCCTCGCCGCCGACCGCGAGCAGGTGCGGGCCACGGCCCCCCTGGTGCGGACGGTGGGGGACGGGGACCTGGCGCGGGACGAGGCCGCGCGCGCCGCCCGGCTGCCCACGCTCGCCTGGCAGGCCGTGCGGGAGGGGCTGAAGCACGGGCCGGTGCTCGTGCAGGTGCCGAGACGTGGATACGTACCGCGGCTCGCCTGTGAGAGATGCCGTGAGCCCGCCCGCTGCCGGCACTGCGCGGGGCCGCTCGAGGCGCAGGACGCCGGGCCGTTGCACTGCGCCTGGTGCGGACAGGACGAGGGCGACTGGCACTGCGGGGCCTGCGGCGGCTTCCGGCTGCGCGCACAGATCGTGGGCGCGCGGCGTACGGCGGAGGAGCTGGGGCGGGCCTTCCCCGCGGTGCCGGTGCGGACCTCGGGGCGGGACCAGGTGCTCGACACGGTGCCGGACGCGCCCGCCCTCGTGGTGTCCACGCCGGGCGCCGAGCCGGTCGCGGACGGCGGTTACGCGGCGGCGTTGCTGCTCGACGGCTGGGCCATGCTCGGCCGGCCCGATCTGCGGGCGGGGGAGGAGGCGCTGCGGCGCTGGATCGGGGCGTCCGCGCTCGTACGTCCGCAGGCGGCGGGTGGCACGGTCGTGGTCGTGGCCGAGCCGACGCTGCGGCCCGTGCAGGCCCTGGTGCGCTGGGACCCCACGGGGCACGCGGTGCGCGAGCTGGCCGAGCGGGCCGAGCTGGGCTTTCCCCCGGTGTCGCGGATGGCCGCGGTGTCCGGGCGGCCGGCCGCGGTCGAGGAGTTCCTGCAGGCGGCCCAACTGCCTTCGGACGCCGAGGTGTTGGGGCCGGTGCCGCTGCCCGTGACGGACGCAGGCCGGCCCCGGCGGCCGGGCGGGCCGCCGCCCGGCGAGCAGTGGGAGCGGGCCCTGATCCGCGTTCCGCCCGGCACCGGCGCCGCTCTCGCCGCCGCGTTGAAGACGGCCCAGGCGGCCCGGCTGGCCAAGTCGGGGCGCAGCGAGGCGGATTCGGTTCGGATTCGGGTGGATCCGCCGGATATCGGGTGAGGTGCCGAACCGTCAGCTTCACCCCGTACGCCTGAGGACAGCTTGTGGCGGCAAGTGGCCCTTCCCGTACGAGAGTTGGCGCAGGCAGGGAAATGCCCCCGCCGTGTGCAGGACGGCGGGGGCACGGAAGGGGCGCGAGCCCCTGGCAGCAGCGTCGGCGTGACTGCTGCGCGGGGGCTCGCGCGGACTCAGCCGTTGCGCGGGCCGGGGAACGCTCCGGGGCGTGCCTCTTCGCGCAGGCTGGGGCTGCCGGCGGTCGGCTGCGTCGGCATGGAGCGGGCCGCGGGCACCTGGGGCAGCGGGCCCGACGGCGCCGGGACCTTGCCGGCGGACGTCGACGCGGAGTCCGTCGCGCGCTCCGCCTCGGCCGCCGCCTGGGTGGTGGCGCGCCGCGCGCCGTACCTGCGGTGCACCGCCTGCTTGGTGACGCCGAGCGCCGAACCCACCGCGTCCCAGGAGAAGCCGAGGGAACGGTCGAAGTCCACGGCCGCGGTGACCAGGGTCTCGACGCTGTCCCGCAGCTCCTGGGCGAGACGGACGGTGGGCGCGGGCGCCCGCCCGTACACGACGAAGCCCGTGGAGGGTCCGGACCGGCGCGGACGGTAGACGTTCCCCAACTGGGCGGTGAGGGTGCGCAGCGCGTCCACCTGCCTGCGGACCCGTTCGATGTCCCGCACCAGCAGATGCAGGCTGGCCCGTGCCTGGGCGTCGTGGGTTGCGTGGTCGGCCATGAACAAGCCTCTCGAACCGGCGTTGAAAAGGATCGGGCCGCAGTTGCGGCCCGGGTGATCGACGCGAAGTGGTCAACTCTTTCTTGACCAACGCGCCACCCGTCGATGTGGTCACGGTGCGGGGGCGTATGCGCATATGCGCGGGGCGCGCGGCCGGTCGTACGCCCCTCGGGCGGCGGTCGACACGGTGGAGCGGGGCGGCGTACGCGGAGCGGGCGGGCCTGACCTCGCCGCCGGGCGGGGGGACTTGGGGTGGTCATAGACTGGTGTGCTGCTCGTCATCCACCCCGCCCGAGAGGCAGTCGCCCACCGATGAAGCTGGTCTTCGCAGGCACCCCCGAGGTCGCCGTTCCCGCCCTGGACGCCCTGATCGCCTCCGACCGGCACGAGGTCGCCGCGGTCGTGACCCGCCCCGACGCCCCCGCAGGGCGCGGCCGCCGGCTCGTCGCGAGCCCGGTCGCGCAGCGCGCGGAGGAGGCCGGTATCGAGGTGCTCAAGCCGCGCAAGCCGCGCGACGAGGAGTTCCTCGCGCGGCTGCGGGAGATCGCCCCGGACTGCTGCCCGGTCGTCGCCTACGGGGCGCTGCTGCCGCGCGTCGCGCTCGACGTGCCCGCACAGGGCTGGGTCAACCTGCACTTCTCACTGCTGCCGGCCTGGCGCGGCGCGGCTCCCGTACAGCACTCGATCATGGCGGGGGACGAGATCACCGGCGCGTCCACGTTCCTGATCGAGGAGGGGCTCGACGCGGGTCCGCTCTACGGCACGGTCACCGAGGTCGTCCGGTCCACGGACACCAGCGGGGACCTGCTCACCCGGCTCGCGTTCGCGGGGGCGGGGCTGCTCGCGGCGACGATGGACGGCATCGAGGACGGCACCGTCAAGGCTGTGCCGCAGCCCGCCGACGGCATCACGCACGCGCCGAAGATCACCGTCGAGGACGCGGAGATCGACTGGTCCGCGCCGGCGCTCCGCGTCGACCGGGTGGTGCGTGGCTGCACGCCCGCGCCGGGTGCGTGGACGACGTTCCGCGGCGAGCGGTTGAAGCTGGTGTCCGTGCAGCCGGCGGTGGACCGTACGGATCTGGGGCAGGGGGCGCTGGACGCGGGCAAGAACAATGTGTACGTGGGCACGGGGTCGCACGCCGTCGAGTTGCTGTGGGTGCAGCCGCAGGGCAAGAAGCCGATGCGGGCGGCGGATTGGGCCCGGGGGGTGCGGATCGGCTCTGGCGAGCGGGTGGGGGAGTAGTTCGCGGGCCTGCGGTCCGCACCGGCGTACGGGGCTCGGTCGTTCCTGGGGCCTTCCCCCAGACCCCGCCCCTATCGGCCTGCGGCCTCGCCCTCAAACGCCGGACGGGTTCAGAGCCGTACAGGTGCCCCGAGTCGGCCTCCCGCGCGTCATTTACGCTGGAAACCGCACCCATTCCAGGATCCGGAGCACCTTTTCTCGTGAGCGAACAGCACGGTCGTCGTCCCCGTAAGCCCGCCAAGCCGTATCGGCGTCCGCAGAAGGACCCTGTGCGGATCCTTGCCTTCGAGGCGTTGCGGGCGGTGGACGAGCGGGACGCGTACGCGAACCTCGTGCTGCCGCCGCTGCTGCGCAAGGCGCGGGAGAAGGAGGGGCCGGAGAACTTCGACGGGCGGGACGCGGCGCTCGCGACCGAGCTCGTGTACGGGACGCTGCGCCGGCAGGGCACGTACGACGCGATCATCGCGGCCTGCGTCGACCGGCCGCTGCGTGAGGTCGACCCGCCTGTGCTCGACGTCCTGAGCCTGGGCGCGCACCAGTTGCTCGGCACCCGGATCCCGACGCACGCCGCCGTGTCCGCGAGCGTCGAACTGGCGCGGGTCGTGCTCGGCGACGGGCGGGCGAAGTTCGTCAACGCCGTGCTGCGGAAGATCGCCGCCGAGGATCTCGACGGCTGGCTGGAGCGGGTCGCGCCGCCCTACGACGAGGACCCCGAGGACCACCTGGCCGTCGTGCACTCGCACCCGCGCTGGGTCGTCTCCGCGCTTTGGGACTCGCTCGGCGGCGGCCGCGCCGGGATCGAGGACCTGCTCGACGCCGACAACGAGCGGCCCGAGGTCACCCTGGTCGCCCGGCCCGGCCGGATCACCGCCGACGAGCTGCTCGACGGGCTCGGCGAGGACTCCGCGCTGCCCGGCCGCTGGTCGCCGTACGCGGTGCGGCTCACCGAGGGCGGCGAGCCGGGCGCGCTCGACGCGGTGCGCGAGGGGCGGGCCGGTGTGCAGGACGAGGGCAGCCAGCTGGTGGCCCTCGCGCTCGCCAACGCGCCCCTCGAAGGCTCCGATCAGCGCTGGCTGGACGGCTGCGCCGGGCCCGGCGGGAAGGCCGCGATGCTGGCGGGGCTCGCCTCGCAGCGCGGTGCGACGCTGCTCGCCTCCGAGAAGCAGCCGCACCGGGCCAAGCTGGTCGAGCGTGCGCTCGAGGGCAACCCCGGGCCGTACCAGGTGATCGCCGCCGACGGGACCCGGCCGCCGTGGCTGCCCGGTTCCTTCGACCGCGTGCTCATGGACGTGCCCTGCACCGGTCTCGGCGCGCTCCGCCGCCGCCCGGAGGCTCGCTGGCGCCGTCGGCCCGAGGACCTGGACGGCTTCGCGCCGCTGCAACGGGCCCTGCTCCAGGAGGCGTTGAAGGCGGTACGGGTCGGCGGCGTCGTCGGCTACGCGACCTGCTCGCCGCACCTGGCCGAGACCCGCGCCGTGGTCGACGACGTCCTGAAGCGGCAGGGCGGCGCCGAACTCATCGACGCCCGCCCGCTGTTGCCCGGCGTGCCCGCCCTCGGCGACGGCCCCGACATCCAGCTCTGGCCGCATTTGCACGGCACGGACGCGATGTACCTGGCCCTGCTGCGCCGCACGGCCTAGGGGGTGTCTCTCCGATCTTTGCGGATCAGGCCGCGGCGTCTGGTGCGTGCTCTCGGCGTGCGCCCGGATCTCCCTCGTACTGGACGTACTTGGGTGATTCGGGCGTGCGGCGAGAGTGCGTGCCAGGCGTCGCGGACCCGCAAAGATCGGGGAGACGCCCCCTAGCGGGGGCCCAGCCTCTACTGACCCTGGTAGGGCGGCTGTTGGCCGTACGGGTTCGGGGCCTGCGGGGCCTGCGGGGCCTGCGGGGCCTGCGGGGCCTGCGGGGCCTGCGGGGCCTGCGCGTACGGGTTCGGGTTCGGGTTCGGGCCCGGGACCTGACCGGGGGCCGCCGGGTACTGCTGCGGGTACGGGGGCTGGGGCGGGCCCATGAGCGGGGCGGGCGGCGCCGGCCGGCGGTTGCGCAGGGCGATGACCGCTACCACGGCCGCCCCCACCACGGCCAGAGTCAACAGCACGATCACGATCAGGATGCCCAGCATCCGTACACCACCTCTTCCAGGAACCGGGACCGGTGCCCGTACGGCGTCGTCCGGCCCGCAGCGACCCTACAAGGGAGGCCTCAACTCACCCGCCGCCAGCCTCTCCAGAAGGGCCGATGCACGGTACACCGACAGCAATGCGCGCCGGGCATGGCAGGCTTGGGGCATGGCAGTTCAGATCAATCCCAGCATCCTGTCCGCCGACTTCGCGCGTCTCGCCGAAGAGGCCGAGGCCGTCCGCGGCGCCGACTGGCTCCACGTCGACGTGATGGACAACCACTTCGTGCCGAATCTGACGCTCGGGGTGCCGATCGTGGAGTCCCTGAGCAAGGCGACGAGCACGCCGCTCGACTGCCATCTGATGATCGAGGACCCGGACCGCTGGGCGCCGCAGTACGTGGAGGCCGGGGCCGGGTCCGTGACCTTCCACGCCGAGGCAGCCGCCGCGCCCGTGCGGCTCGCGCGGGAGATCCGGGCCAAGGGCGCCCGCGCCTCCATGGCGCTGAAGCCGGCCACGCCGATCGAGCCGTACGAGGATCTGCTGCCCGAGCTCGACATGCTGCTGATCATGACCGTGGAGCCCGGCTTCGGCGGCCAGGCCTTCCTCGACATCATGCTGCCGAAGATCCGCAGGACCCGTGAGCTGATCTCCAAGCACGGCCTGGAGCTGTGGCTGCAGGTCGACGGCGGCGTCGCGGAGTCGACGATCGAGCGGTGCGCGGAAGCGGGCGCCGATGTGTTCGTGGCCGGCTCCGCCGTCTACGGCAAGGACGACCCGGCCGCCGCCGTGCAGGCCCTGCGCGCCAAGGCCGAGGACGTGACCGCCTCCGCAGCGTGGGCCTGCGCCCACTGAACCGTCACGAGCGACCGCCTCGGCGACCTCCGAGCCACCGGCAGATGAACGGCGACCGGCAGGACTGATCAAGTGTCGCCGCATCTGCAAGGATGAGCGGAAAGCCGATGAGTGAACTTGTGAACGCAGTCGTGTGAAACAACAGCATGTGAGCAGCAGACTGGATACGGCGGCCGCGCCTGACCGGCAGGGCCCGTATCGCAGCAGAGCTTGTGAACAGCAGTGAGGAGAGCGCCGTGACTGGCATGTCAGCGGGGAGGCCGGCCCTGCGGATGGGACCCGCTGAGCTGGTGCAGGCGGCGGCCATGGCCCGCCGCTTCTATCTCGAGGGCAAGTCCAAGATCCAGATCGCGGAGGAGTTCGGCGTCAGCCGCTTCAAGGTCGCGAGGGTCCTGGAGACCGCCCTCGAGAGGGATCTCGTACGGATCGAGATCCGCGTACCCGCCGAGTTGGACGCCGAGCGCTCCGACCGGCTGCGGGCCCGCTATGGCCTGCGCCACGCAGTCGTCGTGGAGTCCCCGGCGCAGGCCGTCGAGGAGTCGCCCGACCCGGAGAACCTCGGCGAGGTCGCCGCCGACCTGCTCGGCGAGCTGGTCACCGAGGGAGATGTGCTCGGCCTCGCCTGGGGCCGGTCCACGATCCACATGGCGGCCGCGCTCAGCAGCCTGCCGCCGTGCACGGTGGTGCAGCTGACCGGTGTGTACGACGCGGGCACCGCCGAGCGCGGCTCCGTCGAGGCCGTCCGGCGGGCCGCCCAGGTCTCCGGCGGCGAGGCGCACCCGATCTACGCGCCGATGCTGCTCCCGGACTCGGCGACCGCGGCCGCGCTGCGCAACCAGACCGGGATCGCCCGCGCCTTCGAGTACTTCGACAAGGTCACCGTCGCCTGCGTCTCGATCGGCTCCTGGGAGCCGGGCATCTCGACCGTGCACGACATGCTCACCGACGAGGAGCGCGCGCACTACGCCTCGCTCGGCGTCGCCGCCGAGATGTCCGCGCACCTCTTCGACGCCGAGGGCCGCCGCGTCGGCCGTGACCTGGGCGAGCGCTGCATCACCGTCGAGGCCGACCGGCTGCGCCGCATCCCCGAGGTCGTGGCCATCGCGGGCGGGCAGCGCAAGGCGGCGGCGATCGACGCGGTGCTGCGTTCCGGCCTTGTGACCAGCCTGGTCACCGACACAGCGGCCGCCGACCAGCTCCTGGAGGCGGGCCCCGCCCCGCGTCCCGCCCTGGACCGGGCCGACCCCGACGGATCCTGACGCCCCGACCCCTGCTCCACCCGAGCAGGAACCTTTTCCCGTACGAGTGCTCCAGGAAGCCTTGTGCGAACGCTCACCCGGCTCGCGCGGCGCTCTCGCCGTGCGGGCCGTCGTGTTCGTAGCCGCGGTGGGCGTTCTCCGCGAGTCCCGTCAGATCGCCCGCCAGGGGGCGTCTCCCCGATGCCGGCGGCCCGCAGCTGCCGCTCGCCGACCACCTGCACGCCGAGCCCGGCGCGGCGGGCGCAACCTCCGTACGGCGGAGCCGAGTTGGGTGTCGTGGAACCTCGTGCCCGGCGGAGCGGGGGCGTCCTGACTCGGTGAGCCGCGACTCGAAGGCGGCCCCGTCGGCCGGGAGGGGGCGGAGGGCGCCGTGGCAGTGGTGGTCGACCAGGGCGGCCGGAGGCAGCTGCGCCGCGGGCGTCAGTAGCGCTCCCTCGTCGCCGCGGCCAGCTCGTCCGGAGTGTGCGCGGCGAACAGCTCGACCTCGGCCGCACGCACCGCCGCGAACGCCTCGAACAGCTCGTCGCCCATCGCCTCGCGCAGCACGGCCGAGCCGCGGAAGAGGTCCAGGGACTGCGGCAGCGAGGTGGGCAGACGCGGCTGCTCCTGGCCCGCCGGGTCGCCGGAGACCGGCTCGGGCAGGGTGGCGCCCGAGTCCAGGGCGGCCAGGCCCGCGGCGATCACCGAGCCGACCACGAGGTACGGGTTGGCCGCCGGGTCGAAGCACTTGACCTCGGCGTTGGCGGCGGCCGGGTCGTCGGGGGCGCCGGTGATGAAACGGAGCGCGGCTTCGCGGTTCTCCAGGCCCCAGCACTGGAACGCGCCGGCCCAGCGGGAGGGCTCCAGGCGGAGGTGGCTCGCGGGTGAGGGCGCGCCGACGGCGAGGAGTTCGGGCAGCGCCGCGAGGACCCCGGCGAGGAAGGACTCCGCGCGGCTCGTCATGCCGAAGGGCCCCTCACCGCCCGCGCACAGGTTCCGCTCGCCGTCCCAGAGGCTCAGGTGCAGATGCCGCCCGTTGCCCACCGTGCCGGGCGCGACGGCCGGGCCGAACGCGGGCGTCAGCCCGTGCGCCAGGGACACCGCCCGGATCGTCTCCCGCACCAGGACCGCCTCGTCCGCGGCGCGCACCGGGTCGGACGGCGCCACGGACACCTCGAACTGGCCCGGCGCGTACTCGGGATGGAGCTGCAGCACGTCGAGGCCCTGCGCGGCGAGGGCGGTGAGCAGCTCGTCGGCGTATGCGGACAGCTCGACGATGCGTGTCATCCCGTACGCGGGACCGGTCGCCGCCGGAGCGCCGTCGCGGGTGACCACCCACTCCGTCTCGAAGCCCATGCGCAGCCGAAGGCCGCGCTCGGCGGCCCGGTCGGCCATACGGCGGGCGAAGTGGCGCTGGCAGCCCCGGTAGCGGCGGCCGCCCTGGTCGAAGCGGTCGACCGGCGCCCAGGCCCAACCGGGCTGCCCCGCAAGGGCGGTGAGGCGGTCGAGGTCGGGCACGAGGCGCAGGTCGCCGTCGGGGCCGCCGGTGTGCCGGCTGGACGTCATGGAGTCGTCGACGAGGTACACGTCGAAGACGGGCGACATGCCGACGCCCCGCTCGGCGGCCGGCCCGAGCCGGGCGAGAGGTACGGCCTTGACGCGGGTGAGGCCCGCGTTGTCCACCCAGGTCAGGGCCACGCCGTGCACTCCGCGGGCGGTGAGCCGGGTGACCAGCGGGTCCGTGGACCGGGAGTGGTGGTCGGCGTGGGCGGCGTGGGCGGCGTGGTCGAGGGGCTCTGGGGTCTCCGGGGTCTCCGGTGAGCTGTCCATGGGGAGGCGCTACCCGGCTTCGGGCCCACGGGCACGCCCACTGGTCCGGTCGGGCGTGTCGGCCCGCCCGGTCCCGTACCCCCAACTCCCTTGACACTGCGGCTGGTTCACCTGAAATCGTGCTCCGTTCCGAGGGGGGCTCAGTGCAGCAGCCCTACGACCGTCTCCACGGTGTCGGCCTCGGCCGCCGGCTTGTCCTCGCGGTAGCGGACGACGCGGGCGAACCGCAGTGTGACGCCCTCCGGGTAGCGCGAGGAGCGCTGCACCCCGTCGAAGGCCACCTCCACGACCAGCTCGGGCCGCACCCGTACGACCCATCCGGACTCGTCGTCGCTCGCGTTCTCGTCCCGTACGGCGAGTTCCTGGAGGCGGCGGGTCTGCCAGTCGAGGAGGGCGTCGGTGAGGCCCTTGAAGGTCTTGCCGAGCATCGCGAACGTGCCGTCCGCGCGGCGCGCCCCCAGATGCAGGTTGGACAGCTTGCCGGTGCGCCGCCCGTGCCCCCACTCCGCGGCGAGGACCACCAGGTCGAGGGTGTGCACCGGCTTCACCTTGACCCAGGAGGCGCCTCGGCGGCCCGCGCTGTACGGGGCGTCCAGACCCTTGACGACCACGCCCTCGTGCCCGCGCGCGAGCGCCTGCTCGGCGAACTCCCTCGCCCCGGACCGGAGTTCGGGATCGGCCGGGTCCTCGACCACGAAGCGGCGCACCCGGCGCGGCTCCGGCGCGATCCGGGCCAGCTCGGCGTGCCGCTCGCGGGCGGGCAGGTCGAGCAGGTCGCGGCCGTCCACGGAGAGGAGGTCGAAGAAGACCGGGTACAGCGGGAGCGAGGCCTGCGCGCCCTCGACGTCGAGGCGGGAGCCGACGCGCCCCGCGATGTCCTGGAACGAGCGCGGCCGCCCCGTCTCGTCGAGGGCGATCACCTCCCCGTCGAGGACCGCCCTCGTGGATGCCAACTCCCTTGCCGCCGCAGTCACTTCGGGGAGTCTGGCGGTGATCTCGTCCAGCGTACGGGTGAAGATCCGTACGTCGTCGCCGGCGCGGTGCACCTGTACGCGGATGCCGTCCAGCTTCTCCTCGACCGCGCACGGGCCGAGCACGTCCAGGGCCTCGTCGACGTCCTGCGCCGTCTTCGCCAGCATCGGCAGGACCGGGCGGCCCACGTCGAGGCGGAACGCGTCGAGCGCCGCCGCCCCCTCGGCGACCAGCTGGCGGGCCACCACGTCGAGCCGGCCCGCGAGCATCACGGCGCGGCGCACCGCCTCGGGCTCCACTCCGGTCGCCGCGGCCATGCCTTCCACGGCGAGCGCGTCCAACGCGCCCTGGCGCAGCTCGCCGCCCAACAGGCCGAAGAGGAACCGCTGTTCGTCCTCCGTGGCCGCGTCGAGCAGGTCGTGCAGCAGGCGCTTCCGCTCGGCCTGCGCGCCCTTGCCTGCCACGGCGGCGATGCGGTCGAAGGTCTCGTGCAGGTGTTGAACCTCGATGGTGGGGGTCACGGCCGGGGGAGGGGGGTCCTTGAACGCGGTCCAACCGACGTTGATCTTGCGCTGCGGGAGCCGGCCGGAGAGATAGCTGACGACCAGGGGCGCCTCGTCCGGGGTCATTCCGCCGAACAGCTCCGCGAGGAGGGCCCGCTTTTGGGTACGGGAGGTGGTGGCGGTCAGCTCCCGGGAGGTTTTGGCCAGGTCGGCGAGCAGCATGAATTCATGGTCACCCAGGTGGTCCCGGCCCGCACTGTTGACTCGGGCGCCGGCCTTTTTTATCCCCTCCCCGCCCCTTCCCAAAAGTCCTCAGCGGACAGCCCCGGGGACTGCCGCCCCCGGACCCCTGCTTCGGGGCTGCCGCCCCCGGCCCCCCGCTTGGGGGCTGCCGCCCCTGGGCCCCGCTTGGGGGCTGCCGCCTCTGAACCCCGCTTGGGGGCTGCCGCCTCTGAACCCCGCTTTGGGGCTGCCGCCCCGGCCCCTTGCTTCGGGGCTCCGCCCTGGCCCCCGCCTTGGGATTGCTGCCCCTGGAACCCGCTTCGGGGCTCCGCACCGGCCCCCGCCTTGGGGCTGCTGCCACTGGACCTCACCACGGGCTCTGCCCTGGCCCCCGCTTCGGGGTTGCTGCCCCTGGACCCCACCACGGGGCTGCGCCCCGGACCCCGTTTCGGGGGCCAGCCCCCGGACCCCCGCTCCTCAAACGCCGGAGGGGCTGGAATTTGCGGGCTGGGGCTGGATTCACGTGCCCCGACAGGGGCGCGGGGAACTGCGCGAGCGGCCACGACGGTGCGGCGGTCGAAGTGACGGCCGGGGTCTGGGGCGGAGCTCTGAAGGCGTTCGCGGAGAAGGTGGGAGGGGCTGAGTTTGCCGGGGTGGGTGGGTTTTTGAGGGGCGCGGGGAACTGCGCGAGCGGCCACGACGGCGCGGCAGCCGAATGACGGCCGGGGTCCGGGCGCAGCCCCGAGTTGGGGTGGGTGGGTTATTGAGGGGCGCGGGGAACTGCGCGACCCGCCACGATGGTGCGGCAGTCGAAAAGACGGCCGGGGTCTGGGGCGGAGCCCCGGGTCGGGTCGGGGGGAGCCCCGAGTCGGGGGCCTGGGGGTCCCCCCGGGGCCGCCTGGGGGCAGCCCCCGGGGTGTCCGGCGAGGAGTTCGGGAAGGGGCGGGGTGGGGAAGAGCGCAGCGGGCCCAGGCCCAGGCGGTGTGGCAGCATCTGCGCATGGTTGCGCCTCGGCGGTACCGGCCGCTCGCAGTGGTTCTCGTCTGCCTCGGGCTGCTGCTGCTCAGCGGGTGCGGCGGAGGCGGAGGCGGTGGCGGAGTCTCGGTCGCCGCCACCCCCGACTGGGCCCGCGGCATGGCGACCGTACGCGCCGACGCCCTGCCCGCGCAGGCCCGCGAGACGTTGCGGCTGATCGACGACGGCGGGCCCTTCCCGTACGAGAAGGACGGCAGCGCCTTCGGGAACTTCGAGGGGGAGCTGCCGAAGCAGCCGCGCGGGCACTACCGCGAGTACACCGTCCGCACCCCCGGCGAGAGTGACCGCGGCGCCCGGCGGCTGGTCACCGGCAGGGACGGCGAGATCTACTACACCGACGACCACTACCAGACCTTCAAGGCGGTCCTGCGATGACGGAGCACACCCCGGGCCCCCTCGCCACCCTGCTCGGCGCCGCCCGTACGGCCGAACTGCCCGCCGTGGTCCTCGCGCTCGGCGGCGTCACCGACAAGGCCGCGTTCATGGAGCGCTGCGCCCGCGACCTGGACCTGCCCAACTGGTTCGGGCGGAACTGGGACGCGCTCGCCGACTCCCTCTCCGAACTCCCGCGCGGCACGCTCCTCGTGGTCCGCGGCTGGCAGCAGTACGCGGCCGCGAGACCCGAGGAGTGGGCCGTCGCGCAGGACGTGCTCACCGAGTCCGCGGGGGAGCGGCTCAGCGTGCTGCTCACCCTGGAGCCGGCCGGCCGCTGACTGACGCCTCGGGCGGGGGGTGGTTTGGAGGATCAGACGGCCGTTCCCCTCGTGCCCTGGAGGATCTGTCCGGGGAGTGGAAACGGTGCGTCATGGGAGAATGAAGTACGTGCGTTTTCCTCGGCTGACCTGCCCGAGGGTCAACTCCGAACGACTGGGATGTTCAGCACGTGCGCTTCCTCAACGACATCAAGCCGCCGTACGACCTCACGTACGACGATGTGTTCATGGTGCCGAGCCGCTCCGCCGTGGGTTCCCGGCAGGGCGTCGACCTCTCCGCCCCGGACGGCACGGGGACCACGATCCCGCTGGTCGTCGCCAACATGACCGCGATCGCCGGACGCCGCATGGCCGAGACCGTGGCCCGCCGCGGCGGCCTCGTCGTCATCCCCCAGGACATCCCGATCGAGGTCGTCACCGAGGTCATCTCCTGGGTCAAGACCCGGCACCACGTCCTGGACACCCCGATCACGCTCGCCCCGACGCAGACCGTCGCCGACGCCCTGTCGCTGATCCACAAGCGTGCGCACGGCGCCGGAGTCGTCGTCGACGCGGACCACCGCCCCGTCGGCGTCGTCACCGAGTCCGACCTGAACGGCGTCGACCGCTTCACCCAGCTCTCCGAGGTCATGTCGAAGGAGCTGCTGCTCATCGACGCCGACATCGACCCGCGCGAGGCCTTCAACAAGCTGGACGCAGGCCACCGCAAGGTCGCCCCCGCCGTGGACCAGGACGGCCGCCTCGTCGGCATCCTCACCCGCAAGGGCGCCCTGCGCGCCACGCTCTACACCCCGGCCGTGGACGGCAACAACAAGCTCCGCATCGCCGCCGCCGTCGGCATCAACGGCGATGTGGCGGGCAAGGCGCAGCAGCTGCTCGACGCCGGCGTGGACACCCTCGTCATCGACACGGCCCACGGCCACCAGGAGTCGATGATCGAGGCCATCCGCAAGGTGCGCGCGCTCGACCCGCAGGTGCCGATCGTCGCGGGCAACATCGTCGCCGCCGAGGGCGTCAAGGACCTCATCGACGCCGGCGCCGACATCATCAAGGTCGGCGTGGGCCCCGGCGCCATGTGCACCACGCGCATGATGACCGGCGTCGGCCGCCCGCAGTTCTCCGCCGTCCTGGAATGCGCCGCCGAGGCGAAGAAGTACGGCAAGCACGTCTGGGCCGACGGCGGCGTCCGGCACCCGCGCGACGTCGCCATGGCGCTCGCCGCCGGTGCGTCCAACGTCATGATCGGCTCCTGGTTCGCCGGGACGTACGAGTCCCCGGGCGACCTCCAGCAGGACGCCAACGGGCGGCAGTACAAGGAGTCCTTCGGCATGGCCTCGGCCCGCGCCGTGCGCAACCGCACCAGCGACGAGTCGGCGTACGACCGGGCCCGCAAGGCGCTCTTCGAGGAGGGCATCTCGACCTCGCGGATGTTCCTCGACCCGGCCCGCCCCGGCGTCGAGGACCTGATCGACTCGATCATCGCGGGCGTCCGCTCCTCCTGCACCTACGCGGGCGCGGGCTCCCTCGCCGAGTTCGAGGCGAACGCCGTCGTCGGCATCCAGTCCGCCGCCGGCTACGCGGAGGGCAAGCCGCTGCACGCCAGCTGGCAGTGACCTCGTAAGGCCTCCTGGAAGGCCTCGTAGAACGGCTTTCGCACGGCCCCGATCGTCTTCGGACGGTCGGGGCCGTGCGCGTTCCCGAGGGTGTCCACGATGTGGGAATGGTCACCTTCTTCCGGCGACCGAAAGCTGATGTGCAACGAACTCCCGTATTTTTCCGGGGTACGCAAGGATCTTGCCCGTATGCGCAAGGTTGCTTCATTACGCAAGTGAAGCCGTTCGCCCTAATGTCATCCGCTGTACTTCGTCTGGCGGTGACCGCCTGCTCGGTGGTCGCCCCGCTGCGGGCACCGCCGCGGTCGCTGCCGTCCTCCTCGCAGCGATCAAGGAGCCCCCCGTGCTCGACCAAGGCGCAGCCCCGCCGACGCAAGCGCCGCAGCGGCCCGGCCAGATGGGCCGGCTGATGCGTCGCAAGCCCGTAGAACTCCTGGTCGCCGAGGGTGGCAAGGGTGAGGGCGGCACGCTGAAGCGCTCGCTCTCCATGTGGCAGCTGACGATGATCAGCATCGGCGCGACCCTCGGCACCGGCATCTTCGTCGTCCTCGGCGAGGCCGTGCCCGCCGCCGGTCCCGCCGTCACGATCTCCTTCGTGATCGCCGGCCTCACGGCCCTCTTCTCCGCCCTCTCGTACGCGGAACTGGCGGGCACGATCCCGGTCTCCGGCTCCTCGTACTCGTATGCGTACGCAACGATGGGCGAGCTCGTCGCCTGGGTCTGCGGCTGGTGCCTCGTCCTGGAGTACGGCGTCTCCGTCGCGGCCGTCGCCGTCGGCTGGGGCGAGTACCTCAACGAGCTGCTCGCCGGCACGATCGGCTGGACGATCCCTGACATGTTCTCCGCGCCGCCCGGCGACGGCGGGATATTCAACCTGCCCGCGCTGATCGTGGTCCTGCTCGCCATGGCGTTCCTGCTCGGCGGCGCCAAGGAGTCGGCGCGCGCCAACACGATCATGGTCGTCGTGAAGATCGCGGCACTGCTGCTGTTCTGCGCCATCGGCATCCAGGGCTTCAAGTCCGGCAACTACGCCGACTTCATGCCGCTCGGCATGGCCGGAGTCAGCGCCGCGGGCGCCACCCTGTTCTTCTCGTACATCGGCTTCGACGCCGCCTCCACCGCAGGTGAGGAGGCCAAGAACCCGCAGCGGGACCTGCCGCGCGCGATCATGCTGTCGCTCGTCATCGTCACCGCGCTGTACGTCCTCGTCGCCGCCGTCGCCGTCGGCGCCCGCCCCTGGAAGGGCTTCACCGACTCCGAGGCCGCGCTCGCCGGGATCATGAAGGACGTCACCGGGCAGCCGTTCTGGGGCACCGTCCTCGCCGCCGGCGCCGTCATCGCCATCGCCAGCGTCGTCCTGACCGTGCTCTACGGCCAGACCCGCATCCTCTTCGCGATGTCCCGCGACGGCCTCGTGCCCAAGACGTTCTCCAAGGTCAGCCCGCGCACCGGCACGCCGCGGGTGAACACTGTGGTCGTCTCGCTGTTCTGCGGTGTGCTCGCCGCGGCCATCCCGCTCGGCGAGCTGGCCAACGCCACCAGCATCGGTACGCTCTTCGCCTTCGCCCTGGTCAACATCGCCGTCATCGTGCTGCGCCGCACCCGGCCCGAGATGAAGCGCACCTTCCGGGTGCCGCTCTCGCCGCTCTTCCCGCTGGTGGGCTTCGGCTTCTGCGTGTGGATGATGTTCAGCCTCGACGCGATCACCTGGGTCGTCTTCGGCGTGTGGATGGCCGTCGGCCTCGTGATCTACTTCGGGTACGGCCAGCGCCGCTCCCGCCTGCAGACACAGGGTGCGGACGACTCTGTCGCGGCCGTCAAGGAATCAGGTCAAGAGAAGTGAACCGCCCGCCGTGCTGAACGAACTCGATGAACGGATCGTGCACGCCCTCGCCGAGGACGCCCGCCGCTCCTTCGCGGACATCGGCCAGATCGTCGGCCTGTCCGCGCCGGCCGTGAAACGCCGCGTGGACCGGCTGCGGGCCACCGGGGCCATCACCGGATTCACCGTCCGGGTGGACCCGGCGGCGCTGGGGTGGGAGACCGAGGGGTTCATCGAGATCTACTGCCGGCGGAACACCTCGCCCGAGGCCATCAAGCGGGGCCTCGAGCGGTACCCGGAGATCGCGGCCGCCTCCACCGTCACCGGTGAGGCGGACGCGATCGTCCAGGTCTTCGCCTCCGACATGCGGCACTTCGAGCGGGTGCTTGAGCGGATCGCCGGGGAGCATTTTGTTGAGCGGACCAAGTCTGTGTTGGTGCTTTCGCCGCTGATGCGGAGGTTTTCCTCGGGGGCGCCTACGTAGGGCCCCCGGGCCCTTCGCCCCCCCCGGGCCCTTCGCCCCCTGGGCCCTTCGCCCCCTGGGCCCGCTCGCCCCTGTCTGGCGCTTCGCTTCTGCCGGCCCCTCGCCCCTGTCGGGCTGCTTCCTGTGGGGGCTTTCTTCTCCCCTCCCCGCCCCTTCCCGAAAGTCCTGCGGACAGCCCCGGGGCTGCGCCCCCGCCCCCGCTTCGGGGCTGTCGCCCCGCCCCCGCTCGGGGCTGTCGCCCCGCCCCCGTTCCGGGGCTGCGCCCCTGCTTCCGTTCCGGGGCTGCCGCCCCTGGGCCTTGCTTTGGGGCTGCCGCCCCGGGCCGCCGTCCTGGGGCTGCTGTCCCTGGGGTCTCATTTTGGGACTGCTGCCCCGGGCTGCCGTTCTGGGGCTGCTGTCCCTGGGCCTTGCTTTGGGGCTGTGCCCTTGCGTCTCGATCTCGGGGCTGCCGTTCCCGGGGGCTCGCTTTGGGGCTGCGCTCCGGGCTGTCGTTCTGGGGCTGCCGCTCCTGGGCCTTGCTTTGGGGCTGTGCCCTTGCGTCTCGATCTCGGGGCTGCCGCTCCCGGGGGCCCGCTTCGGGGCTGCCGTTCTGGGGCTGCTGTCCCTGGGCCTTGCTTTGGGGCTGCGCTCTCGCGTCTCGGTCTCGGGGCTGCCGTTCCCGGGGGCCCGTTTTGGGGCTGCGCTCCGGGCTGTCGTTCTGGGGCTGCTGCTCCCGGGCCTTGCTTTGGGGCTGTGCCCTTGCGTCTCGGTCTCGGGGCTGCCGTTCCCGGGGGCTCGCTTCGGGGTTCTGCCCAGTCCCCCGCTTCGGGGCTGCGCCCCAGGTCCCCGTTGCCTTTCGGCTGGCCCGTCGTCGTGGCTGGTCGCGCAGTTCCCCGCGCCCCTAAAAGACAGCCTCTCCGGCGTTTGAGGAGCGGGGGTCCGGGGGCTGGCCCCCGGTGCCGACGGCAGTCTTTCGGGAAGGGGTGGGGAGGGGAAAGACGAGGCCTTGCGCAACGAATCGCCGGGCTTGGCGGCAACCGCGCAACAGATACCCCGACAGCTCGCAACGGACGCGCCTTGTCCGTGCGACCCCGGCGACCGTAACGTCAATGCGTCCCCGCAACCCCTTCGTACCGCCGAGGTCTGCCCATGTCGTCGCCGCTGCGCACCGCCCTGCTCCAGAGCTCTGGACGGCCCGGTGACGTCGCGCAGAATCTGCGCATCCTGGAGGAGGCTGCCGGCCGGGCCGCCGATGCGGGGGCCGGGCTGCTCGTCGCCCCCGAGATGTACCTGACGGGGTACGCGATCGGCGACGACATCCCTCGGCTCGCCGAGCCCGCCGACGGCCCCTCCGCCGAGGCGATCGCGAAGATCGCCGCCCGCCACGGCCTCGCCGTGTTCTACGGCTACCCGGAGCGCGACGGGCAGCGCGTGTTCAACTCCGCGCAGGCCATCGGCCCCGACGGCACGCCCCTGCTCAACTACCGCAAGACCCACCTCTTCGGCTGCTTCGAGCAGGACCACTTCACGCCCGGCGACACCCCCGTCGTCCAGGCCGAGCTCGGCGGCCTCCGTATCGGCGCGCTGATCTGCTACGACGTGGAGTTCCCGGAGAACGTACGGGCGCACGCCCTCGCCGGGACCGACCTGCTGCTCGTGCCGACGGCGCAGATGCACCCGTTCCAGTTCGTCGCCGAGTCCCTCGTGCCGGTGCGCGCCTTCGAGAGCCAGATGTACGTGGCGTACGTCAACAGGACCGGCCCGGAAGGGGAGTTCGAGTTCGTCGGGCTGTCCACGCTCGCCGGGCCCGACGGCATCGCCAAGGCGCGGGCCGGGCGTGGCGAGGAGCTGGTGTTCGGCGACGTCGACCCCGAGTTCCTGGCCGAGTCGCGCGCCGGCAACGCGTATCTGCGGGACCGCCGCCCCGGCCTGTACGCCCCCCTCGCCCGCTGACGCGCGCGCAGGCACCCCTCCCCGAACCACTTTCAGTACCGCAGCAAGGAGTCCCCACCCCATGACGTCCACGGTGCCCAACGCCGTCCAGCACACCGACGTGCAGCAGCCGCCGATCACCATGTTCGGGCCGGACTTCCCCTTCGCGTACGACGACTTCCTCGGGCACGCCGCCGGGCTCGGCCAGATACCCGCGACCGAGCACGGCCAGGAGGTCGCCGTCATCGGTGGCGGGCTCTCCGGCATCGTCGCCGCGTACGAGCTGATGAAGATGGGCCTGAAGCCCGTCGTGTACGAGGCCGACCAGATCGGCGGGCGGCTGCGGACCGTGGACTTCCCAGGTACGGACACCGACCTGACCGCCGAGATGGGCGCCATGCGGTTCCCGCCGTCCTCCACCGCGCTGCAGCACTACATCGACCTGGTGGGCCTGACCACCAAGCCGTTCCCGAACCCGCTCGCGCCCGACACCCCGTCGACCGTCGTCGACCTCAAGGGCGAGTCGCACTACGCGGAGACCGTCGACGACCTGCCGCAGGTGTACCGGGACGTCATGCACGCCTGGAACGCCTGCCTGGAGGAGGGCGCCGACTTCTCCGACATGAACCGCGCCCTCAGGGAACGCGATGTTCCGCGGATCCGGGAGATCTGGTCGAAGCTTGTCGAGAAGCTCGACAACCAGACCTTCTACGGCTTCCTCTGCGAGTCCGAGGCGTTCAAGTCGTTCCGGCACCGCGAGATCTTCGGCCAGGTCGGCTTCGGCACCGGCGGCTGGGACACCGACTTCCCCAACTCCATCCTGGAGATCCTCCGCGTCGTCTACACCGAGGCGGACGACCACCACCGCGGCATCGTCGGCGGCAGCCAGCAGCTCCCGCTCCGGCTCTGGGAGCGCGAGCCGCAGAAGATCGTGCACTGGGCGCAGGGGACCTCCCTGTCCTCCCTGCACGACGGCGCCCCGCGCCCGGCCGTGACCCGGCTGCACCGCACCGCCGGCAACCGCATCACCGTCACGGACGCCTCCGGCGACATCCGTACGTACCGGGCGGCGATCTTCACCGCGCAGTCCTGGATGCTGCTCTCGAAGATCGAGTGCGACGACTCGCTCTTCCCGATCGACCACTGGACCGCCATCGAGCGCACCCACTACATGGAGAGCTCCAAGCTCTTCGTGCCCGTCGATCGGCCGTTCTGGCTGGACAAGGACGAGGTCACCGGGCGTGACGTCATGTCGATGACGCTCACCGACCGGATGACCCGCGGCACCTACCTCCTCGACGACGGCCCGGACAAGCCCGCCGTCATCTGCCTCTCGTACACGTGGTGCGACGACAGCCTGAAGTGGCTGCCGCTGTCCGCGAACGAGCGGATGGACGTCATGCTGAAGTCGCTCGGCGAGATCTATCCGAACGTCGACATCCGCAAGCACATCATCGGCAACCCGGTGACCGTGTCCTGGGAGAACGAGCCCTACTTCATGGGCGCGTTCAAGGCGAACCTGCCGGGCCACTACCGCTACCAGCGCCGCCTGTTCACCCACTTCATGCAGGACCGCCTGCCCGAGGAGAAGCGCGGCATCTACCTCGCCGGCGACGACATCTCCTGGACGGCCGGCTGGGCCGAGGGTGCCGTCACCACCGCGCTCAACGCCGTGTGGGGCGTCATGCACCAGTTCGGCGGCGCGACGGACGCGACCAACCCCGGTCCGGGCGACGTGTACGACGAGATCGCTCCGGTCGAGCTGCCGGAGGACTGACGGGGGACCGGGGGAGGGGCTTCGCCCCTCCCCCGGGTCTCAGATGGGTCTCAGACGCCCGCCGCCCGCGCCGCCTCGTACACCGCCGCCGCGACGTCCGTCAGCTCCTGCGCGTCGCGGGTCTGCCCCTGTAGTTCGAGGAAGAACTCCTCGATCCCGGTGGCCTCCACATGCGCCGCGAGATCCTCGACGATCTGCTCGACGCTGCCCTGGAACGGCCGCCGCCCGTCACCCTCGTAGGGCTCGGGGCTGTACGTCGCGTTCGCGCGCACCGTCACCGCGATGGGGCGCTCGCGGCCGGTCGTGGCGGCCAGGTCCTGCAACTGCTTCCAGGACTCGGCCAGTTGGCTGGCCCCCATCGCGACGGGCATCCAGCCGTCCGCCCGCTCGACCAGGCGGCGGGCGGAGCGCGGCCCGTTCGCGGGCAGGTGCACGGGGATCGGCCGGGCCGGCTTCGGGCCGACCGCCGAGGGCGCGATCCGGGTCCACTCGCCCTCGTACGCGACCGGGTCGGGGCCCCACACCGCCCGGCACACGTCGAGCGTCTCGTCGAGGACGGCGCCGCGCCGCTCGAAGGGGGCCAGGCCCTGCGCCGCGTACTCGTCGTGGGACCAGCCGGTGCCGAGCCCGGCGACGACGCGGCCGCCGCTCACCGCGTCCAACGTGCCGAGCGTACGGGCGAGTTGGAAGGGGAGGTGCAGCGGTGCGACCAGGACGCTGGTGCCGAGCCTGGCCCGTTCGGTGGCGGCTGCGGCGAGCGTCAGGGAGACCAGCGGATCGGCCACCGAGCGGTACTGTTCGGGCCACGGCAGCCCGTCGATCCCGTACAGGCCCTGGGTCACGGGGGTCGGGAACAGCACCCGCTCGAAGACCCACAGGCTCTCGTACCCGATCTCTTCCGCGGCCTTCGCCACCGCGGGGACGTCGCGTCCGATGTCGTACTGCCTCATCTGCGGAAGGCCGAGTCCAAGCCTGGTCGCCATCTGCTGCGCCTCCTGTACGGTCCCGGGGCGGCCGGCCCGCGGTTCCGGACCGTCGGCCCGGCGGGGCGGCCGGTGTCCCGTACAGCTAACGCTTCGCGGGCGGTCAGCGCCAGGGGGTCAGCAGACAGCGGCCGACGAGGCCCACGCCGGCGTCGGTGCGCCGGCTGAACTCGGCGGCGAGATCGGGCAGTTCACGCAGCGACCAGAGCACCCGCGCCGCCGACCAGGCCGTGTCCCTGGCCCGCTCCAGGGACCAGACGCCGAGCAGATGCGCGAGCGGATCGGTCACGTGCAGCAGGTCGGGGCCCGGCGCGAGGTCCTCGACGATCCGCTCCTCCAGGGCGAGCAGCCGGTCCCCGACGCGCTCGAACTCGCCCTCCACGGCGGCCGGTTCGCAGCCCAGGGCGAGGCAGGCGTCGACGACGGCGAGCGGCAGGTCGTGCCCGACGTGCGCGTTGATCCCGGCGAGCCCGAACTGCAGCGGCCGTACGCCGGGGTGGCGCCGGAACTGGAACAGCGGGCGCCAGGCGGCCGGGGGCCGATGGCCGCCGCGGACCGTCTCGCGGGCCGCGAAGTACCGCTCGGCCAGGCGGGTTTCGAGCGCGGAGGCGGTGGGGGCGGCGGGTTCCCCGGCCACCGCCAGGTAGGCGCGGTGGAACACGGCGGCCCCGTCCGGGTGCGGCCGGTCCGCGTCCGGGGCCCGCGTCTGCGCGAGCACCCGGTCCGCCCCGGCGGCCCCGGGCCGCGCCTCGACCGTCACGGTCCCGATCTGTCCCGTCAGCGCCATGCACGCAGCGTGACAGGCCGAGCCGGAACCACGGCCGACCGAGACGCGAGCTTCCCCGAAACGGGGTAACGACCGGCCGGAATCCCGGGTTTGGACCTCGTACGGGACGGAACTGTGCGTGACGAAACGGGGCGGGCTACTTCTTGGACGCGTTCCCGTCGGCGCCCGTGCCCGTGCCCGTGCTCATGTCTGCGCCCGCGTCCGCGTCCGCGTCCGTGTCGTACCGCGACGTGCCCTCGTCGAGCAGCGGCTCCTGCGTCTTGAGGTGGGCCGGGGCCATGGCGCGCAGCGCGTGGTAGCCGGTGATGACGACGAGGGTGCCGAGCGCGATACCGCTCAGCTCGAACGTGTCGGTGAACTTCATGGACACGTTGCCGACGCCGATGATGATGCCCGCGGCCGCCGGCACCAGGTTCAGCGGATTGCGCAGGTCCACCTTGGCGTTGATCCAGATCTGCGCGCCCAGCAGGCCGATCATCCCGTACAGGATCACGGTGATGCCGCCGAGGACGCCGCCCGGGATGGCCGCCACGACCGCGCCGAACTTCGGGCACAGGCCGAAGAGGAGCGCGAAGCCGGCGGCGGCCCAGTACGCGGCCGTGGAGTAGACGCGGGTCGCGGCCATCACGCCGATGTTCTCGGAGTACGTGGTGTTGGGCGGGCCGCCGACCGCGGTGGACAGCATCGAGCCGACGCCGTCGGCGGAGATCGCGGTGCCGAGCTTGGAGTCCAGGTTGTCGCCGGTCATCTCGCCGACGGCCTTCACATGCCCCGCGTTCTCGGCGATCAGGGCGATCACGACGGGCAGCGCCACGAGGATCGCGGACCACTCGAAGCTCGGCGCGTGGAAGGACGGAAGCCCGAACCAGTCGGCCTTGCCGACGCCGGACAGGTCGAGCCGCCAGTGGTCGACGGCCTCGGCGCCGCCCGCCGGGGAGTGGATCTTGCCGAAGATCCGGTCGAAGAGCCAGGAGATCCCGTACCCGAAGATCAGGCCCAGGAAGATCGCGATCCGGGAGAAGAAGCCGCGCAGGCAGACCACGGCCAGGCCGGTGAAGAGCATCACGAGCAGCGCGGTCCACTGGTCCTGCGGCCAGTACGTGGTGGCCGTGACCGGGGCCAGGTTGAAGCCGATCAGCATCACCACGGCGCCCGTGACGATCGGCGGCATCGTGGCGTGGATGATCCGCGCCCCGAACTTCTGCACGGCCAGGCCCGCCAGGAACAGGACCGCGCCGACCACGAACACCGCACCGGTGACGCTCGCGCTCGACCCGCCCTGCGCCCGGATCACCGCGGCCACGCCCACGAACGACAGCGAACAGCCCAGGTACGACGGGACGGTGCCGCGGGTCGCGAGCAGGAAGATGACCGTGGAGACGCCGGACATCATGATCGCCAGATTGGGGTCGAGCCCCATCAGGACGGGCGCCACGAACGACGCACCGAACATCGCGACCACGTGCTGCGCCCCGAGCCCGACCGTGCGCGGCCAGGAGAGCCGCTCGTCGGGGCGGACCACGGCGCCGGGTGCGGGGGTGCGGCCATCGCCGTGGAGTGACCAGCGGACGCCGAGGTTCATGGCCGGAATTCACTTTCTGTACATGGATTGAGCTCGGCCTATGGTAGGTGGCCGTCCGCCGTGCCTGCGCCTCGAGCCGGGGTGGCCGTCGACCGCCCTCCGGGCTCGTCCTCGATCTCCCCGAGCCTCCGGCCGGGAGTCGTCCCCGGACGGGCTGAGATGCGTCCGCGTCCCCGCAACACCCCCGCGAATACCACAAGCCCCAGCGCCAGCGCCGTCACCAGGCCGAACGAGGCGACGAGCGACGTCGCGTCGGCGATCGCGCCGATCGCCGAGGGGGCGATCAGACCCGAGGTGTACGTGATGGTCGCGACGCCCGCGATCGCCAGGCTCGGGTTGTCGCCGCTGCGCCCCGCCGCCGCGAACGCCAGCGGCACGACCACCGCGATACCGAGTCCGAGGCAGCCGAAACCGGCCATGGCCTGCGCCGGGTGCGCCGAGGTCACCACCAGGACGCCGCCGAGGGTCGCGAGCAGCCCGCCGACGCGGACCGTGCGCACCGCGCCGAACCGGTCCACCACCCGGTCGCCCGCGATCCGCGCCACCGCCATCGTCAGCGCGAACGCGGTCGTGCAGGCGGCCGCGAGCCCGGCCGACGCCGCCAGCTCGCCCCGCAGGTACACCGCCGACCAGTCCAGGCTCGCCCCCTCCGCGAACACCGCGCAGAACCCGACGAGGCCGATGAGCACGGCCGACCTCGGCGGCAGCGCGAAGCGCGGCGGCGGCTCCTCGTCCGGGGTGGAGTGCAGGTCGAGCACGCCCTGGCAGCAGACCAGGCCGAGCACGGTCAGGACGGCGGCGGCAAGCGCGTGGTGCAGCCGGGCGTCCGCCCCGAGGTGCGCGGCGAGCGTGCCGGCCGCCGAGCCGAGCAGGGCGCCGATGCTCCACATGCCGTGCAGGCCGGACATGATCGAGCGGCCGAGCCGGTTCTCCACCTCCACGCCGAGCGCGTTCATCGCGACGTCCGACATGCCGGAGGTCGCCCCGTACACGAAGAGGGCGGCGCAGAGGGTGAGCAGGTTCGGGGCGAGTGCGGGCAGGGTGAGGGAGAGCGTCCACAGGGCGAGGAGGCCACGCAGGGCGGTGCGGGCGCCGAAGCGGTGGCTGACCGCGCCCGCGAGCGGCATCGCGAGGGAGGCGCCGATGGCGGGGAACGCGAGCGCGAGGCCCAACTGGCCGGCGCTCGCGCCGGTGTGCTCCTGGATCCAGGGCACGCGGGTCGCGAACGAGCCGGTCACCGCGCCGTGCACGCAGAAGACGGCGGCCACTGCGTGCCGGGCGCGCCTCAACTGCCTTGCGGAGTGCGCTTGTTCGCCCATGCTGGTGGCCATCCCTTCTTTCTCCCCACCCCGCCCCTTCCCGAAAGCCTGCGGCAGCTGCGGGGGCTCCGCCCCCGGACCCCTGCTCCTCAAACGCCGGCCCGATAGGGGCTTTTCAGGGGCGCGGGGAACTGCGCGATCAGCCACGACGGCGCAGCAGTCGAACGACGGGGGGGTCCGGGGGCGCAGCCCCCGTAGCCGTCCGCCAGGACTTTCGGGAAGGGGCGGGGTGGGGAAGAAGAAGCGCGCCCGCAGCGGTCAGCGGCCGACCGCACCGCCCACGAACTCCCCGAACGTCCCCTCGCCCACCGCGTGTTCAGGAGTCAGCAGACCCCCCGCGCGCAGCGCGGCGAAGAGCCGGCCCGGGAGCCGTACGCCGAGCACCGGGCGCCGCTTGCCGACAGCCCGCAGATACGTCCGTACGAGCGCCTCCAGGCTCAGCACCTCCGGGCCGCCCAGCTCCTCCGCGTGCCCCGCCGGCTCGCCGAGGGCCAGAGCGACCAGGCGGGCGGCGACCTCGTCCACCGCGACCGGCTGCAGCCGTACCCCCGTCGGCACGAGAGCGACCGGGAGTTTCGTCAGGCCGCGGGCGAAGGTCAGGGCCAGCTCGTGGAACTGTGTCGCCCGCAGGATCGTGAAGCCGAGCCCGGACTCCTCGATCAGCCGCTCCACCTGCAGTTTCGTGCGGTAGTAGCCGAGCGGCACGCGATCGATGCCGACGATCGAGATGTAGACCAGGTGCCGCACCCCGGCCGCCCGCGCCGCGTCGATCAGATGGCGTGCCGCGGTCTCGTCCGCACCGCCCTTCGGCGTCGTCGCGCAGTGCACGATCACCTCCGCCCCGGCCACGGCGTCCGCCAGACCCGCACCGGTCAGGAGGTCCACCGGGTACTGCACGGAGCGGCGGCTCAGCTCCCGCACCTCGTGCCCGCCGCTCGCCCGCAGCCGCTCGATGACGAACCGGCCGAGGGTGCCGGTCCCGCCGGTCACCAGGATCGTGGTCATGGTCGTTCGGTCCCTTCGGGGCGGGGCGCTCCCCGGTGGAGCGCCCGACACCAGCTGAGAACCGGAGAGCCCGCCCGGATGTGACAAGCCGAGCCGAAAAGCCCGAGCCGGACGCCCTCAGCCCCCGGCCGCCCCCAGCTGCCGCCGTACGAACGTGAGCTTCTCCGGGTTCACCACGACCCGCACATCGGCGATCGCCCCGTCCTCCCGCACCTCGAACGACGCTACCGCCGTCAGCTCGCCGCCCAGACGCGCCACGAGCGCCGTCCAGCCGTTGACCTCCACCGCCGCGAGCTCGACGCCGACCAGGAACCGCTCCGCCGCACCGGCCAGGAACCGCAGCACCTTCTCGCGCCCCACGATCGGCCGCCGGGCTGCGGTGATCCGGCCGCCGCCGTCGCCCCACCACGTCACGTCGTCGGCCAGGAGCTTCTCCAGACCGGCCACATCGCCCTCGCGCGCCGCCGCGATGAACGACTCCACGAGCCCCCGCTGCTGCTCGGGCCGCGGCACGAACCGCGGCGTCCCGGCCGCCACCCGCCGCACCGCCCTGCCGTACAGCTGCCGCGCGTTGGCCTCGCCGACGTCGAGCACCCCGGCGATCTCCCGATGGCTGTACGCGAACGCCTCCCGCAGCACGTACACCGCGCGCTCCGCCGGAGTCAGCCGTTCCAGGAGGACGAGCAGCGCCGTCGAGACCGAGTCGCGCTGCTCCGCCGAGTCCAGCGGGCCGAGCGCGCCCGAGCCGGTCACCACCGGCTCCGGCAGCCACGGTCCGACGTACTCCTCACGGCGGGCCCGCGCCGACGTCAGCCGATTGACGCAAAGGTTGGTCACGACCTTCGCCAGCCAGGCCGCCGGCTGCTCGATGTCCGCGCGCACCGCCTTCGACCAGCGCAGATACGCGTCCTGCACGGCGTCGTCGGCCTCCTGGGCCGAGCCGAGCAGACGGTAGGCGAGGGCGAACATGCGGGGCCGGTGCGTCTCGAACTCGGCGGCAGGATCGGTCGTCGTCGTCACGGCGACAGCGTGCCAGAGCGCCCGACGGCGCAGCCGTGCCCGGAATCGGGTCCGACCTGACGAAGTCACGACTTTCTCGGCGCTGTGAGTCAGCCCACACGCGATCGCCCGCATGGGTGACGATCAGCCGTGGCAGACTGGCCGTGTAACAGCAGCAGCGCACTCCGGGGTCGGTGTAATTCCGAACCGGCGGTAATAGTCCGCGACCCGGCCGCATCCAGTGGCCGGTTGAGCAGGTGAAATTCCTGCACCGACGGTGAAAGTCCGGATGGGAGGCAGTGCGCGGCGGGCAGGCACATCCGTGTATGCCGCGCCGTCGGTCCGTCCTACGTCAGGGCGACCGTCGTCCGGCGTCCCCGGTGCTCAGCGTTCCTCGCCCGTCAGATCTGTCGTCATCGACAGCCCCGGAGTCCGTGCCCGAAGAGGCAGGAGGACCCGGTGGCCACCGCAGCCGAAACAGCCGCCATGCGGCAGGCGATCGCGCTCGCCGCGCGCGCACTCGGCGCCACAAGCCCCAACCCGGTCGTCGGCTGCGTCGTCCTCGACGCCACCGGAACCGTGGTCGGAGAGGGCTACCACCAGCGCGCCGGCGGACCCCACGCCGAAGTGCACGCCCTGCGCGCCGCCGGCGAGAAGGCCCGCGGCGGCACCGCCGTCGTCACCCTCGAACCCTGCAACCACACCGGCCGCACCGGCCCCTGCGCCCAGGCCCTCCTCGACGCCGGGATCGCCCGCGTCGTCCACGCCGTCCCGGACCCCACCCCCACGGCCACCGGCGGCGCCCAGCGCCTGCGCGCGGCCGGCGTCGACGTCGAGCAGGGCCTCCTGGAGGACGAGGCGCGCGCGGGCAACATCGCCTGGCTCACCGCCGCCAAGTCCGGCCGCCCGTACGTCACTTGGAAGTACGCCGCGACGCTCGACGGCCGCATCGCCGCCGCCGACCGCAGCAGCCGCTGGATCACCTCGCCCGAGTCCCGCGCCGACGTCCACCGGCTGCGCGCCGAGTCGGACGCCGTCGTCGTCGGCTCCGGCACCCAGTGCGCCGACGACCCGCATCTCGCGGTGCGCGGCATCGACGGCGCGGTGCAGCCGCTGCGCGTCGTCGTCGACACCGACGGCACGGCGGTCACGGCGAGTTCGCGGGTCCTCGACGACGCGGCGCCCACCCTCGTCGCCGTCGCCGAGGACGCCACGACCGAACTTGCCGCCGCCGTACGCCTCCCGCGTGCAACGGACGGCAAGGGCCTCGACATCCCCGCCCTCCTCGCCGAACTCCACGCCCGCGGCGTCCGCTCCGTACTCCTCGAAGGCGGACCCACCCTCGCCGGCGCGTTCGTCGCCGCCGGCGCCGTCGACCGCGTCGTCGGCTACCTCGCCCCCGTCCTCCTCGGCGCCGGCCCCACCGCACTGGCCGACGCCGGGATCGGCACCATCGCCGACGCGCTGCGGCTCGACATCACCGAGACCGTCCGCATCGGCCCCGATCTCCGGATCACCGCAGCACCCGCCGTCCCCGCCGCCTCGTCCCCCAAGGAGCGCTGAAGTGTTCACCGGAATCGTCGAAGAACTGGGTGAGGTCACCGCCGTCGAGAACCTCGGCGACGCCTCCCGCTTCCGCCTGCGCGGCCCCGTCGTCACGCAGGACGCCGCGCACGGCGACTCCATCGCCGTCAACGGCGTCTGCCTGACCGTCGTCGAGCACGAGGGCGACGAGTTCACCGCCGACGTGATGGCCGAGACCCTGAACCGCTCCAGCCTCGGCGCGCTCGGCGAGGGCTCCCGCGTCAACCTGGAGCGGCCCACCGCGGTCGGCGCCCGCCTCGGCGGCCACATCGTGCAGGGCCACGTCGACGGCGTCGGCACCATCGAGGAGCGCAAGCCCTCCGAGAACTGGGAGATCGTCAAGGTCTCCCTGCCCGCCCAGCTCTCCCGGTACGTGGTCGAGAAGGGCTCCATCACCGTCGACGGCGTCAGCCTCACCGTCGTCGACGCCGGACCGGACTACTTCACCATCAGCCTCATCCCCACCACCCTCGCCCTGACCACGCTCGGCTTGAAGCAGCCCGGCGACCCGGTCAACCTCGAAGTGGACGTCATCGCCAAGTACGTCGAGCGCCTCCTCGGCGACCGGGCCCCGGCGGCGGACCAGGCGCAGGAGGCAGGGAAGTGAGCGCCCTGAACTGGCTGAACACCGAGGCCTTCAGCGCCTTCGGCCAGCACGTCATCTGGTCCGACATGATCGGCAACACCATCGGCCTCGGCGCCCTCGCCCTCGGCTGGCGCCGCTCCGTGTGGACCTGGCCCGCCCAGTTCCTCTCCGGCCTGATCCTCGTCGGCGCGTACGCCTCCGCGCAGCTCGCCGGCGGCGTCGGCAAGCAGCTCCTCGTCATCGGCGTCGCCCTGTGGGGCTGGCGGCAGTGGAGCCGCGGCAAGCAGCAGGCCCAGGACGGCACCATCGCCGTACGGTTCGCCACCTGGAAGGAGCGCGGCGCGCTCCTCGCCGCCGCGGCCGTCGGCACCCTCGCCGTCGGCGGCCTCTTCAGCGCCTACCCGTCCCTGTCCTGGAGCCCCTGGGCGGACGCGTACATATTCGTCGGGACCCTCGTCGCGATGGTCGCCCAGGCCCGCGGCCTGGTGGAGTTCTGGTTCGCCTGGCTCCTCGTCGACCTCGTCGGCGTCCCCCTCGCCTTCAACAGCGGCCTCGCCTTCTCCGGCCTGGTCTACGTGATCTACCTCGCCCTCGTCCTGTGGGGGATGCGCGACTGGTGGCTGCGCTCCCGAGTGACGGCGCCCGCCCTGGAAGGAGCAACGGCATGAGCACGGCACCCCACTGGTACTCCGGCGACGAAACGGAGAGCCTCGTCCTCGACCCGATCGAGCAGGCCATCGCGGACATCGCGGCCGGCCGCCCCGTCGTCGTCGTCGACGACGAGGACCGGGAGAACGAAGGCGACCTGATCGTCGCCGCCGAGAAGGCGACCCCCGAGATCGTCGCGTTCATGATGAGCGAGTGCCGCGGCCTGATCTGCGCGCCCATGGAGGGCGACGAGCTCGACCGCCTCGAACTGCCCCAAATGGTCGACAACAACACCGAGTTGATGCGGACGGCCTTCACCGTCTCCGTCGACGCGGGCCCCGCGCACGGCGTCACCACCGGCATCTCCGCCGCCGACCGCGCCACCACCCTGCAGCTCCTCGCCGACGGCCACGCCCAGGCGGGCGACTTCGTCCGGCCCGGCCACATCTTCCCGCTGCGCGCCCGCACCGGCGGCGTCCTCGTCCGCAACGGCCACACCGAGGCCGCCGTCGACCTCGCCCGGCTCGCCGGCCTCCGCCCGGCCGGCGCCATCGTGGAGATCGCCGGCGAGGACGGCAAGATGCTCCGCCTGCCCGAGCTGATCCCGTTCGCCCGCAAGCACGGCCTGACGATCATCTCCATTGAGGACCTGATCGCCTACCGACGCTCCAGCGAACCCACCGTGCACCGCGAGGCCCAGGTCCAACTCCCCACCGCCCACGGCGAGTTCACCGCGTACGGCTACCGCTCCTCGGTCGACGGAGTCGAGCACGTCGCCCTCGTCCAGGGCGAGATCGGCGACGGCGAGGACGTCCTCGTCCGCGTCCACTCCGAATGCCTCACCGGCGACGTCTTCCACTCCCTGCGCTGCGACTGCGGACCCCAGCTGGAGGCCTCCATGCAGCGCATCACCGAAGAGGGCCGCGGCATCGTCGTCTACCTCCGCGGCCACGAGGGGCGCGGCATCGGCCTGCTCTCCAAGCTCCGCGCCTACGCCCTGCAGGAGCGCGGCCGCGACACCCTCGACGCCAACCTGGAACTCGGCCTGCCCGCCGACGCCCGGGACTACGCGGCCGGCGCGCAGATCCTCGCCGACCTCGGCGTACGCAGCCTGCGCCTGCTCACCAACAACCCCGACAAGAGCGAGGCGCTCACCGCCCACGGACTCAAGGTCACGCGCCGCGAGCCGATGCCCGTACAGGCGGGCGAGCACAACCTGCGCTACCTGCAGACCAAGCGCGACCGCATGGGCCACGAACTCCCGTGGCTCGACGCGCAGTAGCACCACCGGCAACTCGTACAGCACACAGCACACAGCACACCCCGAGGAGAGACGTGAGCGGCAAGGGCGCACCCGTACTGAGCGTGGAGAACTGCAGCGACCTGCGGGTCGCGGTGATCGCGGCCCAGTGGCACGAGAAGGTCATGGACGGCCTCGTCGACGGCGCCCTGCGCGCCCTGAACGAGTTCGGCATCGACGAGCCGACCCTTCTGCGCGTCCCCGGCAGCTTCGAACTGCCGGTCGTCGCCAAGGTCCTCGCCGGCCGCGGCTACGACGCGGTCGTCGCCCTCGGCGTCGTCATCCGCGGCGGCACCCCGCACTTCGACTACGTCTGCCAGGGCGTGACCAACGGCCTCACCCAGGTCTCCATCGACACCGGCGTCCCCGTCGGCTTCGGCGTCCTCACCTGCGACACCGAGGAGCAGGCCCTGGACCGCGCCGGCATCGAGGGCTCCAGCGAGGACAAGGGCCACGAGGCGGTCACCGCGGCCGTCGCCACCGCCACCACGCTCCGCTCCGTCTCCGAGCCCTGGCGCTGAGGGAGGCGGAAGGGCCGCGTAGAGTAAGCCTCACCATGTCCAAGAAGACTTTCGAGGAGCTCTTCACCGAGCTCCAGCACAAGGCCGCCCACGCCGACCCCACCACGTCCCGCACCGCCGAGCTGGTGGACAAGGGCGTGCACGCGATCGGCAAGAAGGTCGTCGAGGAGGCCGCCGAAGTCTGGATGGCCGCCGAGTACGAGGGCAAGGAAGCCGCCGCCGAGGAGATCTCCCAGCTCCTGTACCACGTACAGGTGATGATGGTCGCCCGCGGCATCTCCCTCGACGACGTCTACGCCAACCTCTGAACCTCCCGTTCTCACCCCCGTATCACCACACGCAAAGGAAGCCGACCTCATGCTGCGCATCGCCGTCCCCAACAAGGGTTCACTGTCAGGACCTGCGTCGGCGATGCTCCATGAGGCCGGCTACCGGCAGCGCAAGGAGTCCAAGGAACTCGTCACGGTCGACCCCGACAACGAGGTCGAGTTCTTCTACCTGCGCCCCAAGGACATCGCGATCTACGTGTCCTCCGGCAAGCTCGACATCGGCATCACCGGCGAGGACCTCCTGATCGACTCCGGCGCGCAGGCCGAGGTCATCCTGCCGCTCGGCTTCGCCCGCTCCACCTTCCGCTTCGCCTCCCGGCCCGGCGCCGTCAAGGACCTCGCGGACCTCGCGGGCCGCACCATCGCCACCTCGTACGAGGGCATCGTCGCCAAGCACCTCGCCGAGCGCGGCGTGGAGGCCTCCGTCGTGCACCTCGACGGCGCGGTCGAGACGGCCATCGAGCTCGGCGTCGCCGACGCCATCGCCGACGTCGTCGAGACCGGCACCTCGCTCCGCAACGCCGGCCTCGAAGTCTTCGGCGAGCCGATCATGCGCTCCGAGGCCTGCGTGATCCGTGCCAAGGGCAACGACGCCGAGGACCCCAAGGTCCAGCAGTTCCTGCGCCGCCTCCAGGGCGTCCTGGTCGCCCGGACCTACGTGATGATGGACTACGACTGCCGCGCCGAGCACCTGGAGAAGGCCGTCGCCCTCACCCCGGGCCTGGAGTCGCCGACCGTCTCGCCGCTGCACAACGAGGGCTGGGTCGCCGTCCGCGCGATGGTCCCCGCCAAGGACGCGCAGCGCATCATGGACGACCTCTACGAGCTGGGCGCGCGGGCCATCCTCACCACGGCCATCCACGCCTGCCGCCTCTGACCGCGACCGCCCGCCCCTCCTGACCTCGCCGACGGATTCCCGCACATGTCCGAACTGCCCCCGCTGCCCGTCACGTTCCGGCCCGGCCGCACCCGCGCGGTGCTGCTCACCGTCGGCGTCGCGGTCTTCGCGGTGATCACCACCGTCGCCCTGCTCCTGGAGAACCTGGGACCCGGCGAACGGGCCAGCTTCGTCTTCACGGCCGCCCTGTTCCTCGGCGTGCTCGTGCTGCTCGCCCGCCCCAAGGTGGTGGCCGAGGAATCCGGCGTCACCGTCGTCAACCTCGCCAGCCGCCGCACCCTGGAATGGGCGGAGATCGTCCAGGTCAACCTGCGCCCGGGTGACCCCTGGGTGTTCCTCAACCTGAGCGACGGCACGAGCCTGCCCGCCATGGGCATCCAGCCCGGCATCGCCAAGGAGCGCGCCATCCGCGACGCCCGTGCGCTGCGGGCCCTCGCCGAGGCGCGCGGCACCGGACCCAGCTGAGCCTCCCCGCACGGGGCTCACCTGAACGGGCCCCGGGCGCACATCACACCGGCACCCCGCATGACCTCGGCCGGTGCGGGGCAGGAGCCCCGCACCGCGGCCGTCCCGGCCCTGCACTCCGGGTGGCCTTCTTGACTACTCTGGTGCCGGTGGCGACCCCAGCGCGCCCCGCCCCGCACCACAGCACCCCGGGCCGGCCCCGGCCGCGGGGCCTTCCTGCGACCCGAGGAGTGACTTACTCCGGCAATGGACGGATCGTCCGGTAGTACCTGCGCCGCCCCCTTCCGGCAGGCGGCGGCATGACCATCCCTTTGCTGCTTCTCGCAGCGGCCTTCCTGCTGATCCTCGCCAACGGCTTCTTCGTGGCGGCCGAGTTCGGCCTCGTCACCGTGGAGCGGGCGGACGCCGAGCGCGCCGCCGCCGAAGGCGACCGGCGGGCCCGCCGCGTGGTGAAGTCCCTGCGCGAGCTGTCCTTCCAGCTCTCCGGCACCCAACTCGGCATCACCATCACCTCGTTGGTGGTCGGCATGCTCGCCGAGCCCGCCCTCGCCCAGCTGCTCGCCGGGCCGCTCACCGCGGTCGGCCTGCCGCACGGCGCCGTACCGGGCGTCTCCGTCCTCATAGGCATGCTGCTCGCCTCCGCCGTGCAGATGGTGATCGGCGAGCTCGTCCCGAAGAACTGGGCGGTGTCCCGGCCGATGCAGGTCGCGCGGTTCGTCGCAGGACCGCAGCACGCCTTCGCCCGCCTCTTCCGCCCCGTCATCGCCGGCCTGAACGCCGTCGCCAACCGGCTCGTACGGGCCCTCGGCGTCGAGCCCGCCGAAGAGCTGGCCTCCGCCCGCACTCCCGGCGAGCTGGTCTCCCTCGCCCGGCACTCCGCCGAGGCGGGCGCCCTTGAAGAGGACACCGCCGACCTGTTCGTGCGCACCCTCTCCCTCGGCGAACTCACCGCACAGCACGTGATGACCCCGCGCGTGAAGGTCAGCGCCCTGCAGGCCTCGGCCACCGCCGCCGACGTGGTCAACCTGACCCGCGCCACCGGCCTGTCCCGCTTCCCCGTCTACCGCGAGCGGATCGACGAGATCGTCGGCGTCGTCCACCTCAAGGACGCCCTCGCCGTACGCGGCCAGGAACGGCACCGCGCCCCGGTCGGCCGGATAGCGGTGGCCCCGCTGCTCGTCCCGCAGACCCTGCCCGTACAGCCCCTCCTGGAGCGGCTGCGCAGCGAGCAGCCGATGGCCGTCGTCGTCGACGAGTACGGCGGCACCGCCGGCGTCGTCACCCTGGAGGACATCGTCGAGGAACTCGTCGGCGAGGTCCGCGACGAGCACGACGTGCACGACCTGCCCCAACTCGCGGCCGTACCCGCCGAGGACGGCCGCCCCGCCTGGGACGCCGACGGCGGCTGCCGCCTCGACACCCTCCTCCGTATCGGCCTCGAAGCGCCCGAGGGCCCGTACGAGACGGTCGCCGGACTCGTCGCCGACCTCCTCGGCCGCATCCCGGCCCCCGGCGACCGGGCCGAACTGCCCGGCTGGCAGCTGGCCGTGCGCCAGGTCGACCACTACCGTGCGGAGCGCGTCCGGATCGTCCGCACCGGCCTCGGGTCCGCTCCTGCTGAAACTGCTCCGGCCACGACTGCGGAGGCGGTCCGATGAGCCTGCTCCAACTCCTCTTCGCCGTGCTCCTCGTGCTCGGCAACGGCTTCTTCGTCGGCGCCGAGTTCGCGCTGGTCTCGGTCCGGCGCAGCCAGATCGAACCGCTCGACGGCAAGCGGCCGCAGCAAGTCCTGTACGGCCTGGAGAACCTGCCGCAGATGATGGCCGCCGCCCAGTTCGGCATCACCGTCTGCTCGTTGACGCTCGGCGCGGTCGCCGAGCCGACGGTCGCGCACCTCCTGGAGCCGGTCTTCCTCGCGGCGCACGTCCCGGAGGGCCTGATCCACCCGCTCGGGTACGTGATCGCCCTGGCCGTGGTCGTGTTCCTGCACCTCGTCATCGGCGAGATGGTGCCGAAGAACCTCGCGATGGCCGCGCCGGAGAAGACCGCGCTGTGGCTCAGCCCGGGGCTCGTCGCCTTCGCCCGCCTCTGCCGCCCGGTCACGGCCGGCCTCGGCGCGTGCGCCCGCCTCGTCCTGAAACTCTTCCGGGTCGACCCGAAGGACGAGGTGGAGGCGGTCTTCACCAGCGTCCAGCTGGGGCAGCTCGTGGAGGACTCCGGACAGGCCGGGCTCCTCGAACCGGCCGAGCAGGAACGCCTGGAGGACGCCCTCGAACTCGGCTCCCGCCCGGTCACGGACGTCCTCCTCACCCGGGCGGCGCTCGTCACCGTCGACCCTTCGGTCACCCCGCACCGGATCGAGGAGCTGACGGTCCGCACCGGCTACTCGCGTTTCCCGGTCTGCGCGGAGGGCGGTGCGTTCATGGGCTACCTGCATGTGAAGGACGTCCTGGACCTGGAGGACCCGGAGCGGGCGGTGCCGCAGCAGATCTGGCGGCCGCTGCCGACGCTGCGGGCGGAACTCCCGCTGGACGACGCCCTGACGCTGATGCGCCGCGCGGCCACGCACCTGGCCCAGGTCACGGACGCCTCCGGCCGCGTCCTCGGCCTGGTCGCCCTGGAGGACGTCCTCGAACTCCTCGTCGGCGAGGTCCGCGACCCGGCGCATCGGACGGTGCCGCTGGTACGGGTGGGGGAGCCGAGGGTGGAACGGGCTTCGGAGGTCCTGGCGGGGTAGGGCTTTTTCCCCTACCCGCCCCTTCCCGAAAGCCTGCGGCGCTGTTCTGTCGGCTGCCCCGCGGTCGTGGCCGCTCGCGCAGTTCCCCGCGCCCCTATCGGGGCGCGGGATCCCTCACCCCGCTGTGGGCAGGCGTTCCGCAAGGGCGGAACGGGTGGGCACAGCCCACGACGGCGGGAGAGCCGAAGCCGACCCCTGGGGGTCAGCGGGGTGGCGGGCCCGGGGGGCGGCCCGCCAGGACCTCGCCGTAGGCCTGCATCAGGTCCGGCAGGCGCAACGTCGCGAGGTCGTCGCGGGTGGGCGCGGCGGGGTACCCCGACAGCCGAAGATCCCGGTACGCGCAGGACTTCTCGTACAGCGTCCGCAGGAACCGCCCGTTCCCGAGCTCGTCGATCCACCCCTGGTCCACCACATGCCCGTTGATGGACCTCAGCTCGTCGACCGACTCCTCGTCCCACACGTCCCCGTTCTCCGCAGCCAGCACCTCCCCGATCGCGGTGAGTTCGAGCGGACGGTACGAGGGGAAGTCGACGCGGGTCGTGAAGCGGGAGGAGAGCCCGGGGTTGGCGGCGAGGAGCCGGTCCATGCCCTCCGGGTACCCGGCGAGGATCACCACCAGGTGGTCCCGGTTGTCCTCGGCCCGCTTGAGGAGCACCTGCAGCGCCTCGTCCCCGTACGCATCGCCCTTGCTGTAGCCGGAGTTGGACAGCGCGTACGCCTCGTCGAGGAAGAGGACGCCGCCGAGCGCCGAGTCGATCAGCTCGTTGGCCTTGACGGCGGTCTGGCCGAGATATTCGCCGACGAGGTCCGCCCGCTGTGCCTCCACCAGGTGGTCCCCGCCGAGCAGCCCGAGCGCGTAGAACACCCGGCCGAGGATGCGGGCCACGGTCGTCTTGCCGGTGCCGGAGGGGCCGGAGAAGACGAAGTGCCGTTTGGGCGGCTGCACCGGCAGGCCCTGGCTCGCCCGCAGCCGGGCCATCCGCAGCTGCGCGGAGAGCGCCTTGACCTGCCGCTTCACGGGTTCGAGCCCGACCATCCGCTCCAGCTCGGCCAGCGCCTCCTGCAGCAGTACGGGATCGGCGGGGCCGGTGGGCAACTGCGGTGCGGGGACGGGGAGCACGGCCTTCTCGCGCACCGGGTCGGGCGTGGGCGGCGCCGCGCCCTCCGGCTCCGGGCTGATCTTCACGTCGAGCCCCTCGGCCCCGAGGTCGAGCGCCTCCGGCAGTTCCGCCGTGTCGGGGGAGAGCCCGCTGCGGGTGACGGCGGCGAGGTCCCCGGCGTCGTCCCCGCCGTCGAACCCGTCGTACTCGGCGATGGCCGCGAGCCGTGCCGAGGTGTCCATGAAGGAGGGGTCGACGCGGTGCACGGCCCGGTAGAGGGGGAGCGCGGCGGCGCTGCGCCCGGTGCCCTCGTGCGCGCGGGCCAGCCAGTAGCGGAGCTCCTTGCGCTGCGGCTGCTCGCTGCGGCAGCGCATCAGGGCGGCGGAGAGCAGCGGTTCGGCCTGCCCGTACATCTCCAGGCGGATCCGGGCCATGCCGCCGAAGAGGCCCGCCTCGATGCCGAGGATCGGGTCGTCGGTCAGTGGGTCGGTGTGGCGTACGAGCTGTTCCCAGTCCTTGACGAGATAGGCGCGGCAGGCGTGCAGGAAGCGGACCTGCGGGTCGGCGTCGATCGGCGGGAGGCCGGCGAGGGCGCGGTCGAGCTCGGGGACGTGCCGGCCGTCGAGCCAGTGCGAGGCGTGGGCGAGCAGCAGGTCGCGGTCGGATTCGAGCACCGGCTGCACCCACCAGCCCAGCCAGTACCAGGAGTTGAGGGTGCGGCGGTGGCGGGAGCGCTGTTCGCCGAAGCGGTCGCGGCTGCGGTACATGTGCAGCAGCGCCGTCGTCGTGTCGATGCGCAGGGCGTGCAGTCCGAGCCAGCCGTCGGCCATGCCGGGGTCGAGCCGGACGGCCGTCCGGAATTCTTCCTCGGCCTGCGGATAGGCCCCCATGGTGTAGGCGTCCACGCCGCGCAGCCAGGCCAGGTCGGCCGGGGCCGACGACGCGCCCTGCGTGCCGAAGTCCATTCCGTACCCCACAACCCCCCGCAACCGTGCCCTGTGGCGTGCCGCCGGGGCCTGCGCCGAGTACCCGCCGGAGCGCCGAACGTTCGTGCCGCAGACGGGAGTTGACCGATGCTGACTGCCGCCGCACATGGGGTGGCACCGAGCGCCGTCCGCAAGGTCGCACCGCTCTGCATCGTACCTGCGCAGTAGCCCTCGACCGAAGGGTGCGGCAGCACCGGGAACCGCGAAAAGGCCTGCGGGCAGGGGCACTTGAGGCAATGCGGGTGCGGTGACCGAGGGTGATCGACCTGCGTCCGGGCGCGGTCGCGAATGGGGACAAAGGGCAGAACGAAGCCCCCGATCACGGGGGAACAACCGGGGGCTTCGCGTCTGCGGGGGCGGTCCGAAGAACCGCACATTGAGAACGTAAGTCCTGTACGGCCTTTGGGTCAAGCAGAGTTGGAGTTCTTGTGGAAGCGGTTTTCCGAGCCCTCAGCGCACCGCCGACGACCCGTCACCGTGTGTGATGGCTTGGGGTGACGGGCGCGTCTCGCGCTGTCCCGGCAGCATCACGTACCCCTCTTCTCCCTGCTGTACCAGCACGTCCGCGAAGGGGCGCGTGGGGTCTTCGGCGAAGTGCCGATGCTCCGCGCGCTCCCAGCCGTCCCAGAACTCCCGCTGCGCCGCGCCGTCCCGGCTGCGCCCGCGCGCCCAGGCGTCGCCGTGCGCCAGGTCCATCCAGCACAGCCACGCGAGCCACGGCCTGAGCTCCCGCCGCCCGGCGCCCACGCCCTCGACCAGGACGACGGATGCGGCCGGCAGGAGCATCTCGCCGTCGAAGCGGCGCGTGTTCCAGTCGTACGCCGGGACGTGCGCCGTGCGTCCTGCGGCCAGCGGGTCGAGCACCTCGCGCCGGAACCGGTCGGTCCAGTCGAAGAGTTCGGCGTGGCTGCGGACGTGGTCGAGGGTGAGCACGGGCGCCCCGCCGAGCGCGGCGGCGAGCCGGCCGGCGAACGTCGACTTGCCGGAGCCGGCGTGCCCGTCGACCGCGACGAGACGGACCGGGCCGCAGGACGGCGGCAGCGCACGCAGGGTGCGTGCGAGGCGGGCGAGCTCGGGGAAGGCGGCGGGCTCGGGGGAGTCGTTCATCGGCTCCAGGCTACGGCGGGCGGGGTGGGGCCGGCTTCGGGCGGTCGGGCCTCGGGCGGTCGGGCCTCGGGCGGTCGGGCCTCGGGTGGTCGGCCGTGCGCGGCCGGGGCGGGCCCCGGGTGGCCGTCTGCGGTCGGGCAGCGGCCGTTCCAGTGGTCCACGCCAATATTGGCGTGGACCACGCGCCCGAAGTGCTGGCCCAGGGCCGTCGTCTGCGGAGATAGTGGGCGTCGTTGTCATGTTCCGCCGTCACCCGTGAGCCGCCGGTCGCCAGGCCGTCCGGTGGCAGGCACCGACTCGCGAATCGACTGGGGGCCCCACACCATGCCCGACTCCTCCCGATCCACCACCCGCAGATCCGTGCTCGCCGCCGCGGTGGCGCTGGCAGCGGGCGGAGCCGTCGCCGCGACGGCCGCCGCCTCGGACCGCGCCCCCACCGCCAGGACCACGGCCCGATCACCCTCGGCGAAGGCCCCGGCCCGCCGCGTCGACAACCGCTCCTGGACCTCGTACGCCGACTGGAGTTCAGGCGCGCACGACGGCACGCGCGCCGTCGACGGGACCCGCCCCGGCGTGGAGATCGGCACTCCCGCAGGCACCGTCGAGTACGCCGACCCGCACACCGGCAAGGAGGCGAACTGGGAGTACGCGGTCTGGACGAGCCCCGCGCACAAGCTCTCCGTGCCCGCCACCGAGGCCATCGCGTCCTGGAACGCCCGTACGCCGTCCGGGACTTGGCTGCAGACCGAGCTGCGCGCCACATACAGCGACGGCAAGCGCAGCCCGTGGTACGTGCTCGGCCGCTGGACCTCGGGCGACGACCGCGAGGGCGACACCGACGCGATCCGCCGCACCTCCGTCGACGGCCAGAAGGACGGCAAGAGCTCCGTCTGGACGGACACGGTCTCCGTCGACAAGCCGGAGAAGGGCCTGCGCCTCACCGCGTACGAACTGCGCCTGACCCTCTACCGCAAGCCGGGCTCCACGGCCACGCCGCGGGTGTGGCGGCTCGGCGCGATGGGCTCGGACATCCCGGACCGCTTCACGGTGCCCGCGTCCGAGCCGGGTCTCGCCGAGGAGCTGACGGTCCCGCGCTACTCGCAGAACACCCACATCGGGCAGTACCCGGAGTACGACAACGGCGGCGAGGCCTGGTGCAGCCCGACCTCCTCGCAGATGATCCTGGAGTTCTGGGGCCGCAAGCCCACCGCCGAGCAACTGGCCTGGGTGAACCCGGACTTCGCCGACCCGCAGGTCTGCCACGCGGCCCGCTTCACGTACGACTACCAGTACGAGGGCTGCGGGAACTGGCCGTTCAACGCCGCCTACGCCGCGACGTACGACGACATGCAGGCCGTCGTCACCCGGCTCGGCTCGCTCACCGACCTGGAGACGCTGATCGCCGCGGGCATCCCGGCCATAACGTCACAGTCGTTCCTGGAGAAGGAGCTGACCGGCGCCGGCTACGGCACGGCGGGACACCTGATGACGGTCATCGGCTTCACGGAGAGCGGCGACGTGATCGCCAACGACCCGGCCTCCAAGGACAACGAGGCCGTCCGCCGCGTCTACAAGCGCCGCGAGTGGGAGAACATCTGGCTCCGCACCAAGCGCTACAACGCCGACGGCAAGGTCGTCTCCGGCACCGGCGGGGTCTGCTACCTGTACTTCCCGGCCGACCCGAGCGCCGCCCAGATCGCCGCCCTGCGCGCGGTGGGCGTCCGGTAACCGTCCTCGCGCAAGGGCGGCCCGGCCGCGGCGGAGAGCGCCGCGGCCGGGCCGCCGTACGTTCAGCCCTTCTCCGGGGAACGCGTCACCCGGCGTCCGCGGCGAGGGCGAGCCGCGAACGGAGCACTCCGACCGCCTCGTCGACGATCCGGCCGACGAGTTCACCGGCCGGGGGAATGTCGTGGATCAGGCCCTGCACCATGCCGACCGACCAGATGCCCGCGTCGAGGTCCCCGTCCTCGTAGACCTTCCGGCCGCGGGCGCCCGCGACGAGATCGCGGACGTCCTCGAACGAGCCGCCGGCGTCGAGGATCTCCACGACCTTGTCGCTGACGGAGTTGCGCGCCACCCGGGCGGTGTTCCGCAGCGTCCGGAAGATCAGGTTGGTGTCGCGCTCGGACCCGGCGACGATCGCCTCCTTGACCGAGTCGTGCACCGGGGCCTCCCGCGTGCACAGGAACCGGGTGCCCATGTTCACGCCGTCCGCCCCGAGAGCGAGTGCGGCGGCCAGCCCCCGGCCGTCGGCGAGGCCTCCGGAGGCCAGCGCCGGGATGGTGAGCCGGTCCACGGCGGCCGGGATCAGGACGAGGCCCGGGGTGTCGTCCTCGCCGGGGTGGCCCGCGCACTCGAAGCCGTCGATGCTGACCGCGTCCACACCCACGGCCTGCGCCTTGAGCGCATGACGCACGCTCGTGCACTTGTGGATGACCTTCACCCCGTGCTCCTTGAACAGCGGCAGGTGCGGCGCCGGGTTGGACCCGGCGGTCTCGACGATCTTCACCCCGGACTCGACGACGACCCGTCGGTACTCGTCGTACGGGGGCGGGCTGATCGTCGGCAGGATGGTCAGGTTGACGCCGAACGGGGCGTCGGTGAGGTCCCGGGTGCGCTGGATCTCGCGGGCCAGGTCCTCGGGCGTCGGCTGGGTCAGCGCGGTCAGGATGCCCAGGCCGCCGCCGGCCGACACGGCGGCGGCGAGCTCGGCCCGGCCGACCCACTGCATGCCGCCCTGCACCACGGGGTGGGTGACTCCGAAGGTCTCGGTGAACCGGGTGCGCAGGGCGCCGCCGGTGTTCTCCTGGTGCGTCATCCGCGCAGCTCCCAGTTCTCGTAGATCGTCGCGTTGGCCAGGCCGCCGGCCTCGCACATCGTCTGCAGCCCGTAGCGCAGGCCCTCGGCCCGCATGTGGTGGAGCAGGGTGGTCGCCAGGCGGGCGCCGGACCCGCCCAGGGGGTGGCCGAGGGCGATGGCGCCGCCGTTGGGGTTGACCCGGCCCGGGTCGGCCCCGGTCTCCGTGAGCCAGGCGCCGACGACGCTCGCGAAGGCCTCGTTGACCTCGAAGGCGCCGATGTCGCCGAGGGCGAGGCCGGCCTTCTTGAGGACGTCGGCGGTCGCGGGGATCGGGCCGGCCAGCATCGCGACCGGATCCGAGCCGGCGACCGTCGCGGCGTGGATGCGGGCGAGCGGAGTCAGGCCCAGTTCGGCGGCGCGTGCGCTCGTGGTGACCAGGACCGCGGCCGAACCGTCCGAGATCTGCGAGGAGTTGCCCGCCGTCATCCGGCCGTCCGCGGCGAAGGCGGGCTTCAGTTCGGCGAGCTTGCCGACGTGCGTGCCGCGGCGCACGCCCTCGTCGAGTGCGAAGCCGGAGCCGTCCGGCAGCGCCACCGGCGCGATCTCCGCGGCGAAGCGTCCGCCGTCGACGGCCGCGGCGGCACGCTCGTGCGAACCCGCGGCGTACGCGTCGAGCCACGTCCTGCTCAGGTCGTATCGGGCGGCGAGGATCTCGGCGCCCCTGCCCTGGTGGAACTCGTGGCCGTCGTACCGTTCGGCGACCAGGTCACCGAAGGGCAGACCGGGACCGTTGGCCCTGGCCGACCCCATCGGGACCCGGCTCATCGACTCGACGCCGCCGGCCACGACGACGTCGGCGTGCCCGGCGATCACCGTGGCCGCCGCGAAGTGGATCGCCTGCTGGCTGGAGCCGCACTGCCGGTCCACCGTGGTCCCCGGGACGGACTCGGGCCACCCGGCGGCCAGCACCGCGTTGCGCCCGATGTTGGCCGACTGCTCGCCCACCTGCCCGACGCAGCCCCAGATCACGTCGTCGACCACGGCCGGGTCGATGCCGCTCCGGGCCGCCAGGGACCGCAGCACCGAGGCGGAGAGGTCGACCGGGTGGACCGCGCTCAGCGACCCGTTGCGCCGGCCGATCGGGGTGCGTACGGCCTCGACGATGACGGCGTCTCTCATGGGGTGCTCATTTCTGTCGTACGGGGTGCTGTCGGCGCGGCCCGCAGGGAGACGGCGAGTTCGCGCTCCAGGAGGGTGGGCAGGGCGCGGGCCAGATTCCGTTCGTGGATCTGGGACGTGCCCTCGTAGATGCGCAGCGCCCGTACGTCCCGCCACATCCGCGGGACCGGGTGGTCGCCGACGATGCCGTCACCGCCGAGGATCTGCACCGCGCGGTCGGCCACCGCCGAGGCCATCTCGGTGCAGTACAGCTTGGCGGCCGAGATCCGTTCCCGTGGCGGGCTGCCGGCGTCGAAGTCGCGGGCGCAGTCGAGGACCAGGGCGCGGCCGGCCTCCAGTTCGGCGTAGCTGCGCCCCAACAGGGCCTGCAGCGAGCCGAATTCGGCGATCGGGCGGCCGAACTGCTCCCGACGGCCGGCGTGCGCGGTCGCCTCCGCGAGGATGCGCGTCGCCTGCCCGACCGCGGTGGCCGCGACATGCGTACGGGCGTGGTTGATGCCGCGCAGGGCCTGGCGCATCCCCCTTCCGGGCACGCCGCCGAGCAGGGCCTCGGGGCCGACGCGGACCCCGGAGAGCTCGATCTCGGCGACCGGGCCCTCGGCGTGCCCGTTCATCCGCTCGGGCAGCCGGACCGTCACGCCGTCGGCGGTCCGGTCGACGAAGAAGGCCGAGAGCGCCTTGTCCCCCTCGCCGGTCCGGGCGAAGACCAGCAGGACGTCCGCCCAGGCGCCGTTGGTGATGAACCGCTTCTGCCCGTCGATGACGTACCCGTCGGCGGTGCGGCGGGCGGTGGTGGACAGCGCCGTCGCGTCGCTGCTCGCCTCGGGCTCGGTCAGCGCGAACGACGCGACGCACTCGCCGCCCGCCATCGCCCGCAGATACCGCTCCCGCTGCTCGTCGGTGCCGTGGTCGAGGAGGGCCTGCGAGACCAGGCCGACGGTGGTGGAGAAACGCGACCGGTACACGGCCGAGGCGCGGGTGAACTCCATGGTCAGCAGCGCCTGTTGCTCGACCGTCCAGCCCATCCCGCCGTACGCCGTCGGCAGGGTCAGGCCGAAGAGCCCGACCTCCGCCATCCGCCGCACCAGGTCGTCGGGCACGGCGCCCGTGCGGACCAGCTCCGGTTCGCGGGCGATCAGCTCGTCGTCCGTGAAGTCCCGGATCAGCGCGAGGTAGTCGTCGAACTCCAGGTCGCGTACGGATGCGTGGATCACGCCAGCTCCAGGGACTTGGAGACCACGCTCTTCATGACCTCGCTGGTGCCGCCGAAGATGCGGGTCACCCGGGCGTCGGTGTAGAGCCGGGCGATGGGGTACTCGCGCATGAACCCGTAACCGCCGTGCATCTGCAGGCACTTGTCGATGACCCGCGCCTGCATCTCGGTGCAGAACAGCTTGACCTTCGCCGCGTCGGCGGGAGTGAGCGTGCCGGCGTCCAGCTCGGTGACGGCACGGTCGACGAGCGCCTGGCCGGCCTCCAGCTCGGTGGCGCACTCGGCGAGCACGAACTTCGTGTTCTGGAAGTCCGCGACGCGCTTGCCGAACGCCTTGCGCTCCTTGACGTAGTCGATGGCCATCCGCAGCGCCGCCGTCGCCGTCGCCTGTGCGGTGATCGCGATCGTCAGCCGCTCCTGCGGCAGGTTCGCGGTCAGCATGCTGAAGGCGTCGCCCTCCGCGCCGAGCAGGTTCGCCGCCGGCACCCGGACGTCGTCGAAGAACAGCTCCGCCGTGTCCTGCGCCTTGAGGCCCATCTTGTCCAGGTTCCGGCCGCGGCTGAACCCGGGCATGCCGGACTCGACGACGAGCAGCGAGAGGCCCCGCCGCCGGTCGAAGCCGCCGTCGCCGGTGCGCGCGACCACGATGACCAGGTCGGCGCCGATGCCGCCCGTGATGAACGTCTTGGCGCCGTTGAGGACGTACGAGTCGCCGTCCCGTACCGCCGTGGTGGCCATACCGGCCAGGTCGGACCCGGTGCCCGGTTCGGTCATGGCGACGGAGCTGACCAGGGAGCCGTCCGCGAAGCCGGGGAACCAGCGCGCCTTCTGCTCCTCGTTCGCGAACTCCAGGAAGTACGGCAGGACCGTGCTCAGATGCACCTGCAGTCCTCCGAGCGTGGCCGCCGCGTAGCCGTTCTCCTCCAGGACGACGGTGTTGAAGCGGAAGGTGTCCATCCCGCCGCCGCCGTACTCCTCGGGAACCTGGAGGCCGTTGATGCCGATCCGGGCGGTCTTCCGGTACAGCTCGGAAGGCACGATCCCGGCCGCCTCCCACTCCTCGACATGCGGCGTGATCTCCTTGGCGATGAACTCCCGCACGGTCTCGCGGAACGCCTCGTGGTCGTCGGTGAATATGTCCCTGCGCATGGTTCTCTCCTGGGGAGGCCTGATCGGTCAGGCGTTGACGTGGACGACGGAGTCGGCGGCGAGAGCGTCGATCTCCGGTGCGGAGAAGCCGAGTTGGCCCAGCAGCTCCGCGGTGTGCTGCCCCAGCGCGGGGGCGCCGTTGCCGGGGGTCCGGGGCGCGCTGCCCAGCTGCCAGGGCGAGCCGAGCGTGGTGTGCGGTGTGCCGTCGGCGCCGAGCGCCTCGACGAACAGGCCGCTCGCCACCACGTCCGGGTTCTTGATCACCTCGTCGTAGCTGCCGATCCGGCCGGCCACCACACCGTTCGGCGTCAGCAGCTCCATCGCCTCGTCGGTGGTCAACTCGGCGAAGGCGGCGCGCAACTCGGTGAGCAGCTCGCCCCGGTGGGCGACGCGGGCCTGGTTGGAGGCGAAGCGCTCGTCCGCGGGGAGGTCGGGCCGCCCGATCAGGCGGCAGAGCCTCTCGAAGTGCGGCGCCGAGTAGGCGGAGACCACGAGCGCGCCGTCCGCGGTCGGCATGACGTCGGCGGCCGGGGCCACCGTGGGCTGGCCGTTGCCGCTGCGCAGCGGCGGGTCGCCGGTCAGCAGGTACTCGCCCCAGTTGGACCCCTGCAGATGCACGGCGACCTCCAGGAGCGAGACCTCCACCTCGTCGCCCCGGCCGAAACGGAGCCTGCGCACATACGCGCCGAGCACCGCCTGCGCGAGTACGTGCCCCGCCGCCGCGTCGACGACGGGGAAGCCCACGCGCTGCGGCTCGCCCGCGCGCTCCCCGGTGACCGACATGATCCCGCTCTCCGCCTGCGCGGCGATGTCGAGACCGGGCCTGTTCCGCGACGGGCCGTGCAGGCCGAACCCGCTCACCGTCGCGTAGATGACCTCGGGACGCTTCGCCCGTACCGCGGAGGCGCCGAGCCCGAAGCGCTCCATCACACCGGGCCGCAGATTCTGTACGACGATGTCCGCGCCCTCGATCAACCGGTGGGCGATCTCCTGCCCGCGGGGATCCCTCAGATCGAGGGCGACGGCGCGTTTGCCGCGGTTGTACGTCCGCAGGATCGCCTCGCCGTACAGCCCGATCACGCGGGCGGCCTCGCCGGTGACCGGCTCGACCTTGACGACGTCGGCGCCCAGGTCGCCCAGGATCTGTGCGGCGGCCGGGGCCGCGATGAACTGTCCGAAGTCGACGACCCGGACCCCTTCCAGAGGCGCGTTCACGCCATGACCTCCACTCGTGCACGGATCTTCGCCAGGTCGCGCTCGGGCCGTACGAGGAGCACCGCGAGCGCTCCGCCGACCGTCATGAGGAGCCCCGTGAGGGCGAAGCCCTGGCCGTAGCCGGCCGCGGTGTCCGTCGCCGTGCCCACGAAGTGGCCGAGCACGAGCGGCGCGAGGACGCCGGCCAGGCTGTAGAAGGCGACCAGGCAGCCGAGGATCGCGCCCCGCTGCTTCGGGGCGACCACGTCGCCGATCGCCGTGAACGCGACCGCGTACGCGGCCGAGTTGAGCGAGAAGGCGAGGGTCACGAAGACCATCTGGAGCGGGCCCCTGCCGATCGCCGTGAACAGGTACATCGACGCTCCGGAGGCGACGACGAGCCCGGCGGCCAGGTAGCCGCGGGTGATCCGCCGGGACACCCCTCGGGCGGTCAGCCGGTTCGAAAGGAGCCCCGCGCCGATGGCAGCGGCCGCGGCGACCGCGTACGGGACGGTGATGAGGCGGCCGACGTCGATCGCGTCGTAGCCGAGTCCCTGGCTCAGGTAGAGGGGGAGCCAGGAGACCTTGAGCGTGGTCGACCAGTAGGCGAAGAAGGTCAGGAAGCCGATGCCGATCACGGTGCCCGTGGTGAGCAGGACACGGAGCGGCGCCCGTACCGGCGCGTGCGCCGCGGCTTCGGGGCCCTCCGCGCCGGAGTCCGCCGGGAGCTGTCGCGGGGCGTCCTTGCTCAGAGTGAGCCAGGCCGCCAGCCACAGCGCCCCGGCGAGGACGAGCACTCCGAAGGCGGCGTGCCAGGACCAGGTGGCGATCACCCAGCTCAGCACCGGTGCCGCGATGAGCGGGCCGAGCGAGGCGCCGGAGGTGACGATGCTCGCCGGAAGCCCGCGCTTCTCCGGCGGGAACCAGGCGTGCACGATGTGCGTCGCCAGCGCGTACGCCGGTCCTTCGGCGAAGCCGAGCACGACCCGGCACAGGAGCAGCGCGGCGAAGCCGACCTGCCAGAGCAGCGGGATCATGGTCAGGATCCAGATCACCATGAGGGCGGCGACCAGCAGGCGGATGTTGATCCGGCTGGTGAGCGCGCCGACCAGGACGGCGCCCACGGCGAACAGCCAGAAGAAGGCGCTCTGGACGAGACCGAACTGCTGCGGCGTGATGCCCAGGTCCTCGATGATCTGCACGCCCGCGAAGCCGAGTACGGCCTTGTCGGCGAAGTTGAGGACCATGAAGGCGAGAAGCAGGAGTGTGACGACCCAGGCCTGGCGGCGCACGGCGGGCCTGGACGTCGATGTCCCGGGGGACGAGGTGGGTGCCGTTGGAGTCATGGAGTTTCCAAACGGTGTCGGCGCGCGGGGGTGCGGCGCGCGGCGAATGAAGGGGGGGGCACGGTCCGGCCGAGCCAGGACAGGCCGGCCGGAGGGGGCCGTGAAGGGGAGGCAGCAGTGACCGACGGCCACCGGCCGGTGAAAGGTGAGGGTGAAGGTCCCAGCCGGCCGGGCAGGGGGCGGTTCGGCAGCGGGAGCCGGCCGGGCAGAGGGAGTCGGTTCGGCGGCGGCAGCGGGCCCGGGGCGGGTCAGCGGCCGGCGAACACGGGCCGACGGCGCTCCAGGAACGCGGCCGCCGCCTCGCGGGCGTCCTCGGTGTGGAAGCAGCGGACCATACGGTCGACCTCGCCGCCGAGATAGTCGGCCAGCGGCAGGGTCTGAGCGGCGAGCAGGTTCTGCTTCATGGCCCGCGCCGCGAGCGGAGCGGCGGTCGCCAGGCGGGCGGTGACGCGATCCGTGAGCGCACCGAACGCGTCGGCGGCGGCGACCGAGGTGACGAGGCCGAGCTCGGCCGCCCGGCGCGCGTCGAACTTCTCGGGCAGCAGGAACAGTTCACGGGCCCGCGCGGCGCCGAGCAGCCGGGTGAGGAACCAGACGCCGCCGAGGTCGCCCGGGAGCCCCGCGCTCAGGAACGCGGTGTTGAAGACGGCGGCCTCGGACGCGATCCGGAGGTCGGCCGCGAGCGCCAGGGAGAGCCCGGCCCCCGCGCAGGCGCCGTTGATCGCGGCCACGGTGACCTGGGGCATCGAGTGCAGGCGCTGGGCCACATGGCTCGCCGTGCGCAGCCGCGCCGAGTCCTCCTCGTAGGAGTCGCCCCGCAGGGACCGAAGCTCCGGGGGAGCGGCGAGGTCGGCGCCGACGCAGAAGCTCGAACCGGACCCCGTCAGCACGATGACCCGCACCGAGCGGTCCGCTTCCAGGTGTCCGAGTACGTCCTCCAGTTCACCGAGCAGCCGGAACGAAACGGCGTTCCGGCGCTCGGGGTTGTCGAGTGTCACGGTCGCGACCTGCTGGGCTATCGAGCATGAGACCTGTGCTGGCATCGGCGCCTCCGGTGAGCGGGAGTTGATCGCTTGCTGTCCGCGTCCTGAACTGCGCCACATCAAACGTCCCCGCGACCGACAGCGTCAAAGACCAATTGCCGAGCGGATCGACTGCGATTGCCTATGAGTCGAGGTCATCGCCGCCGGTCTCCTCGACCGCGATCGGCGACCGCGCCTTGAAGCGGTCGAGCTGCCGCTTCTCCATCGCCGCCATCACCTGCCCCGCAGCCTCGATCCGGCTCAGCCCCGAAGCCGTTCGCCGGTCAAAGGAGCGGTTCCACGACGCCAGGTCGGCCTTGGTCTCCGCCAGGAACGCCGCGGCCGCGTTGGTGAGCCGCCCGGACCGGTGCACCATCCCGATCCGTCGCTGCAGCGGCGGATCGACCTCGCGTACGACCGCGCCCCGCTGATGGGCCTCCATGGCGACCCGGAGGGAGACGATCGCCGCGCCGGCGCCGGAGAGCACCATGGGCACCACCGCGCCCCGCTGCGGCACCTCGACGGCGATGTGCGGGGCCACCCCGTTCTCGCGCAGCATGCCCTCGATGTAGTCCCGGGTCGGGGTGTTCCGTTCCCCCATCACCAGCGGGATGCCGGCCATCGACCGGAGCGGGACGACCGGGGGCAGCTCGCCCTCGGTCCCGGGCGGCAGGAGCAGGAGGAACTGCTGGGTGACCAGGAACTCGTCGGTCAGCCCGTCGTGCGGTACCGGCAGCGTCGTCACGCCGAGCTCGCAGGCTCCGGACTTGACCAGCTCCAGGACGTCGGACACATGGTCGCGTTCGTCGACGCGCAGGGTGACGTTCGGGTTCTTGACCCGGAAGTGCGCCACCCAGACCGACAGCGGATCCGTCGAGATGTCCGAGAGGGACGCGATGTCGATCCGGCCCCGCTCCACGTCCCGTACCTCGTGCACGGCCTGGCGGGCGGAGCTGATGTCCCGCAGGATCTGCCGCGCCGGACCGACCAGGGCCTCACCGGCCGGAGCGAGGACCAGCCCCCGGCCGACCCGGTGGAACAGCTCGGTCCGCAGGTCCTTCTCCAGCTTCCTGACGGCCTGCGAAAGCGAGGGCTGGGCGACGCGCAGCGCGGCTGCCGCCCGGTTGACGCCGCCGTGCTCGACGACGGCGAGAAAGTACTCCAACTGACGGACGTCCATCCCCGAAATCTACGGGGTGCGCTGCCAGGTCCCGCCGAGCAGCCGGAGGCCGAACCCGGCGAGGCCGGGCCCGCGCACGCCGTTGCTGTCAGACGCGCCTGGCGTGCAGGTCGAGCAGGGCCCGCAGCCGGTCCACGTCCTCCGGCGAGCTCGCGCCGTGCTTGGGGATGACGTCCAGGCACATGATGTTCGGGTCCCGGCTGATCAGCACGAAGTGGCCCCGGGTCTCGCGCCAGCCGCCGACGAAGGTCCAGTTCTGCGTGAGGGCACTGTCGTCCGTACGGCAGTGGAGCCCCTCCGCCGAGACGGTGAGTCGGTACTCGCCCTGCCAGCCGACGAGCTTCTGCACATGCGCGGCCTGGATCCGCGGGTACCCCCACAGGAACAGCGCGACCAGCGCGACGAGCACCGTCGAGACGGGCTCCACCGAGCCCCGGTGCAGGGTGCCGAGCAGCCACTGCCCCACCCAGACCACCAGGAACAGGATCCGCCCCACGAACCCGGCCTTCTTGATCCGCTCCCGGACCCGGAGCCCGGCCAGGGTGTCGGCGGGCTGCGGCCGGTAGCGCAGCTCCACGGGCGCGGGCCCGGTGCTCACATCGGTGCTCTCAGGTCCGTCGGCGTTCTCGGGTCTGTCGGAATCCGCGGTGCCCGCACCGCTGAGGCTCTCTGCCATGTCCCCTCCCAGGTCTCCTCCCCGAGGTACGAATTCCCCGGGTACGAAGATCAGCGGAGCTTAGCGGAGGGGGTCGGGCCGGGCCCGCGTGACCTACGTCCTAACCCGTCGGCGGCCTGCCCTGGCACCCTGGTCGGGCCAGTGGGGGACACCTGCCGTACCACCGTGAGCGAGACAGCCATGACCGCGACCGCCACCACCGTCGAAGAAGCCCGCGCCCGGCTCCGCACCGGCGGCCCCAAGGACGACGGCCCGAAGATCCTGGAACACGTACTCGGCTGGACCCTGGTGGTCGTGCTCGCCATGTTCGTCACGCAGGCCGGACTGCTCTAGGGGGAGACACCCCCCAGCGGGAGACACCCCCCAGCGCCTGGTCCGCGCACGCCGGTGGGGCGAAGAGCACCAGGCCCTCCGCCCCGCCGACTCCCGCCGCGGGCCGGTTGCCGTCCAGGGCACCCGCGGCGCAGAAACCGGACACCGCCTAGTTGAGCGCCTTGATCAGCTCACCGTCGGCCGTGTCCCCGCTCAGCTCCCAGAAGAACGTGCCGCCGAGGCCTTCCTTGTTCTTGTAGGCCATCTTTCCGGCGAGCGTCTCCGGGGTGTCGTAGCTCCACCAGTTGTTGCCGCAGTGCGCGTATGCGGTGCCGCCGACCGTGCCGTTGGCCGGGCACTTCGTCTTCAACTCCTTGTAGTCGTCGATGCCCTGCTCGTACTTGCCGGGCGCGGGGCCGGTGGCGGTGCCGCCCGGCTCCTTCTGCGTGACGCCGGTCCAGCCGCGCCCGTAGAAGCCGACCCCGAGCAGCAGCTTCTCCGACGGGATGCCGAGCCCCTTGAGCTTCGCGATCGTCGCCTCGGAGTTCCAGGCGTCCTTCGGGATGCCCTCGTACTTGCTCAGCGGCGAGTGCGGAGCGGTCGGACCCTGCGCGTCCCAGGCCCCGAAGAAGTCGTACGTCATCGGGTTGTACCAGTCGACGTACTGCGCCGCGCCCGCGTAGTCGGCCGCGTCGATCTTGCCGCCGTCCGCGGCGTCGGCCGGGATCGCGGCGGTGACCAGTTGGTCCTTGAACTTGCCGCGCATCGCGGCCATCACGTTCCTGTACGCCTCGCGCCCGCTGGTGTCGCAGGTGAGGCCGCAGGCGTTGGGGTACTCCCAGTCGATGTCGATGCCGTCGAAGACGCCGGCCCACTTCGAGTTGTTGACCAGGTCGTAGCAGGACTGGGCGAACGCCTCCGGGTTCTTGGCCGCCTCGGTGAAGCCGCCGGACCAGGTCCAGCCGCCGAACGACCACAGCACCTTGAGGTTCGGGTGCTTCGCCTTCAGCTTCAGGAGCTGGTTGAAGTTGCCGCGCAGCGGCTGGTCCCAGGTGTCGGCCTTGCCGTCCACGGACTGCTCGGCGGTGTACGCCTTGTCCGTCGCGGCATAGGCGTCGCCCATCGTGCACTTGCCGCCCTGGACGTTGCCGAACGAGTAGTTGATGTGCGTGAGCTTGGCCGCGGAACCCGACGTGTCGATGTTCTTCACGTGGTAGTTGCGGTCGTACACGCCCCATTCGGTGAAGTAGCCGACGACCTTCGAACCGGCGGCGGTCTTCTCCTGGGCGGGGCTCGGAGCGGCGCCGGCCGCGCCCGCTCCGACGAGCAGGCCGCCGCCGAGTACGGCACAACAGGCCGAGGCGAGCAGCACCCGCGTACGGGTGCGGAGGCGGTGCGGTCTGAGCATGGTGTCTCCTCGTGGGGGAGGGAGGAACTGCTGTTGACCTTGCGCAGGGCGCGGGCCCCCGAGGGTCGGGACACGGCGCCGGGATTGACATGAACGCGGTAAGGCGTTCGCCGGAACAGTAGAGGACTAGACCAGTGCGGTCAATGGTTCGGACCAATCCGGGCGCGGGTTCGCAGGCCGGTTCGTGTACCTCTGCGAGGTCCGTTCATGGAGGCCGCGCACGCATTCACGAGAGAAGTGAAGTGAACGGTCGTGAACCTGGTGACGTGCGGCCATTCATCAGGCATACTCGCCCCATCGGCCGCCGGCGAGCCCCGTTTCGCGACCCGAATCACCGCCCGTGGCCGGGTAGTCAGACTCCTGCGGCACCCCACCCGATGCGACGCCGCAGCGCCCGACAGGGAGGAGAGCGACGACATGTCGGACCGTGCGCCGCACCAGCAGGTGGAGCGTCAGTTGCCCACGGAGGAGGCCCGCGACCTCCTCGCACTCGTCCGCGAGATCGCGCAGCGCGAGATCGCCCCGGCCGCAGCCGAGGGCGAGGAAGCGGGGCGGTTCCCGCGCGAAGTCTTCACCCTGCTCTCCGAGTCAGGCCTCCTCGGCCTGCCGTACGACTCGGAGTTCGGCGGCGGCGACCAGCCGTACGAGGTCTATCTCCAGGTCCTCGAAGAGCTCGCCGCGGCCCGGCTCACCGTCGGCCTCGGCGTCAGTGTGCACACGCTGGCCGCCCACGCCCTCGCCGGGTACGGGACGAAGGAGCAGCAGGCCGAGCACCTCCCGGCGATGCTCGGCGGCGGCCTCCTCGGGGGGTACTGCCTCTCCGAGCCCGCCGCCGGCTCCGACGCCGCCTCGCTGCGCACGAAGGCCGTACGGGACGGGGACGGCTGGGTGATCGACGGCAGCAAGGCCTGGATCACCCACGGCGGCATCGCCGACTTCTACACGGTCATGGCCCGCTCCGGCGGCGAAGGCCCCAAGGGGATCACGGCCTACCTGGTGCCGGGCGACGCCGAGGGGCTGTCCGCCGCCGCGCCAGAGCGGAAGATGGGCATGAAGGGCTCGCCCACCTCTCAGCTCCACTTCGACGGCGTGCGGGTCCCCGACGCCCGCCGGCTCGGCGAGGAGGGTCAGGGCTTCGCCATCGCCCTCTCCGCCCTCGACTCCGGCCGCCTCGGCATCGCCGCCTGCGCGATCGGCGTGGCCCAGGCCGCTTTGGACGAGGCCGCGGCGTACGCCAAGGACCGCCGCCAATTCGGCCACCCCATCGCCGACTTCCAGGGCCTGCGCTTCATGCTGGCCGACATGGCGACGCAGATAGAGGCCGGCCGCGCCCTCTACCTCTCGGCGGCCCGGCTGCGCGACGCGGGCCTGCCGTTCTCCCGACAGGCCGCCATGGCCAAGCTGTTCTGCACCGACACCGCGATGCGCGTCACCACGGACGCCGTCCAGGTGCTCGGGGGGTACGGCTACACGCAGGACTTCCCCGTCGAACGCCTCATGCGCGAAGCGAAGGTTCTGCAGATCGTCGAGGGCACCAACCAGATCCAACGCGTCGTGATCGCCCGCCACTTGGTGGGCCCGGAGTCGAAGTAGCGGCGACGCGCAGGCCGCGCCGGCCTACGGCGGGCGCGGCGCGGCTCGGCTCCCGGCGTGAGCCGAGCCCGCCTCGGGCCCTCGGCCCGCGTTCGGTGCGGGGCGCCGATCAGCCCTCCGCCCCCGCCGGCAGTGCTGCCCTGCCCTCGCCGCCGTGGTAGGCCTCCTGACCGCCGGTGGCCTGCTGCATCGGGTGTGCGCTGAACGGGGTCGTCGAGCCGAACTGTCCCGTACGTACGATCGGCGCCGCGAGCCGCACCCACTCCGCATCCCGGCGCCCCGGCAGCGTCAGACCCCGGCCCGCCCAGGACCGCATCATCGCCCGGTAGATCGGCGGATCCGACGGACGCAGACCCAGCTGGTCAGCGGCCTGCGGCGCTTGCTGAACCGATTCTCCGGGAGCGGGGACGTAAAGCGTGCGTCGGCGCCGGCCGATCGCTTCATGCAAGGCGGTCATGCCCGGCCAACGCCGCATATGCACCACCGGTCACCGTTCCAGGAATTCGGGCGTCAGTTCAGGCCCTGACCCCGGCACGACCCTGGCCCCCCACAGCGGATCTGACGTACCGTCATCTGCGCCGCCGGGGGCCGCACCCCTCCGTGCGACGCCCATCGCTGTGCGTCCAGGGAGGCGAGCCATGACCGACGACCGTCCCGTTCCGCTCGACGAGTACCCCGTGCACCAGGTCCCGCTGTCGATGAAGCACGTCGCCACCAGTGACCGGAACGCCTACGACCGCTGCATCTTCCACGTCTTCGACCACGAGGGCCGGGCCCTGCTCATCCTCGGCCTCGGCGTCTACCCCAACATCGGGGTGATCGACGCCTACGCCACCCTGCGCATCGGCGACACCCTGCACGCCGTACGCGCCTCGGACGCCCTCGGCGACGACCGGATGAACCTCGCCGTCGGCCCCCTCAGCCTCACCGTCGACCGCCCCCTCCAGCGCATCCGCCTGCAGTGCGCGGCCGAAGGGCCCGAATCCCTCGCGTGCGACATCGAGTGGAACGCGGACTTCCCGGCCGTCTGGGAGCCGCACCACACCCAGCGGCGCGGCGACCGGCTCACCCTGGAAGGGCGCCGATTCGTACAGGCCGGGCGGCCGAGCGGCACGATCCGGGTCGGTGGCGAGGAGATCGCCGTGACGCCGGGGGAGTGGACGGCGACCAGGGACCGGAGCTGGGGTGTGCGCCCGATCCCCGGCGAGGACGGTGGTCGCGCCGCCGAAGAGCACCGGACGGAGGGCTTCCACTGGATCTGGGCGCCGGTGGCCTTCGAGGACCGCTTCATGATGGTGATCGTTCAGGAGGACGCCGACGGGCACCGGTCCCTCAACGAGGCGCTGCTCGTGCGCAACGGCCGGCGCGACGTCCAACTCGGCTGGCCGCACACCGACATCACCTACCGCCCCGGCACCCGCCACCCCGAGCGCGCCGTGATCCACCTGACCGACCCGGCGCGTAAACCCCTCGAACTCGGCGTGCAGGTCCTGGCCTCCTCGCCGCTCGCGATCGGCGCCGGCTACCCGCCCGCCGACGACTGGCAGCACGGCACCTGGCGCGGCCGCGGCTGGACCGACCGCCGCAGCTACGACCTGTCCGACCCGTCCGCCCACCCGCTCGCCGCGTACGGGGTCACCGACCACGCCGCCCGCTTCACCCTCGACGGGCGGATCGGCCACGGCATCTTCGAGCACGGCAGCTTCGGCCGCCACGACCCCAGCGGCTTCACGGGCTTCGACTCGGTGGCCCCCTGAATTTTTTGTGTCTCACTGTGACATGAAAAATTCAGACCCCCGCAGCGCGCCCGCCAACATGCCCACCAGCGAAGGGAGTTCGCGATGGCCACGGCGCCCCGGCCCCGCACCACCACCCGAGACCCGGAACGGCTCGCCCGCCGCCTCACCGCCTGGCTGGACACCCGCCTGCCCGGCGCCAGGGCGACCGGCGTGTCCGTGCCCGAGTCCAACGGCATGTCGAGCGAGACCCTGCTCTTCGACCTAGACCACCCCCAACCACCCGTGCGCGCCTGCGCGTTGCGCCTCGCCGCAGACCCCGACGCGTACACGATCTTCCCGGTCTACGACATGCGGCGGCAGTACGACACCATGCGCCTGGTCGGCGAGCACACCGGCATACCGGTGCCGCGCGTGCTGTGGCTGGAGGAGGACCCCGAACCGCTCGGCGCGCCCTTCTTCGTCATGGAGCGCAAGGAGGGCCGCGTGCCACCGGACGTCATGCCCTACACGTACGAGGGCAACTGGCTGCACTCCGCGAGCGACGCCGAACGGGCCGGGCTCGAGGACGCGACGCTGAAGATCCTCGCGCGGCTGCACGACCGCTTCCCCGTCGAGCGGGCCCGGTTCCTTCAGCTGCCGGGCGAGGGCAGCCCGCTGCGGCGGCACGTGGCGGCCCAACGGGCGTACTACGCCTGGGTGGTGGACGGCCGGCCGCGCTCACCGCTGATCGAGCGCGCCTTCGACCGGCTCGCCGAACTGTGGCCGCAGGACGAGGGCGCACCCGTCCTCAACTGGGGCGACGCCCGCATCGGTAACGTCATCTACGACGGCTTCGCCCCGGCGGCCGTCCTCGACTGGGAGATGGCGGCGCTCGCCCCGCGCGAGGTCGACCTCGGCTGGACGGTCTATCTGCACCGCTTCTTCCAGGACCTGACCGTGTCCTTCGGCCAGCCCGGACTGCCGGAGTTCCTGCGCCGCGACCGCATCGAGGCCCGGTACGCACAACTCACCGGCCACACGCCGCGCGACATGGACTTCTACACGCTGTACGCGGCCCTGCGGCACGCCGTCGTCATGCTGCGTGTGGCGTACCGGCAGGTCCACTTCGGCGAGGCCGCCGTGCCCGATGACCCGGACCGGCTGATCCTGCACCACGACAGCCTGACGGCCATGGTGCAGGGCAGCTACTGGAGTTGAGCGAGCGTCAGCACTCAGGCGGCGCGGTGCAGCTGCGGGACCTTGATGGGCCGCGAGCCGGGGCCGCCGACGTGGGAGAAGGGCTGCGTGCGCCAGTCCAGCCCCTGAGGGAGCGTCAACAGCAGGGCGGTGTCCTGCTGTTGGACCTCCTCGCTCTCGTCGGCGGGGCGGGCGTCGGTGGCCGAGCGGCCGGTGCCGGAGCAGACCTGCAGCCCGAACGGGTTCCAGGGAGTGGGGCACTTGGCGTGCTCGGGCAGGACGTCCTCGTCCGCCAGGAGCGCGATGGGCTGAGCGCAGTCCGGGCAGATCACCCGGTACATCTCGAAGGTGTCGTACGCGTCGAACGTGTCCTCGGCTCCGTCGGCGCCGGGTTCGACGCCCTCCGATACGGGCTCGACGACAGGCTGCTGCCGGTTCCGGGCAGTGCGGCCAGGGCGCTTCACACTCTGCATGGGACTCTCCCCCTCGGGTGGGCCGGCCGGGCGCTGCGGCCTCGACCACAGCAAGCATTGCCCGTCTCGTCGTACGGGTAATCGCGTCCACTGTGCGGACCGTGCCCATAAACCTGTGGCGTTCGTCACACGCCTGTCGCGGGTGCGGATGTCCGGGGTGTGGAAACCGGTGTCCGCTGGGTGGTCCAGGCGACGGATCGACGTCCGACGGCGCCTCTCGTTCGTTGTCTCCCGGTCAGACGCCGTACAGGGGTGGGCAGTTGCGCACCTCGCGCCACCTTCGCGCGCCGTTCGCGCCGCCGGGTTCCGGGCGCTCCCGGCACGTCGACCATCCGCCCAGCGGACACCGGCTGTCCCGAGAGATCACCGCCCTGTAGGTTCAGGGCATGGAGGACCTCGACCGTCAGATCGTGCAGCTGCTCGTCAAGGACGGGCGGATGAGCTACACCGACCTCGGCAAGGCCACAGGCCTGTCCACGTCGGCGGTGCACCAGCGCGTGCGCCGGCTCGAACAGCGCGGCGTCATCCGTGGGTACGCGGCCGTCGTCGACCCGGAGGAGGTCGGCCTGCCGCTGACGGCGTTCATCTCGGTCAAGCCCTTCGACCCCAGCGCCCCCGACGACATCGCGGACCGCCTCGCCGGCGTACCGGAGATCGAGGCCTGCCACAGCGTCGCGGGCGACGAGAACTACATCCTCAAGGTGCGCGTCGCCACGCCGCTGGAGCTGGAGGACCTGCTCAGCCGCGTCCGCTCCCTCGCCGGAGTCTCCACCCGCACAACGGTGGTCCTCTCCACCCCGTACGAGGCCCGCCCACCGCGCATCTGAGGGGGCGGCGGAGCCGTACCCCAGGGGCGCGGGGCTGTGACATCGGCGGCTGCGCCGCGTGGGCGCGACCAACCACAGCGGACCGGCAGTAGAGACACGACCCGGGGGTCCGTGGGCGAAGCCCCGGAGTCTGTCCGCGGGACATCGACCCGCACCCCCCCTGCAATCGCCCCCGCGAGGCAAGCGCGAGACTGGACCCCATGAGTGAGCGCACCACCCCCTCCACGGCCGCCGACGACGACGGCCACCGCACCGTGCTGCTGCGCGGCGGCGACATCCACAGCCCCGCCGACCCCTTCGCCACCGCGATGGTCGTCGAGCGCGGCCACATCGCCTGGGTCGGCTCCGAAGGCGCCGCGGACGCCTTCGCGAGCGGCGTCGAAGAAGTCGTCGACCTCGAAGGCGCCCTGGTCACCCCGGCGTTCACCGACGCCCACGTGCACACCACCGCGACCGGCCTCGCCCTGACCGGACTCGACCTCTCCGGCGCCCGCGGCCTCGACGAGGCCCTCGCCCTCGTCCGCGCCCACGCCGCCGCCCACCCCGACGACCCGGTCCTGCTCGGGCACGGCTGGGACGCGGCGCGCTGGTCCGAGCGCCGCCCGCCGTCGCGCGCCGAGCTCGACGAGGCCGCCGGCGGCCGCCCGCTGTACCTCTCCCGGATCGACGTCCACTCCGCCGTCGTCAGCACCGCGCTCCTCGACCTCGTCCCCGGCATCACCGAACGCCCCGGATACGAGCCCGACGCCCCGCTCACCAAGGACGCCCACCACGCGGTGCGCGCCGCCGCCCAGGCCGCGCTCGGCGAGGAACAGCGCACCGAGGCCCAGCGTGCCGCGCGCCGGCACGCGGCGTCGCTCGGCATCGGCTCCCTGCACGAGTGCGCGGGCCCCACCATCTCCTCCGAGTCCGACTTCATCGGCCTCCTCGGCCTCGCCGCGAGCGAGCCCGGCCCGCGGGTCTTCGGCTACTGGGCCGAGCAGGTCGCCTCGCCCGCCGACGCCGACCGCATCCGTGCCCTCGGCGCTATCGGAGCGGCCGGCGACCTCTTCGTCGACGGCGCTCTCGGCTCGCACACCGCCTGCCTGCACGAGCCCTACGCCGACGCCCCGCACACCGGCGCCGCCTACCTCGACGCCGCTGCCGTCGCCGCCCATGTCACGGCCTGCACCGAGGGGGGCATCCAGGCCGGCTTCCACGCCATCGGTGACGCCGCCCTCACCGCGGTCGTCGAGGGCATGCGCGCCGCGGCCGACAAGCTCGGCATCGAACGCATCAGGGCCGCCCGGCACCGCGTCGAGCACGCCGAGATGCTCACCCCCGAAACCGTCGCAGCCTTCGCCGAGTTCGGGCTCACCGCCTCCGTGCAGCCCGGCTTCGACGCGCTGTGGGGCGGTGAGGACGGCATGTACGCCGACCGCCTCGGCGTCGACCGCGCCCGCACCCTCAACCCGTATGCGGCGCTGCTGCGTTCGGGCGTGCCGCTCGCCTTCGGCTCCGATGCCCCGGTCACCCCGCTCGACCCCTGGGGCACCGTGCGCGCCGCCGCCTTCCACCGCACCCTGGAGCACCGGGTCTCCGTACGGGCCGCCTTCACCGCTCACACGCGCGGCGGCTGGCGGGCCATGGGCCGGGACGACGCGGGCGTCCTCGTGCCCGGAGCGCCCGCGGACTACGCGGTGTGGCGCGCCGACGAGCTGGTCGTCCAGGCCCCCGACGACCGCGTCGCCCGCTGGTCCACCGACCCCCGCTCCGGCACGCCGGGACTGCCCGACCTGAGCCCCGGCGCCGAACTCCCGTTCTGCCTGCGGACGGTGGTCGGCGGGCGGACCGTGTTCGTACGGCCGGGTGGGTGATGTGCCGGGTCGCAAGGGTGTGGGACGGGGCCGCCGGACGGTCGTGCGACCTGCGTATCCTCCGTGCTGAGCAGGGGACTTGAGCGAACGCGGCAGGTCGGACGGCTATTGACAGACGGCGGACCGAGGCGGGTAGGTTCGGCCGGGTCCACCACAGGACGTCCGACCGGGACACCTCCACGCAGTCGTCGACGCCGCTGGGCCATGGGGTGGTGTACCGCACCGGAACACCACCACTGGGAGCCAGGTCCAGCAGCCGCGCCTCGGGGGCGCAGGCAGGTCCAGCCCGGTCGGCAGGTGTGACCCGGGTGGGGCCCGGACGCTCAGTAGACAACGGCTTTCGGTCGACCCGCAGCCAGCGGGTCCCAGGTCGGCCCGAAGGGCGCCGGGCCCCGATCCGCTGCCGCAGCGGCGGCTCTCCGCCGACACCTTCCCCCTGCACCTACGGCTCAGTAAGGTCCGCCCACTATGGTGGAGGATCTGCGTACGGACTTAAGGGGCAGCAGTGAAGGACGGCGGTCAGCGGCAGTACGGCCCGCTCGGCACAGCGTTGGTGATCATCCCGACGTTCAACGAGGCCGAGAACATCAAGCCGATCGTGAGCCGGGTACGAGCCGCCGTGCCCGAGGCGCACGTCCTTGTCGCCGACGACAACAGCCCTGACGGCACCGGGAAGTTCGCCGACGAGCTGGCCGCCACCGACGACCAGGTCCATGTGCTGCACCGCAAGGGCAAGGAAGGCCTCGGCGCCGCGTACCTCGCCGGCTTCCGCTGGGGCATCGACAACGGCTACGGCGTGCTGGTCGAGATGGACGCCGACGGCTCGCACAAGCCCGAGGAGCTGCCCCGGCTGCTCACCGCGCTCAAGGGCGCGGACCTGGTGCTCGGTTCGCGCTGGGTGCCGGGCGGACGCATCGTCAACTGGCCCAAGTCCCGCGAGTTCATCTCCCGCGGCGGCAGCCTCTACTCCCGCCTCCTCCTGGACGTCCCGCTGCGCGACGTCACCGGCGGCTACCGCGCCTTCCGCAAGGAGACCCTGGAGGGGCTCGGCCTCGACGAGGTCGCCTCGCAGGGCTACTGCTTCCAGATCGACCTGGCCCGCCGCGCCCTCAAGGCCGGCTACCACGTCATCGAGGTGCCCATCACCTTCGTGGAGCGCGAGTACGGCGACTCCAAGATGAGCCGCGACATCGCGCTCGAGGCCCTGTGGCGGGTCGCGGCGTGGGGCGTGGAGGAGCGGGCGGGCAGGATCGGCCGCGTCCTCGGCCGCAAACGCTGAACCCTCCCGCGTCCTCGGCCGCAAACGCTGAACCCTCCCGCGTCCTCGGCCGCAAACGCTGAACCCTCGCACGCAGACGCATCAAGGGGCGCCGATCTTCGGCGCCCCCGCTTATGTGCCCCGCACACGGCATTCGGCACACTGGGACTATGACGACCGGCACTCCGTCTCCGCCCTTCCGCCCGGCCTCACGCTCCAAGCTGCGCAGGTACGTGCCCCTCGGCATCGCCGCATGGATGGTGCTGGAGATCTGGCTGCTCACCCAGGTGGCCTCCGCCTGGGGTGGGTTCACCGTGTTCCTGCTGCTGACGGCCGGGCTCGTGCTCGGCGGCGTGGTCATCAAGCGCGCCGGGCGCCGGGCCTTCAAGGGCTGGACCGAACAGCTCCAGCAGGTTCAGCGAGGCGAGATGCCCGAGCGCAGCGAACGCGCGGGCGGCAACGCCCTGACGATGATCGCCGGTCTGCTCCTGATGCTGCCCGGCCTCGTGTCGGACGGCTTGGGGCTGCTGCTTCTGCTGCCGCCGGTGCGCGGTCTGCTGACCAAGCGCGTCGAGCGCAGCATGGAGCGCCGGATCCGGAAGGCGGGCCCGGGGACGTTCGAGAACGCCTTCCAGCAGGCCCGTATCCACCGCCCCGACGGCAAGGTCGTCCAGGGCGAGGTCATCCGCGACGACGCCCCCTCGGCCCCCGAGGAGCCGCGCGACCAGGGCCCCCGCCCGCCGCTCACCGGCTGAGCGCGCGCCCGGCGACTCGTACGCGTACGCCCCGAATTCTCGTACGCGTACGAGTCGAATCCGGGTACGACAAAGAGCCGTGGGTGCGCGCACATCGCTGTGCTCGCGCCCACGGCTCTTTGCGATAGTCGCTTACGTACGCAGGGTTACGCGGACTTGCGGCTGTCGCGCGGATGCACCGCGATGTTCATGGCACCGGAGCGCAGGACGGCCAGGCGCTCGGCCAGGACCTCCTCCAGCTCCTCGCGGGTGCGCCGCTCCATGAGCATGTCCCAATGCGTACGCGCGGGCTTGCCCTTCTTCTCTTCGGGGCCGTCGCCGTCAACGAGGAGTGCCTGGGCCCCACAGACCTTGCACTCCCACTCCGGCGGAATTTCCGCCTCCACCGAGAACGGCATCTCAAAGCGATGGCCGTTGTCGCATGCGTACTCCACGGCCTGGCGCGGGGCCAGGTCGATGCCGCGGTCCGTCTCGTAGCTGGTCACCACGAGGCGCGTGCCGCGAAGAGCTCGCTCACTCATGAATCGTGCCTCCCGGGCTTGTCGCCCACAGGACAGGTGTCGCTGTCGTCGTCATCCGGTCAACGTCCGGTCGGCGGTAAAGATTCCCGTTCCGGGTCATGCGTCGCCGTCGTAGCCGCCCCTTGTTGTACCCACCAGCGTCCGGTTTGTCACATCTGCAACCAGATGTCACCCAGCGTTGTTGCTTCTTTACCGCGCAGGAACGGTCCGTCCGGCAGGCCAAAGGCGTACACTACCGGCCTTTGCCCTCCGGGGCTAAATCCGGTCCGGTACGGGGTTGCCCGCGGCGGCCACCGCGCGCCGCACCGGGACCCGTGCGAGCAGCAGGAAGCCCAGCGCGAAGAAGGCCACGAGGGAGACGATCGCGTCCCGGTAGCTGCCCGTCAGCTGGTAGGTGAGCCCGAAGACCAGCGGCCCGAGCCAGCTCATCCCGCGGTCGCTCATCTCGTACGCGGAGAAGTACTCGGCCTCCTTGCCGCGCGGCACCAGGTGCGAGAAGAGCGAGCGGGACAGGGCCTGGGTGCCGCCGAGGACCAGGCCGATGCCGGCGGCGAGGGCGAAGAACCAGGCGGGCGCGCCGGCGGGCAGGAAGTACCCGGCGCCGATCGTCAGCGTCCAGGCCACGAGGGAGCCGAGGATCGTCCGCTTGGCGCCGTAGGTCCGCGCGAGGCGGCCCATGCCGAGGGCGCCGGCCACGGCGAGCAGCTGGACCAGGAGCACGGCGACGATGAGTGTGGTCTGGTCCAGGCCCAGCTCCTTGGAGCCGTAGATCGAGGCCTGCGAGATCACCGTCTGGACGCCGTCGTTGTAGACCAGGTAGGCGAGCAGGAAGGCGAGGGTGAGCGGGTGGCGGCGCATGTCGCGCAGGGTCGCGATCAACTGCCGCCAGCCGCCGAGCCCTTCGGCCGGGCCTGTCTGCGCGACGGTCCCGCGGTCCCGCAGCCGGCGCAGCGGCACCAGCGTGAACGCGCCCCACCACACCCCGGCCGAGGCGAGGCAGATGCGTACGGCTGTCGCCTCGTCCAGGCCGAAGGAGTCGTGCGCGCTGTAGAGGACGAGGTCCAGGATCAGGACGAGCGCGCCCGAGGCGTAGCCGAAGGCCCAGCCTCGGGAGGAGACGGCGTCGCGCTCGTCGGGCTCGGCGATCTGCGGGAGGTACGCGTTGTAGAGCGCCATGGAGACGCCGAGCGAGGCGTTCGCGACGACCAGGAGCAGGCCGCCGAGCAGATAGCGGTCGCCGTCGAGGAAGAACATCCCGGCGGTCGCCCCCGCGCCGACGTACGCGGAGACCGCGAGCAGGGGCTTCTTGCGGCCGCTGCGGTCCGCGGCCGCGCCCGCGAGCGGCATCACGAGCACGGCCACGATGATCGACAGGGAGACCGCGTACGCGAAGAACGAGCCGGCCCTGACCGGGATGCCGAGCGGGTGCACAAACCCGTCGGGGTCCGCGGCCGACTCGGCGACCGAGGTCAGATAGGGGCCGAGGAACACGGTCAGGACGCTCGTCGAGTAGACCGAGACCGCCCAGTCGTAGAAGTACCAGCCGCGTTGCTCGCGTCGCCGCTCGGCCTTGTCGCCCGTTTCCGCAGAACGCACGGTGTCCCCGCCCACCACAGTCCCCTCGCCGTCCCCGTAGACCGTCGAGCGCCGCGGGTCCTCCCGGGCTGTCACTCCCAGGCGCCGCGCTCCTTCAGGACCTCGACAAGGGTCCCGAGATGATCGGTCATGATGCCATCGACTCCGAGGTCCAGGAGCGCCGCCATCCGTTCCCGGTCGTTCACGGTCCATACGTGCACCTGGAGTCCCAGGGCGTGCGCGGTCCGTACGAAGCGGTGGTCCACCACCCGCACCCCGGACTGCACTTCGGGCACCTGCGCGGCCACCGCGGAACGGCGCAGCGCGGCGGGTATCCCGTACGAGCGCAGCCGCAGGGCGGCGACGCCGCGGGTGCCGAGGGAGGTCGCGAGGCGGGGGCCGGCCAGCTGTTGCGCGCGGGCCACGCGGGACTCGGAGAACGAGCCGACGCAGACCCGGTCCCACGCGCGCGTGCGGCGGATCAGGTCGACGAGCGGCCGGAGCGCGGGCTCGGCCTTGATGTCGACGTTCCAGCAGGCCTCGGGGAACTCTTCGAGCAGGTCCTCGAAGAGGGGGACGGGTTCGCTGCCCGCCACGCGCGCGTGCTGCATTTCCGCCCACTTATAGGTGCTGATTCTGCCGCCGCTGTCGGTGACCCGGTCCAGGGTCGCGTCGTGGAAGGCGACGAGCTTCCCGTCGGCCGTCGCGTGGACGTCGGTCTCCAGATAGCGGTAGCCGGAGTCGACGGCGCGGCGGAAGGCGACCGCGGTGTTCTCCAGGCCGTCCGCCGTGCCGCCCCGGTGGGCGAAGGCGATCGGGGCGGGGGCGTCGAGGTAGGGGTGCCGGGGGCGCGGCGGGACGGTGCTCACCGTCGCAGTATCGCCCGCTTCGGTTGCGAGCCGGCGACCACGGTGCTGACGCCGTCCGCCGCGGGGATGGCGAAGACGCGCAGGAACAGCTGGGCGAGCGGGCCGATGGAGAGGGCGTAGAGCACGGTGCCGACGCCGACGGTGCCGCCGAGCAGGAAGCCGACGGCCACCACGGCGATCTCGATCGCGGTGCGCATCAGCCGGATCGAGCGGCCCGTGACCTGGTTGAGGCCGGTCATCAGGCCGTCGCGCGGACCGGGCCCGAAGCGCGCCGAGATGTAGAGCCCGGTCGCGGCGCCGTTCAGGACGATGCCGCCGACGAGCAGCGGGATGCGTACGGCCAGGGCGTGCGCGTCCGGGACCAGGGCCAGGGTGCCGTCCATGGCGAGGCCGACCACGAACACGTTGGAGATCGTGCCGAGGCCGGGCTTCTGCCTGAGCGGGATCCACATCAGGAGCACCGCGGCGCCCACGATGATCGAGACGACGCCGATGGTCAGGCCGGTCAGCTCGGCGAGGCCCTGGTGGAGGACGTTCCAGGGTTCGAGCCCGAGGCCGGCGCGGACGAGCAGTGCTGAGCTCGCGCCGTACAGCGCGAGCCCGACGTACAACTGCACGATGCGGCGCGGCAGTTGGGCGCTGCGCGCGCTGGGTGTCTCGGACAAGATCTGCTCCCGTGGGTTCTGCTGGATGGACGGATGTGGTGCCAGTTGCCTGACCCATGACACTCTGTGGCCTGTCAGGCAGAGCCAACCATGGCCAATTCGGGGAAGGTGGACTGGTCGCGATGGCGCAGTGGACTTCAGCGGTGGGGTCCGGGCAGCTGGCCCGGCTGATCGGCTCGCAGCAGGAGCGCCCGGCGGGCCCCGGCCGCCGCCCGCCCGCCTACCGTGCGCTCGCCGACGGCATCCGGCTGCTCGTCCTGGAAGGCCGCGTGCCCGTGGCCGCCCGGCTGCCCGCCGAGCGCGAGCTGGCCCTCTCCCTGAACGTCAGCCGCACCACCGTCGCCGCCGCCTATGAGGCGCTGCGCGGCGAGGGCTTCCTGGAGTCCCGCCGGGGCGCGGGCAGCTGGACCGCCGTGCCGGCCGGGAACCCGCTGCCCGCGCGCGGCCTCGAACCGCTCCCGCCCGAGGCGCTCGGCTCCATGATTGACCTGGGCTGCGCGGCGCTGCCCGCCCCCGAGCCCTGGCTCACCCGCGCCGTGCAGGGCGCCCTGGAGGAGCTGCCGCCGTACGCGCACACGCACGGCGACTACCCGGCCGGTCTTCCCGCGCTGCGCGAGATGATCGCCGACCGGTACACCGCGCGCGGCATCCCCACCATGCCCGAGCAGATCATGGTCACCACCGGGGCGATGGGCGCGATCGACGCGATCTGCCACCTCTTCGCCGGCCGCGGCGAGCGCATCGCCGTGGAGTCCCCGTCGTACGCGAACATCCTGCAGCTGATGCGGGAGGCGGGCGCGCGCCTCGTGCCCGTCGCCATGGCCGAGGGGCTGAGCGGCTGGGACATGGACCGCTGGCGGCAGGTCCTGCGCGACTCCGCGCCGCGACTCGCGTACGTCGTCGCCGACTTCCACAATCCCACCGGCGCGCTGCCCGACGACGCGCAGCGGCGCGGCCTGGTCGAGGCGGCGCGCTCGGCGGGCACGGTGCTCGTCGCCGACGAGACGATGTCGGAGCTGTGGCTCGACGACGACCTCGAACTCCCGCGCCCCGTCTGCGCCTTCGACCCGGGCGGCGCCACCGTCATCACGGTCGGCTCGGCCAGCAAGGCGTTCTGGGCGGGCATGCGGATCGGCTGGGTGCGGGCCGCCCCCGACGTGATCCGCAGCCTGGTCTCGGCGCGTGCGTACGCGGACCTGGGCACGCCTGTCCTGGAACAGCTCGCCGTCAACTGGCTGATGAGCACGGGCGGTTGGGAGGAGGCGGTCGACGTCCGGCGGCTGCAGGCCCGGGAGAACCGCGACGCCCTGGTGGCCGCTGTCCGACGCGAGCTGCCGGACTGGGAGTTCGAGGTGCCGAGCGGTGGACTCACGCTGTGGGTGCGGGCCGGCGGCCTCTCCGGCTCGCGCCTGGCCGAGCTCGGCGAACGGGTCGGCGTCCGTGTGCCCTCGGGGCCGCGCTTCGGGGTCGACGGGGCTTTCGAGGGGTACGTGCGGTTGCCGTTCACCGTGGGCGGTGCGGTGGCCGAGGAGGCTGCGGTGCGGCTGGCGGCGGCGGCGCGTCTGGTGGCTTCGGGGGCGGGGACGGGGGCGGAGGCGCCGCGGACGTTTGTGGCGTGAGGGTGGGGCGGGGCCTGGGTTTTCCCCTCCCCGCCCCTTCCCGAAAGCCCTGCGGACAGCTCCTGGGGGCTGCGCCCCGCGGACCCCCTCCCCGGGGCCTTTTCGGCTGCCGCGCCGCGGTGGCTGGTCGCGCAGTTCCCCGCGCCCCTTCAGGGCCGGCCCCAGCGGGCTAGCCCTCCGCCGCCACCGGCTCCGGCTCGGTCGGGTGGACGCGGTCGGGGAGCAGGTCGAGGACCGCCCTGCGGTGGGAGTCGCTCGTCGCGTCGTCGTACGGGTCGGGGGTGGCCGGGACCTGGAGGCGGTGGACCGGGCCCGAGCCGAGGCGGGCGTAGCCGCGGCCCGGCGGGACGTCGGGGGTGGGCGTCGTGCACGGTGCGAGGCCGAGCACCTCGGCCAGCTGGGCGGGGCTCGCCGGGCCGAGCGCGACGCGGGCCCGGGTGTGCTGGCGTACCGGTTCGGCGAGTGCGTCGAGGCAGTCGAACTGCTCGGCCACGACGACCGTCACGGCGGCCACCCGGCCGTGCCGCAGCGGCACCTGGAGGAGCGACTGCGGGTCGCCGACGCCGTCCGCCGCGGCCAGGTGGCCGAGCGCGGACGGCCGGTCGAGCAGGATCCACAGCGGGCGCTTGCAGTCCTCGGGCGTGGGCAGGCCCGCCTGCCGGGCGCGGTTGGCGGCGATCAGCCGGCGCTCCGTCTCGTTGGCGGCCCATTCGAGCGTCGCGTGCGCCCCGGCCAGGCCGCACTCCACGGCGAGGACGCCGGCCCGGCCCACCAGGCACGCGTACTCTCCCGTGCCGCTGCCCTCCACGATCACCACGTCGCCGTCCTGCAGCGCCTGCACGGCGATCGAGCGGAGCAGCGAGGTGGTGCCGCTGCCGGGCTGGCCGACGGCGAGCAGGTGCGGCTCGGTGGAGCGGATGCCGGTGCGCCACACCACGGGCGGTACGTCCCGCTGCTCCTGCCCGCCGTCCGTCACGGGCAGGGTGCGCTGCACGGAGGTCCCGTCGGTGAAGCCGAGGACGGTCTCGCCGGGCGAGGTGACGAAGCGCTGCACGGCGATGTCGGTGGGCAGCGGGTCGAGGACGGTCAACGTGAGCTGGTTGCCCTCCTCGTCCCAGCCGAAGCGGTACTCGCGGCCGCGGCCCGACTTGGCGTGCAGCAACTGCTCGATCCGGGCGCGGGCGGCGGCCTCGCCGTCGGCGAAGTAGGCGGGGTAGCGCACGACGAGCCGGGTGAGCCGGTTGTCGTCGTCGAAGTCGTAGCCGCCGAAGGCCTTCTCCCAGTCGCCGCCGTGTGCGTACAGCGGGCTCGGGTCCTCGGCCACGGAGAAGTAGGGGACGAGCGCTTCGTACAGCGAGCGCAGTCGCTCGACCTGGGTCTCGTCGCGGCCGGTCTGCACGGGGGTGCGGTCGCGGCCGTGCCATGCGGCCGCCGCCATCAGCGTGACCAGGCCGAGCAGCGGCCCGTACGGGATGAGGGCCACGACGAGGATCACGGCGGCGGTGAAGAACAGCAGCGGGCCGCGACGGTCCTTGGGGGTCTCGGTCCATTTGCGCCGCCCGGCGGTTGCGAGGCGGCGCAGGCCCCTGGTGATCGTGATCAGGGGGTGGAGGACGTCGGTGGCGCTGTCGGCGGCCGTCCTGGCGAGCTCTCTGCTGCGAGCGAGAGAAGCGGTGCCGCTGGTGAGGATGCGGGGGAGTGGTCGCCTGGCCACGTCGGTCTCCTGGAGTTGTCGCGCGGGGTGGGCCGGAAGGTCAGAACTTGATCCCGCCGAGCAGGCTGGCCAGGCTCTGGCCGCCGGCCTTGATGCTCGGGGCGATGGCGGTGCCCGCGAGGTAGAAGCCGAACAGGGCGCAGACCAGAGCGTGGGACGCCTTCAGTCCGTCCTTGCGGAAGAACAGAAAGACGATGATGCCGAGCAGCACTACGCCCGAGATAGACAGGATCATGACGGTTTCTCCTGGTTGATGTGGGGACAGTCACCATGAGTTCTTCCAGGCTCACAGCATGTATCCATACGACAAAAGCTGCAAACGGATGAAATTTCGCCGATTTCCCCAATCTGGCTCTGTGTTCTGAGCCGCTCGGGCGTCCCCGGCCGACCCGCCGGAGCCGCGGTGATCTTCGCCTCGGACACGCGCGGTCATGTGCCGACAGGGGCAGTACGCTGGCGATTCACTCGTACGGCCCACCTCGCGGCCGACCCACTGCTCACTGCGAAAGGCGGTCCTGCCGATGACTGAAGCCCCCGATCCGGAGGTCGTGGAGCTCGCCACGAAGATCTTCGATCTCGCGCGGCAGGGCGAGACGGAGGCGCTCGCCGCCTACGTCGACGCCGGCGTCCCGGTGAACCTCACCAACGACCGCGGCGACTCCCTCGTGATGCTCGCCGCCTACCACGGGCACGCCGACGCGGTCCGTGCCCTCCTCACGCGCGGCGCCGACGCGGGCCGGGTCAACGACCGCGGCCAGACCCCGCTCGCCGGCGCGGTCTTCAAGGGCGAGGACGAGGTGATCAAGGCCCTCCTCGAAGGCGGCGCCGACCCGTCCGCGGGGACCCCGTCCGCCGTGGACACGGCGCGGATGTTCGGCAAGGCGGAACTGCTCGAGCTCTTCGACGCGCAGTGACCCGGCACGTCACCGCGAGGTGACGGGGGCGGTCCGCGAGCAGCCGGAAATCTGGTCGCGGCCGCCGAAGCCGCTGGTCCATCATGACGTCGTGGTTCACGGACACGACTGCTGGGCAGACGCTGCAGCACGCGGGCCGTGACGGCCCATACCCGGGCCACGACGAGAGGCAGAGGAAAATGGTCTACGACAAGCAAGAGACGACGGGCAGCCGCACGTGTTGTTGCGCCGGCAGGTAATGCGCGATCCCCTGTTGCGTCGACAGCTTGATGTGAGGCTTTTTCCATGTTCGACACGGTCATAGCGCCCAGTGGCACTCTGCTCGGCCTGCTCCAGCGGGGCCGCGGCGACGGCACGCTGCACGCGCTCACGGCACCCCGCTCCGAGGCCCTCGCGGCTCTCGACAGTTGCGTCCTGAGCGACCCGCGGCACGACTGGCAGGTCGAGAACCGCTCCCTGTACTACGCCCGTCTCTACCTCGACCTGCACGGCGAGCTGGACGGCATCGAGCGGCACCTCTTCAGCGCGGCGGACGTCCTGGACACCGACGAGACCCGCACGGGCCTCGCCCTCGCGGTCCTCGGCCACCTCGCCTCGTACGGCAGGCAGGACGCGCTGCAGCTCCTGCGGCGGTACGCGGCCTCCGGCAGCAACTGGACCTGGGCCCTGGACGAGCTGGCCGTGCGCGACGACGACGACGCCCTGCGCGCCCTCGCCGAACCCGTCCTCGCCCGCTTCCCGCGCACCCCCGAGGGCGAGGCCGAACTCGCCGCCGCCGTGCGCGACGCCTTCGAGCCCCGGCCCTGGCGGCTCTGGACCGAGGACGGCACCCGCGCCGACCTCGCCGAACGGGTGCGCGCCGCCCAGGAGCAGGGCTCCTTCGCCCAGTGGCAGCGGCAGCTCAACTCCTCGGGCCCACGCCCCGGTTGGAGCGTACGAGCCGTCTTCGACTGGGCCGACGAGGCCATCGGCCGCGGCGCCGGACTGCATGTGTCCGCCGCCCGCTGCCTCAGCGCCGTCGCCGGGCCCGAGGACCGGGACGAGATCCTCCTCGCCGCACGGGCCGGCAGCGACGGCGCCCGCAGCACCTCCCTGCGCTACCTCGCCGACGCCCAGGACCCGCGCGTGCTCGACCTGATCGCCGCCGCCGTGGGCGACGGCTCGCGGACCGTCGTCGAAGCCGCCGTCGACGCCTTCGAGCGGATGCGCGGCGACGACGCCCTGCGCCAGGCCCGCGCCTGGGCCGGCCGGGCCGACGAGCTCGGCGCCGCCGCCGGCCGCGTCCTCGCCTGCAGAGGCGGCGCGGCCGACGCCGACCTGGTGCTCGGCGCGCTGCGCGAGGCCGTGCGCTCCGAGGGCCCCGACGCCTGCACGCTCTGGACCCTCGTCGACGGCGCCGGACGGCTCGGCATCGCCTGCGCCGCCCCCGTGTTGCGCCACGTCTACCGCGAGACGGCCTCGTCGCATCTGCGCGGCCGGGCCGCCCGCGCCCTCGCCGCCACCGACCCGACGTACGCCGCGGGCTTCGCCGTCGAGTGCCTCTGGGACTGCGAGGAGTCCACCCGCGAGGTCGCCGCGCGCACCGCCGAGACCGGTGACTCCCGCGTCGTCGACCAGCTCCGCAGACTCGCCGCCGACCCGGCCGAGGAGGACGAGGTCCAGACGGCCGTACGCAGCCGGATCGGGCCCGACGCCTCCGCCGTCTGACCGGAGTTCAGGGGCCGGACCCCTGGGCGACGACTGCCGGGCCCTGCAAGGGCCCGGAACGCTCATGGGACGTTCCGCGGGCGGAAAGATCCATGTCGACGCGGCCACGCCGCGGGCGACGACAACACCGGTATGCGTGTAGTCATCGTCACCGAGTCCTTCCCTCCCGACGTCAACGGCGTGGCCCACTGCACCGCGCAGACCGTCCGCCATCTGCTGCGACGCGGCCACGAGCCGCTCGTCGTCGCCCCCGCCGCGCCCGGCGCGCCGCCCGATGCCGACGGGCCCTGTCCGGTGCTTCGCATCCGCTCGCTGCCGCTGCCCGGCTATCCGCAGGTGCGAGTGGCGCTGCCGAGCCGCCGCGTCGCCGCCGCACTCGCCGCCCATCGGGCCCAACTCGTCCATCTGGCCAGTCCGTTCGTGCTCGGCGCGCGCGGCATGGCGGCCGCCGCCCGGCTCGGCGTCCCCGCCGTCGCCGTCTACCAGACCGACCTCGCCGGGTACGCCCGGATGTACGTCGGCGCCGGCGAGGCCACGGCCTGGCGGCGCATCCGTACGGTGCACCGCGCCGCCGACCGCACCCTCGCCCCGTCCACCGCGGCCCGCGACGAGCTGACCCGGCACGGCGTCCCGCGCGTACACCTGTGGCCGCGCGGCGTGGACACCGCGCGCTTCCGGCCCGCACACGCCGACCCGACGCTGCGCCGCAGGCTCGCGCCGGACGGCGAGCTGATCGTCGGGTACGTGGGGCGGCTCGCGCCCGAGAAGCGCGTGGACCTGCTCGCCGGGGTCTGCGGCCTCGCCGGGGTCCGCGTGGTCGTCGTCGGGGACGGGCCGAGCGAGCCCGCGCTGCGCGCCGCCCTGCCCGGCGCGGTGTTCCTCGGCCGCCGCACCGGCGACGAACTCGCCCGGATCTTCGCCTCGTTGGACCTCTTCGTGCACACCGGGCCGTACGAAACGTTCTGCCAGACCGTCCAGGAGGCCATGGCCAGCGGCGTGCCCGTCGTCGCGCCCGCCGCCGGTGGGCCGCTCGACCTGGTGCAGCCCGGCAGCACCGGGCTCCTCGTACCGCCGGACGACGCGGCCGCCGTGCGCGACGCGGTGTGGGCCCTGACGGCCGACCCGGCGCTGCGCGCGGCGTACGGCAGGGCCGGGCGCGCCGCCGTCGAGGGGCGCACCTGGGAGGCGGTCGGGGACCGGCTCATCGACCACTACGGGGCCGTGCTCGACGGGCGTACGGCGGGTGCTCCCGTGCTCCGGGGAGAGCTGCGGCGAGAGAGGGGCGCGGCATGAGTCTGCGCATCGTGCGGCTTGCGAACTTCGTCACTCCCGGGTCCGGTGGACTGCGCACCGCGCTGCGGGAGTTGGGCGCCGGGTACCTGGCCGCCGGGCACGAGCCCGTGCTCGTCGTGCCGGGGGAGCGGCACGAGGAGCGGGAGACGGGGCAGGGCCTCGTCGTCACCCTGCCCGGACCGGTCCTTCCGGGCAGCGGGGGCTACCGGGTGCTCGCCGACCGGGCCCGCCTTCGGCGGCTGCTCGACGACCTCGCGCCTGACCGCATAGAGGTGTCCGACCGCACCACGCTGCGCTGGACCGGCGAGTGGGCGCGGCGGGCGCGGGTGCCCGCCGTGATGGTCTCCCACGAGACCGCCGACGGCGTCCTGCGCACCTGGGGCGTTCCCGCGGCCCCGGCACGGCGCATCGCCGACTCCCTCAACTCCCGTACGGCACACGCCTACGCGCGCGTGGTGTGCACCACCGCGTGGGCCGAGCGGGAGTTCCGGCGCATCGGCGCCCGCAATGTCGTACGGGCACCCCTCGGCGTCGACCTCGCGCGCTGCCGGCCGCAGCTGTGGGACGCGGGCGTACGGGAGCGGCACGCGCGCGTGGAGGAGGTTTTGCTCGTCCTGTGCTCGCGGCTCTCGGTGGAGAAGCGGCCGGGGGTCGCGCTCGACTGCCTGGAGGAGCTGGGGGAGCGCGGGGTGCGGGCGCGGCTCGTGGTGGCCGGGGACGGGCCGCTGCGCGGGCGCCTCGAACGACGGGCGCACGCGCGTGCGTTGCCCGTGACCTTCCTGGGGCATGTCGCCGACCGCGCGGAGCTCGCCGCGCTGCAGGCCACGGCCGACGTGTGCCTGGCGCCGGGGCCCGCGGAGACCTTCGGCCTCGCGGCCCTCGAGGCGCTGGCGTGCGGGACTCCGGTGGTGGTCAGCGCGGTGTCGGCGCTGCCGGAGGTCGTGGGGGTGGAGGTCGTCGGGGTGGACGGGGCCGACGGCGCGGGCTCCGGTGGGGGTTCGGCCGAGGCGGGGGCCGCCGCGCTCGGAGGCGCGGGGTTCGCCGACGCCGTGCAGGCGCTGCTCGACCGGCCCGAGGGGGAGCGTCGCCGGGCCGCACGCGCGCGTGCGGAGGTTTTCGGCTGGGACCGGTCGGTGGCGGCCTTCCTGGCGGCGCACGACGCCCCGGCGGTGGCGCGTGTACCGGACGGTCGGGAGTGGCCGGCGGCCGAGGTGTCCGCGGACGTGCGGGTCGGGGCGAGGGGTGCGGTGTGAGCGGCATCGGGAAAGGCGCTGGGAACGGGGATGGGAACGGAGGGCGTGCTGTGAGCGGGGGCGGCGCGGTCCGGTTTGCGGCGCTCGGGGACTCCCTCACCGAGGGCGTGGGCGATCCGGCCGCGGACGGCGAGGGCCGGCGCGGCTGGGCGGCGCTGCTCGCGGAGGGCCTCGCGCCCCCTGAAGTGCCGGTGGAATTCGGCAACTTCGCGGTGAGCGGCGCCCAGACCCGGGACGTGTGGCGGCACCAGACCCCGCAGGCCCTCGCCTTCGGGCCCGACCTCGTCTCCGTCGTCGTGGGCGTCAACGACACCCTGCGCTGCACCTTCGACATCCACCGGGTCGCCGCCCGCCTCGACCGGGTCTACAGGGCGTTCGCGGAGCGCGGCGCCGTGCTGCTCACCGCCTGCCTGCCGGACCCGGGCGCGCTGCTCGGCCTGCCGGGTGCCGTGGCCCGCCCGCTGGCCCGTCGCCAGCGCGCCGTCAACACCGTCGTGCACGCGCTGTCCGAGCGGTACGGGGCGGTCCACGTGCACGCGGCCGACGGGGCGTGGATCGCCGACCGGGCGATGTGGAGCGCGGACCGGCTGCACCCCGGCGAGGCCGGGCACCGTGCGCTCGCCGTACGGTTCCACGCCCAACTAGCCCTTGCAGGGCGGGAGGTGGGGCCCGCGCCCTCGCCGGAGGCGGAGCGGCCGCCGCCGTCGCGCACGGCCTCCCTCGCCTGGCTGGCCACGGCCGGTACGGGCTGGGTGCTGCGCCGCTGCACGGACCTGCTCCCGCAGCTGGCCGCGCTCGCCGCCGACGAGGTACGGCACGGCCTGCGCGGCACGGCGGCACGCCTCGACCTGCGGGCTTCGACGGCGGCTTCGGCTGCGCTGGCCTCGGTGGGGGTGGCCTCGGCGGGGGTGGAAGCTGGAGCGGGCGTGGGGAACGGAATGTTCAACTCCGGGTCGCTTCACGTATGCCGGAAAGGGGCCTGACTGCCGCGATTGCGCCCGTATGTACGCCGACGTGAACAGACGACTTTTCGCCATATCCCTTGCTGCCGCTGTGCTCGGTACGACTGGTGTCGGAATCGCCGCCACTGCTTCCGCCACCGCCTCGGCCTCGCCCGAGAGCGCCACTCGCGGCGTCACCGAGCGGGCCGCTGCCGCCCAGGCCGCCGAGGGCCGACCGTTGGACATCCTGCTGACCAACGACGACGGCTGGATCGGCGAGGGCGGCTCCGAGACGCCGCTGATCGTCGCCCTGCGCGACGCGCTTCGGAAGGAGGGCCACCACGTGACCGTGGTGGCCGCGGGCACCAACCAGACCGGTCAGGGTGGCCGGATCTCGCTGCCGCCGAACAAGCTGACCGTCGCCAACCCGGAGAAGGACGTGTACACGGTGACCCCCGGGTCGCCGTCGGACAGCGTCTACTTCGGCATGGACGAGATCTTCGCCGACAAGAAGCCCGACCTGGTCGTCTCCGGCATCAACCCCGGCAACAACCTCGGTCAGGCCGTCGCCCACTCGGGCACGTTCAACGCCGCCTCGGCCGCCCTGGAGTTCGGCGTTCCGTCGATCGCCGTCAGCCAGGACGAGCCGAAGGGCTGGGCGGAGGGCGGCGAGCTCGCGGGCGAGCAGTCCGCGCAGTACGTCGTCGACCTGGTCGCGAAGGTCCAGAACCGCGCGGGCGACGGTCCGCTGATGCCGAAGGGCGCGGGCCTCAACGTCAACCTGCCCGTGCGCCCGGGGCCCGTCGACCCCGCGACCGGCAAGCCCGGCTCCGTGCTGCCGCCCAAGGGCAGCAAGGTCACCACCCTGGACACCGGCAGCTGGATCGACTTCGACTACAAGTCGGGCGATGCGGGGGCGGACAAGGCCGGCACGTACGAGATCGGCCTGGCCCCCACAGGCCAGCAGGCGGCTGAGGGCACCGACACCCGCGCGGTGCAGGACGGCTACGCCGCCGTGCACCCCTTCGAGGCCGACCGCGACGTGGACGCGAGCACAGTGCGCTGGGCAGGCGGCCTGCTCTAGCCAGTGGTCGGTTCTGGCCGGTGGTCGGTTCTGGCCGGTGGTCTGCTCCAGCCGGTGGTCTGTTCTAGAGCACGAATCGCAACGGAGTCCCCGGTACCGCCTGCGCGGCCGCCCACAGGTCCGCCTCCCGCACCACCGCCACGACGGGGTAGCCGCCCGTCGTCGGGTGGTCCGCGAGGAACACCACGGGGCGGCCGTCCGGCGGGACCTGGACCGCGCCCGACACCAGGCCCTCGCTGGGGAGTTCACCTGTGATCGCCCGCTCCAGTGCGGGGCCCTCGGTGCGCAGCCCGATGCGGTTGCTCGCGGGGGAGACCCGGTACGCGCGCGTGGTGAGGGTTTTCAGCGACTGCGGTGTGCACCAGTCGGCGCGCGGGCCGAGCGTCACCCTGAGGACGAGCTCCGCGGGCGGCGCCGGTTGCGGGGCGGTGTCCACGCGCGCGTGGCGGCCGGTTTCCGCGCCGAGCGGCAGCACCGCACCGTCGGCCAGGTGCGCGGGCCCGAGCCCCGACAACAGGTCGGTGGAGCGGCTGCCGAGCACCGGCTCCGTCGCGATGCCCCCGCCCAGGGCCACGTACGAGCGCACGCCCGCGACCGCCGCCCCCACGTCGAGCAGCGCGCCCGCAGGGACGCGTACGGGCGCTCCCCAGGCGACCGGCCGCCCGTCGACCGTGACCGGGCAGGGCGCGCCCGTCACCGCGGCCGTGACGTTGCGGCGCGGGCGCAGGGCGCAGCCGCTCAGGGTGGTCTCCAGGACGGCGGCCGAATCGGCGTTGCCCACAAGGCGGTTGGCGAGCCGGGCGGCCGGCTGGTCGAGGGCGCCGGAGCGGGGCACCCCGAGGTGGGCGTGCCCGGCGCGGCCCAGGTCCTGCACGGTGGTCAGGGCCCCGGAGCGGAACACGGCGAAGGCGCTGTCCGTCATGAGCGCACCGCCGGACCCGCCGGCACGAACCGCACGCGCGTGCCGGGGGACAGCAGAGCGGCAGGCACGCGCGCGTGGTCCCACAGAACCGCGTCCGTGCTGCCGATCAGCTGCCAGCCGCCCGGCGACGACCGCGGGTACACCCCGGTGTACGGGCCCGCCAGCGCGACGGACCCCGCGGGCACCGACGTACGGGGGGTGGCCCTGCGAGGCACCGCGTACCGCTCCGGCAGCCCCGTGAGGTAGCCGAAGCCGGGCGCGAACCCGCAGAAGGCGACCCGGAATTCGGCCTCCGCGTGGATCCGGGCCACCTCGTCCACGGCGACGCCCCACAGCGCCGCCACGTCCGCCAGGTCGGGCCCGTCGTAGCGCACGGGGAGTTCGACGGTCTCCGGCGCGCGTGCGGGCACCGCGGGCACGTCCCAGGAGGGGAGGGCGGCGGCCAGCGCGCGGGGGTCGTCGACGCCGTCCAGGAGCACTGTGCGGGCCGCGGGCACGATCTCCCGTACGGGAGGCAGGTCGCCCGTCTCGCGGCGCTGCAGCAGAGCTGCGTGGAGGGCCTCCACGGCGGCCCCGGTGTCGAGTTCGACGAGGAGGGCGTGCTCGCCGACGAGCCGCACCGTCACCTCTGAAGCCCCTTCCCGCGCAGGGGAGTTCGGATCGTGCACCGCGCGTGTGCCGCTCATGAGAAGGGCCGTACGTCGACGCCGCCCGCCTCCAGGCGGGCGCGGACCTCGCGGGCGAGGGCCACCGCCCCCGGGGTGTCGCCGTGCAGGCACAGGGAGCGGGCGCCCACGTCGACCGGCCTCCCGGTGAGGGACGCGACCGAGCCGGTCGTGGCCAGGGCGAGGGAGCGGGCGACGACCTCGTCCGCGTCGGCGATCACCGCACCGGCACGCGCGCGTGGCACCAGGGTTCCCTCGTCGGTGTAGGCGCGGTCGGCGAACGCCTCGGTCACGGTGGGCAGTCCGGCCTTCTCCGCCATGTCGAGCAGGCGGGAGCCCGGCAGGCCGAGCAGCGGCAGCTGACCGCCCGCCAGGATCACACCGTCGACCACGGCCCCGGCCTGCTCCTCGTCGCGCACGACCCGGTTGTAGAGCGCGCCGTGCGGCTTCACGTACGCCACGCGCGTGCCGGCCGCCCTGGCGAACACCTCCAAGGCGCCGATCTGGTAAGCGACTTCGGCGCACAACTCGTCGGCGGGCACGTCCATCGCGCGCCGCCCGAAGCCCGCCAGGTCGCGGTAGGACACCTGCGCGCCGATGCGCACGTCCCGCTCCGCGGCGAGCTCGCACACCCGGCGCATGGTGGCGGCGTCCCCGGCGTGGAAGCCGCAGGCCACGTTGGCGCTGGTCACCACGGAGAGCAGCTGCTCGTCGTCGGTGAGCCGCCAGCGCCCGAAGCCCTCGCCGAGGTCGGCGTTGAGGTCGATGACTACCTGGCTCATGTGCGTACGTACGTCCTTGAAGGAGTGGGCTGGACAGGAAAACGGGCTCAACAGGGAGGGTTTTCATGGCGCTTCACAGCACCCGGTAGTGCTCGTCGCGGGCGTCCGTGATCAGCATCCGCCCCGGTGCGTGGGTGATCGCGAACGGCGGCCGGGAGGCCATGACCGCGGCCTGCGGGGTCACGCCGCAGGCCCAGAACACCGGGATCTCGTCCGGCCGTACGTCCACGGGGTCGCCGAAGTCCGGCCGGTCCAGGTCGGCGATGCCGAGCGCTGCGGGGTCGCCGCAGTGCACCGGGCTGCCGTGGAACGACGGGAAGAGTGCGGTCTCCCTGATCGCCGCGGAGAGCCGCTCGGGCGGCACCGGGCGCATCGAGACCACCGTGCGGCCGTGCAGCCGCCCAGCGGGCCGACAGGGGCGGTCCGTGTCGTACATGGGCACGTTCCGGCCCAGCTCGATGTGGCGCACCGGCACCCCGGCGGCGATCAGGGCCGCCTCGAACGTGAAGCTGCAGCCGAGCAGGAACGTCACCAGGTCCCCGCGCCAGTGCCCGGTGACCTCGTCCGGTTCGGCGACGAGCGCGCCGTGCTCCCACACGCGGTAGCCGGGCAGGTCCGTGCGCAGGTCGGCGCCGGGCGCGAGCTGGGTGGACCAGTCGCCGGCGTCGGTGACGTCGAGCACCGGGCAGGGCTTCGGGTTGCGCTGGCAGAACAGCAGCATGTCGTACGCCCAGTCCGCGGGGACCGAGATCAGGTTGGCCTGCGTGTGGCCGGGCGCGAGGCCCGCCGTGGGGGCGCTCTCTCCGGCCCGGAAACGGGCCCGTACCGCGCGTGGCCGCTGGTCGGCCGCGGTGCGGCTCACAACAGCTCCTTGCCGCGCGTCTCGGGCAGGCCGAGCAGGGCGAGGACGGCGATGCCGTAGGCGAGGGCGCCGAAGACCAGGGCGCCGCCGACGCCCCAGCTGTCGGCGAGGAAGCCCACCAGGGTGGGGAAAACCGCACCTATCCCGCGGCCCGCGTTGTAGGTGAAACCCTGCCCTGTGCCGCGTACCGCCGTCGGGTACAGCTCGCTGAGGAACGAGCCGAAGCCGCTGAAAATGGCCGACATACAGAAGCCGAGCGGGAAACTCACCACTAGAAGGGTGCCGTTGGCGCCTTCGGGGATCATCGAGAAGGACAGGATGCACACGGCGGAGAGGAACGCGAAGAGCGCGATGTTCTTCTTCCGGCCGAGCAGGTCCGTGAGGTAGCCGCCGGCCAGGTAGCCGATGAAGGCGCCCGAGATGAGCACGGCGAGATAGCCGCCGGTGCCGACGACGGAGAGGCCGCGCTCGGTCTTCAGATAGGTGGGGATCCAGGTGGACAGCGTGTAGTAGCCGCCCTGCACGCCTGTCGAGAGCAGCACCGCGAAGAGCGTGGTGCGCAGCATGCCCGGCTTGAAGATGGCGGCGAACGAGCCTTTCTCACGGCTCTGTTCACGCGCCTCGGCGGCCTCGGGGGCGTCCTTGACGTTGCGCCGTACGTAGATCACGAGCAGGGCGGGCAGGGCGCCGGTGAAGAACATCACGCGCCAGGCGAGGCCCTCGTCGAGGAATTGGAAGACCAGCGTGTAGACCACCACTGCGAGGGCCCAGCCGACCGCCCAGGCGCTCTGGATGGCGCCGAGGGTGCGGCCGCGGTGCTTGGCCGTCGCGTACTCGGCGACCAGGATCGCGCCGACCGCCCACTCGCCGCCGAAACCGAGCCCCTGAAGGGCGCGGAACAGCAGCAGCGTCTCGTAGTTGGGCGCGAAGCCGCACGCCACGGTGAACACCGCGTACGTGATCACCGTGAGCATCAGGGCCTTGACCCGGCCCACCCGGTCCGCGAGTACCCCGGCGAGGGCGCCGCCGACGGCCGAGACGACCAGCGTCACGGTGGTGAACAGGCCGGTCTGGCCGCTGTCCAGGGCGAAGTAGGCGGAGATCGCCACCATGCTCAGGGGCAGCGTGAAGTAGTCGTAGGAGTCGAGCGCGTAGCCGCCGAACGCGCCGCCGAAGGCGCGGCGTCCGCGCGGGCCGAGGGCACGCAGCCAGGCGAACGCGCCGCTGTCGTCGGCGGGCCGGCCGGGCCGGCCGGGCTGGTCGGTCGGCGGGCTGGGTTCGGCCTGGGCTGTGGGGTGGCCCTGAGGGGTCGTACTCATCCGGCACCTCGCTGGAGTGGGAGGAGGGCGCTTCACGGGTTCACGCTGGTGCGCGTTCCGAGCACCGTAGGGGATTGTTCAACAATCCCTCAATACCTGTGTTGTCTCGTTCTGGTATCTGCGCTTGAATTCCGCCATGAACGGCCTGGTGGACGAGCGATGAGCGGACTCGTGGACGACCGTGCGCTCCTGGGGCGCACGAGCACGGCGGAGCGGGTGGCGGACATCCTGCGCGGACGGATCGCCGACGGGTACTTCCCGCCCGGCGAGCGGCTCTCGGAGGAGAGCATCGGCTCGGCCCTCAAGGTCTCGCGCAACACCCTGAGGGAGGCGTTCCGGCTCCTGACGCACGAGCGGCTGCTCACGCACGAGCTCAACAGGGGCGTTTTCGTACGGGTGTTGACCGTCGAGGACGTCGAGGACATCTTCCGCACCCGCCGCCTCGTCGAGTGCGCCGTGGTGCGCGGCCTCGGCCGGCCGCCGTACGCGCTCGACGGCCCGGCCGCCGCCGTCGCCGACGCGCACCGCGCGGCGCGGGCCAAGGACTGGAAGGGCGTCGGCACCGCCAACATCCGGTTCCACGGCGAGCTCGTCGCGCTCGCCGGGAGCGCGCGCATGGACGAGCTGATGCGCAGCGTCTTCGCCGAACTGCGCCTGGTCTTCCACGTCGTGGACGACCCGCGCCGGCTGCACGAGCCGTACCTGTCCCGCAACCGGGAGATCCTGAAGGCCCTGGAGTCCGGCGACCGCCCGGCCGCCGAGCGCCTCCTCGGCCGCTACCTCGACGACTCGCGTCTCGGCATGGTCGAGGCGTACGAGGCGGGGCTCGGGGACGCGGGCGAGCAGTGAGGGAAGCGGGGCGTGGGGCAGGAGTGAGCGGAGTGGGAGCGCGGGTGACGGACCGTGTCCGTGGCCGGGCCCACTCCGTCACGCTGCGTGACGAGGGCGTGACGCCAACTCCCCGTGCAAACAAGGCAAATCGGGCGTCGATCGGGCTCGGACCCCGTCTCATCTGCGTCGTTTCGGCCGTTGTCAGTGGGACCGCCTAATCTTTCCGACGTGACTGCACCTGCCCCGGCCAACGCCGTACCTTCCCCGGCTCCGGGCCCGGCCGCCGACGAGGGCCTGGCCCGGCGCCTGCGCGCCCTCGCCTGCACGGCCCCGCTCCACGACCTCGACACCCGCAAGGCCAACCTCGCGGGCGAGTACTCGGTGTACGCGATGGCGGAAGTGGCCCTCTCCGCGATCGACCTGGTCACGCTGAACATGGACTTCGACACGGGCGCGGACCACGACCAGATAGTGGCCCGGCTCGTCCCCCGCATCGCCGCCCAGGCCCCGCAGCGGCCGAGCGCCGAGCACGAGCGGGTGGCCCGCTGGGTCCTGGAGAACCTGATCAACGTCGGCAGCGTGGACCGCGGCTTCCGCGCGGTCTACGGCACCTTCGGCCCGGACGGGACGTACGTCCGCAGGGACTACGACTTCAAGCTCATCGAAGAGGTCCCCGGCTACGGCGGCGGGGTCTACCTGCGCACCACCGACGAAGCGGTCAACGTCCTGGTCGGCGCCCTCGACACGGACGTCACCAGCGCCCAGATCGCCGCCGAGGTGAAACTGGAGGTGCTGATCAGCCGCGGCCGCCTCGCCGACGCCCAACTCGCCGCCGAGCAGGCCCGCTACCGCACGGTGCAGTACAGCGAGACGCTCCGCCGCGCCCTCGACGCCACCCGGCGCAACGTCCGCGCGGTCGACTGGCTGGAGGCCGTGCCCGACATGATCGCCGAGGCGCTCGACCACGTCGCCGACCGGTACCGCCACGAGAACGCCATCCTGACCAACATCCGCAAGGCCCGCGACGAGGCCGAGGGCCCCGAGCACAAGCCCCGCGCCGCCGAACTCGTCGACATCGTCAAGGACTGCATCCGCCGCCACACCCAACTGCAGTCCCGCCTCCTCGAAGCGGGGCCGCTGTTCCGCGCCGAGCAGGACCGCCAGGCCTTCGCCCCGCCCGCCGCCCGCGCGGGGCTCGACCTCTACGGGCAGCTGGTCGCCCCCGTCCTGCCGCTCCCCGTCGAGCAGGCGCTGCGCGTCACCGACGCGTTCTTCGCGCGCGGGGCGGGGCTGCGCACCCCGTCCGCGGTGCGCGTCGGCGACCTCGTCGACATGCTCCTCGCCCCGCCCCTGGAGCGTGAGCACCTGGGCGCCGAGATGCCCGAGCCCGACCTCGTCGCCACCCCCGACGACAGCCGCTTCAGCGAGGAGCAGCTGGCCGCCGCCATGGAGCTGCTCGACCTGGAGCACGACGCCCCGCGCCGCCTCTCGGGCCTGCTCGCCGACGCCCGCCGCATCGACCCCGAACTGCCGTATCTGCTCGCCCTGTTGGCGGTGCACGCGGCCAGCCCCCCGGTCGGCACGGCCTACCGCCAGGGCGAATCCAAGCTGCTGTTCGCCGTGGACGACGGCACCGAGCTCGACGACCCGGAGTTCGGCGGCGCCGACCTGATCGTGGGCACGGCGCTCCTCGACGCCGCGGGGATGGCGGCGGACCGGACGGAGGCCGCATGAGAGCCCCCGCCCGCCCCTCCGCCCCGAGCCCCGGCCTTTTCCGTACGTACGAGGAGCAGTACCCGTGACCGAGCACCACCCGGACGCCCCCTGGAGCGAGCCCGACGCCCGCCCCGCGCCCGCGCCCGTCACCCCGGCCGACGCCGCCGACGCCGCGCGGCTCGTGTCCTTCGGGCTCCAGCCCAAGCTGCAGCCCGCGCGGGACGCCGAGTACACCGAACTGCTGCGCAGGTACCGCGAGGACGCGCCCTTCGCGCGCCTCGCCGACGCCGTCGCGACCGGCCTCGGCCTGGTCGTCCTGGAGGTCTCCCCGCGCGCGGGCATGGCGGTCACCGCCGCCGAGGACTCCGTCTTCGCGGTCCGCATGGGCGACTACGCGCGGCGTGCCTCCTCCGACGCCGGCGACCGCTTCCTGCACGGCCTCGCCCACCTCGCCGTCGCCGCGATGGCCTTCCCGCGCCCGGAGGACCTCGCCGACGACGCGTACATCGGCCGGGTCACCGTCAACGGCGTGGACGCGTTCGTCCGCCAGGCCTGCAGCCGCCTGGAGGAGCGCGCCGAGGAGCAGGGCGAGAACACCGACCCGGCCAGCGACGCACCGGGCCTCGAATCGGCCTGGCGGATCTGGGCCCGGCGCAGCTCGACCGGCGCCACCAAGGACGCCCGCCGCCTCGCCGGATCGACCACCGGCATCGTCGCCAAGGCCGTCGCCTTCCTCACCGACTCCGGCTTCCTGCAGCGCACCGGCGACGACTCGGGGGGTACGTACCGCACGACGGCCCGCTATCAGCTGCAGGTGCGCGACATGGCGGGCAGCGCCGCCATGGCCGAGCTCCTCGACCTCGGCATCGTGCCCGTCACCGACGGCTCCGCCAGCCTCCTGCCCGCCGAGGCCGAGGGCGACCTGGAGCTGGCCGAGGGCGCAGGGCTGCCGTTCCACGCCGGCGAGCGGTCCTAGGCCATGTCCTAGAAAGCGCGGGCGCAGGCCGCCGACACTCCTGCCCGCCAACACCCCTGTACGACACACGACTTCAGACTTACGACGAGAGTCCGCCGCCATGTACGAGCTGTCCCGGGTCCGCCTCTACTCCATCGGACCAGCCGGTGCGCGCTACGCCGACACCGTGCTCGACCTGCGCGGAGTCGGCGCCGCCGTGCCCGACCCCGCGCCCACTCAGGCGGAGTTCTTCGAGGACGAGCCCGCGGGCCCGCCCCGCCGCCCCGCCCCCGCGGGTGTGCTCTTCCTGGAGAACGGCGGCGGCAAGTCCGTCCTGCTCAAGCTGATCTTCTCGGTGATGCTGCCCGGCCACCGCAACACCCTGGGCGGCGCCAGTTCCGGCGTCCTGCGCAAGTTCCTCCTCGCCGACGACTGCGGGCACGTCGCCCTGGAGTGGCAGCACACCCTCACCGGCGAGTGCGTCGTCGTCGGCAAGGTCAGCGAGTGGCGCGGCCGACAGGTCTCCAACGACCCGAGGAAGTTCGCCGAGGCCTGGTACTCCTTCCGGCCGGGCCCCGGGCTCAGCCTGGACAACCTGCCGGTGGCCGAGGCCACCTCGATGCGCGCCGCCGCCGAAGGGGCCTCCGGCGCGCAGGGCCGCCGCCGCACCATGAAGGGCTTCCGGGACGCCCTCACCGAGGCGGGCAAGGCGTACCCGCACCTGGAGGTGCACTGGGAGGAGATCCACGACCGCTGGAACGAGCACCTCGGCGAGCTGGGCCTCGACCCCGAACTCTTCCGCTACCAGCGGGAGATGAACGCCGACGAGGGCGAGGCCGCAGGCCTCTTCGCCGTCAAGAAGGACTCCGACTTCACCGACCTGCTGCTCCGCGCGGTCACCGACACCCGGGACACCGACGGCCTCGCCGACCTGGTCAGCGGCTTCGGCAACAAGCTCGGCCGGCGCGCCGAACTGATCGCCGAGCGGGACTTCACGGCCGGCTCCGTCGACCTGCTCGGCCGCATCGTCGAAGCCACCGACGTACGGGCACGCGCGCGTGATGTGCACTCCGGCGCCGAGCGGCGCACCCGCGCCCTCGCCCGCAGGCTCTCCGCCCGCGCCGCCGAGGAGCGCGGCCGCGCCGCCGACCTCGCGCAGCGCGTCACCGCCGCCGCCCACACCGTCACCGAGGCCGAGCAGAAGCGCGCCCGCAGCGCCGGCATCGCCGCCGAACTCGCCTACCGGCACGCCTCGTTGGCGCTCACCGCCGCCGAGAAGGCCGCCACTGCGCAGAAGCGGGAGCTGGCCGACGCCCGTACGCTGCACTCCGCCTGGCAGGCCGCCGAGGCCGTGCTCCGGCACCGCGCCGCCGCCGACCGCTCCGCGCGCGTGGCCGCCGCGATCCGCGAGGCCGAGCGGGACGCCGCCCCCGCGCTCGCCGCCCGCGCCAAGGCCGCGTCCGACCTGGTCCGCGCCCTGCACGCGGCCGCCGAGGACGGCGAACGGCACGCGAGCGAGGAGGAGGAGCGCTCCGCCGCGCTCCAGGAGGTCGGCGAGACCGCGCACCGCGACGCGACCGTCGCCGCCACCGAGGCCCAGCGCGCCCGCAGCGAGGCAGGCCACCTGCGCCAACGCCTCGCCGAGGTCGAGCAGGAGACCGCCGAAGCCGTCCGCGCGGGCTGGCTCGACGACGCCGCGCCTGACGCCGACCCGGCCCGCGCCGCGCTCGCCGCGAGCGACGCCGAGAAGACCGCGGTCGCCGCCTGGGACACGGCCAGGGACGCCGCGCGCGGAGCCGCCGAACGCGCCAAGGAAGCCGCCTCCACGGAAGCCCGCGCCGAGCTCACCGCGGCCCGCGCAGCCGACGCCGCACAGGCCGCCGCGCACGCCTGGGACGCCGAGCGCGGCGCCGCCGAGTCCCTGGCCGCCGAGGAACGCCTCGTCGAACTCCTCGGCCTGCCCGCGCATCGTCCCGCCCGCCGCGCGGTGCCGCAGCCGCGCACCGCTGCTGCCACGGACGGCGAGACGGTGCCCGCGTACGCCACCACAGGAGCCACCACAGGAGCCGCTGCCGGGGGCACCGCCGGGGCCACCGCAGGGGCCTCCGGCGGGGCGGCGGCGGACGAGCAGGGCGACGCCGAAACCGCCCTCAGCTTCGAGGAGTTGGACCGCTTCGCCGACGAGCTGAAGGAACTCCTGGAGCAGGGCGTCGGCAGCGCCGAGCGGCAGCTGTTCGACCTGCGCACGGCCGCCGCCGACGACGCCCGCATCCTCGGCGCGCTGGGCGACGGCGGCTTGCTCCCGCCCGGCCCGGACGTCCTCGCCACCGTCGAGTACCTGGGCGAGCACGGCATCCCCGCACTGCCCGGCTGGCGCTACCTCGCCCAGGCCGTCGACCCGGCGGACCACGCGCGCGTGCTCGCCGCCCGGCCCGAGCTGGTCGACGGCGTGGTGATCACCGACCCGGACACGCACGCACGCGCGCGTGAAGTCCTCGACGGCGCCGCCCTGTTGCCCCGCTCCGCCGTGGCCGTCGGCACTGCCGCCGCGCTCGTCGCGCCCACCCCGGCCCCCTCGTCCGAAGGCGCGACCGCCCAGGACGTCTTCCTCGTACCGCCGAACCCGGCCATGCACGACGAGCACGCCGCCGACGAGGAGCGGCAGGCGCTGCGGACCCGCGCCGCCGAGCGGGACGAGGAGATCCGGCAGCTCGCCGCGCGCCTCGGCAAGGACCGCGAGCTGGCCGCCCGGCTCTCCTCCTGGCGCTCCGGCTGCCCGGCCGGCCGGCTCGGCGAGCTGGCCGAAGCCGCCCGCGCCGCCCGCGCGTTCGCCGACGAGGCCGAGGCCGAGCTGGCCGAGGCCCGCACCGCGCGCGCGGAGGCGGACGAGGTCGCGGCCGACGCCGCGCGGGTGCGGGACGAGCGGCAGGACGCCGCGCAGCGCGCCCGGCGCGCCGCCGACGCCCTCGCGGGCCTCGCGTTCCGGCTCAGGGAGCGCGCCGCCTGGCAGGCCAAGCTGCGTGAACTCGCCGACGAGGCCGTGGAGTCCGAGGCCCGCGCCCAGTCCTGCCTGGAGCGCGCCCGCGCCGCCGACGAGGACCGCAGGGCCGCCCAGCGCACCGCCGACGACGCCCACCGCACCGCCCGCGCGCTGCGCGCCGAGCGGGCCGAGATCGCGGGCGCCCCCGAGGACGAGTCGCTCGACGCGGAGCCGCCGAACGCCCCGCTCGCCGCGCTCCGCGAGGCGTACCGCGCGGCGTCCCAGCTGTACGAGAAGGTCGGCGTCGGCGCCGATCTGCGCGCCGACCAGGCCCGCGCCGAGGGCGACGAGAGCGCCGCGCTCGCCGAACTCGACCGGCTCAGCAACAAGGTCCGTACGCGCGCAGGGCAGCTCCTTGAGGGCACCGACGGCGCCGACGGGCCGTCCCGGCAGGCCGCCGCCGCCCGCGCCGAGTCCCTGGTGCAGATGCTGGAGACCCGCATGTCGGCGGCGAGCGAGCAGCTCGGCCGGCTCCGCGGCGAGGCCGAGCGGCACGCGCCCGAGGACGGCGAGGCGCACGCGGAGCTGCCCGAGGACCTCGCGCCCGCCGACGCCGAGCACGCCCAGTCCCTGCTGCGCACCGCGTCCGCTGAACTCGCCGCCTGCACCGAGGCGTTGCGGCAGGCCGAGGCGGCGCACACCGAGCTGCTGCACGCCCACCGCACCGCCGAGGACGGCGCGGGCGGCTTCGACGAGACGGCCGCGCTCCTGCGGGACCTGCTGCGCGACCACCACGACGAGGCGGCGGCGGACGGCGAGGAGCGGCCCGAGCCGTACCCGGGCTCCCTCGACGAGGCCCGGCAGTCCGCCGCCGAGGCCCGCCGCTCGCTGCGCGGCTGCGCCGCCGACCTCTCGGCCGCCGAGTCCGCGGTCCGCGAGGCGAGCGACGTGCTCGTACGACACGCCAACTCCACGCGGTACGAGCAGGTCCGCACCCCGGCCCGGCAGCAGATCCGCGAGCTGCCCGCGTCCGCGCTCCCGGAGCACGCCGGGAGGTGGGCGGACGCCTTCGCGCCCCGACTGCGGGTCCTCACCGACGAGTTGGAGCAGCTGGAGCGCAACCGCGACTCGATCGTGGACCGGCTGCGCGGTCTCGTCGAGTCCGCGCTCACCACGCTCCGCTCCGCCCAGCGGCTGTCCCGGCTCCCGGAGGGGCTCGGCGAGTGGTCGGGCCAGGAGTTCCTGCGCATCCGCTTCGACGAGCCGGACCAGGCGACGCTCACCGAACGCCTCGGCGAGGTCGTGGACGAGGCGACCCGCGCGGCGGTGAAGAAGAACTCCGACCTGCGGCGGGACGGAATGTCCTTGCTGCTCAGGGGAGTTCAGGCCGCGATCGAGCCGCGCGGTGTGGCCGTGGAGATCCTCAAGCCGGACGCGGTGCTGCGCGCGGAGCGCGTCCCGGTCGGGCAGATGGGCGACGTCTTCTCCGGCGGCCAGCTGCTCACCGCGGCCATCGCCCTCTACTGCACGATGGCGGCGCTGCGCTCCAACGACCGGGGCCGCGACAAGCACCGGCACGCGGGCACGCTGTTCCTCGACAACCCCATCGGCCGCGCCAACGCCACGTATCTCCTTGAACTCCAGCGGGCCGTGGCCGACGCGCTGGGCGTCCAGCTCCTTTACACCACCGGCCTGTTCGACACGACGGCGCTCGCCGAGTTCCCGCTGGTCATCCGGCTGCGGAACGACGCGGACCTGCGGGCCGGGCTGAAGTACATCAGTGTGGAGGAGCATCTGCGCCCCGGCCTGCCGCAGCAGGACCCGGAGGGGGAGACGGTGCACGGCGAGATCACGGCCACGCGGATGTACAAGCGCCCGGCGGAGGCAGCGGCCGACTGACGCCCAGGTCGACGCATGCTGTGCCCGACTCATGCCATGTCGGGCGGGCAGAGATCATCAAAGGGCCTTCGCGGGGCCCTCGTTACGGCTGCGGCGTCGGGCCTGCGTACGGCGGCGCGGGGCCGACGCGATTCCGGCCCCGCGCCGCCCCGGCGTCCAGTAGAGGCTCCGTCAGAAGCCGTAGCCCATCCGCTTGGACAGGTCGCCCGCGACGACGACGGTGCGCTTGGCGAGCTCGCCGAGGCGGTCCTCCGTCAGCCGGTAGACGGGCCCGGACACGCTGAGCGCGCCGATCACCTTGCCGTCGTGCGCGCGCACCGGGGCCGCGACCGCCGTGAGGCCGATCTCCAGCTCCTCCAGGGCCCGCGCGTAGCCCTGCTCGACGACGGCGTCCAGCTCGGCGCGCAGCTGCACGGTGCCGGTCACGGTGTGCTCGGTGAAGCGCGGCAGGCTGCGGGCGAGCAGGCCCTCGCGCAGCGCCTGCGGCAGGTGGGCCATGAGCACCTTGCCGCTGGAGGTGGCGTGCAGCGGGGTACGTCTGCCCAGCCAGTTCTGCGCGGTCACGGCGGCCGAGCCGCGGGCCTGCATGATGTTGACCGCCGAGTCGTCGTCGAGCACCGCGATGTTGACGGTCTCGCCCAGCTCGTCGGCCAGTTCACGGCAGACGGGCGCGCCCTCCTGCGAGATGTCGAGCCGTACGGCGGCGGCGCCCGCCAGGCGCAGCACCCCGGCCCCGAGGTAGTACTTGCCGCGGTCCGAGGTCTGGGACACGAGCCCGCGGTTCTCCAGGACGCCGAGCAGCCGGAACGCCGTCGACCTGTGCACCTCCAGCTCGTCCGCGATCTCCGACACGGCCGCCTCGCCGTGCCTGGCGAGGATCTCCATGACGCTCACCGCGCGGTCCACGGACTGCACGGCGCTCGCGCTGCCGCGGCTCGGCCGCTCGCCGTCCCCGGGGCCCGTCTTCGCGTCCGCCTTGCCCTGCACGCTCCCGGGGTCCTCCGGGAGCGGCTGCTTCCTTCTCCTCGTGGGCTTCTGCTCGTCGTCGATGGTCGAGGCCCTCTTCTGTTTTCCGGTCATCGGTCAGTTCTCACCACCTGGCGGCTCGTCCGCGCCGCATCTGCGGGAAGCGCTTGACGCGGCTGGCTTCCCGCCCGGATTCTGTTGCGCATAGCGCTCGGCTGAGCGCTATGCGCAACATGATGTTACCGAACGGTCGTACCTCCGCACCTGGTCGTCGAGACGCACGCCGAGCCGTACGCGGATCGGCTCGGTCCAGCGGGTACGCCGAACCGGACTCAGTCGCTCCTTCCCGAACCGCGGACCGCTACGCCCGCCCCGCCCGAACTCCGCCCGCCCCAGGGCGATCAGGACGATCTGGGCAAGGGGTGCCCCCTGCCGCCGTCACGCGCGCGACAGCCCGCTTTCGCTCGCCGCGGTCGCCGCGCCCGCCGCCGCACTCACCGTGGTGACCGTCGCTGTCCCCGCTGGCCGGGCGCGTGCCGCCGAGCGGGCCGCGCGGCGGGCGCGGCGGCGCTCCTTGCGGAGGCGGCGGGCGGTGCTGGCAGGGGAGGAGACCACTCCGTACCGCTGGTTCCAGACCTGTCTCGTCACCCAGATGTCCAGGACCGACCAGGTCGCCACGACCGTGCTCGCCACACTGCTCAGGACCATCGGGAACGCGAGCCAGGAACCCGCGAGCGTGCACAGGAGCGCCACCATGCCCTGCGTCAGCGTCACCGCCACGATGATCACCGCGCGCACCGCGGCAGTCCGCACCGGATCCGGCATGCTCGGCCGCCCCACCGGGTCGTCCACCCACAACTGCCGCTGCCTCTCGGCGTCTTCGCCGCGCTGCGGACCCCCGTGTGCCGCCGTGCCCATCGACTCACTCCCCACGCTGTGCAGCCGGTCGTCCCGGTGCGTTCCCCGACCCCTCATGGGCTGCCCGTCTTGCACCTGATTACGCCACCCTGTCGGGTAGTTCGCCCCCCGGCAAGCGCAGCCCCGCACTCCTCGGCATCCCCAACTCCCGTACGGGCATGAGGAAACGCCCGCGCGCAAAACCGTACGCACCGCGCGGCAGGCGACCCCGTACAGCCGGCAGACAACCCCGTACAAGCAGTCCGTAAACGTGAAACGTACGACGAGGGCCGGGCGTTCCCGTCGCAGGGGTGGGGCGGTGGATCGATTCCGGCCAAGTGGCTGCGGCGGGTGGCGTGATGCGGGTGGGTGGCCCGTGCTCCAGAGGGTGGGCATCTCCCGGTAAGAGCGGACAACTCGTGACGGGTCGCGCGCGCTTCGGCGGGAAAGGGTCGCGCGGTGACCGTACGCGCCTTCGAGTTGGTACCCCGACAGTAGTAGGCTCGCGCCGTTTATTGCCGCACGTACCCCCGGTCACCGGGGTTGAGCTGGGGGAGGCCATGCGCTTTCGCGGGAAAACCATCCGCAGGAAGATCGTGGCGTTGCTGCTGGTGCCGCTCGTGTCGCTGACGGTCATCTGGGGAGTCACCACCGTCGTCACCGGACGTGCCGCCGCCCAACTCCTGAGCGCCTCCAGCGTCGTCGAGAAGGTCGGCTACCCCATCGAGGAGACCGTCCGCGTCCTGCAGGAAGAGCGCCGCGCGACCCTCGTCTACCTCGCCGACCCGCGCGCCTCCGACGCCCCCGCCCGCCTGCACGAGCAGCGCGACGCCACCAACGCCCGGGTGGCCGAGGTCCGGGCCAACGCCGAGAACCCGGACGTACGCGGCGACATGTCGCCCGAGACCGCGCGCCGGCTCGACTCCCTCCTCGAGGCCTTCGACGGCATCGACAGCCTGCGCCGCACCGTCGAGGACGGCTCGATCTCCGCCGGCCAGGCCCTCAGGCTCTACAACCGCCTGATCGACCCCTGCTACACCTTCCTGTCCGGCCTCAACGTCGTCAACGACGTGCCGCTCGACAAGGAGGGGCAGGCCCTCGTCGACCTCGGCCGCACCCGTGAATTCCTCGCCCGCCAGGACGCCTTGATCTCCGCCGTCCTGGTGCGCGACCGCCTCGACGCCGCGCAGCAGCGGCAGATGGCCGACAACCGGGCCCGGCGCGAACTGCGCAGCGAGGTCAGCCTCGACCTGCTCCCCGGCGCTGAACGCGAACGCTTCAAGGACTACTGGCGCAGCCCCGCCGTCGCCCCGCTCCTGGAGCTGGAGAAGAACATCGTGGAGGGCCGTACGGGCACCCCGCGCGGCATCACCTCCGCCACCTGGGACAAGGCGGCGAAGACCGTCCTCGACGACCTCGCCGAGCTGAACTACGAGGCGGGCGACCGCTTCCAGGAACGCGTCGAGCCCGAGATCGTCGGGATCTTCGCACGGGCCGGGGCGGCCGGAGTGCTCGGCCTGCTCGCGCTGCTCTTCTCGGTCGTGCTGTCCGTGCGCATCGGCCGCGAGCTGGTCCGCGACCTGTCCCGGCTGCGCAAGGACGCCCACGAGGTCTCCGGCGTCCGCCTGCCCAGCGTGATGCGCCGCCTCGCCGCCGGCGAGCACGTCGACATCGAGACCGAGGCCCCGCGTCTGGAGTACGAGAAGGACGAGATGGGCCAGGTCGGCCAGGCCCTCAACACCCTGCAGCGCGCCGCCGTCGAGGCCGCCGTCAAGCAGGCCGACATGCGCCGCGGCGTCTCCGAGGTGTTCGTGAACCTCGCCCGCCGCAGCCAGGTCCTGCTGCACAAGCAGCTCACCCTGCTCGACGCGATGGAGCGCAGGACCGAGGACACCGAGGAACTCGCCGACCTGTTCCGGCTCGACCACCTCACCACCCGCATGCGCCGGCACGCCGAGGGCCTCGTGATCCTCTCCGGCGCCGCGCCGTCGCGGCAGTGGCGCAGGCCCGTACCGCTCATGGACGTGGTGCGCGCGGCCGTCGCCGAGGTCGAGGACTACGAGCGCATCGAGGTGCGCAGGCTCGCCCGGATCGCGGTCACCGGACCGGCCGTCGCGGACCTCACCCACCTCGTCGCCGAACTCCTGGAGAACGCCACGGTGTTCTCGCCGCCGCACACCGCGGTCCAGGTGCACGGCGAGCGCGTCGCCAACGGCTTCACCCTGGAGATCCACGACCGCGGCCTCGGCATGACCCCGGACGCCCTCCTCGACGCCAACCTGCGGCTCGCGGAGACCCCCGAGTTCGAGCTCTCCGACACCGACCGGCTCGGTCTGTACGTGGTCAGCCGGCTCGCCCAGCGGCAGAACGTACGCGTCTCGCTGCAGCCGTCGCCGTACGGCGGGACCACCGCGGTGGTGTTCGTGCCGGACGTGCTGCTCACCGCCGCGCCCGACGGGGACACCAGCGGCGGCATGCGGCTCGATCGCGCGGCGGCGGGCCTGGACGAGGAGGCGCCCGCGGAGCGCACCGCGCAGCTCACCAAGGTGCCCGCGCGGCTGCCTGGACTGCCCAAGTCGGTCCGGGAGTCGGGCGTCATCGACGGTCCGGTCGAGCTGGAGCCGCCGGTGGACGTGGTCGAGCGGGTGCGTGCCCTGGACCTCAGCGACCTCGGCGGCCTGGGCGACATCGAGGACAGCGAGAGCGAGCGGGGCGGGCTCTTCCGGCCGCGCCGCAGGCCCGCCTCCAAGGGCCGCGGCCGGGGCCGTGACCTGGGCGAGCACCAGCAGGCCAGGGACAGCGTGGACGGAGGCGCTTCGGCCCGCCCGGACGCGGCCGTTCCGGTGCCGTTGCCGCGCCGCCGCGCACCCAAGCTGGTCAGCTCGCACGGCCGACCGGTCGGCGCCGACCGACGCCAGGACGCGGACGAGCGCACCGCAGAGCGTGCTGCCGAACGTCCCACAGAGCGCTCCGCCGAACGTCCCGCGGAGCGGTCCGACGACCGGGTCCTCACCCCGCGCGAGGAGCTCCTCAGCGGCCTCCCCGGCCGGTTCGACGCACGCGGCAGGTCCGGCGCGGACGGCACGGACGGCGACGCGGGCGAGGGCCGGGACGAGCGCGCAACTACCGCCCCGCAGCAGCCACTTCAGGGCCGGAGCGACGAGTCCCCGTCGGCCGCCGAAGGCCGCCCCGAACCCGCCCCGTACGAGGACATCCCGACCGCCGCCCTGCCCCGCCGCGTCCGCCAGGCCAGCCTCGCCCCGCAGTTGAAGGGCGAGCCGAAGAAGCGGCCCGTACGCGAAGAGGCGCCGGCCGACCGCGACGCCGAGGAGGTGCGCAGCCGCATGGCCGCACTCCAGCGCGGCTGGCAGCGCGGGCGCAGGGACAACGGCGAGGCGGCCGACGGCAGTTCGCAGCGGGACGCCGCGCAGCAGCCCCGGCCCGGCGAGGCGGAGCACACCGCCTCCGGATCGGCTCGTCCGCGTACCACCGAAGACCCCCGTCCCGGCACCGCCGAGGACGACACAGCACACAGCACCACGGAGGGGGACGGTCGATGACCGCACCGAAGACAGCCGCACACATCGGCGAGCTGAACTGGCTGCTCGACGACCTCGTCGCGCGCGTGGCGACGATCCGCAAGGCCGTCGTCCTCTCGTCGGACGGCCTCGCCACCGGCGTCTCGGCCGATCTGACCCGCGAGGACAGCGAGCACCTCGCCGCCGTCGCCTCCGGCTTCCACAGCCTCGCCAAGGGCGTCGGCCGGCACTTCGAGGCGGGCCAGGTCCGGCAGACGGTGGTCGAGCTGGACGACGCGTTCCTGTTCGTGACCGCCGCGGGCGACGGCAGCTGCCTCGCCGTGCTCGCGGACGCGGACACCGACGTCGGCCTGGTCGCCTACGAGATGACGCTCCTCGTGAAGCGGGTCGGCGTACATCTGGGGACCGCGCCGCGCACCGATGTGCCCGCGGGCGGGTAGTGGAATGGCATGACCATCGACGGTAATGCGGGTCACGGGGCGCCCCACTGGTTCGACGACGACGCGGGACCAGTGGTCCGTCCGTATGCCATGACGCGGGGCCGCACCACGAGCGAGGGCCAGCACCGCCTCGATCTGATCGCGGTCGTCGTCGCCGAGTCCGCGGTGGGCGACCGGGAGGCCGACCACACCCTGGCCCCCGAGCACGTCGACATCGTCGAGCTGTGCCGGGAGTCCCCGCAGTCGGTGGCCGAGCTGGCCTCCGAGCTGGATCTGCCGATCGGCGTGGTCCGGGTCCTGGTCGGCGACCTCGTCGCCCAGGACCTGGTGCACGTGACCCGCCCTGTCCCCCCGGCCGAACTGCCGGACGAGAGTATTCTGCGCGACGTGATCAACGGTCTGCGCGCGCTCTGAGACCACCGGTCCGCGCGTGCCCTGAGCAGGAGATCTCCGTGACGGGTACAGGCACAGCGGCAGGTTCGGACCCCGGCGGTACGGCGACGGGCTGGCAGTTCTGGATCGACCGCGGCGGCACGTTCACGGACGTCGTGGCGCGCCGCCCGGACGGCCGGCTTCTCACCCACAAGCTGCTCTCCGAGAACCCCGCCCGCTACCGCGACTCCGCGGTGGCGGGCATTCGCGCACTTCTGGACGTCCCGCTTGAGGACGCCCGGATCGACGCCGTACGGATGGGCACGACCGTCGCCACCAACGCCCTCCTGGAGCGCACGGGCGAGCCCACCGCACTCGTCGTCACCCGCGGTTTCCGGGACGCCCTGCGCATCGCCTACCAGAACCGCCCGCAGATCTTCGCCCGCGAGATCGTCCTGCCCGAACTGCTGCACGCGCGCGTGGTGGAGGTCGACGAGCGCATCGCCGCCGACGGGACCGTCCTCACCCCGCCCGACCTGGACCGCCTGGAGGCGGAGCTGCGCGGTGTGTACGACGACGGCATCCGGTCCCTCGCCGTGGTCTGCATGCACAGCCATCTGCACCCCGCGCACGAGCAGGCCGTCGGCCGCCTCGCCGCCCGCATCGGCTTCCCGCAGATCTCCCTGTCCAGCGAGGTCAGCCCGCTGATGAAGCTCGTCCCGCGCGGCGACACGGCCGTCGTGGACGCCTACCTGTCACCGGTCCTCCGGCGGTACGTCGACCAGGTCGCGGACCAACTCCGGGGCGTGCGGCTGATGTTCATGCAGTCCAACGGCGGGCTCGCCGAGGCCCACCAGTTCCGCGGCAAGGACGCCATCCTGTCCGGGCCCGCGGGCGGCATCGTCGGCATGGCCCTGATGTCGCGCCGCGCGGGCTTCGACAACGTCATCGGCTTCGACATGGGCGGCACCTCCACCGACGTCTCGCACTACGCGGGCGCGTACGAGCGGGTCTTCACCACCCAGATCGCGGGCGTGCGCCTGCGCGCCCCCATGCTGGACATCCACACCGTGGCCGCGGGCGGCGGCTCGGTCCTGCACTTCGACGGCAGCCGCTACCGCGTCGGCCCCGACTCGGCAGGCGCGGACCCGGGCCCCGCCTGCTACCGCGGCGGCGGCCCGCTCACCGTCACCGACGCCAACGTGATGCTCGGCCGCATCCAACCCGACCGCTTCCCACGGGTGTTCGGGCCGGACGGGGACCAGCCGCTGGATGCCGACCTGGTCCACGAGCGGTTCGCCGCGCTCGCCGCCGAGATCCGCGAGGCCACCGGCGACGACCGTACGCCCGAGCAGGTCGCCGAGGGCTTCCTGCAGATCGCCGTCAACAACATCGCGGGGGCGGTCAAGCGGATCTCGGTGCAGAAGGGCCACGACGTCACGCGGTACGCCCTCACGACGTTCGGCGGGGCGGGCGGCCAGCACGCCTGCGCCGTCGCCGACTCCCTGGGCATCAGCACCGTCCTCGTACCGCCCATGGCCGGCGTCCTGTCCGCGCTCGGCATCGGGCTCGCCGACACCACCGCCATGCGCGAGCAGTCCGTCGAGGCCGACCTGGAGGCCGAGTCGATGCCGCGCGTCGAGGAGACCGCCGCCGCCCTGGAGGAGGCCGCGCGGGCGGAGCTGCGCGCCGAGGACGTGCCCGAGGAGCGCATCCGCGTCGCCCGCCGCGCCCAACTCCGCTACGACGGCACCGACACCGCCCTCACCGTCGCCCTCGACACCGCCCAACCCGAGGCCATGCGGCGGGAGTTCGAGGACCGGCACCGGGCCACGTACTCCTTCACCCTGGCCCGGCCCATCGTCGTCGAGGCCCTCTCCGTAGAGGCCACCGGCCTGACCGAGCCGCCGGACCTGACCACGCTCACGGCACCACGCGCGCGTGGAGGCGAAAACCGGCACCACGCGCGCGTGCACATCGACGGCGCCCACCGCGAAGTCCCGCTGCACCGCCGTGAGGAAATCGCCGTCGGCGAACAGGTCGACGGGCCGGCGATCATCACCGAGGCCAATGCGACGACCGTCGTCGACCAGGGCTGGCGCGCCGCCGTGGACGACGAAGGACACCTGGTGCTGCGGCGGGTGCGCAGGGCCGAGGGCATCACAGCCGGCACCGAGGCCGACCCCGTGCTCCTCGAAGTCTTCAACAACCTCTTCATGTCCATCGCCGAACAGATGGGCGCCCGCCTGGAGTCCACCGCCCAGTCCGTAAACATCAAGGAGCGCCTCGACTTCTCCTGCGCTCTCTTCGACCCGGACGGCAACCTCGTCGCCAACGCCCCGCACATCCCTGTGCACCTGGGCTCGATGGGCACCAGCGTCAAGGAGGTCATCCGGCGCCGCCCCGAGATGCGCCCCGGCGACGCGTACGCCGTCAACGACCCGTACCACGGCGGCACCCACCTGCCCGACGTCACCGTCATCACCCCGGTCTTCGACACGGCGGGGGAACAGATCCTGTTCTACGTCGCCTCCCGCGGCCACCACGCCGAGATCGGCGGCATCGCCCCCGGCTCCATGCCCGCCGACAGCCGCCGCATCGAGGAGGAGGGTGTCCTCTTCGACAACTGGCTGCTCGCCGAGAACGGCCGCTTCCGCGAGCAGGAGACCCACGACCACCTCACGAGCGCCCCCTACCCGTCCCGCAACCCGGCCACCAACCTCGCCGACTTCCGCGCCCAGATCGCCGCCAACGCCAAGGGCGTCGAGGAGGTCGGCAAGATGATCGAGCACTTCGGACTCGACGTCGTGCAGGCCTATATGAAGCACGTCCAGGACAACGCCGAGGCCGCCGTCCGCCGCGTCGTCGACGCCCTCGACGACGGCTCCTACGCCTACGAGACCGACTCCGGCGCGGTCATCCGGGTCCGCGTCACCGTCGATCGCGCCGCCCGCTCCGCGACCGTCGACTTCACCGGCACGTCCGCGCAGCTGCCCGGCAACTTCAACGCCCCGTACGCGGTGGTCAACGCGGCCGTCCTGTACGTCTTCCGCACCCTCGTCGCCGACGACATCCCGCTCAACGACGGCTGCCTGCGCCCCCTCCGGATCGTCGTCCCGCCCGGCTCGATGCTGGCGCCCGAGCCGCCCGCAGCGGTCGTCGCCGGGAACGTGGAGACCTCGCAGGCCATCACGGGCGCCCTGTACGCGGCGCTCGGCGTGCAGGCCGAGGGGTCCGGCACGATGAACAACGTCACGTTCGGCAACGACCGCTTCCAGTACTACGAGACCGTGGCCTCCGGCTCAGGCGCGGGCGACGGCTTCCACGGGGCGCCCGTGGTGCAGACCCATATGACCAACTCCCGCCTCACCGACCCCGAGGTCCTGGAGTGGCGACTGCCCGTACTCCTGGAGGAGTTCGCGGTCCGCGCGGGCAGCGGTGGAAACGGGCGCACGCGCGGCGGCGACGGGGCGGTGCGCCGCATCCGCTTCCGCGAGGCCATGACCGTCTCCACCCTCTCCGGCCACCGCCGCGTGCCCCCCTACGGCATGGCGGGCGGCGAGCCGGGTGCCCTCGGCGCCAACCGAGTCGAGCGGGCCGACGGCACGACGGCGCGGTTGCAGGGCGCGGACTCGGCGGAGCTCGGCCCCGGCGACGTACTGGTCGTCGAGACGCCGGGCGGCGGGGGATACGGAACGCCCGGAGCCTGACCGCCCGTTCAGGCCGCACGGACCGGCGCGCACCGCAGCGCCCACCGACAGGAAAGCGCCCACCGACAGGAACCGGACGTACGGCATGACCTGCGGATCCGGCAGATCGGAGCGAAGCTCGCGAACTCGCCCACGCCCCCTGCATCGTTCCGGCCACGATCGACCTCCGGCGATGAAGCGGAATCAGGTCGCCGCTAGAGTCTGCTGCGGAACTCGCCCATGTCAGCGGAGAGTTCACCCCCGTAGGCAATGCTGGAGTGGAGACCAATGGCGATCCTCGGGCGCTCTCAGCGGCGCAAGGCCACCGTCGAACCGGTGACCCTGAAGATCCTCGTGGCCGGCGGCTTCGGCGTGGGCAAGACGACCCTCGTCGGCACGGTCAGCGAGATCAAGCCGCTGCGCACCGAGGAGGCCCTCACCGAGGCCGGCCGCCCCGTCGACGACACGGCGGGCGTGGAGACGAAGAGCACCACCACCGTCGCCATGGACTTCGGCCGCATCACGCTCCGCGAGGACCTCGTCCTGTACCTCTTCGGCACCCCCGGGCAGGATCGTTTCTGGTTCCTCTGGGACGAGCTGGCGCAGGGCTCCCTCGGCGCGGTCGTGCTGGCCGACACCCGCCGCCTGGAGGACTGCTTCGCCGCCGTCGACTACTTCGAGCGGCGCGGCCTGCCCTTCGCGATCGGCGTCAACTGCTTCGACGGCGCGGCCCGTTACCCGGAGGACATGGTCCGCCAGGCCCTCGACATAGACGAGCACGTCCCCGTCGTCCTCTGCGACGCCCGCGACCGCGAGTCCGTCAAGAACGTCCTCGTCACCGTCGTACGCCACGCCATGGCCCGCGCGACGGCCGCCCGCGAGCCGGCCACCAGCTGACCCGCGCCGCAGCGAGGCCGGAAGGCAACGGACTACGGCCCGTACCCCCGCCGACCGGGGTACGAGCCGCAGATCTCACCGACGCGGAGCGGAGGGGCTACTCGCCGTCCTCCAGCCAGCCGAAGCTGCGCTCCACCGCGCGGCGCCAGTTGCGGTACTCGCGGTCCCGCACCTCCTGCGCCATCCGCGGCTGCCACTCCGCGTCCTTCTGCCAGTGCGCCTTCAGCTCGTCCAGGTCGTTCCACACACCCGTGGCGAGCCCGGCCGCGTACGCCGCGCCCAGACAGGTCGTCTCGGACACCTTCGGGCGGACCACCGGCACGTCGAGCACGTCCGCCTGATGCTGCATGAGCAGGTTGTTCTTCGTCATGCCGCCGTCGACCTTCAGGGTCGTGATCTGCACGCCCGAGTCCTGGTACATGGCGTCGACGACCTCACGCGTCTGCCAGCTCGTCGCTTCGAGCACCGCGCGGGCGAGGTGCGCCTTCGTCACGTAACGGGTCAGTCCGGTTATCACGCCCCGCGCGTCCGACCGCCAGTACGGGGCGAACAGACCGGAGAACGCGGGCACCACGTACGCCCCGCCGTTGTCGTCGACGCTCGCCGCGAGCGGTTCGATCTCGTCGGGGCTCGCGATGATGCCGAGCTGGTCGCGCAGCCACTGCACGAGCGCGCCGGTGATCGCGATCGAGCCCTCCAGGCAGTAGACCGGGGCTTCGCCGCCGATCTGGTAGCCCATGGTCGTGAGCAGCCCGCTCTTCGACGGCACCGGCCGGTTCCCGGTGTTGAGCAGCAGGAAACTGCCCGTGCCGTACGTGTTCTTGGCGGTGCCCGTGTCGTAGCAGGCCTGCCCGAAGATCGCCGCCTGCTGGTCGCCGAGTGCGGACGCCACCGGCACCCCGGCGAGCTGGCCGACGGCCGTCCCGTACACCTCGGCGGAGGACCGGATCTCCGGCAGCATCGCCTCGGGCACGTTCATCGCCGAGAGGATCTGCCCGTCCCACTGAAGGGTCTCCAGGTTCATGAGCATGGTGCGGCCGGCGTTGGTGACGTCGGTGACGTGCACGCCGCCGTCGGTGCCGCCGGTGAGGTTCCAGATCAGCCAGGAGTCGATGGTGCCGAAGGCGATCTCGCCGCGCTCGGCACGGGTCCTGAGGCCCGGCACGTTGTCGAGCAGCCAGGCCGCCTTGGGCCCGGAGAAGTAGCTGGCGAGCGGAAGCCCTGTGGCGTCCCGGAACCGGTCCTGGCCGACGTCGCCACCGAGTTCGGTGCAGAGCGCGGACGTACGGGTGTCCTGCCAGACGATCGCGTTGTGCACGGGCTTGCCGGTCGCACGGTCCCACAGCACCGTGGTCTCGCGCTGGTTGGTGATGCCGAGGGCGCTCAGCTGCTCGGCCCGCAGGCCCGCCTTGGCGAGCGCGCCCGCGACGACGGCCTGCACCTTCGACCAGATCTCCGTCGCGTCGTGCTCCACCCAGCCGGGCTTGGGGAAGATCTGGCGGTGCTCACGCTGGTCGACGGCGACGATCGCGCCGTCCTGGTTGAAGATGATGCAGCGGCTCGACGTGGTGCCCTGGTCGATCGCGGCGACGAACTTGTCCGTCATGAAGTCCCCTTGTCCCCTTGGTTTGGTGCGCCCGGCTGGTGTGGTGTGCCCGGCGGGCTCAGAACGCGGCGTTGAAGACGATCCCGGACAGCGCGCCGCCGATCAGCGGGCCCACGACCGGGATCCAGGAGTAACTCCAGTCGGAGCCGCCCTTGTTGGGGATCGGGAGCAGGGCGTGCGCGATGCGCGGGCCGAGGTCGCGGGCGGGGTTGATGGCGTACCCGGTCGGACCGCCGAGCGAGAGGCCGATGCCGACCACCAGGAACGCGACGACGAGCGTGGCCGTGCCGGACTCGCCGAGGCCCTCGGTGAGGCCGAAGGCGAGGATCGGCAGGACGAGTCCGACGGTCGCGATGATCTCGGTGAGGAGGTTGGCGGTGGTGTTGCGGATCTCGGGCGCGGTCGAGAAGATCCCGAGCGTCGGCAGGGCCGTCTCCTTGTCGGCGTTGGCCTGGAACTGCGCGTAGTACGCCAGCCAGCAGAGCACCGCGCCGAGCACCGCGCCGATCATCTGCCCGAGGATGTACAGCGGGACCTGGCCCCACTTGCCGGTGTCGATGGCGATGCCCAGCGTCACCGCCGGGTTGAGGTGCCCGCCGGACAGCGGCCCGGCCGTGTAAGCCCCGGCCAGGACGCCGAAGCCCCAGCCGAACGCGATGACGACCCAGCCTGCCGACTTGGCCTTCGAGTGGTTGAGCGTGACGGCGGCGCAGACGCCGGCGCCGAACAGAATCAGGATCGCGGTGCCGATGATCTCACCGACGAGGACGTCACCGTTCGCGTACATGGCGGCTCCCTTGGCCCATGCCCGGGGCCTTGCGCCCCGGTCCTCCGTGCAGGGTGCGTGCGTGGCTACGTCGGCCGAAGGCAGGAGAGCCCATGAGGTTCCCCGGCCCCGCCCGGCGTCCGTGACGAGCGTGCCGTCGCAGCCGAATCGCCCCTGGGAAGTGGCCTGTTGCCGACCGCGAGACGCGCGGCGACCTCGGGCGACGCCATGCCGAAGTGCGGCGATGCCGACTGACACCCGGAAGTGTTCACCGGTGCTGTGACACCGTCAAGGTCACGGACGACAACGGTTCGCGTACGGGCGGAAGTTGGGCGGAAGCACACGTTCCGCCAGAACGGCCCGTAGCCGCGCCGTCCCGCTCAGGCCGTGGCCCGCCCGCTGCCGTGTTCGTCGAGCCGTATGCCGTACGGGGCCGCCGCGCCGGGGCCGTACGGGGACTCGTGCCGGGCGCGGCCCGGCACGGTGGCCGGCTCGCCGCGCGGCGGCGGCTCCTGGCGGGGCAGAGGCGTGCCGCGGCGGATGCGGTGGCCCTCGCTGCCCGCGCGGCCGACGACCCAACTCGCCCCGCGCAGCGCCTTCGCCGCCTGTTTCAGGGGCGCGAGCCAGGCCGCGGCCTGACGGTGGTCGGCGACCGTGCCGGGCGGGCAGTTCACCGTCGCCACCGACAACGTCACCTCGCGGCCGCCCGCCGACCAGGCCGCGTCGAGCACGGACGCCGCCACCGGCTCCAGGGCCTCGGGCGCGGCCAGGACCACGAAGTCGTCGCCCCCGATGTGCCCGACCCGCACCTGTGTCGCCCTGCCCGCGCCCGCCGACTCCGCGGCGACCGCCTTGAGCGCCGCGCCGACCTCCCGGATCAGCGTGTCGCCCGCCGCGAACCCGGCCCCGTCGTTGACCTGCTTGAAGTCGTCCACGTCCAGCCAGCTCAGCGCGAACCCCCTGCCCTGCGCGATCCACCGGTCGACCTCGGCCGTCACCGCGTCCGAACCGGGCAGCCTGGTCAGCGGGTTGAGCCCCGCCGCCTCCTCCACCCGGCTGTCCGCCAGGGTCCGCACCAGGTCGGCCAGGCGCACCACGCCCACGCACCGCCCGTCGCCGTCCACCACCGCCACGTCGTCCCCGGTACGGCTGCGCTCCCCGTCGGCGAGCAGGTCGAGGACCTCCCACGCCGTGGCGTCGACGCCGACGGTCAGCGGCTCGTCCGCGAGCCGCGCCGCGGGACGGTCCGCGTACAGGGCGTGCCCGTACCGCCCGGACAGGGAGAGCAGGAAGCGGTCCCGGTCCACCGCGCGTACGGGCACGCCGCGCGCGTTCACCAGGAGCACGCCGGAGACGTCGGGCGCGTCGGTGAGCAGCCCGCGCACCTGCCCGGCGGAAGCGCTCGCGGGCAGCAGTGCGGCGGGGCGCACGAACTGCCGTACGGGCGGGCCGGATTGGGGCGTGTCCGGGCTCGGCGCCGCCGCCTCCGGCACGTACACGTCGACGGCGGGCCTGCGCGTCGGCGGCGCGAACAGCTGGCCCTGCCCGAGCTGCGCCCCCGCCGCGAGCGCCGCCGCGCACTGCCGCTCGGTCTCCACGCCCTCGACGGCGAGCAGCGCGCCGAGCTCGTCGCACAGCGCCCGCATGGCGTGCACCGCCGCCGTCCTGGTCAGCAACGAGGCGTCCAGCTTGACGAGTTCGGGCGCGAGGTCGACGAGCAGCCGCAGCGGCGCGTCCCCGTCGCCGACCCCGTCCGCACAGATCCGGAACCCGTCGTCCCGCAGCGCGGCAACGCCCTCCAGGAGCGCGGGCTGCGGCACGTGTGTGAACGGCGGGCCGAGGTCGACGGTGACCTCCCAGGGCAGCCGCCCCGCCTCCATGACGGCGTCCCGCAGCGCGGCCAGCCCGCCGAGGTCGGCGACGGTGCCCGCGAACACGTTCACATGCAGCGGAAGCAGCGACTCCTGGCGGGCGGCGGCGCGCACCGCGAACGCGGCGAGCCGGCCGTCGAGTTCGGGGTCGCGCCGGGCCTCGGCGAGGACGTCGCCGGACTCGGGGCGGGCCAGTATCTCCTGTGCGGCGACGGCTCCGGTCGTCAGGCTGACGACGGGCTGGAAGGCGAAGCGGAGGGAGTCCGACCAGACAGGCACGACGACCATGATGTCCCGCCCGGACGCCTCCCGGACCCCAGTTCATGAGCTGTTCACGCAGCTTTTCCGCGCGGTCACTCTCCGTACGAACGAGGGGCCGGGGGCCGAGGCCGCAAGCCCCGGGCGGCCCTGCCCCGCCCGTCCTCACCTCACCGCACCGTCCTCACTTCCCTGCCCTCACCGGACCGCGATCACCGACGACCCGTGCCCGAACAGCCCCTGGTTGGCGGTGATGCCGACCCGCGCGCCCGGCACCTGCCGTGCCCCAGCCGTGCCGCGCAGCTGCTGCGTCAGCTCGCAGACCTGGGCGATGGCCTGGGCGGGCACGGCCTCCCCGAAGGACGCGAGGCCGCCGCTCACGTTGACCGGGATGCGGCCGCCGAGAGCCGTCGCGCCGTCCCTCAGCAGCTTCGCCGCCTCGCCCTCACCGCACAGCGCGAGGTCCTCGTACCACTGCAGTTCGAGCGCGGTCGACAGGTCGTACACCTCCGCGAGCGACAGCTCCTCCGGGCCGATGCCCGCCTCCTCGTACGCGGCGTGCGCGATCGCGGCGCGGAACGGGCGCGCGGGCGGGGCGACGGCGGCCGCTGAATCGGTCGCGATGTCCGGCAGGTCGAGCACGGTCTGCGGATACTCCGGCGTCACCGTCGACACCGCGCGGATCCGCACCGGGTCCGCCGCACCGTGCCGGCGCGCGAAGTCGAGGCTGGACAGGACGAGCGCCGCCGCCCCGTCCGAGGTGGCGCAGATGTCGAGCAGCCGCAGCGGATCGGCGACGACCGCGGAAGCCGCCACTTCTTCTGTAGTGACGGTTTTGCGGTAGCGGGCGTTCGGGTTGAGCGCGCCCATGGCCGCGTTCTTCACCTTGACCTGTGCGAAGTCGGCGAGCGTGTCGCCGTGCACGGCCATCCGCCGGCGCGCGTACAGCCCGAAGTAGGCCGGATTGGTCGCGCCGAGCACCCGGAACCGCAGCCAGTCGGGGTCGTCCTTGCGGTCCCCTCCGGCGGGCCGGAAGAACCCCTTCGGCGCCGCGTCCGCACCCACCACGAGCACCACGTCCGCGAGCCCCGCGAGGATCTGCGTGCGCGCGGTCTGCACGGCCTGCGCGCCCGAGGCGCACGCCGCGTACACGCTGGTGACGCGCGCCCCCTGCCAGCCGAGCGCCTTGGCGAAGGTCGCGCCGGACACGTACCCGGGATAGCCGCCGCGCACGGTGTCCGCGCCGACGATCGAGCCCACGTCCCGCCAGTCCACGCCGGCGTCCGCGAGCGCGTCCCGCGCCGCCTTCACGCCGTACTCGACGAAGCTGCGGCCCCACTTGCCCCACGGGTGCATCGCGGCGCCGAGCACCGCCACGTCACGCGCGCTCATCGCTCGTCCACCGGCTTCCAGTGCCAGGTCGTCCACGTGGTGTCCGCGTCCTCGTTCAGGACGCCCGGCACGGCCTCCACCTCCATGCCGACGGCGAGCTGCCCCGGCGTCACCCCGGGCACGGCCTGCCCGAGCACCACGAGCCGCTCGGCCTCCAACTCGACCGCGACGAGCGTGTACGGCTCCCACTCCCGCTCCGGATCCGACACATAGGGCGCGGGCGGGCGATAGCGCCCGTCGGTGTACGACCAGACGCGCCCCCGCTTCGACAGCGGCGCCTCGACCAGCTCCCCGCCCGCGCATCCCGGGTTGCGGCAGTACGTGTCCTCGCGCGGGAAGAAGACCGACCCGCAGGCCGCGCAGCGCGTCCCGAGCAGGCGGAAGCCGTCGCCCTCCCCACTGAACCAATCGGCCACGACCGGTGTCCGCTGACGCGTCAAGGTCCCTCCCCGGCACTGGATCCCATGATCCCACTCGATCTGACGGAACGTCAGAACTGTTTGTGGCTCGCAGTGTGCCACGCCCGGCCGCACACCGACAGAGGCGGAAACCGCCTCACGCGCGGTGCCCGCTCAACGACCTTCGCGCCACCGGAAAGTCGAAGTACGTGTCGGGGAACAGCTCCGGCTTGTACGTGAAGTGCCACCACTCCTCAGGCAGGTTGACGAATCCCCGCTCGGCGAGCACGCCCCGCAGCAGGTCCCGGTTGGCGCGCTGCTCGCCCGTGACCCTCGGGTCGTCCGTGTGCGACAGAGTGTCGAAGCAGTCGAACCCGGTACCCATGTCCACGGAGTTGTCCGGGAAACGCTCGCCCTGCGGCGCGTAACACGGCACCAGGGGCTCGCCCGGCACATAGGGGCGCGTGGGCACGGCCGGCAGCTTCACCACGGTCAGGTCCACGGTCGAGCCGCGGCTGTGCCCGGACTTCTCCGCGATGTAACCGTCAGCGAACAACCTCGACTTGTCGACCTGCGGATAGAACTCCGGCTTCATCCGCTCGTCGTCCAGGTCCTTCGCCCAGCGTACGAAGTGGTCCACGGCGCGCTGCGGCCGGTAACAGTCGTACACCTTCAGGGAGTAGCCCCCGGACAGCAGCTTCTGCTGCGCCTTGTGGAGGGCCTTCGCGGCCGGCTCGGTGAGGATGCACATCGGCTTGCTGTAGCCGTCGATCGGCTCGCCCACGAAGTTGTGCGGCGTGGTGTATCTGATCTCCTGCAGGATCGTCGGATCCACGTCCTGCAGCGCCACGAACGCGTCGGGCGCCTTGGGCTCGGATTCCGCCTGCACGGACTGCGGCGCACTGGTGAACGCCAGCGCGGTGACGGCGGCGACGGTGAGAACACGGAGCAAGGAGGTCGGCTTCATGGCCTTCATCTATCAGCTGGGCACGGTGCCCGAAAGACGGTCGGCCGCCTCCGCAAATTTCAGCCCCTCCGGCGTTTGAGATGGGGGAGGGGGCCCGGGGGCTGGCCCCCGAAGCCGTCCGCAGGACTTTCGGGAAGGGGCGGGGAGGGGAAAACCCCCGGACCGCGGCCCCGCGCCACAACACCCAGCCCACCGCACCGTGAGTCGGATCGGATTCGGATACCCTCCGCCCGTGCAAACCGAGCAGCAACTCCAACTCCCCACCCCCCGCCCCGAGAAGGGCTCGCACTGCGCAAGCTGCGGGACCCCGTACGCGCCCCGCACCCCCTGGCCCCGCCGCTGCACCACCTGCGGCGACACCGCCTACCGCAACCCACTGCCGGTCGCGGTCGCACTCCTCCCGGTCCGGGACGCCGAGCGCACAGGCCTGGTCGTCATCACCCGCGCCATCGAACCCGCCCGCGGCACCCTCGCCCTGCCCGGCGGATTCATCGACCACCGCGAGGACTGGCGGCACGCCGTCGTCCGTGAACTCGCCGAGGAGACCGGCATCGAGGCACACGCGGACGAGGTCCGCCTGGCCGACGCCCTCAGCTCCCCGGACGGCCACCTTCTCCTCTTCGGACTCCTCCCGCCCCGCCCGGCCGACGCCTTGCCCGAGCCCACACCCACGGACGAGACGTACGGCTGGGAGATCCTGACGGCCCCACGCGAACTCGGCTTCCCGCTGCACACGTTGGCTGCCCGCAGGTGGTTCGACGGGGCGTACTGAAGCGGCACGCGCGCGTGGGGGAGGGACGCGGCGCTCACCCCCCGTCCCCCAATCCCCGCACCCGTACCCCCTCAGTGACCTCCCGCAACTCCCCGTCCCCGCAGTCCCGTTCGACCACCACCCGGTCCCGGCCCTCGCGACGCGTCACATACCGCTCGACCTCCGGCAGCTCCCACCCGTCGCCCGCGTCCCGCACCACAAGACCCGACCCCGTACGCCCCCGGGCCGGCGCCCACACCTCCAGCTCCAGGCCCCCGTCCGCGCCCCGCACCGGCAGCACGGAACCGGCCCGCGCAAGCACCGGCACCCGCGACAGCGGCGCATCGAGCAGCACCTGCCCCGGCCCCTCGTACGCCCGTCCAGTCGTCGTGTCGTACCAGCGCCCCCGCGGCAACCGCACCGCACGCCGCGTCGCCCCCGGCTCCAGCACAGGCGCCACCAACAGCGCGTCCCCCACCAGAAACGCGTCCTCGCAGTCCCGCAGCGCACGCTCTTCCGGAGCCGCCCACCAGAGCGGCCGCACATAAGGCGCCCCGGTCCGCTGCGCCAGATGCGAAAGCGTCACCCAATAGGGGAGGAGCCTGCGCCGCTCATCAAGCACCACGCGCGCGTGCCGCAGAACCTCAGGACCGAACTCCCACGGCTCCCTGCGCCCCGCCCAGCGCGCCGCATGCGTACGGAACAGCGGCAGAAAAGCGCCCAGTTGGAGCCACCGCAGATACAGCTCGGGCGACGGACTCCCGTCGAACCCGCCCACATCCGGACCGGAGTACGGCACACCGCACAGCCCCAGACCGAGCACGAGCGAAAGCGACGCCCGAAGCCCCGGCCAGCCCGTCGCCACGTCCCCCGACCACGTACCGCCATAGCGCTGCAGCCCCACCCAGCCGGACCGCGAGAACAGGAACGGCCGCTCCTCCGGACGCAGCCGGCGCAGCCCCTCATCGGCCGCCTGAGCCATGCACAGGCCGTACACGTTGTGCGCCTCGCGATGGTCGCCGCCGCGGCCCTCCAGCGCGTGCCGTGACGACCGCGGCAGCGTCCGATCGCCGAACGCCCCGAACGACACCGGCTCGTTCATGTCGTGCCAGAACCCGGCGAAGCCCTGCCCCAGGCGCTCCTCGTAGAGCCCGCCCCACCACCGCCGCACCCGGGGCGACGTGAAGTCCGGATACACCGACTCACCCGCCCACACCAGCCCCTCGACGACCCGCCCCCGCGCATCCCGTACGAACGCGTCCGCGGCACGCCCCGACGCGTACACCTCGTCGGCGGGGTCCGCCTTCACCGCCGGATCCACGATCGACACGAGGCGCACCCCCTCCTCGGCCAGATCCTTGGCCAGCACCGGCAGATCCGGAAACCGCTCCCGGTCGACCGTGAAAACCCGATGAGAGTCGAAGTGATCGATGTCCAAGTGCAGTGCACTCAGCGGAATTTCATGATCCAGACAGCCCGCGACAACCCGCCGCACCTCCCGCTCACTGCCGAACCCCCACCGCGCGTGCTGATATCCGAGCGCCCAGGAAGGCGGCACAGCCGGGGACCCCGTCAACGACGCGAAAACCTGCAGGACACGCGCGGGAGCACCGACCACCACCCAGCACCTGAGCGGCCCCCCGTCCATCCGCAGCTCACTGCACCCCGCACGGTCGTGCCCCGAACCCGCACCCTCCGCACCCTCCCGGAGGGTCACCGACCCGTCCCACGTGTTGTCGTGGAACACCAGATGCGTGCCCGCGTCGGCCACCACCATCTGCACCGGCATCGTCAACGACAACGGATCGTCCTGCGGCCCGAACGACCCCGCAGGATCGGTGTTCCACAGCCGGTACGAGCCGTCCCGGAGCCGCGGCCCGCCCGCCCGGCCGCCAAGCCCGAAGAACCGCGCGTCCGCCGCCACCTCGGACCGCTGCAGCCACCGCGCCGGCCCCCCGGCGACCGGCTCCCACCAGCGCGGCGGCAGATCCCTGCGCAGCACCACACCGCCCGGCGTGCGCACCTCCACGGCGCCGTGCCGGGACACCACGACCGTCACCCGCTCCGAGACGACCCGCCAGCCGCCCTCCTTGTCCGGCTCCAGGACCGCCCGCGGATCCGCCTCGGGCCCCGCACCGACCACCGCGTACGACGGCTCGGGCCCGGCCCCGTCCCAGCCCCAGAACACCGCCCCGCCGGCCGTCACCCGCACCCGCAGCTCCGCCCGCGCGAAACTGATCACCCCGCCGCCAGGACCCGGCTCCACACCCGTCACGGCCCCCGGCACCCGCGCCCGCTCCGCGCCTCTGCGCGGCAACCCCGCCGCATCCGCCCGACTGCGCCGCCACGCCGACCGCACCGCACGCCACCCACGCGCGGGACCCACCACCGAAACCGCCTTCACCGACCGCACCAGGCCTTGACCGTTCATGCAGCTCAGCCTGCCAGTACGCGCGCGTGCGGGGTGAGGCGTTCATCCGCCGTTCACCTGTGGCCGGACCACACCTTCACGGCCCGAACTATGGGGGCCCCGCCCTGGTGCAGATATCGATCACGTGGCATCGTCCACCTCAGCCGCGTCACGCGCACCACCCCAGCCGTGCGCGTGCCGGACGCACACACCGCGTACAGCTTGGGAGTCGCCCGATGTCCACCGCCGCCCCGCAGCCGCAGCCCCTCTGGCAGCCCGGACCCGCCCGCGTCGAAGCCGCCGCGATCACCCGATTCCAGACCTGGGCCGCAGAACGCCACGGCGCCCCGGCGGACGGCGGCTACGAGGCACTGCACCGCTGGTCGGTGGAGCACCTGGAGACCTTCTGGGAAGCAGTCGTCGAATGGTTCGACATCCGCTTCTCCACCCCCTACGCGCGCGTGCTCGGCGACCGCACCATGCCCGGCGCCCAGTGGTTCCCCGGCGGCGCCCTCAACTACGCCGAGCACGCCCTGCGCACCGCCGCCGACCGCCCCGACGCCCCCGCGCTCCTCGCCGTCGACGAGACCCACGAGACCCGCACCGTCACCTGGGCCGAACTCCGCCGCCAGGTCGGCTCCCTCGCCGCCGAACTCCGCACCCTCGGCGTCCGCCCCGGCGACCGCGTCTCCGGCTACCTGCCGAACATCCCCGAGGCCGCCGTCGCCCTCCTCGCCACCGCCGCCGTCGGCGCCGTCTGGACCTCCTGCGCCCCCGACTTCGGCGCCCGCAGCGTCCTCGACCGCTTCCAACAGGTCGAACCCGTCGTCCTGTTCACCGTCGACGGCTACCGCTACGGCGGCAAGGAGCACGACCGCCGCGACACCGTCGCCGAACTCCGCAGCGAACTGCCCACCCTGCGCGCCGTCGTGCACATCCCCCTGCTCGGCACCGAAGCCCCCGAAGGCGCCCTCGAGTGGTCCGCCCTCACCGCGGCCGACACCGACCCCGTCTTCGAGCAGGTCCCCTTCGACCACCCCCTGTGGGTCCTCTACTCCTCCGGCACCACCGGCCTCCCCAAGGCCATCGTCCAGTCCCAGGGCGGCATCCTCGTCGAGCACTTCAAGCAGCTCGGCCTGCACTGCGACCTCGGCCCGGACGACCGCTTCTTCTGGTACACCTCCACCGGCTGGATGATGTGGAACTTCCTCGTCTCCGGCCTCCTCACCGGCACCACCGTCGTCCTCTACGACGGCAGCCCCGGCTACCCCGAGACCGGCGCCCAGTGGTCCGTCGCCGAACGCACCGGCGCCACCCTCTTCGGCACCTCCGCCGCATACGTCATGGCCTGCCGCAAGGCCGACGTCCACCCCGCCCGCGACCACGACCTGTCCAAGGTCAAGTGCGTCGCCACCACCGGCTCCCCGCTCCCGCCCGACGGCTTCCGCTGGCTCCACGACGAGTTTGCCGACAGCGGGGCCGACCTCTGGATCGCCTCCGTCAGCGGCGGCACCGACGTCTGCTCCTGCTTCGCCGGCGCCGTCCCCACCCTCCCCGTGCACATCGGCGAACTCCAGGCCCCCTGCCTCGGCACCGACCTCCAGGCCTGGGACCCCCAGGGCAAACCCCTCACCGAAGAGGTCGGCGAACTCGTGGTCACCAACCCCATGCCGTCCATGCCGATCCACTTCTGGAACGACCCCGACGGCAGCCGCTACCACGACAGCTACTTCGACACCTACCCCGGCGTCTGGCGCCACGGCGACTGGATCACCCTCACCTCGCGCGGCTCCGTGATCATCCACGGCCGCTCCGACTCCACCCTCAACCGCCAGGGCGTACGCATGGGTTCGGCCGACATCTACGAAGTCGTCGAACGCCTCCCGGAGATCCGCGAGTCCCTCGTCATCGGCGCCGAACAGCCCGACGGCGGCTACTGGATGCCCCTCTTCGTCCACCTCGCCCCCGGCGCCACCCTCGACGACGCCCTGCGCACCAAGATCAAGCAGACCATCCGCGCCGAGCTCTCCCCGCGCCACGTCCCCGACGAGATCATCGAGGTCCCCGGCATCCCGCACACCCTCACCGGCAAGCGCATCGAGGTTCCGGTCAAGCGCCTCCTCCAGGGCACACCCCTGGAAAAGGCGGTCAACCCCGGCTCCGTCGACAACCTCGACCTCCTCCGCTTCTACGCTGAGCTGGCCCGAACCCGCAGCTGACCGAGCCCGAGCCCGACCGCATTGTCAGTCCCCCTCGTTACGGTGAGTGAGCATCGTTCGACACCGTCCACGGGGGACCCCATGGCACACGCCAAGCAAGACACCATGCGCCGCGCCCTGCGCCGCGAAGTCGCCGGCACCATCGGCCTGTTGACCGACGCCGAGGACTTCGCGGCCATGCGCCGCTACCGCACCTTCACCTTCCACGACCACACGACGTACCTCCGCGAGGTGGAGCACCTGCTCCGCACCCTCGCCGCCGAGGGCAAACACACCACGCTCGCACTCTTCGACCCCGAGGAGTACGAACACTTCTGCACCGAAACCGGCCTCGACCCCGACAGCCCCGACGGCCGCACGCACTTCACAGCCGAACTCGCCGCAGCGGGCCCCACGGTCACCTACGACGGACGCCCACTCAGCGACATCGTCCCCGACCTGATCGACGAAACCCTCCGCCACTCCACCGTGGAGTACGGCGAACGCCTCCTGGCCGACACGGGCCGCTGCGCCGACTGCGGCGAGGACATCGGCGTCGCTGCCTTCACCCGCGCCGCCGTCCTGCTGAGCCGCATCCTCGACACCGGCAGCCCCGGCACCCAACACATCGTCTGCAGCGTCACGTTGGACACCACCCCGCTCCTCGGCTCCCTGCACGCCGAGCGCACCCCGGACGGCCTGCTGCACCTGGACGAGAGCGAAGCCCTCGAAGTCACCACGGTCCTCGCCGTAGGCATCGCCACCCAGAGTCCGGGCGGCCTCGTCCAACGCACCACGACACCCGACCGACCCGACCGCGTCTGCGGCTGGCGCCTCAGCGGCGAACGCCTGACACCCCTCACAGAAGCCCAGGTCTTCGACGCCTACTGCACGGACGCCCACACCGGCGACCCCGTCCCACCGGAACCGGGCCTCGACTACGCCCAGGCCCCCGACCTCGGTCCGTACGACGACCCCCACGCCCACTGACCGACCCCGACAACGCGTGCGGGTGCCCCACCGAAGTGGGACACCCGCACGCACACAACGATCAGCCGGCATCCGGCCGTTCGCTCACTCCCCGGACAGCACCGCCTGCGCGGCGGCCCGCGCCTCGTCGGCGGAGTCCGCAGCCCGAGCGGCAGCCGCAGCCCGCTCACACTGCGCCAGCGTGTACTTCGCCAGCGTCGCCCGCACATACGGAATGGATGCCGCACCCATGGAAAGGGAGGTGACCCCAAGACCGGTCAGCACACACGCGAGCACCGGGTCGGACGCGGCCTCGCCACAGACACCGCAGCTCTTCCCCTCGGCCCTGGCCGCCTCGGCGGACAGCGACACCAGGTCGAGCAGCGCCGGCTGCCACGGATCCTGCAGCCGCGACACCGCACCGACCTGCCGGTCGGCCGCGAAGGTGTACTGCGCGAGGTCGTTGGTCCCCAGCGAAAGGAACTCGACCTCCTGCAGAATCGACCGAGCCCGCAGCGCGGCCGACGGAATCTCCACCATCGCGCCGAACTTCGCCTGCAGCCCGGCCGCCCGACAGGCGTCGGCGAACGCCTTGGCGTCCAGCCGGTCCGCCACCATCGGCGCCATGACCTCGAGGTACACCGGCAGCCCCTCGGCCGCCTTGGCCAGCGCCGTCAACTGCGTACGCAGCACCTCGGGGTGGTCGAGCAGCGTCCGCAGACCCCGCACGCCCAGCGCCGGGTTCGGCTCGTCGGCCGGCGTCAGGAAGTCCAGCGGCTTGTCGGCGCCCGCATCCAGCACACGCACGACGACCCGCCCCTCGGGGAACGCCTCGAGCACCTGCCGGTACGCCTCGACCTGCTTCTCCTCGGACGGCGCCTTCTGACTGTCGTCCAGGAACAGGAACTCGGTCCGGAAGAGCCCCACACCCTCAGCACCGGCCTCGACCGCCGCCGGCACGTCGGAGGGACCACCCACGTTGGCGAGCAGCGGCACCTTGTGACCGTCGGACGTCGCACCAGGCCCGGTCGAAGCAGCCAGAGCAGCCTTGCGCTCCTCGGCCTGCTTCTCCAACTCCGCCTGCTTCTCGGCACTCGGGCTCACGAAGATCTCACCCGTGCTGCCGTCCACCGCCACCACAGCGCCCTCAGCCAGCTCACAGGCCCCGGGCAGCGCCACCACAGCAGGCACACCGAGTGCCCGCGCGAGAATCGCACTGTGACTGGTCGGCCCGCCTTCCTCGGTCACGAACCCGAGCACCAGCGTCGGGTCGAGCAGAGCGGTGTCCGCCGGCGCGAGATCCCGCGCGATCAGCACGTACGGCTCGTCGCTGTCGGGCACACCCGGCATCGGCACGCCGAGCAGCCGCGCCACGATCCGGTTCCGCACGTCATCGAGGTCGGCCACCCGACCCGCCATGTACTCACCCGCACCCGCGAGCAGCTCGCGGTAGTGCGAGAACGCGTCGTAGATACCGCGCTCGGCGGTGCTCCCGACGGCGATCCGCCGATCCACGTCGGCGATCAGCTCCGGGTCCTGCGCGATCATGGCCTGTGCCTCGAGCACGGCCTGCGCTTCACCGCCGGCCAGATTGCCGCGCGCATTCAGATCGGCAGCGACTGCCTCGACCGCCTGACGGGCGCGCCCCTGTTCGCGCTCCGCCTCCTCGGCCGGAATCTGCTTCGCCGGCGGCTCGAGGACCGCGGTCCCCATGTGCCGTACCTCGCCGATCGCCACACCGTGGCTCACGCCGACGCCTCGCAGCGTTGTCTCCATTTCACCCGTCTCCGATAGATGCGGCGGTGCACCCCGCCGCGATGGATGTCGTACCTGCGGCCCAGTTACGGGCTGACGTCACTGCCAGCTGAAGAGCTCGTCGCCGTCCTTGACGTCGCCGTCCTCTACGACATTGGAGAGGGATTCGGCCGTGGCCTCGAGCGCCACGATCGGGCACACCGGGGACTTACCGGCGGCCTCGACGCCGGCCGGGTTCCAACGCACGATCGCCTGACCGCGCTGCACGGTGTCCCCCTTGTTCACGAGGAGCTCGAACCCCTCGCCGTTGAGCTGCACGGTGTCGATGCCCAGATGCGTCAGCACACCGTGACCCTCTTCGTCCACTACGACGAAGGCGTGCGGGTGAAGAGATACGACGATGCCGGCGACGGGAGCAACGGCCTCCGAAGGCTCGCGCGCGGGATCAATCGCCGTACCGGGTCCCACCATCGCGCCGGAGAACACCGGGTCGGGCACTGCGCTCAGCCCGATTGCACGTCCAGCAAGAGGGGACGTCACGGTCGTCATGGGGAGCCTCCCAGGGGTGGAGATTCATTAGCGCCGTCACTACCTGTCCACGACAGCGCACTGTTCAGAAGCGTAAGTCATATGAAGTCCCGGTTCCGCACAACTGGTCCCAGTTGGCAGGCGTACGACGTACCGCCGTGGATTTGCCTCCACTATCAGCGACATGTACTGTCGGGTCCCTGCCTGAGGTCGCACAGCGCGCCAAGCGTCCAAAGCCTCGGCGGCATCCTCATCAAGCTCGATCCTATCCATGGATCCGCTTCTGCATGCTCGCGGAGGCATGGTCAGGGAGAAGGGAAGGCCTGATGCCGGAATTCAATTCCGGGGGTC
>NZ_JASCIQ010000023.1 GCF_029968035.1 Streptomyces cavernicola | reverse complement strand
GAGAACGACTCGCTCGCGAGCCCCGGTTTCCGGCCGCGTGGCGCGCCACACACCCGGTGCACCCTTGCCACCTGCGGGTTCGGCGACGACGATCGAGACGGTAAAAGTGATCGATCAAACCGCCCCGCACGGCGCCGACAGCAGAGTTCAAGAGAGCGAGAGTCATCACATGGACGTCAGCACGCACATCGAGGCCGTCCTGGCGGAGGTCCGTAGGCGCAATCCAGGCGAGGCGGAATTCCACCAGGCCGTGACCGAGGTACTCGACTCCCTCGGCCCGGCCCTGGCGCGGCACCCGGAGTATGTGCGCGGGGCGATCGTCGACCGGATCTGCGAGCCGGAGCGGCAGGTCATGTTCCGGGTGCCGTGGGTGGACGACGAGGGCGCGGTGCGGGTCAACCGGGGCTTCCGGGTCGAGTTCAACAGCGCGCTCGGCCCGTACAAGGGCGGCCTCCGGTTCCACCCGAGCGTCAACCTGGGCATCGTGAAGTTCCTCGGGTTCGAGCAGATCTTCAAGAACGCGTTGACCGGAATGGGCATCGGCGGCGGCAAGGGCGGCTCGGACTTCGACCCGCGCGGCCGCTCGGACGGCGAGGTGATGCGGTTCTGCCAGTCGTTCATGACCGAGCTGTACCGCCACATCGGCGAGAACACCGACGTGCCCGCCGGTGACATCGGCGTCGGCGGCCGCGAGATCGGCTACCTCTTCGGCCAGTACAAGCGCCTCACCAACCGCTTCGACGCGGGGGTGTTGACGGGCAAGCCGGTCGCCTGGGGCGGCTCGCACGCCCGCACCGAGGCGACCGGCTACGGCACGGTGTTCTTCGCCGAGGAGATGCTCGCCACCCGCGGCAAGTCCTTCGACGGCCGCCGGGTCGTGGTCTCCGGCTCCGGCAACGTCGCCCTGTACGCGATCGAGAAGGTGCACGCCCTCGGCGGCACGGTGGTGGCCTGCTCGGACTCCTCCGGCTACGTGGTCGACGAGGGCGGCGTCGACCTCGAACTCCTCAAGGAGCTCAAGGAAATCCGGCGCGAGCGGCTCTCCGTCTACGCCGAGGTGAAGCAGAGCGCCCGCTTCTCGGACCGCGGCACGCTCTACGACGTGCCGTGCGACGTGGCCCTGCCGTGCGCCACGCAGAACGAGATCGGCCGCGAGGAGGCCCTCTCACTCACCAAGAACGGCGTGCTCGCCGTGGTCGAGGGCGCGAACATGCCCTCCACCCCGGAGGCCGTCGAGGTGTTCGGCGAGGCCGGCGTCCTCTTCGGCCCCGGCAAGGCCGCCAACGCGGGCGGGGTCGCCACCTCGGCCCTGGAGATGCAGCAGAACGCGTCCCGCGACCGCTGGACCTTCGAGCAGACCGAGACCCGCCTCGCCGCCGTGATGCGCGACGTCCACGCCGAGTGCCGCAGGACCGCCGAGGAGTACGGCGGCTCCGCCGACGACTACGTCCTGGGCGCGAACATCGCCGGCTTCCTGCGCGTCGCCGACGCCATGCAGGCGCAGGGCATCGTGTAGCTCGCACAGGGCCCCGGCTTCCGGCAGTCCGCCCGCGCACCCCGTCCGGGCGGGCGGACTGCCGTCCGGGCAGGCAGAGTGAAGTGAACAGGGCGAGCCGGGCCGGACAGTGGCCCGTAATCGGCCCCGGAAACGGACCGGAAATTGGACCGGCACCTCGACTTTGCATGACCATGCGTCTCGATGCATAATCTTCCTATGTCCAAGGTCCTCACTTCCCTTCCGGCCGGCGAGCGCGTCGGCATCGCCTTCTCGGGCGGTCTCGACACGTCCGTCGCGGTCGCGTGGATGCGCGACAAGGGTGCCGTGCCGTGCACCTACACCGCCGACATCGGCCAGTACGACGAGCCCGACATCGCCTCGGTGCCCGGCCGTGCGAAGACCTACGGCGCCGAGATCGCGCGTCTGGTCGACTGCCGCGCGGCCCTGGTCGAGGAGGGTCTGGCGGCGCTCACCTGCGGCGCGTTCCACATCCGCTCCGGCGGCCGTGCGTACTTCAACACCACCCCGCTCGGCCGCGCCGTCACCGGCACCCTCCTGGTCCGGGCGATGCTCGAGGACAATGTCCAGATCTGGGGCGACGGCTCCACGTTCAAGGGCAACGACATCGAGCGGTTCTACCGGTACGGGCTGCTCGCCAACCCGCACCTGCGGATCTACAAGCCGTGGCTGGACGCCGACTTCGTGACGGAGCTCGGCGGCCGCAAGGAGATGTCGGAGTGGCTCGTCGCCCACGACCTCCCGTACCGCGACAGCACGGAGAAGGCGTACTCGACGGACGCCAACATCTGGGGCGCCACGCACGAGGCCAAGACCCTCGAGCACCTGGACACCGGCGTGGAGACCGTGGAGCCCATCATGGGCGTGCGGTTCTGGGACCCGTCGGTCGAGATCGCCGCCGAGGACGTGACGATCGGCTTCGAGCAGGGCCGCCCGGTCACCATCAACGGCCAGAAGTTCGAGTCGGCCGTCGCCCTGGTGATGGAGGCCAACGCCATCGGCGGCCGCCACGGCATGGGCATGTCGGACCAGATCGAGAACCGGATCATCGAGGCCAAGAGCCGCGGCATCTACGAGGCGCCGGGCATGGCCCTGCTGCACGCCGCGTACGAGCGCCTGGTCAACGCGATCCACAACGAGGACACCCTCGCCCAGTACCACAACGAGGGCCGGCGTCTCGGCCGCCTGATGTACGAGGGCCGCTGGCTGGACCCGCAGGCCCTGATGGTCCGTGAGTCGCTGCAGCGCTGGGTCGGCGCCGCCGTCACCGGCGAGGTCACGCTCCGCCTGCGGCGCGGCGAGGACTACTCGATCCTCGACACCACGGGCCCGGCGTTCAGCTACCACCCGGACAAGCTGTCCATGGAGCGCACCGAGGACTCGGCCTTCGGCCCCCTCGACCGCATCGGCCAGCTCACCATGCGCAACCTGGACATCGCCGACTCCCGCGCGAAGCTGGAGCAGTACGCGGGTATCGGCCTGATCGGCACCTCCACGCCGTCCATCGGCGCGGACCAGGCCGCTGCGACGGGCCTGATCGGCACGATGCCGGACATGCCGGAGGGCGGCGCCGAAGCCATCGCCTCCCGCGGCGAGGTCTCCGGCGAGGACGAGGCCCTGGACCGCGCGGCCATGGAGTTCGGCACGGACTGACCCACGCGCACGCCCCTACGAGGCCGGCTCGACCCCGACGGGGGTCGGGCCGGCTTTGCGTTGTACGGCGGGCGCCCCACGCCATCGACCCAACCACCCGACACAGACGCCGAGTTGGGCCCCGGCGCTCGGGCCTCAGAGTTCGTCGTCCGCCCACTGGTCGAGCAGGTCGGCCGCAGACGTCTCCGGTTCGGCGGCCGTGTCGTGCAGGGACTGTTCGGCCCAGATGACCTTGCCGCGGGCGGTGTAGCGCGTGCCCCAGCGGGTGCCGCACTGGGCCACCAGGAACAGGCCGCGCCCGCCCTCATCGGTGGTGGCCGCGCGGCGCAGGTGGGGCGAGGTGCTGCTGGCGTCCGCCACCTCGCAGATCAGGCTGTTGGCGTCGTACAGGAGGCGCAGGCGGGCGGGCTGGATGCCGTACCGGATGGCGTTCGTGACGAGTTCGCTGACGATCAGCTCGGTCGTGAACGCGATCTCGTCGAGCTCCCAGTCCGCGAGGCGCCGGGCGACCTCGCCGCGGATGCGGGGGACGGCGGCGGGGTCGTCCGGCACGTCCCAGACGGCGACCTGGTCCGGGTCGAGCAGACGGGTGCGGGCCACAAGGAGCGCGATGTCGTCGAGGGGGTGGTCGGGGCGCAGTGCGTCGACGACGGCGGTGCAGGTCTTCTCCGGGTCACGGTCGGGGTGCCCGGCGAGGGCGTCGTGCAGCAGGGCGAGGCCGACGTCGATGTCACGGTCGCGGCGCTCGATCAGGCCGTCGGTGAAGAGGACGAGCCGGGAGTCGGCCGGGAGCCGCAGCGTCGCCGTCTCGACGGGCATCCCGCCGCCGAGCCCGAGGGGCGGCGAGACGGGCACGTCGGGGAAGGCGACGGAGCCGTCGGGGTGGACGAGCGCGGGGCCGAGGTGTCCGGCGCGGGCCACGGTGCACACGCCGTCGACCGGGTCGTAGACGGCGTACAGGCAGGTGGCCCCGGTGACGTCCGGTGCGTCGGACTCGGTGACCTCCTCGGTGTCGATACCGGCCACCAACTCGTCCAGGTGGGCGAGGAGTTCGTCGGGCGGCAGGTCGAGCGAGGAGAAGTTGTGCACGGCGGTGCGCAGCCGGCCCATGGTGGCGGCGGCGTGCAGCCCGTGCCCCACGACGTCGCCGACGACGAGGGCGACGCGCGCGCCCGGCAGCGGGATCACGTCGAACCAGTCGCCGCCCACACCTCCTTGCGCCGGAAGGTAGCGGTGGGCCACATGGAGCGCGGACTGCTCGGGCAGGGCGCGCGGCAGCAGGCTGCGCTGCAGGGTGACGGCGAGGGTGTGCTCGCGGGTGTAGCGGCGGGCGTTGTCGACGGCCACGGCCGCCCGCGCCGCGAGCTCCTCGGCGAACGACGTGTCGTCCTCGTCGAAGGGCGGGGAAGCGCCCCGGCGCCAGAAGGTGGTGTTCCCCAGGTTCCTCCCCCGGGCGGCGAGGGGCGCCGAGATCAGCGAGTGGAAGCCCTGTTCCAGGACCTCCCGGACACGCTCCGGGTCCTGCGCCTGCCAGTCCTGGTCGGCGACCAGATCCCGTGCCAGTACGGCATGGCCCTGGAGGATGCCGACGGCCGCGGGGGCGGACGGCACGAAGTGGATCAGCTCGCCGACGGGGTAGAGCGGGTGCTCCCCTTCCAGACCGACCAGGGCCGTGCGGCGCATCTCCAGGAACGCGCCCTGCTCCGGCTCCTCGCCGCGCAGCACCGGGTCGAGCAGCTCGACAGTGACGACGTCGGCGAACCTGCCGACCGCCACCTGCGCCACCTCCTCGGCGGTGCGGACGACGTCCAGGGTGGTGCCGACCCGTACGCCCGCGTCGTAGAGGAGCTGGAGGCGTTCGCGGGCGACCTCGGCGCGGCCGGTCAGGACCTGCAGTTCGGTGGTGTCGCGGAGGGTGGCGACGCTGCCGGAGGGGTTGCCGGACGGGCTGCCGTGCGGGTCGACGGGGCGCACGTTGACGGCGAGCAGCCGGTCGCCCGACAGGTGCACCTCGTCGGATGCGGCGCGCCCGGCGGACAGGGACTGGCCGATGCCGGGCGTCAGGCCGAGGTCGGCGAGCTCGCGCCCCTCGGCGTCCTCGGGCAGGTCGAGCAGGCGGCGGGCCTCGTCGTTGGCGAGGAGCAGCCGCCCGTCGCCGCCGACGATCAGGACGCCTTCGCGGACCGAGTGCAGAACCGCGTCATGGTGCTCGTACATCCGCGTGATCTCGGTCGGGCCGAGGCCGCGGGTCTGCCGGCGGAGCCGGCCGCTCACCAGGGCCGCGCCGGTCGCGGCGAGCAGGAGCGCCCCGGCCGCGGCGGCGAAGATCACCGGCAGTTGCTGTCCGACGGCCTCGTTGACGTTCTCGACGGTGATCTCGGGGAGGACGATGCCGGCGACCGAGCCGTCGGGGCGGAAGACGGGCACGGTCGCGTACACGGTGAGTCCGAGCGGCCCCTCGTCGATCTCGGTGAGGACCTCACCACGGGCCGCTTCCTTGTAGTGCCCGACCACATGTTCGCCGATCAGCTCCGGTTCGCGGTGGGTGATGCGGATGCCCTCGGGCGTCGACACGACGATGTTGTCGACCCCGGACCGCTTACGGGCCGCCTCGGCTCGGGGCTGCAGTACGGCGGTCGGGTCGGGGCCGTCCAGCGCGGCGGCCGTGTCCGGCGCGTTCGCGAACGCCTCGCCGGTGCTGAGGACCCGGTCGCGGGCGGCCTGGGTGCTCTCGTGCCGGGCCTGCAGTACGAGCGCCACGACCGTCGCGATCACCAGGAGCAGGATCACCCCGAGCTGGAGCAGGAAGACCTGCCCTGCGACGCTCCTCGGGCTCAGCAGCGACCGCAGCCGCTGCCCAGACGAACGGCGCGGTGGGCCCCACCCCTGTCCGGACCGAGTCGAGGAACGCCGCAATTCGCTCATTGCGGTTATTTTCCCACCGGGGGAAGAAAGGGGCCCGGGTTTGTTACGCCTGGCAGCCGCCTTGACGCCGGCGGCGTCAGGGCTGCTCAGCGCCGGGTCAGCATGCTCAGGCTGTTGGCGGCGACGATCGCGCCGATGCTCGCCCACTCCGTCAGGCCGAGGCGCTGCCCGAGGCCGATCCAGCCGACGAGCGCGGCGAGCACCGGGTTGACGCTCATGAACAGGCCGAAGGCCTGGGCCGGTACGCGCCGCAGCGTGAACAGGTCCGAGAGGTACGGGACCGCCGACGAGAGCAGCCCTGCGACGACCGCGCACCCGACCGCCGCGAGCGTCGGCGGCTGCCGCAGCACCACGACGAGTCCGACGGGCAGGAACATCAGCGCCGAGACCCCGGCCGCGACCGCGCTGCCCTGCGCGCCCGGGACGCGGCGGCCGACGGTCCGGTTGAGCAGGATGTACGCGGCCCAGCAGGCGGCGGCGAGCAGGCCGAGCCCCATCCCGAGGTAGTCGGCGGACGGCTGCGGCCGCATCAGGACGACCACGCCGCCCGCCGCGATCACCGCACAGCAGGCATCCACGCGGCGGCGCACGGCGGCGAGGGCGACGGTCAGCGGGCCGAGGAACTCCAGGGTGACGGCGAGGCCGAGTCCGATGCGGTCGATGGCGCTGTACAGGGACAGGTTCATGGTGCCGAACACCACGGCGAGCAGCAGCATGGGCCGCCACTGCGCCCAGGTGTACGCCCTCAACTGCGGCCTGCCGACGGCGAGAAGGACGAGTGCGGCGACGTACTGCCGTACCGCCACGACGCCCAGCGGGCCGAGGACGGGGAAGGCGAGGGAGCCGATAGCGGCACCGGTCTGGTTGGAGAGGCCGCTGCCGAGCATCGCGGCCACACCGGCGACCCGCTCACGGGCCGGGCCGCCCGGAGCACCGGCCGGACTCGTGGAGCGAGGCGACATGTGTCGCAGCGACATAGGGCGCGGCAACACGCGGGGAAGCGACATAGGGCGAAGCGACATATGGCTGGGCGACATAGAACGCAGCGCTGCCGTGGGCCGAGGCGACACAGGGCGAAGGCACATAAGGCGCGGGGACGCGGGTGTGGAGGCGCGGGAGGCTCGCATGGTCCGAGACTCCGCCCGCCCCGGGCATACGCAAAATGCACCTCACGGCCCGTCTATACGCTGGCGTCATGGATCTGGAGTTGCGGCAGCTGCGCTGTCTCGTCGCGATCGTCGACGAGGGCAGCTTCACCGACGCCGCCATCGCGCTCGGCGTCTCCCAGGCGGCGGTCTCCCGTACGCTCGCCTCGCTCGAACGCGCCCTGGGCGTAAGGCTGTTGAGGCGCACCTCGCGCGAGGTGGCGCCCACCGCGACCGGCCTGCGCGTGGTGGCGCAGGCGCGGCGCGTACTCGGCGAGGCGCAGGCCCTGGTCGAGGAGGCCACGTCGGGCCACACCCTGCTGCGGGTCGGCTATGCGTGGGCGGCGCTCGGCCGGCACACGGCCGCGTTCCAGCGCCGCTGGGCCCAGGCGCACCCCGGCACGGAGCTGCGCCTGGGCCGGGTCAACTCGGCGACGGCCGGGCTCGCGGAAGGGGCCTGCGACCTGGCGGTGGTGCGCAGGCCCCTGGAGGAGCGGCGGTTCGACTCGGCGATCGTCGGGCTCGAGCGGAGGCTGTGCGCCCTGCCGAGCGACGATCCGCTCGCGCGGCGCCGCTCGGTCCGCCTGGCCGATCTCGACGGGCGCACGATCCTCGTCGACCGGCGCACCGGCACGACCACCGCCGAGCTGTGGCCGCCGGGCGCACGGCCGCGGACCGAGGACACGCACGACGTGGACGACTGGCTGACGGTGATCGCCGGCGGCCGCTGCGTCGGCATGACCGCGGAGGCCACCGCGCACCAGTACCCGCGGCCCGGCATCGTCTACCGCCCGGTCCGGGACGCCGAGCCCGTCACCGTACGCCTGGCCTGGTGCCGGGACGACGCGCACCCGGCGACGCAGGCGGTGGTCGAGCTGCTCACGAGCCTGTACCGCAACGGCTGAACGGGGCGACGCGGCCGCTACGCCGCCGGCACCGGCACTCCCGTCGGCACCGGAATCCCCGCCGGGGCAGGCATCGGCATCTCGAAGTGCACCGTCCCCACCCCGGGCCCGTGTTCGCCGGTCGGGCGGGCGTCGAAGACCTCCTCGGCCAGGCTGCGCCAGAAGGCCTCGGCGCCCGGTGCGTTGACGTTGGTGTGCAGGTAGACGCTGTCGTACCCGGGGGTTGTCGCGGCGAAGTCGCAGGCCTGCCGCACCAGGGCACGGGCGAGGCCGGAGCGCCGGTGGTCGGGGTGCACATAGACCCGGACGAGCTGGGCGGTGCTGCCGGAGGGGTAGCGCTCGACGAGCCAGCGGGGGTGCGGCGGATGGGCGGGGCCTTCGGAGCGCACACCCGTCGTCGCCACCACCTCCCCCGCGTGCAGGGCGACGAGGAGCAGGTGGCGCGGGTCGTCCAGATAGGTCTCCTCGACAGCGATGACGTCGCGGTGCCAGGCGGGGACGTAGCCGTAGCCGAAGTCCCGGTAGAAGGTGTCGAGCATCAGGCGGCGCGCGCCGGGCACGTCGGCCGGGGTCGCGGGGCGGACGGTGTACGTCGGGGGCAGGGGGTGGACCATGGGGCATCTCCGGTTCGTGACTCAGGTCTTGACGGGTCGTCACAGATCGTGGCGGGTCGTGTCGGTCGGCGAGTGGGGGTCAGGGGGTCGGCTCGGGCAGGCCGGGACCCGTGCAGTGCACGTCGGCGTCCGGCAGCGTGCCGTCGACGAGGTACGCGGCCGCCGTCCCGTCCACGCAGGCGTTGCCGCGGCTGGCGAACACGCCGTGCGAGTAGTCGTCGTGGAGGGTGACGAGCCGCGATCCCGGGAGGCGTTCGGCGAGCCGGTGTGCGCCCTCGACGGGTGTGACGGGGTCGTGCTCGGAGGCGACGAGGAGCACGGGCGGGGCGTCGGGGCTGCCGAGCGGGGTGTGCCGGGTCGGCCGGTGGTGCCAGTATGCGCAGGTGGACGCCTCCATGCCGGTGAGGACGGGGAGCGGGTCGGCGCGGCGGGCGCTGTGCAGGTCGGCGAGGATCCGGGCGGGCGTCGGGCCGGGCCCGTCGGCGCACTTCACGGTGCGGTTGGCGGCCTCGAAGGTGCGTGAGGCGGGGCTGTCGTGCGGGTCGGCGGGGCGCAGTCGCGCGGCGTCGCCGTCCCGCAGATACGCGCGGATGCCGTCGGCGAGCGGCTGCCAGCGCTCGGTGCGGCCGAGCGCGCGGTACACAGCGCGGTCGAACTCGGCTGCGCCGAAACCCTGTTGAGGTCTGTCGGCGAGCCCGCGGCGGGTGTGCTCGTAGGCGTCCCGTACGTCGGCCGCCGTGCCGCCGAGCCCGAAGCGGGACTCGTTCCGGGCGGCCCAGGCGAAGAACACGGCGCGCTGGCGCAGGAGTTCACGGCTCTGGCGGACGTCGAAGTCGTACCAGGACCCCGGGCCGACCACGCTGTCGAGCACCATCCGGCCGACGCGGTGCGGGAACAGGTGGGCGTAGGCCGCGCCCAGGTAGCTGCCGTAGGAGACGCCGAGGAAGTGGGTGCGCGGTTCGCCGAGCGCGGCGCGGATCGCGTCCATGTCGCGGGCGGTCTCGGCGGTCGACAGATGCGGCAGGGCGTCGCCGACGCCGTCGGCGCAGTCGTCCGCCATCCGGTCGAGGGACTTCAGATACGCGACCTCCGCCTCCGGCCCGACCGGCACCGGGTCGGCGCCCGGCTGCTCGAAGAGCCCGCCCATCGGTCCGCAGTCGGCAGGTGCGCTGCGTCCGGTGCCGCGCGGGTCGAAGCCGATGACGTCGTACGCGCGGCGCACGCTCGCGGGGAGCTTCGCGCGCTTCGTGACGGCGTACGGCAGTCCGGATCCGCCCGGCCCTCCGGGGTTGACGAGCAGGACGCCGCGCCGCTCGGCGGGGGTGCCGGAGGCCGGCACGCGGGAGACGGCGATGCGTATGCGCTCGCCGTGCGGCTTCTCGTGGTCGAGGGGCACGGCGAGCTCGCCGCACTCCACCCGGTCGGGGGCGGGCGGCTCGGGAACCGACTCCGGGCAGGCCCCGAAGCGGAGTTCAAGCGGCTCCCCATGCGCTGCGGGCTTGGCTGCGGAGGCGGGAAAAGCGGCAGTGGCCGCGGAGGTGGCTGGGGTTGCCGGGGCCGGCGTGACGACGACGGCGGTGAGAGCTGTGAGGGCGGTGACGGCGCAGAGCGCGGCGCGGCGGGGGCGTACGGCAGGGGGCACGGGTCGGGTCTCGCGTTTCCGGGCAGGGGGCGATGCCGCCGCGGAAGTCAGGCAGGCAGAAGCCGGACAGCCGGAAGCCGGGCAGGCCGAGCCGGGCAGCCGGAAGCCGCGCAGCCGAGGCAGCATCAGATGACAATGAAAACGATTGTCGATAAGGTCCCTCTCGGTCAAGCCGACGGGCCGGTCTCAGGCCGTCGGCTCCAGGGCCTCCATGCTCAATCAAGCGGTGAAAAGGGGACGTTGTGGCACATCTGCTGATGGTCGAGAGCTGGGTGGGATCGATGAGCAGGCTGCTGCCACGGGCCGTCCGCGAGGCCGGGCACGAGTTCACGTTCCTCACGCGTGAGCTGCACCACTACCTGCGCTCGGCCCCCGAGGGCGTCGCGCACCCGCTGCTCGGCGCGCGGCACGTGCTGACCGCCGAGACCAACGACGTGGACGCGCTGCTGCCGTTCGTGGAGCGGACGCACGGGGCCCTCGGCTTCGACGGGGTGATCACCTCCTGCGACTACTACCTGCCGACCGTCGCCCGGATCGCCGACCGGCTCGGCCTTCCCGGTCCCACCGCCGAGGCCGTGCAGAGCGCCTGCCGCAAGGACGTGACGCGCCACGTCCTGGCCGGGGCCGGGGTGCCGGGGCCGCGGTTCGCGGTGTGCACGGGCCTGGCCGCGGCCCAGGAGGCGGCCCGTGACCTGGGCTTTCCGCTGGTGCTCAAGCCTGTGGACCTGTGTGCGGGGATGTTCGTGCGGCGGGTCGACGACGAGGCGGAGCTCGCCCGCGCGCACCGTGCGCTCACCGAGTTCCCGGTCAACGCCCGGGGCCAGCGCCGCGATCCCGTCGTACTCCTGGAGGAGCTGCTCGACGGTCCCGAGGTGAGTGTGGAGACCGTGTCGTACGGCGGGGCCGTGCAGGTCGTCGGGGTGACCGACAAGAGCGTGGGCGGCGCGCCAGCGTTCATCGAGACGGGCCACATGTTCCCTGCGGCGCTTGCGGGTTCGGACGCGGATGCCGCCGCGCGGACCGCCCGCGACGCCGTCCTCGCGCTGGGTCTGGACGAGGTGGTGGCGCACACCGAGATCAAGTTGACCGCCGCGGGGCCGCGCGTCGTCGAGGTCAACCCGCGGCCCGCGGGCAACCGCATCACCGAGCTCGTCCGGCACGTCACCGGGGTCGATCTCGCCGCCGCCGCGGTGGACGTCGCCCTCGGCCGCGCGCCCGACCTGGAGCACCGGGCGACGGGCCTGAGCAGCGCCGCGATCGGGTTCCTCGTCCCGGACGGCGCGGGGACGCTCGCGGAGGTCGCGGGGGCCGAGCAAGTCCGGTCCGCCGAGGGGCTGTTGGAGCTTCAGCTGGCCGAGCCGGGCAAGGCGGTGAAGGCCGCGGGCAGCAACAACGAGTACCTCGGCCACGTCATGGCCGGCGACACCGACGGGCCCGGCGCGCGTAAGCGGGTCGAGGAACTGCTCGCCGCGCTCTGCCCGAAGGTGGTGGCCGCCCGATGAGCGCGGTCACGGGTGTGCAGGTCGCGGGCGTGCCGGTTGCGGGCGGTGAGGTCGTCGGCGTACGGACGACTGCCGCCTCGTACGACGCGCTCGTGGCGGGGGTGTTGCGTGGGGAGTTCGGGCCGGATCCGCGGGGTGAGCGGGTGTCGGTGGCGTTCACGACGCGGCAGGCCGTACGCCATGAGGGGCGCAGCGGCGGCTACCGCAACGAGGTGCTCAGCCTGCGCCTCGGCGAGGCCGTCGGCTCGTGCGCGGTCGAGCCGGGCGAGCTGTCCGACGGGGCGGTGGAGGAGTGCGTGGGCGCGGACGTGGCCCAACTCCTGGGCCACGCACGGCTTTCGGTGCGGGTCGCGGCCCTGGACGCGTATCTGCTGCGCGCCCTGCCGCACCGCCCCGAGCACGGCGCACGGCCCTTCGCACTCCCGGCCGGCGGCTCCCTGGAGAAGTCGCGGGCGCGGGCGCGGGCCGTGGTGGATCTGGTCGACGCCGCGCCGGGGGCGACCGTGCTCGTGGTGGGCGTCGTCAACTCGCTGCTCGAAGCGTTGCGGGCGCGCGGGTTCTCGTACGTCCCGTGTGACCTCAAGGGCGGTACGACCGAGTGGGGCGAGCCCGTGACGACGGACGCGGGGGCCGGGTTGGAGCGGTGTGACGCGGTGCTCGCCTCGGGGATGACGCTCGGCAACGGCAGTTTCGAGCCGTTGCGCGAGCATGCGCAGCGGCACGGCAAGCCGCTGGTGATGTTCGCGCAGACGGGGAGCGCGGTGCTGCCACGGCTGATCGGCGCCGGGGTGAGCGCGGTGTGCGCCGAGCCGTACCCGTTCTTCTGGCTGGACGGCGGGCCCGGTGTGATCCACCGCTACGGAGGTGTCCGATGACCGCCCTGACCACGGCGGGCCCGACCGCCCCGAGGCTTCAACACCCTTCTGGCAACCGGGAGTTGCTGCGTCTGCTCGGGGGTACGCCGCTGGCTCGGGTGGGCGTCGACCTGCCCTGTCCGCAGCCGGGTTTCTGGGCGAAGCTGGAGGGCCTCGGGGCGGGCGGCATGAAGGCGCGGGCGGCCGTGTCGATGCTGCTCGGCGCGCGTGAGCGCGGTGAGCTGCGGCCCGGCGCGCCGGTGGTGGAGTCCACCTCGGGGACGCTGGGCGTCGGCCTGGCCTTCGCCGGTCAGGCGCTCGGCCATCCGATCGTCCTGGTGGGCGATGCCGAACTGGAGCCGTCCATGCGGCAGTTGCTGCGGGCCCACGGCGCGCGCCTGGAGATCGTCGACCGCCCGGCGGCGAAGGGCGGCTGGCAGGCGGCGCGGCTGGCGAGGCTGCGGGAGCTGCTTGCGGTGCTGCCGGGCGCGTACTGGCCGGACCAGTACAACAACCCCGACAACACGGCGGGTTACGCCTCGCTCGCGGCCGAACTCGCCGCGCAACTCGACCACTTGGACGTGCTGGTGTGCAGCGTCGGCACGGGTGGGCACAGTGCGGGCGTGATCGGTCCGCTGCGCCGGCACTGGCCGGACCTGCGGCTCATCGGCGTGGACGCCACCGGTTCGACGATCTTCGGGCAGCCCGCACGGCCCCGTCTGATGCGGGGCCTCGGCAGCTCCATCCACCCGCGCAACGTCGCCTACGAAGCGTTCGACGAGGTCCACTGGGTGGGTCCCGCCGAGGCCGCCGACGCCTGCCGCCGCCTGGCCTCCGGGGCGTTCGTCAGCGGCGGCTGGAGCACCGGGGCCGCGGCCCTCGTCGCCGCCTGGGCGGCCCGCGTGCACCCCGGCGCGGTGGTCGCCACGGTCTTCCCCGACGGCCCGCACCGCTACCTGAACAGCGTGTACGACGACGACTTCGCCGCCGCGCACGGCATCGACCGCGCCACCGCGGCCGTACGGCCCGTCGAGATCCCGTACGCGCGCGCCGTGGAGGCGACCGGCTGGGTGCGGTGCCGGACCGTCGCCGATCCGCTCGCCGAAACGACGCCCCGACCCCCTTCCGGTTCGCCCGCCGAACCGACGGCCCAGCCCTCCTCCGGTCCGCTCGCCGCCCGTATCGAAACCGTCGGCGTCCCTGTCGAAACCGTCGGCGCTCAGGCGTCCGGCCCCGTCCCTCCCGTGGAAGACCAGCTGTGAAGTCACACCTGCGCACCGTGCGCCTCCACCTCACCGAACCTCTGCGAATATCACGCTCCACCATGGCCGCCCGCGACGCGGTGTGGCTGACCGTCGAGCATGACGGGCAGCGCGGCCACGGCGAGGCCGTCAGCAGCGTGTACTACGGCCTGGACGCGGCGACCCTTGAGCGTCAACTGCACGACCAGGCGCGGTGGTTGAGCGGCTTCGCCGGTCCGGAGAGCGCCCTCGAAGCGCTGCGGGACGGGCCCGAGTGCGGCCGCCCCGGTGTGCCGCCGAGCGTGACCGCCGCGGTGGAGTCCGCGCTGCTCGACCTGGTCGGCAAGCGTGCCGGCGTCCCCGTCCACCGGCTCATCGGTGCAGCCTCCGGCCGGCCCCGCGCCGCGACCGCCCGCACCATCGGCATCACCGCCCCGGAGAGCGCCGCGGCCCAGGCCGCCGAGCTGGCCCGCGCCGGGTTCTCCGTCCTCAAGCTGAAGGCCGGCGCCCCGGACCCGGCGGACGACCTGGAGCGGGTACGCGCCGTGCGCGCCGCGGCGCCCGAGGCACGGCTGCTCCTCGACCCCAACGGCGCCTGGTCCTTCCACACCGCCTGCCAACTCCTGCCGCAGTACGCCGAGTTGGGCGTGGAGGCGGTCGAGCAGCCACTGCCGCCCGGCACTCCGGAAGACCTCGCCCGGCTCGCCGAGGGCTCGCCGCTGCCGGTGATCGCGGACGAGGACGCCGTCGACGTCGAGGACGCCCGACGCCTGGCGGGGCGTGTGCATGGCGTGAACGTGAAGCTCGCCAAGTGCGGCGGGGTGGGCGCCGCGCTGCGGATCGCCGGGCTCGTCGAGGGCACGGGCACCGCGCTGATGGTGGGCTGTCTGACGGCCAGCACGCTCGGCATCGCACCGGCCGTGCACCTCGTCGACCGGGCCCGTTGGGTCGACCTGGACGGGCATCTGCTGCTCGCCGACGACCCGTGGACGGGCATCGGCGGCGCGGACGGCACCGTAACCGCCCCTGACAGCACGGGACTTGGGGTCGTCGAGCGGCCGGGGGTGCGGTCGTGAACGCGTTGCGCGAGATGCGCGGCTTTCCGCTCGCCATCCGTCTGCTCCTGGTCAACCAGCTCGGCGTCAACACCGGCTTCTACCTCCTCGTCCCCTATCTCGCCCTGCACCTGAGCGACGACCTCGGGCTCTCCGCGGCGGTCGTCGGGATCGTGCTCGGGGTGCGCAACCTCAGCCAGCAGGGCCTGTTCCTGATCGGCGGTTCAGCCGCTGACCGGCTCGGCGCACGCGGCGTGATCATCGCCGGGTGTGCGCTGCGCACCGTCGGCTTCGGCCTGTTCGCGCTCGGCGACGGACTCGCCGTACTGCTCGCCGCCTCTGTGCTCAGCGGGCTCGCCGGGGCGCTGTTCAACCCGGCCGTACGCGCCTATCTGGCCCTGGCGGCGGGCGAGCGGAAGGCGGAGGCGTTCGCCCTGTTCAACGTGTTCGCGACGACGGGCGCGCTGATCGGACCGCTGCTCGGCAGCGCGCTGCTGCTCGTGGACTTCCGCACCTCCGCGCTCACCGCCGCCGGGATCTTCGCCGTCCTCACCGTCGCGCAGGCCCTCGTCCTGCCCGCCCGCGAGGTCGCCGCCAGCGGGAACAGCGTCGTCGCGGACTGGCGGGAGGTCGTGGGCAACCGGCGCTTCGTGGCGTTCGCGCTCGCCATGGTCGGGCTGTTCACCATGGAGAACCAGCTGTATCTGCTGCTCCCGGACGGCGCGCGGCGTGCCACCGGCTGGGACGGGGCCGCCGGGATCGTCTTCCTCGTCGGCACCCTCACCAACCTGTGGCTGCAGCTGCGCCTCACCCGCAGGCTCAAGTCCCGTGGCAGCAGGGCGCGTTGGATCAGCCTCGGGCTCGCCCTGATGGGCCTGTCGTTCGTGCCGCCGATGGCGGTGACGCTGTACGAGGGCGCGCCCGGCGGGGTGGCGGAGGCCGCGCTGCGCGCGCTGCCCGTGCTCGCCGGGGCGCTGCTGCTCTACCTCGGGGTGATGATCGCCTCGCCGTTCGTGATGGAGCTGATCCCGGGCTTCGGCCGCCCCGAACTCACCGGCACGTACTTCGGCCTGTTCTACGTGGTCTCGGGCATCGCGGCCGCCGTCGGCAACGCACTCGTCGGCTGGGCCATGGACACCGGCGCGCGCACCGGCCTCGCCCTGCTGCCCTGGGCGTGCTGCCTGGCCTTCGGCCTCGTCTCGGCCGGCGCGGTGGCCTGGCTGCACCGGCGCGAGGCCCTCCCCTCCCCCACGCGGACCGTGACGGTGGCGGCATGAGCGAGCCCCTGTCGCAGCCCGCGACCGCGAACCTCCTGACCGACAACCCCGAGCTGTACGAGGCCCGCTTCCCCGACCCCGAGCGGCTCGCCGGGCGCTGGGCCGAGGACTGTCTGCGCCGGTACGGGGCGGGCCCCCGCGTCCTCGACCTGGGCTGCGGCACCGGCCGCGACGCCGCGCACCTGCACCGCGCGGGCCGTACGGTCACCGGCGCGGACCTCTCCGACGCGATGCTCGCGTACGCCCGCGCCCAGCACCCCGGACCGGAGTACGTCCGGGCCGACCTGCGCCAATTCGCTTTGCCTGGGCGGGAGTTCGACGCCGTGGTGTGTCTGGACAGCGCGCTGCTCTACTGCCACACCAACGCCGAGCTCGACGGCTGCCTCGCCTCGGTGCGCCGCAGCCTCGCGCCCGGCGGGCTCCTGGTCGCGGAGATGCGCAACGGCGCGTTCTTCCTCGGCCGCACGGAGCTCCTGGACGCGCCGCGCGTCAACGGATTCACCTGGCGGGGCGTCGCGTACGAGTCCACCACCACCCTGTACGTCGACCGCACCGCGCAACTCCTGCGCCGCACCCGGGTGTGGACCGCCGATGACGGGTCCGAGCCGGCCGAGCAGCGGTCCGCCTGGCGGCTCCTTTTCCCCCTGGAGCTGCGGCACATGGTGGCGAGCCACGGCTTCGAGGTGCTCGCCCTGTACGACGGCCCGGGTCCGCGTACGGAACCGGAGTGGCGCGAGGGCGATGCGCCGGGCGCCGTCACGGACGCCGACCGGCTGCACCTCGTCGCCCGCCGCCTCAACTGACCTGATCCGCCCGCTGGTTCGAGCCTCACCACGACAAGGACACCGCCATGAACCCCACGCACGACACGCACGACACGCACAACGCGTACGACAGGCACGACACGCCCCACCCGCGCTTCCCGGGCCTGCGCCGCCGGGGCTTTCTCGCCGCGTCCGGGGCCGCCGGGTTCGGCGCGCTCGCCCTCTCCGGCTGCGGCGCGTCCGGTCCCGCCGCCGCGCCGGGCGGCAAGGGCGACGGCAAGCCGAAGCGCGGCGGCCGGCTGCGCGCCGCGTTCGCGGGCGGCGGGGCGAGCGAGACCCTCGACCCGCACCTGAGCAACCTGTTCGCCGACGTCGCCCGCGCCAAGGCCCTCTTCGACAAGCTCGCCGACTACGGCGCCGACCTGTCCGCCGAGCCCCGCCTGGCCTCCGGCTGGGAGTCCAACGGCGGCCTCGACCGCTGGCAGGTCAGCCTCCGCAAGGCCGAGTTCCACGACGGCAAGCCGGTCACCGCGAAGGACGTGCTCTACAGCTTCCGCCGCATCGCCGACCCGAAGAAGGCGTTCCGCGCCAAGGCCTCCCTGGAGCCCATCGACCTCAAGGCGAGCCGGGCCGTGGACGAGCGGACCGTCGAGTTCGTGCTCAAGCGCCCGACGGCCGAATTCCCCAACATCCTGGCCGCGTTCGGCGCGTACATCGTCCCGGAGGGCGCGGAGGAGTTCGACGCGAAGCCGGTCGGCAGCGGCCCGTTCCGCTTCGTCTCCTTCGCACCCGGCAAGTACGCCGTGTTCCAGCGGAACACGGCGTACTGGGACGGCGCGCCGCACCTCGACGAGCTGGAGATCGTCATCGCCAACGAGGAGTCCGCGCGCGTCAACGCCCTGCTCGGCGGGCAGGTCGAGTACGCGCACGAGCTGAACCCCACGACCGGCCGCGCGCACGAGGGCAAGGGACAGATCGAGATCGTCCGGCTGCGCAACAGCGCCATGCAGTCGTTCGCGATGAAGACCGACCGCAAGCCCTTCGACGACAAGCGGGTCCGCGAGGCGTTCTTCCTGATCGCCGACCGCAAGGAGCTGGTCGACGGTGCGCTCGCGGGCGCGGGCGAGATCGGCAACGACCTGTTCGGCAAGGGGTACGAGTACTACGCGGACGGCCTGCCGCAGCGCGAGCAGGACCTCGACCGGGCCAAGTCCCTGCTGAAGAAGGCAGGCGCGGAGGACCTCAGGGTCACGCTCGACACCTCGCCGGTCGCCGCCGGGTTCACCGAGGCCGCCTCGATCTTCCGCGACCAGGCCGCCAAGGCGGGCGTCGAGGTCAAGGTGAGGACCGGCAGCAAGGACAGCTACTGGCAGGACATCCTCGACGGCGGTACCCTCTGCTCGTACCGCTCGGGCGCGATGCCCATCGAGGCACACATCTCGCAGCGGCTGCTCACCGACTCCACCACCAACGCCACCCACTGGCAGCACAAGGACTTCGACGCGCTCTACCAACAGGCGCAGTCCACGAAGGACAAGAAGGCGCGCGCCGGCGTCTACCAGCGGATGCAGCGCCGCCTGCACGCCGAAGGCGGCTTCCTGGTCTGGGGGTTCGCGGACTGGATCCTCGGCACGGCCCCCGGCGTCCGGGGCATCGAGACGGACGCGCCCGCCAACTCCCTCGACTGGGCCCGGTTCGACAAGGTGTGGCTCGCGTGAGAGCCGCGGAGGGTGTGCGCGCGGCACATGTGGCTCGCGCACGTACGGCGCGGGGCGGCCCCGGCGGGCTGCGCCACTGGCTGGCCCGGCGGCTGCTGCTCGGTGCCGCGCAGACGGCGGCCGTCGTGCTGCTCGTCTTCGCGCTCACCGAGGCGCTGCCGGGCGACGCCGCCGTCGCCCTGGCCGGGGACCAGCCGGACCCGGCGCGGATCGCCGCGATCCGCGAGTCGATGGGCCTCGACCGGCCTGCCGTGGAACGCCTCGCGGACTGGGCGACCGGCCTGTTCCGGGGCGACTTCGGCACCTCCCTCGCCTCGGGCCGCCCGGTGAGCACGTACATCGGCGACGGTTTCGGGCCGACGCTGCTGCTCGCCGCGCTGACCGTCGCGCTGCTCGTCCCGCTCGGCGTGGGCCTCGGCGTGCTCGCCGCCCGTCATGAGGGCAAGTGGCCGGACCGGCTCGTGAGTTCGGCGACGCTCGGCCTGTACGCCGTGCCGGAGTTCGCCTGCGGAGTCCTTCTCATCACCGTGTTCGCGATCCGGCTCGGCTGGCTGCCGCCGACCGCCGTCGGCTACGGCACGGATCTGCTCGCGCATCCGGCGGCCCTGGTCCTGCCGGTGCTCGTACTGCTCTCCCGGCCGGTGTGCACCCTGGCCCGGCTCGTACGGGCCGGCATGATCGACGCGCTCGCCTCGCCCTATGTGGCCCAGGCACGGCGCTACGGCATCCCGGGCGGGCGCGTCCGCTACGCGCACGCCCTGCCGAGCGCCGTCACCCCCGCCACGCAGCAACTCGCACGCACCGTCGACTGGTTGCTGTCCGGTGTCATCGTCGTGGAGGCGCTCTTCGTGATCCCCGGACTCGGGACCGTGCTCATCAACGCCGTCGCCGAACGCGACCTTCCTGTGGTGCAGGGCCTCGCGGTCGTGTTCGGCGTGCTCACCGTGGTGCTCAACATCGGTGCGGACCTGGTCGCCCGCCGCTTCGCCCCGCGCGGGGAGGTGGCGGCGTGAAGTCCCTCTCCATGAAAGGCAGTTCGAGGTTCGCGGCGGGGGCTCTGATCGTCGGCGTGCCGCTCCTGCTCGCCCTGCTCGGGCCGCTGTTCGCGGGCGAGCCGGGGCCACGCGCCGCCTCTTTCACGGCGGGCGGCGGGCACTGGCTGGGCACCGACTTCGTCGGCCGCGACGTGTGGCGGCAGGTGCTGCTCGGCGGTCGCTCGGTGGTCCTGGTCGCGCTCGCGGCGACGGTGTCGGCGTACCTGGTGGCGCTGCCCATGGGCCTTGCGTCCGCGCTCACCCACCGCACCTGGCTGGAGGAGCTGCTCATGCGGCCGCTGGACGTGCTGCTCGCGGTGCCGTCGCTGCTCCTCATCCTGCTCGTCGCGGCCGTGTTCACTCCGGGCGCCGTGGGGCTCGCCCTCCTGGTGGCGCTCGTCAACATCCCGGACGCGGCCCGGATCGTCCGCGCCACCGCGGCGGAGGCCGCCGCGCGCCCGGCGGTGGAGGCGCTGCGCATGCAGGGCGAGTCGTGGTGGCGTACGGCGGTCGGGTACGTCGGCCGCTCGGCCGCCCGCACCCTCGCCGCCGACGCGGGCGTCCGCTTCACCGGCGTGCTGTACCTGGTGGCGACGGCCGCGTTCCTCGGCGTGGGCGTCGAACCGGACGCGTCCGACTGGGCGGTGATGGTCGACCGCAACCGCACCGGCCTGTTCGTGCAGCCCTGGGCCGTCGTCGTACCGGCGCTGCTGATCGTCGCGCTGACCATGGGCGGCAACCTGCTCGTGGACTCCGCCCTTGAGCACAGGAAGAAGAGGCGTCTCACATGAACGCGGGCCACATGAACGCGGGCCACATGTCCGCGGATCACATGTACGCGGGCCACATGAAAGCGGAGACTTCGCAGCCGGCCGACGGCCTGCGGTGCGTCGCCGAGATCGAGGGCCTGCGGGTGGAGGTGGGCGGCCGGGCCATCGTCGACGGCGTGGACCTGCGGGTCCGGCCGGGTACGGTCACCGCCCTGGTCGGCGCTTCCGGCAGCGGCAAGACGACGACCGGGCTCGCGCTGCTCGGCGAGTACCCGCCCGGCGCCCGCGTGACCGGCCGGGTCCGCGCGCCGGAAGGGCTCGTCGGGTACGTCCCGCAGCATCCGGGCGCGGTCCTCAACCCCGTACGCAGGGTCGGCGCGCTGCTGTGGGACATCGCGCGCACACAGCTGCGGCGCCTGCCCCGGTCCGAGCGCCGCGAGGCCGCCCGCGAACGCGTCCTACGCGCCCTGACCGCAGCCCAACTACCAGAGCCTGACGAGGTGTTGAGGCGTTACCCGCATCAGCTGTCGGGCGGCCAGCAGCAGCGCGTCGTCCTGGCGCAGGCACTGCTGCTCGGCGCCCGCGTGGTGGTCGCCGACGAGCCGACGACCGGGCAGGACGCCGTCACGAAACGGCACGTCGTGGAGCGTCTCGCGGCGCTCCGCCGGTCCGGCATCGCCGTCGTCCTGCTCAGCCACGACCTGGACGTGGTGCGCGCCCTCGCCGATGAGGTGCTCGTCCTGCGCGCGGGCAAGGTCGTCGAGTCGGGCCCGGCCGACCGCCTGTGGACGGCGCCCCGCCACCCCTGGACGGCGGAACTCCTCGCGGCGGACGGCGCGGCGGAGCCTGCCGCAGCGGGTGGCCCGGAGGGTCAAGTGGCCCTCAGCGCAGGCCCGTTCACGGCACGACACGGCCGTAGGGCAGTCCTGCGCGCGCCCGCCCTGACGTTGCGCGCGGGCGAGTCGCTCGCCGTGGTCGGCCGCTCGGGCAGCGGCAAGACCACCCTGGCCCGCTGCCTGGCCGGCCTGCACCGGGACCACGACGGCACGCTCCTCCTCGACGGCGCGCCCCTGCCCCGCAGCGTGCGCGCCCGCAGCCGCGAGCAACTGGCCGCCGTGCAGTACGTGTTCCAGGACGCCCGCGCCGCCTTCGACGAGCACCGGCCGGTCCTGGGCCAGGTGGCCCGTACGGCGGTGCGGCTGCGCGGGCTCGCCCCGGACGCGGCGGCGGCGGAGGCTGAGGCCGGCCTCGCGGGCCTGGGTTTGCCGGCGGACCTCGTACGGCGCCGGCCCGGCGCGCTGTCCGGCGGGGAGCTGCAACGGGCCGCGCTCGCACGGGCGTTGCTGGCCCGGCCGCGGGTGCTCATCTGCGACGAGATCACCTCCGGGCTCGACACGGTGACGCGGCGTGGCATCCTCGACGCGCTCGTCGGGCTGCAGCGCGAGCGGGCCGAGCTGTGCCTCGTCCTGATCACTCACGACCTGGACACGGCGGCGCTGACCTCACGCATCGCCGTACTCGACGGCGGTGAGACGGTCGAGGAGGGCCCGACTCGACGCGTCCTCGACGAGCCTCGACACCCGTTCACCGCCGCCCTGTTGGGGAAGGAGACCGCCTCGGTCGGCACCACGCCGCACGCCCGGTGACAGGGCTGACGCGCGGTACCAGGGCTCACGCCTTTCGGGCCGTGACCAGGAGGTACTCCCAGTCCATGCCGTCCGTGCCCCCGTCCTCCAGACAGCGCTGGGCGAGGGCGTCAAGAGCGCCGTCCAGGGCTCGTACGCGGTCGGGGTCGTCGGCGATGTTCCGGTAGATCGCGATGGTCGGACCGTAGTTGTTCTTGAAGAACTCCCGGCAGTCCGCGGGCTCCTGGAAGAGGCCGATGTGCACGGTGCGGGTCTGCGCGTCCAGGTCGGTGACGCGGTCGCCGAAGAGTTCCCGTACGTGGTCGAGGGTGCCCCACAGCGGCGGGGGCTGCGCGCCGGGCGGAGGGGTGGGGGCGTACGGCTTCATCGTCTTGAACAGCTCACCGATGGCGCCGGTCGGGGTCCAGCTGATCAGCCCGACGGTCCCGCCGGGCCGGAGGACGCGGAGGGCTTCGTCGGCGGCGGCCTGGTGATGCGGCGCGAACATGATCCCGACGCAGGACATGACGGTGTCGAAGTCCTCGTCGGGGAACGGCAGCGCCTCCGCGTCGCCCTCCCGCCACTCCACGGCGACGCCCTCCTCGGCGGCGCGCTCGCGCCCCGCGTCGAACAGCTCGGGCGTGAGGTCGAGGGCGACGACCTCGGCGCCGGTCGCTGCGGCCGGGATCGCGGCGTTGCCGGAGCCCGCGGCGACGTCCAGGACGCGCCTCCCGACCCGCACTCCGCAGGCCTCGACGAGGACGGGTCCGAGGGACGGGATGAGCTGCGAGGCCACGGCCGGGTAGTTGCCGAGGGCCCACATCTTGCGGTGCTTGGCCTTGAGGGCGCGGTCGGTTTCGACGGCGTCGGTCGATGGGGTCATGGCGGCTCTCCTCCCAGGCCGTGTCCGTGGCGTCCCGACTTGCCTGGCGGGACCGCGCGGCTCTTGGCTCCGTGGCTCCCATTCTCCTCCCGCTCCTCCTCCCGCGCCGACCCGGTGACCTGCCGAAACGCCCGGCAGGGCGGCGTACGACCGACGGGTGTCGGGGGTACGCCGCCCTGGGGCTGGGTGAGTTGGGGTGCTGCCGTAGCCGGTTGCGCTACTTCGGGTCGCGCTGGAACCGGGCCGTGGACCAGACGTAGCCGAGGGCGGCGAGCCCGATGCTCCAGGCGACCGCGAGCCAGCCGTTGCCGCCGATCTCGGTGCCGAGGAGCAGTCCGCGCAGGGTCTCGATGGCCGGGGTGAACGGCTGGTACTCGGCGATCGGCTGGAACCAGCCGGGCATCGTGTCGATCGGGATGAACGCGCTGGACAGCATCGGCAGCAGGATCATCGGCAGCGCGTTGTTGCCGGCGGCCTCGGCGTTCGGGCTGATCAGACCCATGCCGACGGCGATCCAGGTGAGCGCTGTGGCGAACAGGACGAGCAGGCCGAGCGCGGCCAGCCACTCCAGGGCGGTGGCGTCGGTCGACCGGAAGCCCATGGCGACGCCGACGGCCCCGACGAGGAGCACGCTCATGACCGCCTGCAGCACGCTGCCGACGACATGGCCGACGAGCACCGAGCCGCGGTGGATCGCCATGGTGCGGAAGCGGGCGATGATCCCCTCGGTCATGTCGTTGGACACGGACACCGCGGTCCCGACCACGGTGCCGCCGATGGTCATCAGGAGAATCCCCGGGACGATGTACGCGACGTACTCGGCGCGGTCCGCCCCGCCGCCCCCGATGCCCGCGCTCATCACGTCGCCGAAGAGGTAGACGAAGAGCAGCAGGAGCATGATCGGCGTGAGCAGCAGGTTCAGGGTGAGCGACGGGTAGCGCCGGGCGTGCAGCAGGTTGCGGCGCAGCATGGTCACGGAGTCGCGCACGGCGAACGACTTGCTCGTACCGGTCGTGGGGCGCGCGGCGGCAAGGGTGCTCATCGGACGGCCTCCTCGGCCTTGGCGGGGGCGGGGACGCGGGTGTCGCCGCCGGTCAGGGCGAAGAACACGTCGTCGAGGTCGGGGGTGTGCACGGTCAGCTCGTCCGCCTCGATCCGGGCGGCGTCGAGCCGGTCGAGCAGGTTGCGCAGCTCGCGCTGGCTGCCGTCGCTGGGGATCTGCAGGGACAGCGTCTCGTCGTGCCGGCCGGCGTCGCTCAGGGCCGCGGCGGCGTCGCGGTACGCGGCCGGGTCGGCGAAGCGGAGCCGGACGTGCCCGCCGGGGACGATCCGCTTGAGCTCCTCGGCGCTGCCCTCCGCGGCGATTCTGCCGCCGCTGAGCACGGCGATGCGGTCGGCGAGCTCGTCGGCCTCCTCCAGGTACTGGGTGGTGAGGAGGACGGTGACGCCGTCGGCGACGGCCGCGGATGATGCCCCACATGTTGTGCCGGGAGCGCGGGTCGAGCCCGGTCGTCGGCTCGTCGAGGAAGATGATCCGCGGGTTCCCGACGAGCGTCATGGCGATGTCGAGTCGCCGCTTCATGCCGCCGGAGTACGTGGAGGCGGGCTTCTTCGCGGCCTCCACCAGGTCGAAGCGGTCCAGGAGTTCGGCGGTCACGCGTCTGCCCTCGCGGCGCGGCAGGTGGTGCAGGTCCGCCATGAGGAGCATGTTCTCCTCGCCGGTGATCAGGTTGTCGACGGCGGAGAACTGCCCGGTGACGCCGATCGCGGCGCGCACCGCCTGCGGCTCGACGGCCAGGTCGTGGCCGCCGACGCGGAGCGGTCCCGAGCCGGGGTCGGCGGAGATGAGGGTGGAGAGGATCTTCACCGCGGTGGTCTTGCCCGCGCCGTTGGGGCCGAGCAGGGCGAAGACCGATCCGGCCGGGATGCGCAGGTCGATCCCGTCGAGGACGAGCTTCTCGCCGTACGACTTGCGCAGCGCGATGGCGGAGACGGCGGGCGGCGGCCCGTCGTCGTCGCCTGGTGACCTGGTCGCGGGCATGGCTGAGGTGGGCATGAGGTCTCCCGTTGGTGTTCTCGAAGACGTGCGGGGGCTGTGGACGGGGCAGTGCCGGGCGGGCGGGTCGCGGTGTCAGGAGGCCTTGGCGCGGAGGACGTCGATGTTGCCGTGCCGGGTGCGGGCGCGGACCGTGACGGTCTCCTCGTCGCCGTCGGGGGCGCCGGACTCGGCAAGCATGTTGCGCACCTGTCCGGAGCCGGAGCCGGCGTCGAGCCAGGCGGCGGTGCCCTTGCGGATGCCGACCTCGATGGCGCCGTGCGCGGTCTCCAACTCGACGGTGCCGCGGGCCACTTCGGCGACGCGCAGGGTGCCGTGGGCGGTGGTGGCGGTGACGGAGGCCTCGGCGCGCGTGATGTCGATGTCGCCGTTGGCGCCGCTCACGGTGAGGTCGCCGGTGGCCGCGCCGACGGCCGTGGTGCCGTGCGAGTTCTTCAGGACGGCCGGGCCGTCAACGAGGCCGACGCGCATGCTGCCGGAGCTGGTGCTGATCTCGGCCGGGCCCTCGACCCGGTCCACGGTGATGGAGCCGTGCGAAGCGGTCAGGTGCAGCGGGCCGGTCGCATCGAGGCGGACGTCGCCGGCCGCGGTCTTCACGCGGACGTCCCCGAGCCGGCCCTCGCCGAGTACCTGGGCCCAGGCGCCGGTCATGTCGACGCGCGATCCCGTGGGGAGTTCGACGCTCACGTCGACGGTGCCGGTCCGGCCGAACATGTTGCCCTTCGGCGTCTTCACGGTGAGGGTGCCGCCGGTGTATGTGACCTGGGTCTGGTCGGCGGCGCGGACGTCGAGGTCCTTCTTCGGGTCGCGCGGCAGCACCTCCACGACGGTGTCGGCGCGGTCGCCCGCCGTGAACCGGATGGACCCGGCGGCGACGTAGGCGGTGACGGAGATGGGTGCGGGAGTGTCGAAAGCAGACATGGCTGTGCCGTCCTCTTGAGTCGTCGGAGCGTCCCTGCAGGTGGGACGTGATGGGTGTGCGTGCGTGGGTGGTGCGTGTACGTGTGCGTGTCGGTGGAGCTGTTGTGCGGGGGCGGGTGCGGCTAGCGGACCCAGCCCTCGTGGCGCTGCCCTGCGGGGCGGGTCGGGTCCGTCGTACGCGGCCGGGGCTGGTGCTTCCCGTCCGCGCCGTCCACGCCTGCCGGGCCGACTGCGGCCGAAACCGCCCGTACCAGCCAGGAGTTGACGGAGAGCCCCGCACGGCCCGCGGCTTCTTCGACCCGCCCCTTGAGGCGGGCCGGCAGCCGCAGGTTGATGCGCGCGGTGCCCCCTTCGTCCCCGTCGGCCGTGACGGCTGTGACGGCTGTGACGGCTGTGACGGCCGGAACCGCGAGCGGCTCGGGAGCCGGCACGCCGGACTCGTCGCCGTACGGCAGCGCCACCACGAATTCGGGGTCGAGTCCGCGCAGTCGTACGTCCACCGAGCCGGGGGCGAGTTCACGGGTGATCTCGTCCGTGGCGGCGGTCAGCGCGTCGAGCAGGGTCAGCCGGGCGGCCGACTCCAGCTGTGCGCTCAGCCGCTCGGCGAGCTCCCGAGCACCGCTCCCGCCGGCTTCGGCGGCCACCGCGAGCTCGCGGCGGAAGGTGTCGACGTACGGGGTGAGGTTCATGACGTCACTATGGCATCACTCTGGCACCACACGCAAGCCTTCATGGCACCGAGCTTGACATCCTCACCCGTCAAAGGGGCTTGAGCTGCAGGAATGCGCAGAAATCAGTTCGCGCCGCGGTGACATCAGCGGCGGGAACGCGTCCGCCCGAGAGGACCCAGGCGCCAGAATGCACCACGTGGCACCACATGACGCCACGCGGCGCCACGTGACGTCACTTTCGACATCACGCACAAGGAATCGCGCCCACATCCCCGCCTGAAGCCCGGACGGCGCACGGAAGTTGAGCCCTTCCGCGGCCGGCCCGCTCGCCACATCACCCACCCCCGCGTCAATCCGGGCGAAGCGCACTCGTGGCTGAAATTGACGGCCCCGGCCGGCCCCGCGGGCGCCGATCCCCGGTGCCCCAGCCGTGTGCGCGGCGGCAGGACGCGGCACGTGGCCCATCGCCCTCGGCGCACAACCGCGCGCCCCCGCGTCGAACCCGACTGAATATCGCCGGTACCTGCGCAAACACCCGGCGACCATGATCATCGGATCGAGTTAACCCCTCGGCTCGCCATGGCCCGGCGGGCGGATCGAGCACTAGCGTTCCCACCGATCTCGACACCCCCTCTCGTACTCGCACCCCCCTCCCCCTCTGCTCCCCTTCTCTGCTCCCCCTCTGCTTCTTCGTCTCGCCTCCGTCTCGCCCCGGGCGCTCGCCTGCGCCCAACTCTGTTCTGAACAAGGAGAGTTCGTCCGATGACTGTCGAATCCAGCTCGGAAACGCGCGTTGAGCCACCTCGGCAAAGCAGCCTGGGTACGGCGGCTGCCCGCAACCTCGCCACCACGACGAAGTCCGCGCCGCAGATGCAGGAGATCACCTCCCGCTGGCTGCTGCGGATGCTCCCCTGGGTGGAGACCAAGGGCGGCGCCTACCGCGTGAACCGCCGCCTCAGCTACACCGTCGGCGACGGACGGGTGGAGTTCGTCCAGGACGGCTCCGACGTCCGGGTCATCCCCCGCGAGCTCGGCGAACTGGGGCTGCTCCGCGGCTTCGACGACGTGGACGTGCTGACGGCCATCGCCGACCGGTGCGTGCAGCGCGACTTCGGCAGCGGCGAGACCCTGGTCGTCCGCGGCGCCCCCGCCGACCAGCTGCACCTGATCGCGCACGGCCGCGTCAGCCAGACCTCCGAGGGCAGTTACGGCGACGAGGTCGCCCTCGACGTACTCGCCGACGGCGACCGGTTCGGCGAGCACGCGCTGCTCGACGACGACGCCCGGTGGGAGCACACCGCGATCGCCGAGACCTCCGGCACGCTCCTCACCCTGTCCCGCGCCGACTTCGCCGCCGTACTGTCCTCCGCGCCCCAACTCCAGGCGCACATCGACGAGTTCAGGTCCCGTTCCGACCGGGCGCAGAACCACCGCGGCGAGGCGGAGATCGCCATGTCCGCCGGCCACGTCGGCGAGCACGAACTGCCCGGCGCGTTCGTCGACTACGAGCTGAAGCCGCGCGAGTACGAGCTCTCGGTGGCCCAGACGATCCTGCGCGTCCACACCAGGGTGGCCGACCTCTACAACCACCCGATGAACCAGACGGAGGAGCAACTCCGGCTCACCGTCGAGGCGTTGCGGGAGCGCCAGGAGCACGAGCTGGTCAACAACCGGGAGTTCGGCCTCCTCCACAACGCCGACTTCAAGCAGCGCTTCCAGACCCACTCCGGTCCGCCCACCCCGGACGACCTGGACGAGCTGCTCAGCCGCCGCCGGGGCTCCAAGTTCTTCCTCGCGCACCCCAGGACGATCGCGGCGATCGGGCGCGGCTTCAACGCGCGCGGGCTCTACCCGGACCACGTCGACCTCGGCGGCCAGTCGGTCCCGGCCTGGCGGGGCGTGCCGATCCTGCCGTGCAACAAGATCCCGATCACCAAGGAGCGGACCAGCTCCATCCTCTGCATGCGTACCGGCGAGGACAACCAGGGCGTCATCGGCCTGCACCAGACCGGTCTCCCGGACGAGTTCGAGCCGGGTCTGTCGGTCCGGTTCATGGGCATCAACGAGCAGGCCATCACGTCCTACCTCGTCAGCACGTACTACTCCGCCGCGATCCTCGTGCCGGACGCGGTCGGCGTCCTGGAGAACGTGCAGATCGGCCACTGGCCCAGGTAACGGACCGGGCCCTGGAGGCGCAGTGCCGCGGTCGGCCCTTCCGGACCGGCCGCGCCTGCCCCCCCCCAGGGCCCGCCGCCCAATTCACCAAGGAGCTACGGATGCCTGCGCCTGAGCCGACACCTCCCTCGTCGAGCGTGCCAGCCGCCGCGTCGAACTTCGGGGCGCAACTGCTCACCGACGCGGCGGTCCGCGTCCACGACGTCAGGGCCGTCGCCGGCCGTCCCCCTCATGTGCCTTCGCTGCCCGCCCAACTGAGAGCGGCTCCCGGGGCTCACGCCCACCCTGAGACGCCAGCGCCGCCCGCGCCCGTGCCGGACGTGTCGCCCGCGGATGCGGCACCCGCCGTACCGACCGCCGCACCGGTGGACGCCGTACCGACCACTGCGGTGGTGCCCGACGCGTCGCCCGCTGCGGTGCCTGACGTATCGCCCGTCGATGCGGCCGCGTCGCTCGCGGCGGCCGCGGCCGGCACCGGTCTCGCGCAGCTGTTGCGCGGGCCGAACGGCCTGGGCACGGAGGGCCTGCGCCTGACCCCGCGGGTCCTGCCGCCCGCGGTGCCGGAACCCGCGGTGCGGCCCGCGGAGGGCAGGCCCGTGCCGGGGCTCTACTTCCACCCGGTGCCCGAGCCCGATCCGGCTCGGGTCGAGGAGGTCAGCAGCCGCATCAAGTCCTGGGCCATGGACGAGGTCTCGCTCTATCCGGACGACTGGGAGGAGGAGTTCGACGGCTTCTCCGTGGGCCGCTACATGGTGGCCTGCCACCCGGACGCGCCCACCGTCGACCACCTCATGCTCGCCACCCGCCTGATGGTGGCGGAGAACGCGGTGGACGACTGCTACTGCGAGGACCACGGCGGCTCGCCCGAAGGCCTCGGCGAGCGTCTGCTGCTCGCGCACACCGCGCTCGACCCGCTGTACACGACGCAGGAGTACCAGCCGCAGTGGGCCGAGTCGCTGCACTCGGACGCGCCCCGGCGCGCGTACCGCTCCGCGATGGAGTACTTCGTACAGGCGAGCACCCCCTCCCAGGCGGACCGGTACCGGCACGACATGGCGCGGCTGCACCTCGGCTACCTCGCCGAGGCGGCCTGGGCGCAGGAGGACAAGGTCCCGGAGGTGTGGGAGTACCTGGCGATGCGCCAGTTCAACAACTTCCGCCCCTGCCCGACCATCACCGACACCGTGGGCGGCTACGAACTGCCGGCGGACCTGCACGCCCAGGCCGCGATGCAGAAGGTCATCGCGCTCGCCGGCAACGCGACGACCATCGTGAACGACCTGTACTCGTACACGAAGGAACTCCGCACGCCGGGGCTGCACTTGAACCTGCCCGTGGTGATCGCCGAGCGGGAGGGCCTGTCCGAGCAGGACGGCTATCTGAAGGCGGTCGAGGTCCACAACGAGCTCATGCACGCCTTCGAGACCGAGGCCGCGTCCCTGGCCGCGGCCTGCCCCGTGCCGAGCGTGCTGCGTTTCCTGCGGGGCGTGGCCGCGTGGGTCGACGGCAACCACTACTGGCACCAGACCAACACATACCGCTACAGCCTGCCCGACTTCTGGTAAGAGAACTTCCCGTAAAAGAAATGGATTCATCTGTGACCAGCACGGAACTCACCGCCACCGCCACCGCCAAGCCGCTCATCCCGGGCCCGGCGACGCCCTATCAGGGGGACATCGCCCGCTACTGGGACGGTGAGGCCCGGCCGGTGAACCTGCGTCTCGGCGATGTGGACGGGCTCTACCACCACCACTACGGCATCGGCGCCGTCGACCACGCAGCCCTCGGGGACGCCGAGGACAGCGAGAGCGAGAAGAAGCTGATCGCCGAGCTGCACCGGCTCGAGTCGGCGCAGGCCGAGCTCCTCCTCGGGCACCTCGGGGACATCGGCCGCGGCGACACCCTGGTGGACGCCGGCTGCGGTCGCGGCGGCTCGATGGTCATGGCGCACCAGCGGTTCGGCGCGAAGGTCGAGGGCGTCACGCTCTCCGCCAAGCAGGCCGACTTCGCCAACAACCGCGCCCGTGAGCTCGGCATCGACGACCACGTCCGCGCCCAGGTCTGCAACATGCTGGCCATGCCGTTCGAGACGGGCCGGGCCGCGGCCTCGTGGAACAACGAGTCGACGATGTACGTCGACCTGCACGACCTGTTCGCCGAGCACTCCCGCGTCCTGGAGGTCGGCGGCCGCTATGTGACCATCACGGGCTGCTGGAACCCGCGGTACGGCCAGCCCTCGAAGTGGGTCTCGCAGATCAACGCGCACTTCGAGTGCAACATCCACTCGCGCCGCGAGTACCTGCGCGCCATGGCCGACAACCGCCTGGTGCCGCAGGCCGTCATCGACCTCACGCCCGACACCCTCCCCTACTGGGAGCTGCGCGCCACGTCGTCGCTCGTCACGGGCATCGAGGAGGCGTTCATCAACTCGTACAAGGACGGGTCCTTCCAGTACGTGCTCATCGCCGCGGACCGCGTCTGATCCCGGCGGTAAGCCCTGAGGCGGGGCGTGTGCGAGCCGACTCGGCCGCACACGCCCCGCTGCGTGTGTTCGCCCTGTGCGCTCTCCGTGCGACGTGGCCGTCCGGGCCGGTACGGCGGGTCGGGGTCGGGGTTGCTCGGTTTCGGGGTAACTTTCCTCCCGCTATGTCGACTTAGAGATTCCGTGCCCGTTTCTCGACGTCGGCGACCACCACCGATGCGTACGGAGCCGGAAGCATGAACCGCACGAACCCCACCACGGTGACCGGGAAGTCACGGCCGAAGGCCGCCTTGGCGGTAGGCCTGGCCACCGCCGCCGGGCTCGGCCTGCTCGTGTCGTCGCCCCAGACGGCGAACGCGGCGCTGAGCGGGAGCGAAGGAACCGAGCGTTCCTCGGCGACGCCGTATGTGGTGCAGCGCTCCGGCGAGGAGACGCCCGACGCCCGCGCGGGCGCCCAACGCCGCCCGGAGCGCCTGGTGTTGACGGAGTTCACCAGCATCAGCGGGGTGGACTGGGCGCGGTGGGACGCCCGGGACGCCGTCGGCTCGGGCCTGGTCACCGGCAGCTGGTGTCTCTCCACCTGCCAGGACAAACCGTTGAAGGCGACCCTCCGGCTGTCCGATCCGCGGACCGTCGACGGCAAGCGGGTCTACTCGGCCTTCACGCTGACACTGTCCGACCGGACCGGGACGTACGACTCGGAGGATCTGCGGGGCAAGCGGCCGCTCGCCACGCGCTGAGCCGGGAGCGCACGGCGGTTTCTCTTCGACTGCGGTCAAGTGCCGTTCAGCGATGGGAAATTGCCGTGCGCTGTGCTGTCATGCCGTCCCACGGCCGGTTCCGGTCCCTCACGGAGGCTGACGGCCGGTTCCGGTCCTCACGGAGGCTGATGCTCATGTCTAAGCCCACCCCGCACCAGGCGCCCGACGCCCTCGCCCCGGCCAGGCTCGGCCCGTTGACCTTGCGGAACCGGGTGGTGAAGGCCGCGACGTTCGAGGGCATGACGCCCGACGCGCTGGTCACCGACGAGCTGATCGCGTACCATCGGCGTCCGGCTGCCGGCGGGGTCGGCATGACGACGGTGGCGTACTGCGCGGTGGCACCCGAGGGCCGTACCGAGCGGCGGCAGCTCTGGATGCGGCCGGAGGCGGTGCCGGGTCTTCGCCGGCTGACCGAGGCCGTGCACGCCGAGGGTTCGGCCGTGTCCGCGCAGATCGGGCATGCCGGCCCGGTCGCCGACGCGCGCTCCAACGGGCTGCCGGCACTGTCGCCCGGCCGCCTGTTCAACCCGCTCAGCATGCGGATGACGCGGGCCGCGAGCGAGCAGGACATCGACCGCGTCACCCGGGCCCACGCCGCCGCGGCGCGATTCGCCGTCGAGTCCGGATTCGACGCCGTGGAGATCCACTTCGGCCACAACTACCTGGCCAGTTCCTTCCTCAGCCCGAAGCTCAACCGTCGTACGGACGGCTACGGCGGCAGTGCGGCCAACCGCGCGAAGGTCGCCCGGGGCATCGCCCGAGCGGTACGCGACGAGGTGGGCGACCGGATCGCGATCACCGCCAAGCTGAACATGGAGGACGGGGTTCCGGGTGGGCTCGGCGTGGAGGAGAGCATCCGGTTCGCCCGCCTGCTGCAGGACGACGGCTCGGTGGACGCCCTCGAACTCACTGCGGGGAGTTCGTTGTTGAACCCGATGTACCTCTTCCGCGGGGACGCTCCGGTGCGGGAGTTCGCGGCGCAGTTCCCGCAGCCGCAGCGGCTCGGCATCCGGCTGTTGGGCCGCCAGGTGCTGCGCAGCTACCCGTACGAGGAGGCGTACCTCCTGGACTCCGCGCGGCGTTTCCGCGCCGCGCTCGATCTGCCGTTGATTCTGCTCGGCGGGATCACGCGCCGCGCGACGATGGACCGGGCGATGGCCGAGGGCTTCGACTTCGTGGCCATGGGCCGGGCGCTGCTGCGCGAGCCGGACCTGGTCGCCCGGATCACGGCCGACCGGGACACCGAGTCGCGGTGCATCCACTGCAACCGCTGCATGCCCACGATCTATACGGGCACCCACTGCCCGCTGATCCCCTGAGCCTCCGCACGGGCCGACGGCGCGCAGTCACAGGTACTTGATCAGCTCGAACGCCACCCACACCGCCAGCGCGGCGCCGGCGAGGACGACAACGGCCTGTGCGATCCGGCGCGTTGAGCGACTCATGTCCACAGCCTCCGGCCTTGCGTACGGGCGCACTCCCGCGCCCTTCGTCTCCACCATGTACCCACTCGCACGCCTACCGACGCGGCACCGGGGGCTGGGGCCGGTAGGACGGAAGGGGCTGTTCCACCGCGTCCTGGGCTGCTTGCCGGGCCAGTTGGTCGGAGGCGAGATCCGCGACTCCCCCGTCCTCGCCCTGCCCGCTCACGCAGGGAGGAGCCGAACTACGCCCACCCACGGGAAGTCGCCCGTCCTGTGCGTCGCCCGAACACGCCAGCGCCCTGCGGGCACAGAAACCGGGGCCTGGTCCGGCGGATCTTCCTGGCCCGCGTCCGGGGCCGGGGCCGGTACGGCGAGGTCCGCTCCGGCCACGGCTGAGTCCAGGAGAACCGCCGGTCCGTCGGTCTCCCAGACTCCGCAGTCCTCCCAGTCGGTTGCGGGGTCCTCCAGGACGGCCCTCGCGCTCTCGATCAGCTCGGCGTCCGAGTCAGCTGCGAGCCACCGCACGAAGACGTTCAGCTCGGCGAGGTAGCAGGTTGTGGCCGGCTCGTCGGCCAGCACCAACACCGAGACTCCGGCGTCGAGTTCGACGACCCCGGCCCAGCCCTCCACGTCGCACGCTCGGTCGTAGTCGTCGGGAACGTCACTCCCTCCGACGGTGATCCCGCCCTCCGTGCAGCCACCCCACCGGTCGACGGCGGAGGCCGGGACGGCGACCAACGGGCCGCCCATCGACTGCACCCAGTGGAGGTCGGCGTGGAGGTTTCGGGAACTGTTGCGGGATGCCGTCATGCGATCAGTCTGCCCGCGCCCACCGACAACGGCCGCAGCCCCACACCCTCAACCCCGCACACCCGTGCCCCCGTTCACAGGTTCGGTGGACATGGGGTTCGTAGTCGTCGCGGGCATGATCAAAGGGAGGCATCATGCGCTAACTCGCCCTGAATCATGGAAAGTTACGCCTTCGTGTGCCGTGACTTGTCGAGCGGGCCGCAGTAAGACCTTGTTCCAACCCCCCACGAAAGTGAGGCACCTCACATGCGTGTGACTGTCCTGCCCGCACAGGCGCATCGGGAAGTTCCCCAGAACACCGACGTATCCGATGTCTCCCGGCGGAGATTCATCGCAGGAACCGGTTCCCTTCTGGGCGCCGCGGCGTTAGGCGCCGGCTCCGTGCTCGGCGGGCCGCTGGGTGGGCCGCTGAGTGGTCGTGCTCACGCCGCCGCGCCCCGGTCCGCCGCGCGTCGTGTTCTCGCCGACGGGGACTCCGTACCCGTGCTCGTCATCGGCACCGGGTACGGCGGGTCCGTCGCCGCGCTGCGGCTCGCCGAGGCCGGGGTCGACGTGCACATGGCCGAGATGGGCCAGTCCTGGGACACCCCGGGCCCCGACGGGAACGTCTTCGCCAACACCACTGAGCCGGACTACCGCTCGTTCTGGTTGCGCACCCGCACCAAGCAGCCGTTGAGCAACTTCCTCGGCTTCCCGCTCGACAAGGACGTCCCCCTGCACACCGGCATCCTCGACGCGGAGGACTTCGCCGGGATCACCGTCTACCAGGGCCGGGGCGTCGGCGGCGGCTCCCTCGTCAACGGCGGCATGGCCGTCACGCCACGCCGCGAGAACTTCCCTTCCGTGCTGCCGAGCGTCGACGCGAACGAGATGTACTCCGTCTACTACCCGCGCGCCAACAGCGGGTTGGGCACCGCCGACGTCGACCCCGCCTGGTGGGAGTCCGCGGACTGCTACCAGTACGCGCGCGTGGGCCGTAAGCACGCGGAGCGCTCCGGTTTCCCCTTCGTGTTCGTGCCGAACGTCTACGACTGGGCGTACATGAAGCAGGAGGCCGAAGGCAGCGTGCCGAGGTCCGCGCTCGCCGGGGAGGTGCTCTACGGCAACAACCACGGCAAGAAGACGCTGCGCCAGACCTATCTGGCCCGCGCCGAAGCCACCGGGCGCGTCACCGTCTCACCGCTGCACCGGGTCACCGACGTACGTCCCGCCGAGGGCGGCGGCTACACCGTCAGCCTCGACCAGCTCACCAGCACCGGCACCGTCGCCGCCACCAAGACCGTCACCGCCGCCAGGGTGTTCTTCGCCGCGGGCAGCGTCGGCACCAGCAAACTCCTCACCCGGCTCAAGGCCACCGGCGCGCTCCCCCGGCTCAACTCCGAGATCGGCAAGGGCTGGGGCGACAACGGCAACGTCATGTGCGGCCGCGCCAACCACATGTGGGACCCGACCGGGAAGCTCCAGTCGGCCATGCCCACGGCCGGGATCGACAACTGGTCGGCGGGCGGCGCCTTCGCCGAGGTCGCGCCGCTGCCCACCGGCATCGAGACGTACGCCTCGTTCTACCTGTCCATCACCCGCACCCCGCACCGCGCCGCGTTCACCTGGAACGCCGCCGCGAACCGCGTCGACCTCGACTGGCAGCGGTCCTGGAAGCAGACCTCCATCGACGCCGCGCGCACCATCTTCGACAAGATCAACGCCAAGGAGGGCACGATCTACCGCACCGACCTGTTCGGCGCGAACAAGATCTGGGGCGACCACCTCACGTACCACCCGCTCGGCGGCGCCGTCCTCGACCAGGCCACCGACAACTACGGCCGCCTGCACGGGCATTCGGGCCTGTACGTCATCGACGGCGCGCTGATTCCGGGCTGCGCCACGGTCAACCCGTTCGTCACGATCACGGCGCTCGCCGAGCGCAACATCGAGCGGATCATCACGGCCGATCTGCGCCGCTGATCCGGCAGCCTTCTGTATGAGTTCTGCCGGGCTGCCCCTCAACTCCCTTCAGTGGCCCGGCAGTACGCACACCGAGTCGATGCCGAGCACATGGTTGAGGCGGCCGAACGCCAGCCACGAGCCGATGCACATGCTCAGCTCCACGATCTCCGCCTGGCTGTACCGCGCCGTCATCCGGGACCAGAACTCCTCGTCCAGACCGTGGTGGTCGAGCGCGTACCGCTCCGCGTACTCGGCCGCGAGCCGGGTGCGGGCGTCGAAGGCGTCCGTGGTGCGCCACTCGGTCACGGCGTCGAGGAAGCCGTCCTCGACCTTCTCGCCGTCCCGGTCCGTGCGCCAGTCCAGGCAGAACAGACAGCCGTTGACCTGCGCCACCCGCAGCCGCGCGGCCTCGAACTCGCGCAGCCCCAGGGTGGTGTGGGCGTACACCGCGAGCGAGAAGTCCGCCGCGGCGGCCCCGATGCCGGGCACCATCTCGCCCCACACGTACGAGATCGGTTCCTTGCCCGCAGGAATGTCGATCCTCATCGCTGCTTCCTTCCCATTCGGCCGGCCGCGGGGCGCAGCGGTACGTCGAGTGCGTCGTACAGTCCGGGTTCCGCGTCCACCAGCCAGTCCACGGCGTTGACGAGTCGGCCGACCGCGGTGGCGTTGCCGCCCGCCGAGCGGTTCTCGCCCTCGTCGCTCGCCTCCACCGTCACCTCGATGCGGGGTCTGCCCTCCACGATCACGCGGTGCGCCCCGTCCCCGCCGCCCGGCACGGTGGGCCAGTCCGGGGCGCAGTCGGCGTGGATACGGGTGACGTGCTCGATGACGAGCAGCGGCTCACCGTCGACCAGTCCCTGCACCTCGAAGCGCACCGCGCCCTGCGTGCCGGCGGCGAACTCGCCCATCGTGCGGGTGGTCACCGTCGCGTCGAGCGGGCGGCGCTCCAACTCCTCGCGGATCTCGTCGAGTTGGACGCCGAGCGCCCGCGCGAGCAGGCGTAGCTGTCCGCCCCACACCATCGTCGGCACGCCGGGGGCCAGCATCAGCGGCGCGTACTCCATGGGGTGTCCCATGCCGACGAGGTGGCGTACGGACTCCTCCTGGTCGTACGTGGAGTAGTCGAAGATCTCCTGGCAGCGCACCGCGTCGACGGTGGTGCCGAGGCCGCTCACAAGGAGGGGCAGTACGTCGTTGCCCCAGCCGGGGTCGACGCCGGAGGCGAACAGGGAGCCGCCGCCCTCGGCGACCGCGGCGAGCACCGGGTCGCGGAACTCGGGCGGCGCGCCGCGCCAGTCGTACAGCGGGTACAGGGCGGGGGTCACGACGACCGCGCCGGTCCGCACCGCCCGCACCACGTCGGCGAGGGCCTCGTCGGGGCGGAGGTCGCCGGAGGCCGCGTACACCACGGCGCGCGGTCGGGCGGCGAGCACGGCGTCCACGTCGGTGGTGGCGTGGACGCCCAACTGCCGTCCTGTGTCGGCGAGTTCACCGGCGTCCCGTCCGGTCTTCGCCGGGTCGTGCACGAGCACCGCCGCGAGGTCGAGGGCCGGGTGTGCGGCCACGGCCCGGATCGCGGCGCGTCCGACGTTGCCGGTTCCCCACACTGCCGTCGCAATCATGCGCGGAGGGTAGCGGCGCGGGGCGGAGGTTCCCAGAGGCGTGCGCCGGCCGGTCGAGGCGCTCCTTCAGGCGCGTGCGGCGATACAGCGCCGCGGCCGCCGCCACCGAGGCCGGCAGGGCGAGGAGCCACGAACTGAACAGGAGGACGAGCAGGGTGAAGAGCGTGGCGAGGAGGGCCGCCCACCACAGCGGTCGGCGCCGCGGCAGGAGGGCGACCGCCGCTGCCGTGCCTGCGGCGGTGACGGTGGCGAGGAACGCCGAGGTGATCCGCATCAGCAGGTCGAGTTCTGTGCCCGCTGCCGCGACCGCCGCGAGCAGCGCCCCGGTGAGCACCGCCTGGACGAGGAGGCTGCGGCGTGGCACCTCGCCGGCGGCGCTGCCCTGGGCGAACCAGTCGGGCAGGGCGCCGTCCCGCCCCAGCGCGCCGCCGAGCCGGGCCGCGCCGGCGATGAACGTGTTGACGGCGCCGAAGGTGAGGCACACCGCGGCCGCGGCGGTCACGGCTCGGGCGCCGGGGCCCACGCCTTGCTCGATGAGGAGCATCAGGGGGACGCCGGACCGGTCGGACGCGTCGCCGAGCACGCCGACGGTGACGGTGGCCAGGGACAGGTAGAGGACGCCGACGACGGACAGGGCGATGACGGTGGTGGTCCGCAGATGCCGCTGCGGGTGCCGGAACTCGGCCGAGAGGTGGCTGGCGGCCTCCCAGCCGCTGAAGGCGTAGAACAGCACGACGGCGGCCGTGCCGACGGAGGTCCAGCCCTGCGGCATGAACGGCGAGAAGTTGCCCGGCGACAGGGCCGGCGCGGCGGTGCCGACGGCGATGACCATGAGCAGTACGAGCACCCCGCACAGCAGCACCTGTATCCGCCCCGAGAGGTGGAGCCCCACATGGTTGGCGGCGAAGGCGGCGGCGAGGAGGAGGAGGGCGGCGGCGAGCAGCGCGACGGCCCTGCCCAGGCCGAGGGCCTCGGCGACGTACTGTCCGCCGATCATCGCGCCCGACAAGGTGCCCACGGGGACGGCCGCGTAGAACCACCATCCGACGCAGGCGGCGGCGCGTGCGCCGAAGGCGCGGGCCACGAAGGTCGCGACGCCGCCGCCGTCCGGGAACCGGGCGCCGAGCGCGGCGAACGACAGCGCCACGGGGACGCTGAGGAGCAGCAGCGCCGCCCAGGCGATCAGCGAGGCGGGGCCGGCCTCGGCGGCTGCGAGCGCGGGCAGGGCGAGCACTCCGGGGCCCAGGACCCCGCCGATGTAGAGGGCCGTCCCCTCGATCGGACCGAGTTTCGTTCTCCGCATGCCGTTCCCCTCCTGGCGGCGCACGCCGACGGATGTTCGCCAAATCGCCCTCGACGCTAGGTTGTTGGGCGACTTGTAGGCTCGGCTGCCGAATCAATGTCGGAGGATGAGGGGAGCGGCACGTCGTGGACGAACTTGATTCGGCGATCGTGGCCAGGCTGCAGGCGGATGCACGACAGACCAACCGGGAGCTGGCCCGTTCGCTGGGGATCGCGCCGTCGACCTGTCTGGAGCGCGTACGGCTGCTGCGCAAGCGGGGCGTGATCAACGAGTACACGGTGGAGGTGGACCTGCCGTCCCTGAACCGGAACGTGCAGGCCCTGGTCGCGCTCCAGGTACGGCCGTTGAACCGGCAGGTGATCGAAGAGGTGCGGCGTTCGATGGACGCGCTGCCCGAGGTGATAGCCGTCTACGTGCTGACCGGCGGCGACGACTTCATCATCCATGTCGCCGTCCCGGACGTGGATCAGCTGCACAGCTTCCTGATCGACCGGCTCAGCGACCGGCGCGAGATCGTCAGCTTCCGCAGCTCGGTGATCTTCCAGCACGAACGCAAGCTCGTCGTCCAGCCGCTGCCGTGACGCCCGTGCAGCGGAGACCGCGCCTACGCAGGTAGGCGCGGTTCCTTATTGCAGGTCCGCCTAGCGAGCGTTGCCGTTGTTGAAGTGGTACTCGCCGTTGCCACCCTGGTTGCCGTTCGCGCCGGGGCCGCGGCCGTCGGTGCCGGGCTCGGCGTGGTTGGTCTTGGTGTGCACGATGTCGTAGTACACGCTGGGGTCGTCGGCGTTCGGGAAGACGCGGTAGGTGAACACGTTCTTGTCGAGCTGGATGATCGGAACGGTGCGCTCGAAGAGCACGTTGCCGTTCGCGTCCTTCGCGTTGATCCAGCGCTCGGAGCCGTCGGGGGTGACGGTCCAGTCACCGTTCAGCTTCGGGCTGTCGTCGAGGTTGTACATGGTGTAGGTGCCGTCGGCGTCGAAATACGCCCAGCCCACGTAGTTCGACACGGCCGGGTCGTCGAGGGCGACGCGGTTGCCGTCCTGGTCGACGGCGCCGGTGGTCTTCCACGGGGTCGAGGCGAGCAGGTCGGACGGAGTCGCGTCCTTCAGCGCCGCGGATGTGGGTGCCGGTGCGGCCGGCGCCTCGGCGGCCATGGCCGAGACGGGCACCAGGGCGGACACAGCGATCGCGATCGCTGATGCGGTGAGAACTGGACGACGGGAGATTCGAGTGATGTTCACGTCCTCAACGCTATGGGCGGCACCGGGGCGGGCATGTCATCCGATCGGCTACGGATGGATGCCCTGGATTGCCGATTCGCGAGTCCACCGGACGGCCGTGGCGCACGGATACCCCGGCCCTGAGCAGCCCGATCAGCTCCTGGTGGCGGTCGCGGGGCGGGGCGGGGCGGCGTCCGTCAGGGGTTCTGTCGTACGGGCTGTCCGAGCCGGGAGAGGTATGTGGTCAGCGCACGTAGGCCGAAGTCCCATGGGGGCAGCGCCTCGGTCGGGTGGTCGTGCATCCCGCGCACGAGTCCGCCGGCGCCCTGGGCGACCGACCACACGAGCAGGCCGATCCCCAGGACCGTACGCGCGCCGAAGCGGTCGAGGAGCGGGCCCGCCGGGAGTTGCGCGAAGGCGTAGCTCCAGGAGAACACCGACAGGAGAATCCCCATGGCGGTGGCGCTGAGCCCGAGTTCACCGCTGATCGTGCTGTTGGCGATCGCGAGCGTGGACCGGTCGAGGCAGTTCACGATCCCGATGAGGAGCAGGAGCCCGATCACCAGAACCTGGCGTCTGCTCAGCTGTCTCCCCTGGCTGCGGGAAGGTCTGGCCCGTATAGCTGCGCCGGCCCGACGAGGCCGAGGGGTGAGCGCTCTGGGGCGGTGATGCGGTCTGCGGTCAGCTCTCGATGCGGCGGAGCGTCCCGTCGTACCGCGCCTCGCCTCCCTTGGGCATCGATACGCGGGCGCTCAAGTCGCGGTAGCGCAGCGTGGTTTCGCGGCCGGCGAGGGAACGGACGGTGACCTCGGTGAGGGCACCGTCCGCCCAGGAGACGTCCAGTTCGAAGCCGCCGCGGGCGCGGATGCCGGTGAAGGCGCCGGTCGGCCACTGCGCGGGGAGTGCCTTGAGCAGGTCGATGCGGTCCGACGAGCTTGCGGCGATCGCCTGGACGAAGGCGCGCGCGCCGCCGATGTTGCCGTCGATCTGGAACGGCGGGTGGGCGTCGAACAGGTTGGGGTAGACCCCGCCGTGGTAGTTCATGTCGACCTCTCCGTGGTCGGACGTGACCGGCTGCGTCAGGTTCCGCAGCGCCTGCATCGTCTTGTCCGGGTCGCCGAGGGTCGCCCAGAGGTTGGCGTTCCAGGCGGCCGACCACCCCGTCGGGCCGATGCCCCGCGCGGCCAACGAGACGCGTGCGGCCTCCGCGAGGGCGGGGGAAACGTCGGGGGTGAGCTGACGGCCCGGGAAGAGACCCCACAGGTGGGAGACATGGCGGTGGTGGTTGTCGGGGCTGTCGCGGTCGGGGTACCACTCCTGCAGCTGGCCCCAACTGCCGATCTCCGGGACGTGCAGCCGCTCGCGCAGGCCGGCCACCGTCGCGCGGTAGTCGGCGTCGAGGCCGAGGATGCGGGAGGCCTCCACGAAGTTGCCGAAGGCGTCCCAGGCCAACTCCTGGTCCATGCTCACGCCGTCCTCGTACGGCCTCATCTCCGCTCCGGCCTCGAAGCCGACGCGTGTGACCCGCCAGGGCGCGGCGATGGTCTGCTCCGGCGTCCAGGTCTCGGGCACGACGAGTTTGCCGGCGCCGTCGTCGACGAGCAGGTCCTCCAAGTACTGGCAGACCTCCTTCAGCACCGGGTAGGCACGTTCGCGCAGAAAGGTCTCGTCCAGGGTGTACGTGTAGTGGTCCCACAGGTGCCAGGCGAGCCAGGCGCAGCCTGCGGGCAGCCAGTCCCAGCCCAGCCCGCCGGAGACGTTGCTCGACACCCGGACCGTCCAGCCGCGCACCGGTTCGGTGGTGCCGGGTTTGTGGACGACCGCCCGGGTCGCCTGGCGCCAGGCGGGGATCTGGACGTGCAGGTAGTCCACCAGCGGGTCGATCGTGCCCGGCAGGTTGCCGGGGTCGGAGAGCCAGTAGCACATCTGGATGTTGATGTCGTGGTGGTAGTCCGAGCTCCACGGCGGGGAGTCGGAGACGTTCCACAGCCCTTGGAGGTTGAGGGGCAGTCCGCCGGGGCGCGAGGTCGAGAGCACGAGGTAGCGGGCGAACTGGTAGTAGAGCGCGTACAGCTGCGGGTCCGGTGTCGTCTGGTTGTTCTCCACCCGTTGGAAGGTGGGCGACGCGAGCTGGGCGTCGCTCGACCCGTCGATGGTGAGGGTCTGCCGCGTGAACAGGGCGCGGAAGTCGTCGAGTTGGCGGTCGTGCAAGGACGGCACCCCGCGCGCGAGTGCCCGCGTGGTGTCGCGCGCGGCCTCGGCGAGCGGGTCCGCCGAGGACCGGAAGCCCTTGGCGGCGTCGGGGAGGTAGTCGGTGCGTGCCCCGACGACCACGGTCAGGCTTGTCGCACCGGCGAACGACGTCGAGGCGGTCGCCTGCTCCGCGGCGATCGTGCGCGCCCCGGGCGCGTCCACCAGCGCCTGCCACCCGTACCGCACGCCGCCGCCCCCGATCGCGCCCGCTACGGACAGTCGCCCCGGCCGGGCCGCGGTGGCTCCCGTCGTGCGGCCGCCGCCGTCGACGACCCTGACGGTCCCCGACAGGGCGTGGCTCGCGGAGGTCGTGACGGTCGTGATGACGACCTGGTCCGGGTGGCTGGCGAAGGTCTCCCGGACGTACTCACGGTTCTGGTACGTGTACCTGACGGTGACGACACCGGTCTCCAGGTCGAGTTCGCGCCGGTAGCCCTCGATCTGCGCGGGGTCGTGGCCGAGGTCGATGTAGACGTGGCCCAGCGACTTGTAGCTGCCCATCGAGCCGTAGTCGCCGCTGGGGTTCTGGCCTCCGCTCCACAGGGAGCCCTCGTTGAGGGCGAGGTGTTCGCGGGCGCCGCCGCCGACCAGGGCCGCGAGGCGACCGTTGCCGACCGGGAGCCCCTCCATGAGGATCCGGTCGCTGTCGGCCGCTCCCGCCATGGCGACCCGCAGGTCCCCCGCTGCCGCCGCCGCTCCCGCTGCCGCCGCGCTCGTCGCGACGTCCCCGGGAGGCTGCGCGGCCGCCGCCTCGGCTCCACCGACGTACGTCGCGATCACGGGCGCGGCGGCTACGAGACCTCCCAGCTTGAGGAACGTACGTCGGTCGGGTCCCGGTGTCCGGGCGTCGTTCATGAGGGCGTCCTCTCCGGTCCAACTGCGGTGTATGGACGACTACTTGAGCGGTTGCCACGGGCGTCACGGCCCGCCCGACGGGAGCCGTCGGCGCGCTGCCCGCGCATCGGTCAGGGCTCGACCAGTCCGAACACCTGGGCCCGGTGCCCGTCCGGAACCTGCTGGACCAGACCGTTGCCGTCGAGGACGGCGACCATCCTGGTGACGGCGTTGGCCAGGGTCACGTCGCTGCCGGACACGGCGACCTCCCAGCGCTGCAGGCGGTTGCTCGCGGCACAGTCCTGCAGGGTGATCGCGGACAGCGGCTCCAGGGGCGTGTTGAGCTGCCGCTCGCCGCGCCGCGTCTCCAGACAGCGGCCGGTCTGCGGGTCCTCGACGGTGTAGTAACCGTCCTGGGTGGGCGTGAACTTCAGCGGAGTGCCCTCGGAGCCGAGCACGACGCGCGCTCCGTCCGCGGAGCTGTCGCCGGTCAGGAAGTCCTTGCCGGCCGACAGGCGGTACTCGCCGGGACGGATCGGTGTGCGGTCCACGTTGTCGAACCCGGGGGCGCGGCCGACAGCTTCGGCGCGCTCCTCGAACGCGGCGTACGTCGCGTCCGGGGTGGAATCGCCCCATGTGGCCTGCGCGATGAAGCGCAGCGGCATCCGGACCTCGTCCTCGACCTCGTTCTCGGTGTTGCCCGAGGCGTTGTCGGGCCACATGGTGATCTTGGCGCCGGGGATCCCGTCCGCGCTCGCCACCTTCTCGCCCTCGAAGGACTGCGGCGTCCAGCCCTCGTCGTACAGGCGCGCCGTGTTGATCGGGTACGTGCCCCGCACGTGGTAGAGCGAGTTCGCCGCGTTCATCACCTGATGGCCGTCGGCGATCAACTGCGACGGCTTCACCTCGTCGTTGAGCCAGTGCTCGACGAGGATGTCCCGGTCGAGGGACACGGTCGCCTTCGGGGAGATCCCGTCGTTCCAGATCCGCAGTCGCTTGCCCTTGGCCTTGACGTAGGCGTTGACCCGGTTGATGAAGTCGTTGAAGGCGTCCTCCGGCACGGCGTCCGGGCCGAACTTCTCCTTCGCGTAGGCCTCCATCTGCGGGAAGTCGGCGTACTCCAGGCCGCCGAGCAGGTACTCGTCGGCGCCCATGTGCCAGTACGGGGAGTCGAAGACCTGGAAGTACTCGTCGATGATCGAGGTGACGAAGTCGAACGCCTCGGGCTTGGTGATGTCGAGGCCCGACGGGTGCTTGACGCCGTCGGCATCGGTGAGCTGGAGGTCGGGGCGGTTGCGGATCCACGGGTCGATGTGGCCCGGGGAGTTGACCTCCGGCACCAGCTGGACGTGGTACTGGTCGGCCAGCTTCTGCAGCCGTTCGATCTGCTGGGGCGTGTAGTAGCCCCACTCGTTGGCCTCGGGGTGGGCGGCGCTCTTCACCTTGAGCTCCAGCCAGAGCTGGTTGAGCTTGAGGTAGGAGGCGTCCTTGATCAGGCGCTCCAGCCACGGCATCGACACATGGATGTAGCAGGCGCAGACGCCGACGCCGCGCTCGGCGTACTTCGGTACGTCGACGGCCTCCCCGGCGGGCACCGCGTTCCCCGAGCGGAGCAGCTGGAGCGCGGTCCGCGTACCGAGGAACGCGCCGTCCCCGGTGCGCCCGGTGACGCTGATCGCGCTGCCGACTCCCAACTCGTAGCCCTCCCGCCCGAGTTCGGCGCGGTCCGGGTCGACATCGAGCACGATGTCGCCCTCCTTCGGCGCCACCGTGGTGGTCCTGACCGGAAGGGTGCGTCCGAGCTCGTCGGCCAGGTCGGCCACGAAGGTGGCCGCGTCGTCGGCCAGCGCGTCGTCGCGGACCAGGACGCGGCTGCTCTGGGTCAGGGAGAAGCTGCCCTCCGCCGGCTTCCAGCCCGAAAGGGCGGGCACTGTCGCCGGGTTGCCGGCTTCGGTCGGCGCGGCCGGCGCCGCTGCTGCCGGCGCGGGCGCCGACGGCGCGGCGGCTGCGGCGGTGCCCAGGGCCAGGGGTAACACGCCGAGCAGCAGGAGTGCTGCGGTGCGTATGCCGTGTGTGCGGCGCATGTTGTTCCTCTCGGTCCGTGGCGATGACGAGGACGTGCACGGCAGCGGAGCCCGCGACTGCTCCCTGGCCGAGGTTCGGCGACGTCACCGACGTGACCGACTCGGTCGAGGGGACGGGAGGGGAGACCGGAGGGTGTTGGTCTCGGCCGTCAGGATCAGGGGCTTGAACCCGGCAGAACCATAGGGCGGGAGACATCCGAGGTCTACCCTTCCGGGCGACATTGTTCGGATGTATCCGGATGGGCGGGGGCAGAGGGAGGCGAACAGAGGCGGATGAGAGCCGCAAAATGGGCTCAGCAAGGCCGCCAGGAACTCCCGGAGACTCCATAAGGTGGGATGTTTCCTGGCGGCCTCACCGGTCCGGTCGAGACGCGCCCCGTCACCTCGGCGGTGGGCTGTCGAGCGTGGAGGTGAGGTGCTCGGCGCCGGGGCCGACGCCGAGGCGGCGCACGCCGGCCATGAACTCCTCGTAGGTCTGCCCGGGTTGGACGCCGCGCCACATCTTCTGGGCGAGCAGGCCGAAGGTCGGCTCGACCAGGCCGTGGACGACCTCGCCGTCGTAGTCCGCGTGGACCAGGTCGTTCCACACCGCCGACATGGCTCCCTCCAGGCCGGGGGCCATCGGCTCGACCCGCTCCGTGCGGGAGACGTTGGGCTCCCAGTTCTGGTAGAGCCAGGCCCCGTCGAGGCCGGTCCTGCCGTGGTAGTAGTCCGCGAGCGGCACGATGTAGAGGTTGGTGTCGTCGGTGTTGACGTAGTGGTAGCCGTCCTCGAGCGCCATGGTCGGGGTGTACCAGTCCTCGCTCCACATGTTGAGCAGCACGTCGCGGTCGTACCCCTCGGCCGTCCCGGTCATCCACTTCATCGAGCCCCACGCCATCGGCCGCGCGCCGAGCGAACGCAGGTGGGCGGCGATGGTGTTGAAGTAGGTCCGGTACTGCTCGGCGTACTCCTTGGGGTACTCGTCGGCGCCGAAGTGGACGATCGGGCTGCGGAACCAGGGCACGAACTCGTCGTACAGCGACTTCATGAACTCGGTGGTCCCGGGCTTGGTCAGGTCGAGGTGGTCGGAGTTCCCGCCGTGGAGCCCTAGTTCGGGCTTGAACTCGATGAAGGCGCGGGCGTGGGCCGGTGCGTCGATCTCGGGGATCACCTGCACGCAGTGGTCGGCTGCGACGTCCTCGAGCTCGTCCCACATCGGCCGGGTGTAGACGCCGTCCTCGGCGGCCAGTCCGGCCAACTCGGGGGCGTCGGAGGCCAGTCGGAACGCCGAGTAGGCCTTGCTCCAGTCTCCGTCGGGCGCGGTGATCTCGTTGTCGTTGAGGTGGATCTGGAAGGTGTTGTACTTGAACCAGCTCATGTAGCGGACGTAGTCACGCACGAACGACGGCTCGAACCAGCGCCGTCCGACGTCGAGCATGAACCCGCGCCGGGCATAGCCGGGCCAGTCGACGGCTGTCCCGGCGGGGAGCGCGCGGCGGCCCTCGCCCACCAGGATCTGCAGCAGGCTGCGGGTGGCGTAGAACGCGCCGGCGTAGGCGGGGGCGGTGATGATCACATGCGCGGGGCCGACGACGATCCGGGAGCCTTCGGTGCGATAGCGCTCGCCGCCGGCCGGGTGGCTGTCCGCCGAATCGACCCTGATGTGGATCTCGCCGTCGTGCGGTGCGCTGTCGCTGAACCCGGGTGTACGGAGACGGACACCGGTCAGTTCCGCTATCTCGGCGGTGACCTTTCGGGCGAGGCGCAGCAGCCGGTCGCTTCCGGCGGGCACGGTGATGCGACCGGCCCCGCTGAGCCTGAACTCCCCTTCCCCACCGGCCCATTCACGCAGTGCCGGTACAACGAAGGGGGCGCCCGAGGCGGCTGCCCCTGCGGGGTGCGGGGCTGTGGCGAGTGGGCCGGCGAGTGGGGTTGCGGCGGCCCGGCCGGGCAGTCCGACCAGGCCGGTCGCCGCGGCGGCCAGGGCGGCGGCGGTGAGGTGACGTCGGGTGAGCCGGTGCTTGTTGTCTTCGCTCATACCAGCACTCCTGCAGGAAGCGGGGGTCAACTCCAGTCCGAGCAGTGGTGTATACCACTGCTCGTGCCGCCTCCGACACCGTTGCGGCAGGACTTCCTCGAACGCACCGCTCCGCGAGCGCGGCCGGTCGACGAGGCTCCGGCTCGGTGTAACGCGGTCGCGCAGGGTACTCGGCGAGCAGGCGCGGCGACGCCGCCCACGGCCTGACCACCTCCACGGATTCCCTCGGAACCCTGGACTGTCGCGAGGAGGAACCATGACCCGGCAGGTGCGCGAGATCATGACGACGGACCTGGTCGTCGTCGCCCCGCTGACCTCGGTCATCGACATCGCCCAGCTGATGCGCCGGGACGACGTCGGCGACGTGCTGGTGGTCGACGACGGCCGGCTGCGCGGGGTGGTGACCGACCGGGACCTCGTCGTCCGGGTGATGGCCGAGGGCGGCTCCATCAACGATCGGACCGCTGCCACCGCCTGCAGTAGCGATGTGGCCACCGTCTCGCCGGACGACGACGTCGACCGGGTCATCGACCTGATGCGGGAGCGGTCGGTACGCCGGATACCCGTCGTCGAGGGCGAACGCCCCGTCGGGATCGTCTCGTTGGGCGATCTGGCCGTCGAACGCGACCCGCACTCCGCGCTCGGCGACATCAGCGCGGCCCGGCCCAACGAATGAGGCCGCACGCATGAGGCCGCACGCACGAGGCCGCCCGCATGAGGACGGAGGGACGTGAAGCCGTCCCCCACCGAGCCGTGCCTCCGGGCGACGTGGTGCCGGAACCGGCGCAAGAGCCTAGATTCAGGCGTAGCGGGTGGGGACTGCGAATCGACTCCGAACCACATCGTGGAGCTGACATGCCCGAGACCATCGCCGGCTACGACTACGGCGCTTCCGACCTCGCCCCGTCCCCGGTCACCCCTCAGGAGCTACGCGACCTGGAGGCGAGTGTGCTGTGGACGGACGACGACGCGGCCTCCCTGGCCAGAGCAGCCCAGGTGCTCGACGGCCAGATCGAGGACGTGCTCGACGTCTGGTACGGGTTCGTGGGCGCGAACCCGCATCTGCTCGCCGCGTTCGCGAGCCCGGACGGCACGCCTGTCGACCAGTACCTGGCCCGCGTACGGGGGCGCTTCGGCCAGTGGATCCGCGACACCTGCACCCGTCCGCACGACGGCCAGTGGCTGGACTACGCGCAGGAGATCGCTCTGCGCCACACACGCGCGAAGAAGAACACCACCGACGACGTCCGGTCCACGCCGTACGTTCCCCTGCGCCACGTGATCGCACTGATCTACCCGATCACGGCGACGATGCGGCCGTTCCTGGCCAAGGGCGGCGACGACGAGGACACGGTCGACAAGATGCACCAGGCCTGGTGCAAGGCGGTCACTCTCCAGGTCGCGCTCTGGGCGCAGCCGTACGCGGGAAACGACTGGTAGCCCTTCCGGGCCTGCCGGACAGGGCCTGGGCGGCGGGCGGTACCGAGGATGAAGGGGGGTGCTGCTGTGTACGAGGGAGAGGCATGAGCGAGGCCGAAACCGGGACCGAGACCAAGGGCGAGACCGGGACCGAGACCGAGCACGGGGCCGAGTCCGAGGCCGACGGCGACCTGCGGCGTGTCGGGGCGAACCCGGACTTCTGGTACCCGGTCGCGCTGGCCAGGCGCGTGCGCCCCATGCGGGTGGTAGCCGCCGTCTTCGCCGACCAGCGCATCGCGCTGTACCGCGGCCGAAGCGGCGCCGTCCACGCCCTGGAGGACCGGTGCGCCCACCGGCAGGTGCCGCTGAGCATGGGGGTGGTGGAGGGCGACACGCTCCGCTGCTGCTATCACGCCTGGGCGTACCGGGGCGACGGTCGCATCTCGCAGATCCCGTATCTGTCCAAGGGGGACGGCCGGCCGCCGCGGGGAGTGCGCGGATATCCCGTCCGCGAGGCGTACGGCCTGGTCTTCGTGTTCCCGGGCGACCCGGAGAAGGCGGAGGACACCCCGCTGCCCGAGCTGCCCGCGTTCAGCTCTACGACGTACAAGACCATGACGTTCTCCCGGACCGTGCGCTGCCACTACTCGTTCATGCACGAGAACCTGCTCGACATGAACCACCAGTTCCTCCACCGGGGCGTCGTCGGCAAGCTGCACCCCCAGCTCCTCGGCTACGAGACCAGCCCGCGGTCGGTGGAGGCCCGCTACCTGTTCACCCACGCCGGCGGGAAGCGGAACCCCGGCGCCGGCCTGCTGGCCGCCGAGGGCATCAGGGGCGGCGACAGCGCCGACGTCATGACCATCCGTACCGAATACCCGTACCAGACACTGGACTTGGTCCCGGAGAACGCCGACCACCCGGCGTTCCGCCTCTGGGCCGTCTACGTGCCCGTGGACGCCGAGCAGCGCACCTGTCACGCCTACGGCCTGCTCATGATCGAGAAACCCCGGGTCTCCGCCGCCCTTCAGCTGGCCTGGCCGCTCATCAGGCGCTTCACCGAACGCGTCTTCGCCGAGGACCGCAAGGCCGTCGAAGCCGAGCAGCGGGCCTGGGAGGAACAGGGCGAGGACCGCAACCACGAGGTCTTCCCCCTGATCCTGGACGTCCGCAAGGTGCTGCGCACCAACGGGGTCCCCGTCCGCGGCCGGCGTTGATCACGCCACGCGCCCTGCCCTCCCCGGTACGGCGTCGGTCGTACGCCTGTGTTCAGGCCTGGCGGCCGTTCCCGCAGAACACCGTCGCGAGCAGCTCGCCCAGGGCCTTCGGGAAGGCTTCTGCCGGATCCGTGTCCGAGTCGCCCGTCGTCAGTCCCGCGGTGAGCAGCGGCCGTCGGGTGTGCTGACCATCAGGGAGCCGTAGCCGCCCGGCGCGCCGCCGTTGTGGGGGACCACGGTGATGCCGCGGTCGGGGTCCGACTCCTGTACCCACAGGCCGAGTCCGGGGTTCGGGCAGGTCGGGCGAGTCCGCGGCGGGGGCGAGGGTGCCGGTCAGGCCGAGTGGCCGCACGATGCGCTGCTCCAGTGCCTCGGCGTGCCCGTCGACCGGCGGCTCGGCGGCCTCCCCGGAGGCGCGCACCCCCGCGCTGCCGGCCCACTGCCCCTGCTCGTCGTGCACCCGCAGCTGCATCCCGCCGAACCCGGCGTCGACGAACACCTGGGCGGCTGCGCGGAGTTCGGGCCGACGCTCCTCGACGCCCGCTCCTCCGCCCGCCCCCTGCGGCAACGCTTCCTCCGCCGGAAGGCTGCGTCTCAGCAGGTTCATCGCCTCCGTCAGCGCCGGCAGTACGCGATCGGCGATCTCGGCGACGGAGGAGCCCGTGAGGTCATTGACCGGGTCCGGTTCAGCAGGGCCGCGGCGCGCAGCGGCATCAACAGCCAAGTCCGCAAGGCTGTGTTGCTCGCCCGAGCAAACGGCGACGGAACGCGCCGGTCGGCCGGTGACTGCTTCCCGTAGTCGTCACACCCGAGACTCCGTCTGAGGAGAGATCCCGAGTGGGGGGCGGTCCGGCCTTTCCCGAGAGGCTTTGCTCAGCGTGCGCGTCGTACGGCGAGGCGACGAGCGATCCGTGGCACAGCGGTGCCGGCAAGGAGCGCGGCCAGCGGCATCACAACATCCCCCCAGGGGGCCCTGATGGGCTTGTAGGTGGCCGAGCCGTCCTTGATCTCGATGAAGCCGCAGGGCCTGCCCCGCACTCCGCCGCCGCCTCCGCCGCCTTCGCCGGTCTTGGCTGATCCCCTCTCACGGCCCGCACCGCCGCCGAAACCGAAGGCGACTTCGGCGACCGGGATGACCGTGACACCGTCCCTGGTGACGGACTCGCCGTAGACCGCCGTCACCGAGGCCCGTGCGCCGAGCTTGTCGGCGAGCCGTTCCAGCAGGGCGAGGGAGGCGTGTGCGGCGTCCCCGTCGGGCGGCGGCGCCGGCCGGTCCGTGCCGTCTGCGGTGGTCATGAAGCGCCTCCCGGTTCGGCGGAGCCCCGAACTCGGCTCCGCCACGAGTGCTCCCAGCATCACTCCCGAAGGCCCACCCCCGCCCCTTGACGACCGTCCCGCCGGCACCGGGGAAGCGCTGCCGTTCGGGGCCGTTCGGGGCTGTACCGGGCCGTTCCGGGCAGACGCTGCCGACACCCGTTCGGCCCACCTTCTGGCGCGCGCGAGAGGCGGCCTTCCTCGGTTCGAGAGGTGGCGCCGCCGCATCGCCCGAGCCCGTCGGCCCGACCGCGACGCCCACCCGTGACGCCCGCCGCCTCACCCGCGCCGCTCAGCCCGACGGTGATGCCCAGCCGTGGCGCCCGGGGCGGAGTGGGCAGCACAGCAGCGGGCCCGAGCGATATCGACACCGGCGTGGGCATCGTCCTCACGGCCGGCGCGACTGCCGGCCTCGCATACGTCGTCCTGCAACGACGACGCCGCACAAAACATGGCCGCCCGTAGAGGGCCTCAGTCCGGCGGCGCGCTCAGCCGCTGTTCCAGATCCCGCAGGTCCTTGACCAGCGAGGAACGCACCTTGCGTCCCATGAGCGGCGCGGCGAGACCGTACAGGCCGGACGCGTCGCCCCGTACCCGGATCCGGGCGAGCGTGCCGCCGCCGGGGGCCGCCTCGAAGGTGTACGTGACGTGCATGGGCATCGGGCCCGCGACCGACACCATGTCGAGGAGCCGCGGCGGATCGTGGGCGGCGACGCGCAGCACGTAGTCGATTCGCTTGCCCAGGAAGTACGCGGTCCGGGTCACCTCGGCACCGACTCCGAAGCCGCCCCCGTCGGCCTCGCGCGTCAGCTCCGCCGTACGGATGCCCTGCGTCCACTCCGCGTCGTGGCACCAGTCCATCGCGTAGGCGGCCACCTGTTCAGGGGGCAGCGGGATCGTCCGCTCCACGGTCACGTCGATGCCCATCGCTGCCCGTTCCCTCGTCCCGATCATGCGCCCCCTCCATGGACTCACCCGGGCCCACCAGCGGCAACTGGACCCGGCGAGGCGACCGTGTCCCCTTCGCGTGCCGTGGGGGCGGGTTGGCCAGGGCGTTGCAGGGATCGGCGGCGCGGCTGATGGCCGACTCGACCGCGGCCAGCCGGTCGGCGACCAGGTCCAGGGCGGCCACCGCGTGGAACACCGGGTCGTCGCCCTGGCCGCCGAGGCGTGCCGCTCGTACGTGGGCGGCCTTGATCTCGGCCCAGCGTGCCGCGCCCTGCGGGGTGAGGGTGGAGCGGAGTTCGGCGAGTTTGAGCAGGTTGGCCTCGGCGTCGGTGGTGAGGGTCTGGGCCTCGGCCGCGTAGTGGTCGTCGACGGCCGCGGCGAGCTCGGCGTCGTTCATCGCCGGGTCGATGCGGGCCGCGATCTTGTTCATGTCGCGGTACGAGCCCTGGAGCCTGAACGGCGGTTCGGTGCGGGCCTCGTCGGACTGTGCGGCGGAGGCGATGTAGGCGGCGTTGACCGCGAGGACCGTCGCCCGTGCGGCGAGCAGGTGGCGGAGTACGGCGATGATGCGGTCCAGCTCGGCGGGCGCGTACGGGTGGGCCAGCCGGTCGCGGCGCGCGCCCGGGTCGCCCTCGGCGAGACGGAGCAGCAGGTCGAGGTCGGCGCGGTCGCGGCCGGCGAGCGGGGCGAGGACCGGGTTGGCGGTCAGGGCGTTCTCGACGAAGCTGACGGCGAACGCGTCCTCCTTGCCGGTGAGGACCTCGCCGAGGTTCCACACGTCGGCGCGGTTGGCGAGCATGTCGGGGATGCGGAAGCGGGCGCCGGACTCGGTGTAGGGGTTGCCGGCCATGCAGACGGCGAAGCGTTTGCCGCGCAGGTCGTACGTGCGTGAGGCGCCGTTCCACACGCCCTCCATGCGGCGTTGGGCGTCGCACAACGAGATGAACTTCTGCAGGAGTTCGGGTGAGGTGTGCTGGATGTCGTCCAGGTAGAGGAGGACGTTATTGCCTGCTTCCAGGGCGAAGTTGATCCTCTCGATCTCCTGGCGGGCGGTGGCGTTGGGTGCCTCGGCCGGGTCGAGGGAGGTGGCGTCGTGGCCGAGGGCGGGGCCGTTGACCTTCACCAGGATCATGCCGAGCCGGTCGGCGACGTACTCCATGAGCGTCGTTTTGCCGTAGCCGGGCGGGGAGACGAGGAGCAACAGGCCGCCCGCGGTGCCGAGTTGCTTGTTCAGGTTGTCGCCGATGAGGGGCAGGTAGACCTCGTCGATGAGGCGGTTACGGACGAAGGCGGACATGACCTTGGGGCGGTACTCGTCGAGGCGCAGCCGGGCGCGTTCGGCGGCGGCGAGTTCCGTGCGCAGGGTCTGGTAGGCGCGGAAGCGCGGGACGCTCCTCGTGCGGAACTGCCGTGTGCGGTCGAGGAGTTCGTCGATGCGGACGGTGAGGGCGCGGCCCTCGATGTGCGGGTGTGTGCCGAGGAGGCCGTCGACCGTGGCGGTCAGCGGTGCGGCGCTGTCGTAGCGCGGCAGGTCGCGGCAGAGTTCGACGGCGACCGCCTCGTCCAGGTCGCCGCTCTCCCCCGTGGCCGTCAGGTAGGAGCCGAGCCAGGCCTCGACGAGCTGGCGGCGGGCGTGCGGGTCGGTGACGGCGGCCAGGTCGTCCTCGTACGCCGCACTGTCCGTCGCGTGGCGGAACTTGTCGAGGAGGGTGCGGGTGGCCGTGGCGGTGACGAAGCCGTCGGGGCCGGTGGTGAGCTCGTCGAAGAGGTACGCGGCGGCGTCCCAGTCACCGATTCTGTCCGCGAGTTCGGCGCGGAAGGCGTCGATGGCGGGCGCGAGGCCGAACGTGTCGCGGGCGCGGGCCAGGGACACGGCGCGGCGGGTGAGCAGGGCGCGCTCGTCCGGCGTGGTGGCGTGCGCCCAGTGGAACTGGGCGGTGGCGCGGGCGCGCGGCGTGTGCCGCAGCAGTCCCGCGTCGCCGTGCAGCCGCAGGAGCGCGCGCAGGATCTGCGTCGCGTCGTGGTCGTGGACACCCCGCTCGTACCCCTCGTCGTACGCGGTCTCGGTGGCCGCCCGCACGAAGGCGGGCAGGTCGTCCACGGCGAGCAGGGGCTCCGCGCCGTGCTCGTCCAGGAGGCGGGCGGCGAGGTGTTCGGCCCGGTAGACCTCCGCGTTCTCGGACGGCAGGGTCTGGTTCCAGTAGGGGCGCAGTTCGGCGAAGGCCGGGTCGGTGAGGGGCGCGCGGTAGTCGGTGCCGGTCAGGGCGAAGGCCATGCCGTCGCCGTGCGGGACGACGGTGAGGTCGAGGGGCTGGGTGTTGACGGCGAAGCGGTGGCGGCCGAGCCGGAGGGTGTCGCCGCCGTCCGCGTACAGCTCGGTGCGGTCGCGCAGGGACCGCGCGGCCTCCTGACGCGCGGCGGCGACGCGTGCCTCCAGCTCGTCGGCCCTCACCTGGTCGCCGAGTTCGCGGAGTTCGGCGACGGTGCGGCGGACCTTGCCGAGCATCGGGTCGGAGGCGAAGTACGTGTTGATGTCGTCGGCGGAGCCGAGGCCGGCGAGGCGCCGGGCGATGGTGTCGAGGACGCGGCCCGCGGAGGTCGCCAGGCGTTCGGCGTGCCGGGCGCGAGTGTCGGCGAGGGTCTGCTTGCGGGCGGCGAGCGCCTCGTACACCTCGGTGCGCCGGGTGTCGATCTCGGCGAGGAACGCGTCCGAGTCCGCGAACCTGGCCTCCAGGTTCTCCAGTTGAAGCAGGAGCCGGGCCAGCTGGTCGTCGCAGCTCTCCGGGGTGGTCGCGGCGGCGAGTGCGCCCGTGACGGCCTGGCCGAGCAGGGCGAGTTCGGCCGCGAACTCGGCCCGGTCTTCGTGCACGGTGAGTTCACGCCGTCGTGCGTCCAGTCCGGCGCGGGCCCGGTTGGCGTCCGCGAGGACCTCGGCGATCCGCTCCAGGACGGCGGTACGCACGGTCGCGTCGCCGACGTCGAGCCCCGCGACGACCTCGGTGACGGCCTGCAGCCGTTCGGTGCGCTGCCGAAGTTGGTCGGCGAGCGCGTCGGCCTCGGCGACGGTGGTGAGCGCCTCCGCGTCGGCGGCCAGTCGCCCGATGTCGGCGTGGTGGGCGGCGAACGCGTCGGGCCGCTGCAGGAAGGCGACGGCGCGCCGCCCGGCGGAGGCGAGGTCGTCCGCGAGGTCGGCGGCGAGTGCGTCGATGCGGTCGGTGTCCGCGTACCGCAGGTCCTTGAGGGTGAGCAACTGGCCCTGGGCGGACCGGAGTTCGGTGAGCCGGTCGACCCATTCGGCGGCGTCCTGCGGGCTCTCGCCACGGATCCGCCGGACGAGCGCGGTGCTGCGTACGGCCGCCTCCTCCAGGGCGTCCGCGGCCTGCCGGGTGAGGGTCTGGACGGTCGCGAACTCGGCCAGGACCTGCTCGGCGGTCGCGCGCAACTCCTCCAACGGCCCGCGCAGGTCGCCGACTTCGGGCTCGCCGAGCCAGTGGTGGGCGTCGGCGGTACGCACGCACGAAGCGAGCAGCGCCTCGTACACGCCCGTGGTGGGCTCGGTCTCGGTGACGGCGCGGGCGACGGACAGGCAGTCGGAGATGCCGCGTACGAGGTCGGCGTTGCCGATGCGGGCCAGCGGACCGTCACCCGCCGACTGGGTTGCGGCGTGCGTGTCGGCGGCGAACGGGGACCGCCAGATCTGCACGGGATGCACCCGCGCGGGCTCGGCGGAACCGGCGCGCAGCACGCTCAGGGTGCCGTCGTCGAGCAGCGCGTACCCGTGGCAGACCAGCGGGTTGGCGACCTCCTTGCGGATCAGGTTGTACGGGAGGAGCAGGCTGCGGCCGTCCTCGCGGGCGCGGAAGGCGTAGAGGACGTCCTCGCCGTTGGGCGAGCGCACCGTGCGCTCGAACTCCAGGCCGTCGGTGTCGATGCCGTCGAAGGTCTTGTGCGTGCCGTCGGCCAGGCAGTAGCCGCCGGGGAAGACGATCCCCTGCTCCTCGGGCAGCCGGCGGCACGCCTGCCCGATCCCGTCCAGGCGCACCACGGTCCGGGTCAGGGTGTGGAGGACCAGGTGCCGCCAGGCGGTCTCCTTGTAGGGGCGGACGCGCAGGAGGATGAGCGGGCCCACGCGCGCGTGCTCCACGTCGGCGTCCGCGAGGGACTGCAGGGGTTCCTGCACCGGTTCGGCGTGGATGCCGCGCCCGGTCTCGGTGTCGTCCTCGACCTTGACGGCGAGCTGCCCGCCGACCGTCGACACGAACACCTCGCCGCCGACGGAGACGTGCGGGTGGCGGCCCGGCCGGTGGTTTTCGCGGGTCGCGGCCGTCCACGTGACGTCGTGGGCCGGGGGCGCGGTGTGGTCCTTGTCGCCGCGCGCGTCCAGGAACTCGGCGCGGCCGTCGGCGGTGAGCGCCCAGCGCAACACCCGTATGTCCTCGGCCCGTTCACCGGTCTGGAAGACGGCGAGCAGCTTGCCGTCGACGTGCCGCAGGCGGAGCAGGCGGGCCTGGCGGTAGTAGCGGAACAGGGCGTCGAACTCGCGGATGAACGCCGGGTCGTCGAGGAGCCCCCGGACCGTGTCGTCGGGCTGCCGGTCCAGGTCCCGGTCGACGAGCGCGAAGACGTCCGCGCCCGAGGGCTGCGACTCCGTACCGGGAGCGCCGCTGTGGCTGCCGAGGAGCAGGATGTCGCCGAGCGCGACGACGTCACGCAAGGTGCACGGCTGCTCCGTGTGCAGGCTCCTGGTGTCGGCGAGGGCCAGTTCGGTGGAGCCGAAGGCCGCGGCGCGCTGTTCGTTGAGGGCGGTGGCGCGGTCGGCCAACCGGCGTGCCTGCTCGGTCAGTCGAGCACGCAGCAGCTCGTACGTTCCGGAGTCCATGCCGGTCGCCTCGGCTGCAGTCCCGGCCTCGGGCTCGGCCTCGCTTCCGTTCCTGGTCTCCATGGTGTCCGGTGTCCTTCCGTGTCGTGCCGTGAGGTGCCCCGTGCTTGCGGGGTGGCCCGTGCTGATGGGGTGCGGCGGAGGTGTGAAGGGCCGGGACCGCTGCCTCCCCCCGTGCAGCGGCCCCGGCCGGTCTGGATCAGCCCGCGGCCGGGCTCTTGCGGGCGGCGCCGTTCAGCTCGACGATCGGCATGTCGGCGATGCCCAACTGCCCTGCCTTGTCGAGCAGTTCACGCACCGGACCGGACTGGCCGCCCTTCATGAGCTTCATCAGGAGCGCGGACACCGTGAGGTTCTGCACGTCGGCCGTGGAGACCGAGCCGAGCACCTTCGCCAGGTCGTCCGTGAAGCTCGCGGTGCCGTCCAGCCAGGGGCCCGCGAGGGTCTGCGCGGTGTCGGAGTTCTGGACGAAGGCGTCGACGCCCTTGCCGAGCGCGACCGACGACACGAGCCGGTCGAAGAACACGGACTCGCCCCCGACGATGTTGATGTCGGCGTTCTCCAGGCCGGTGGCGAGCACGGTGGCCTGCGCCTCCGCGACCTGCCGCTGCACGTCGATGCCGGCCAGGCGGATGTCCTTCTCGGCCTCCAGGCGCAGCCGGTACTCCTCGTGCGTACGGGACGCCTCGTCGAGAGCCGCCATGGCGGCCGCCTTCTCGGTGAGGCCCGCGGCCTCCGCCTTCAGCTTCGCCTCGACGCCCTCGGCCTCCGCGCGCATCCGCGCCTCGGTGGCCTGCGCCTCGGCACGGCCCGCCTTCTCGATCGCGTCGGCCTCCTTCTCCCGTACCTGCACGGCCGCGAGGCCCTCCGCGGCCCGCTCGGCCTGAACGCCCTCTGCGAGGCGGAGCTTGGCCCGCGCGTCCAGGTCGGAGGCCTTCAACCGGGCCTCGGCCAGGGTGAGTTCCTCCGCGGCACGGTGGGTTGCCGCCTGCTCGGCGGCCTCCGCGGCCTTGATGCTCTTGACCAGGCCCTCCTGCGCCTCGGCCTCCGCGGCGATGACGATCGCCTGCCGTTCCCGCTCCGCCTCCTCCACGGCCCGCAGCTTCTTTATCGACTCCTCCTGCTCGGCGACCGTACGGTCCACGGCGACGCGCTCCCGGATGACGTCGGCGATCTCCCGCTTCTCCGCCTCCACCTCCTTCTCGGCGGCGATGCGGGTCAGTTGGGTCTCGCGGTCGCGGGCGATGACTTCGAGGAGGCGGTCCTTCTCGATGCGTTCGCTCTCGACGGCGATGACCCGCTCGCGGTTCTTCTGCGCGACGGCGACCTCACGCGCCTGGTTCTCGCGCTGCACGCCGAGCTTCTCCTCGGTGGCGAGGAACGCGCTCTGCGCCCGCAGCCGTTCCTCCTCCACCACTCGCGCGGTCTCGGCCTCCTCCCGGGCCCGTACGGTGTCGACCTCGCGCTTCTGCTTGATCTCGGCGTCCGCCTGGCGGCGCTCCAGCTCCAGGATCGCCTCCCGGGCGTCGACGTTCTGCCGGGTGATCCCCTTCTCCTCGTGCCGGGTGAACTCGTTGGTGCGTACGTGCTCGACGGCCGTCAGCTCGGTGATCTTCCGGATGCCCTGGGCGTCCAGGATGTTGGACGGGTCGAGCTGGCTCAGCGGCGTCTGCTCCAGGTGGTCGATCGCCGCGTCCTCCAGGCTGTAGCCGTTCAGGTCGGTGCCGATCAACTGGATGATGCGGTCGCGGAGTTCATCGCGCTTGGTGTAGAGGTCGGCGAAGTCCATCTGCTTGCCGACCGTCTTCAGCGCCTCGGAGAACTTGGCGTTGAAAAGTTCCTGCAGCGTGTTCTGGTCGCTGGCGCGGGCGGTGCCGATGGCCTGCGCCACCCGGATAACGTCCTCCACGGTCTTGTTGACCCGTACGAAGAACGAGATGCGGATGTCGGCACGAATGTTGTCCCGGCAGATCAGCCCGTCCCGGCCGGCGCGGACGATGTCGATGGTCTTCACCGAGATGTCCATGACCTCGGCCTTGTGCAGGACGGGCAGCACGACCTGCCCGGTGAAGGTCACGTCGACCTTGCGCATCTTGGAGACGATCAGCGCCTTGCCCTGCTCGACCTTGCGGAAGAGCCGGGTGACCACGAGCAGCAGAGCGACGACGATGAGGAGGACAACGGCGACGGACACGCCGATGCCCAAGGTGATGGCATCCATGTGAAGTCCTAGAGAGCAGTGGCGAGTTGAGACGGCGTGCAGCCGTGAAGTGACGTGCGTGCGTGCGGGAGAGGGGCTCGGTCCCTCAGGCGCGACGGGGGCGCGAGGCTCCGTCCGGCGGCGCGGAACCGAGCTCGGCGCCATGGGCGGCCACCCAGAAGAACTCGCCGTCGTCGTCGTACGCGTACAGCAGACCGGTGCTGCCGGCCGACAGCGCGTCGGTCCCGAACTGCCGGACCTGGACGATCGCGGTGGACCCGTCCCGCGCGGCGACCTCGGCCTGCCCGAAGTCCGCGTCCACCCGCCCCGTGCGGATGGTGCAGAACGAGCCGATGAAGTCCTGCCGGGACGGCCCGGGTTCATCGGGGAACAGCTGGGCCAGCGGGCGTACGAGGCCACGCGCCGCGCACCAGGCGACGGCGAGGGACACCGGGAACACCGCCCCGTCGGCGGCGACTTGGGCGGCGCCGCCCAGACCGGTCCGCCCGACGAGCACCGACCCGGTCACGGCGGAGAGCCAGCCGACCACGACCATCAGCGACGCGACGACCGCGACGGGCACACCGCCGAGCCCCAGAGCGCCCAGATCGACATCCGCGTCGAAGCCGTCCGCGTCGAAGCCGCCGAGCAGCACCAGCAGCCAGAAGGCGACGACGACCAGGAGTGCGGAACTGAAGACGACGCCAGGAAAACCCACAGCCGCACCAAGAAGCTCCCCCATGCCGCCCCCTCCCCCATGCACTCGGTTGCATCGGGAGCGTGTCCGGGTGCCGGGATCCGCTTCGGGAACCCGGCACCCGGACTCTCCCCCGTTTCCGCCCACAGCCATCTTGACGCGCCGCATATGCCCACCGCATTGCCGGAACCCGGCAGTCTTTACGGGCTGTTAATGCCGGGAATCGGCCCCGGAACGCCGCCAGGGCGGCCGCCGCACCCTCCGAGGCGGCACCCCGATCGCGTCGCCGCCCCGGGGACACCGCGGCGGGCAGCAAGCCCCGCCCGTCGGCCCTCGCCTGGATAGGGTGACGGCCGACGAGATCTTGGAGCGTTACCGATCCTCTGCCTGCGCACCTCCATGAAAGGGCGGTGATGTGATGGCGCGCGCGACGCGGGTGTGGCATTCGCTGTTCACCCTTCACCCGGCTCGCACCGTCGTCATGGCCTTCGCGCTCGTGATCGCCATCGGCGCCGGGCTGCTCTCGCTGCCCTTCGCGGCCGAGAGCGGGACAGCGACCGGCCTGGTCACCTCCCTTTTCACGGCCACCTCGGCGGTGTGCGTGACCGGCCTCGCCGTCGTGGACACCGGAACGCACTGGAGCGGCTTCGGCGAGGGCGTGATCCTCGCGCTCATCCAGGTCGGCGGCTTCGGCATCATGACGATGGCCTCCCTGCTCGCCCTGCTCGTCTCCGGCAAACTGCGCCTGCGCATGCAGTTGACCGCCCAGGCCGAGACGAAGAGCTTCGGCATCGGAGACGTACGACGTGTGCTGCTCGGCGTCGCCGGGTGCACGGTGATCGTGGAACTCGCGGTGGGCGCGCTGCTCGCCCTGCGCTTCCGGTTCGGGTACGGGGAAACCGTCAGGGACGCCGCGTACCTCGGGTTCTTCCATTCCGTTTCGGCCTTCAACAACGCCGGCTTCGGCCTGCACCCCGACAACCTCACCCGCTACGCGCAGGACCCCTGGGTGACCCTGCCCGTCTCCGCCGCCGTGATCCTCGGCGGCCTCGGCTTCCCCGTACTGCTCGAACTCCTGCGCCACCGGCACCGCCGTACGTCGACGGGGCGCCGCAACTGGACCCTGCACACCAAGCTCACCCTGCTCACCACGGCAGCCCTGCTCCTGATCGGCACTCTGCTCACCTGCGTCCTGGAGTGGACCAACAAGGGCACGCTCGGTCCGCTCGACTGGCCGGGGAAACTCCTCAACGGCTTCTTCCACTCCGCGATGTCCCGCACCGCCGGGTTCAACAGCCTGGACATCGGGGCCCTGCAGGCGTCGACGCTCCTGGTGACCTGCATCCTGATGTTCATCGGCGGCGGCAGCGCGGGCACCGCCGGCGGCATCAAGGTCACCACGTTCGCCGTACTGGCCGCGGCCATCGCCGCCGAGGTGCGCGGCGAGCCCGACGCCTCCGTGATGGGCCGCAGGATCGCCCCGCACGTCCTGCGTCAGGCCCTCACCGTGGCTCTGCTCGGCGTCGGCCTGGTCATCGCGGCGACGCTCGCGCTCTCCAGCATCGCCCGGCACCCCTTCGAGAACATCCTCTTCGAGGCCGTCTCCGCGTTCGCCACGGTGGGGCTGTCCACCGGCATCACCGCCGACCTGCCCGACACCGGACAGCTGATCCTGATCCTGCTCATGTTCGTGGGCCGGCTCGGCCCGATCACCCTGGTCTCGGCCCTCGCCCTGCGCGAGCGCACACGCCGCTACCACCTGCCCGAAGAGCGACCCGTCATTGGCTGACCACCTGCCCGAGGAGCGACCCGTTGGCTAACTACCTGCACAACCTCCGCCGCCGGCGCCGCAAGCGCCTCGCCCACCAGTACGCCGCCAAGGCCCCGGCCGACCAGCGTCTCGCCGTCATCGGCCTCGGTCGCTTCGGCAGCTCGCTGGCCAACGAACTCACCCAGCGCGGCTGGGACGTCCTCGGCATCGACACCGACGACCGGCTCGTGCAGAAGCACAGCGACGGCCTCGCCCACGCCGCGGTCGCGGACTGCACCGACCCCGAGGTGCTGCGGCAGCTCGGCGTGCACGAATTCACCAGCGCGGTCGTCGCGATCGGCACCGACATCGAGGCGTCGATACTGGTCACCTCCAACCTCCTGGAGGCCGAGGTCCCCAACATCTGGGCCAAGGCCATCAGCCGCCAGCACGGCCAGATCCTCGAACGCCTCGGCGCCCACCACGTCGTGCTGCCCGAGTACGAGATGGGTGAGCGCGTCGCCCACCTGGTCACCGGCCGGATGCTGGACTTCATCGAGTTCGACGACGACTTCGCCCTGGTCAAGACCGTCGCCCCCGAACTCGTCACCGGCGTCCCGCTGGGCCGGAGCCAGGTGCGCAGCAAATACGGCGTGACCGTCGTCGGCATCAAACGCCCCGGGGAGGACTTCACGTACGCCACGGCCGAGACCGTCATCGAGAAGGGCGACGTCATCATCGTCACCGGCAAGACCCATGCCGTGGAGACCTTCGCCGACCTCAGTTGACGCCCCGGACATGGCTGGTCCGCCTGATCACGGCGGGCCGGTGCGGTGTCGCCGACGCATCAGCGCCGCATCAGCGTCGCGTCAAGCGCCCTCGCCGCCGGCCCTGCGCGTGTCTGGCGTCTACGTCATGGCACCTCACGAGGGCACTGTCCACGATCGGCACTGGGGCCATGCCTGCCGGAGCGCGCTCGTCCACGCGGCCTGCCTGCTGGGCGTCCTGCTGCTGACCGACGCAGGTTCCGGAGGCCTGGATCCGCCGCGCGCCGCGCTCTGGACCGGCCTGTCCGTGCTGCTCTTCGGCATCCTCACGCCGCCGCGAGTCAGCGCGGGCCACGGGTGGCCGGCCGCGCGTGGACTGCTCCGGGAGCGGCGGGTCCGTACGGATCGACTGGTGTCGGTGCGGTGGGTCGACGGCGTCGCGCAGCGACTGGTGCTGCGTGAGCTGTCCCGGCGGGTCGACAGCGAGACCGCACGCCTGCTCTTCAAGATCTCCGACATGAAGTAGCCGAGGGAACCGCCACGGTGGCGGCGCGCACCACGACAGACGTACGACATCGGGTCGGGCGGCCCGAACTCGTCCACGCAGACGACGAGTTCGGGCTCGCCGTCCTCGCCGAGGCAGGCGTCACGGACGGCGGGCACGGCGGGCACGGCGGGCACGGCGGGCCCGTCCAGGGACCGTCGCCATCACCGTGGCCGGTGTGCGGGATTCCGGCCGAGGAGTTCCGCGAGGCCCTGGCGGGTGGCGGCCAGGACGACCCGGTCCTGTGCCTTGAGTACGTAGCGAGGGTCGGTGTTCCAGACCAGGCCCGGCGCGTGCTCGTCGTCGGGGGAAGGCGTGGTGGCCAGGTCGGGCATGCGCTCGACGGGGTCGGTGACGTCGAGGGCCAGGACCCGCCAGTGGCCGGGGCGGAACGCCTCGGCGACGGTACGGCCCTCCAACTGCGGGTGCCCGGCGACCTGGAGTGCGGCGAACACCAGGACGCGGCGTTCGACGGGGATCGCGCCGAGGATCTGGCGGCCCATCATCGCGCCGGCGAACGCGGGTGCGGCGAGGGAGGTGACGCTGCGGCTGCGGGTGAGGGCCTGGGGGTGGGCGCTGCGCAGGGTGCGGTAGACGGCGGTGGCGAAGTCGTCGTCGTACAGGCGCAGCGCAACCCGGAGGTCGGGTTTCACCGAGCGGGCGTACAGCGCTGCTTCCAGGTTGGTGGTGTCGGTGCTGGTGAGGGCGAGGAGGGCGTGCGCGCGGTGGACCTTGGCGGCTTCGAGGACGCCTTCGTCGGTGACGTCGCCGAGGACGACGGGCACGCGCAGGCGGCGGGCGAGGGTGATGCCGCGGGCTTCGGGGTCTTCCTCGACGCAGACGACGGGGATGTCGAGTTCACACAGCCGGTGCAGTACGCGGGTGCCGATCTTGCCGAGGCCGAGCAGGACGACGTGGCCGGACAGGCCGCGGGGCGGGCGGCGCAGGGCGGACGCGCTGCGGAAGGTGCCGAGTGCTTCGAGGGCGGCCGCGAACAGGACCGGCAGAAGCAGCAACCCGGCGAATCCGGCGAGGAGTTGGAGGATCTGGCGGCCTGCTTCGGCGTCGGTCGCGGGGTCGTTGATGGCGAAGAGGTCGAGGAGCGTGATGTAGGCGGCCCGGATGGGCGGGGCGTCGGTGGTGATCCAGGTGGCGACGGCCAGAGCCAGTACGCAGGCCGACAGGCCGAGGAGCGTCCAGCGCAGCCGGCGGGAGAACAGCTGGCCGAGGGGCGCGGTCCGGCGGGCGAGTCGGCCCGGCGGGAGGGTAGGGCCGGTGTGGGTCACGTTCTCCAGGACGATGGTTCCGCGTCCGGTTGCCATCGTCACGGCCCGGTCGTCCGGCAGGAGTTGGGGCCCTTCCTCGCCGCTGCCGTCCGAACCCTCGCTGCCGGCCGGGTCGTTGCTGGTGGCGGAGAGCAGCGCGAGGGTGCACAGGCCCGGCTCGGGGACCTCGCCACGACCGGCCGGCATGCGCTCGACGGCCCGCAGCAGGAGCCCGTCGGCCTGAACCACCTTGCTGGTACCGGCGATTGCGGTCGCGGCGAGGGCCGGTGCGGCGGTGTCGGCGTCCGACAGGACTGTGGTGGAGGCATCGAGGGTGGCGAGGTCCATGTCCGGTGCGGCGACGACGGCGGCCTGGTCGAGCAGCTCTTCGAGGTGTTGTCCGAGCTTGCGGTTGTAGAGCCTGATGACCAGGCGAAGGCGGGGGTTGAGGCGGCGGGCCGCGAGGGCGACGCGGATGTTGGTCTCGTCGTCGTCATGGACGAGCGCGAGCGCCGCCGCGTGCGGGACGCCGACCTCGCGCAGCACCTCACCGCTGAGTTCCGGCGCCTCCAGCACTCGCGGCGGAACGGGCCCCGCGCCCTGCCCGGCAGGGGCGGTGCGTCCCATGAGGTTCGACGACATACGGCCGAGGAGCGCGGCGGCTCTCCCCGCGCCGGCCACCGGTCGGGACAGACCTCCGCCCGAGGACGGCAGCACGAGAGTCACACGCTCGCCGTAGACCTCGTGCAGCTCCGTGGCGAGACGTTCGGCCAAGGCATCGTCCCCGCAGACAACCATGTGGCCTGCGGCGGGACTTGACTGTGGTTGACGCGGGAGTGCTGACACGGACACGAAGAGTGCCTGAAGTGGGCGGCTGGTTCCAAGTGGACGGCTCCTGGGCCCATTGGGCGGACTGTTCGCCGTGCTCTTCACCGACGGCATGCATGGCGCGGTCGTCCTGGCCATCGTCCTGATCCGCCCCGCTTCGCTCCTGATCTCCCTGGCCGGCACCCGCTTCGAGCCCGCGAAAAGCTCGTCGCCGCATGGTTCGGCCCGAAGGGCTTCGCCTCCGTGGTGTACGGGCTGCTCGTCCTGCAGGCCGGGATCGCCCGCCGCTGCGCAAAAGAGCAGCGGCGAGTCGAATACGTGAGCCGGCACAGCCAGGTCCTCCGGTCAAAGGCGTCTGCTACCTCCGCAACTGGGGTGCCGAAAGGCCCTAAGCATGCAATTACTTGGCCTTCACATTGCCGGGATCCGGAATTGTGCAGGCTCATGGCCGGACATACGGTTCGCGAGACCAGAATGGCTGGCGTTCGGGCCAAGACCGCAGGTGAAGCAGGTTTCGCCCGGCTCCGTGGCGATCGGGCACACCCGGCATGGGCGTCGCCCGACCCCGGCCGTTCTGGCAATGATGGAGCGGGCCGCACTCGACCGTGCGGCTCGCTGGTACAGGGGGGTTCGTGAGTTCCAACGACGATGCAGTGCGTCCGATTTCAGCGCCCAACACAGGCCCGGACCCGCGGAACATGCATCAAATGCCGCCGCCGGACGAGCCGTTGGACGTGCGCGATCTGACGTCGGCGCCTGAGGTTGCCGATCCCGGTTTCCAGTACGGCACCGGTGGTCTGCAGCCCATGTCCGCGGCGGACGCGGACCGCGTTCCGACTGTCCGCCTCCCTCCCCCGGACCGGTCCACCGACGTACGCGACCTCGACCCCGCGCCTGGCACACCGGCCGGCCCAGGGGCCGCGACCGGTGGGCTGCAGCCGATGTCCGCGTCCTCGGAGGCCGGGCAGAGCGCGCCCATCGGGGCGGCGGAACGCACGGCGGACGTGCGTGACCGGGACCCCGCCCCGGGCGCTGCCGTCGACCCCGGCTTCCATTACAACGGGATCCAGACCATGGCCGGCGGCAGCGGCGGCGGCTCCGGTGGCGTGCAGTCCAACGGCTTCAGCGGGGTGAACGACCCTGCCGCCCTGAACCGCGCCGGTGAGAACGCCAAGGAACTGGCCAGCCTGGTGCACTCCAAGGGCGATGTCGGCGACGACCTGGAGATCACGGCCGCTGCGGGGTCCTTGTCCGGTGACCTGTGGGGCGGTGACCTGGGCGTGGCCCTCCTGAAGTCCATGGAGACGTGGGACAAGCAGGCCAGACGCCTCACCCTGATCTGCGCCGACATCGGCGAGAAGTGCACCACCACCGCGCAGAACCAGACCCGTACGGAATCGGCGAACGAGGCCGAGATGAACTCCGTTCGCGCAACCCTTTCCGACTTCGGGTGACAGGAGAATTCCCGTGAGCACCATCGCCTACGAGCAGCTCTACCACCTCGACGTCGAATCGATCAGCACCGCCGTGGACCGCTGGAGCGATGTCATACGTCGCTATCAGGGGTGGGACCAGAGGTACGGCGACGATGTGGTGAAGCCCTTCGCCCAGGCCGGCTGGACCAGCATCGACGGCACCTCCATGTACGCGCAGGTCCAAGTCGCAGGCGCCAACAAGGAGTTCAGCGACGCCGTCATCGAGGCCAAGGGCATCCGAGCCGTCCTGCAGGACGCGTACGAGGAGCTGCGCAAGTACAAGGCGGACCTGCACCAGGTGACCGCGGACGCGAAGAAGGCCGGCGTCGTCATCAGCAGCACCGGAAAGGTGACACTGCGCGACCCGGACGAGAAGGGCGATGAGAGGCGCGGGCCTGGCGGGGTGCTGCCGTCCGAGAACGAGGAGAAGGTCCTGCGCTGGCAGGCGAAGATCAGCTTCATCCTGGTCGCCGCCGCCAACGCCGACCAGTCCGCCGCCATCGCCCTGAAGCGCAACACCGGCAAGGGCGGCGACGAAGGCTTCAACGACAAGACCGTGAAGTCCGTCGACCAGGACGAGTCGCAGCGCGCCACCAAGCTCCTCGACAAGGTCGAGAAGGGCGACAAGCTCTCCCCCGCCGAGCTCAAGGAGCTCGAACGCTTGATGAGCCACAACCAGAAGGACCCCGAGTTCAGCAAGATGCTGCTCGACAAGGTCGGTCCGGAGAACGCCGTCAAGCTCACGAACCAGCTCAACGAGCTCGCGTACGACACGGACAAGGGAAACCAGCAGCGGTACACGGGCATTCAGCAGGGCCTCGCCAACGCCATCGCCACCGGGACCCGCGATCCGGATTCGGCCACGTACAAGAAGTGGCGGGCCGGCATGGAAGAGGTCGGCATGAAGCGCTACGAGTGGCAGGGCGAGGAGGTCCGCGGATATCAGTCCCTGGTCACGCTCATGCAGCACGGAGACGGGTATTCGGACCGATTCCTGCACGATCTCGGGGACGGCATCATCGCCGCCGAGAAGGCGGACGACGGGGACGACAACTGGGACAAGCACAAGTGGTGGATCAACAAGCACGACGGCTATTTCGCCAACGACCCGATGGACGGGCTCCTTAAGGTCATGAGCCGCGACCCCGATGCCGCGGCCGCGTTCCTCGACCCGAAGAGCGACCCGAACCCCGACGACGACAAGAAGCAGACCAACGACAGGCTCGAATACCTGACTCGCGAACGAGACTGGAACGTCGTCGACGGCAACGTGGCGATACGCAATCCGCATGACCCGGACAGCATTTTCGGGGATCCCCTCAAGGGCAGCGACATCGAGGACCCGCACACGAGGGAGGGCCTCGCAGCGGCTCTCACCGCCGGAGCCACCGGCATCGACCCCGCCAACGCCGAAGGCGGGTACGTCGAGCACTCGGCCGCCAACCGCCGCGTCTTCGAAGCCTCGTTGAAGCACCTCTCCGACGAGGGCAACGACTTCCCGCCGCAGCTGCGCACCCCCATGGCGCAGGTCATGGGCAACTGGGGCGACGACGTGCACCAGACAACCAGCGCGCACAACGACGGCGAGGCCCCGCTGAAGCGAGGCGATGTGCTGGAGGTGGCAAAACAGATCTCCAGGGACCCGCACGCGTACGGCACGCTCCAGGACGGCATCAACCGCGAGATCGTCCACGACATCAACGTCCATGAGGGCGGGTCCGAGGAATCCTTGCGGCGAGCGGGAAACACGATCGGCTTCCTCGAGGAGGCCCGCTACCAAGCCCTCAAGATGGACGCGGACGACGAGAAGAGCAAAGCCATGTGGGAGGCCAAATGGGACTACCACACATGGGGCGGCGTCGTGAACTTCGTCCCATACGCGGGTGACGCGGCACAGCGAGGTGTGGACGTGATCACAGCCAAGTGGCTCGATGAGGAGAACGAGCGCATCGACGCCGGGCTCGCGCGCGAGAACATGGCAACAAACCAGGGCGGGGAAGGCCGATTGAAGGCCCTGGCACAACATTGGCGAAGGGCCAATCCCGATGCCTCAGAGGGCGAGTCTCAATGGCTGACCGTTGACAGATTCGTCGATGCGGCAAACAACGGCAACGCGGCGGCACGCAGCCTGTCAGGCGGTGGATCATGAGAAGCAATCGTTGCCGTGCCACGGCAGCCGTCGGCACCCTGGCGGCTCTGCTCGTCGGCTGCTCCGGCGAGGCTTCGGACTGGGGCTATCCCATTCCGAAGGAATTCTGCGGCGTCGAGACAACACAGTCCACGCTCAAGCCCTTGATGCCCTACGGCGATGCCGTGGAGGAGTTCATCCGCGCTGACGTAGGAGTAGGGCCGGATGTCGGCAAGCGGTGCTACCTGTACATCGACAGAGAGCAGTACGGCAATGCCAAACACGTGTCGATCAGGCAGGCTCGGGAAACTGAGAAGACCGATGCTGTCGTCGAAGCCGATCGCGGTCTGCACTACAGGAATCTTGACTCGGTGAATTTGGGCGGGCCTGTCATCAGCGCTGCCACCGGGGACGAGGGGGCACTCGTCGTGATGCGGTGCAAGTCTCCGAACGCCGCCTCTGCGAAGTACCCCTACCTGGTCACCGAAGTCACGTTCGGCAAGTGGGCGGACAAACCCAAGGATCCGACCGCCAGGCGTGACCACCTCCAAGCCTTCCTGCGCGACTACATACCGGCGACAGAGGCCGCCAGGTGCACGCAGTAGTGGGTTCTGACCAGCGGCACTCGTCGCGCACACGTATCGCCCACATCGCCGTCGGTTCGACCGTTGCCCTGGCTGTCGTCGTCGGCGCTCTCTACTTCTCCGGTGCGTACGACAGTTGGACCGGGAAGGCGACTTCGTCAGCGCCGTGCGACGGACTCGTCCCCATCAGGCAGGCCGAGGAGTTGCTGGGTGCCCGTGAGCTGACCTCCGACGCCCCGTCCTGGGACGGTGACTTCTCCCAGCCCAAGCAGTGCTGGCTGGACCCGAAGAAGCATGAGCCCGACGGGGAGGAGCACTCCCTGACCGTCAGCGCCAGCCGAACCGCCGGCAGCCGCGAACTGCTCCTGGATCTGGACCGATTCATGTCGGACTCCGACACGCAGACCGTGTCCCCCATCGGGCACGGCTGGCGCGGCCTCCTCAACACGTACACCACCGACCCCAGGGCCACGGTGGTCATGGCGTGCGACACCGGCGACCGGTCCGACCTCACCGTCAATCTGCGGGCCCGGTATCCCGTCCTTGCGGAGCCTCTCACCGAGCGTCAGCGCGTTGAGCTGGCCCGCCTCGCCACGGAGACGGCTGCCAACGTCGCCGAACGCGCCGGCTGCCGGGCCACGGAGGGCGACACGGTCGACAGCGTCGCCGCGCCGATTCCTCCCCGCTTCGACAACACCACGGCCGTCGCACCGGGGAAGGCCACCGGCACCTGTGCGAACGTGCAAGCCCCCACCAGGGAGACCGCGACCGACCCGCTCGCCCCCGTCGAGGACTGCATCGTCGTCGACGCCTCCCACACACCCTCCTTCCGCCTCGCCGCTTACTACGGCTCCTACGTCGAGGACGGCCACGTCGCGACGTACAAGCGCGGCGACGACGGGCTGTTCCGCGGGCGGTCCGGGGAGGCGGAAGGGGTGCAGTGGGCCACCGCCACGTGTCCCGCCCAGGGCGGCACCGCGTTCTTCACCGCGGAGCCGTTCCACGCCAGACAGGCCCCGGAGCCTTTCCTGCGTCGATCCGCTTTCCGCGCCTTCGCCACGCGTTCGGCGAAGGAACACGGCTGCGAGGCCCCAGAGTTCGACGACCCGAGAAGTGAGTGATCGATGCCCGAGCAGCCCACCCCCAAGCGCCCGCCCCGGACCCGCACAGTGATCGGCGCGTGCGCAGTCGCCCTGAGTCTCGCGGCAGCCGGGGCGCTCTACGTCACCGGCGCATTCGGCCCCACGGGCAACTCCTCGGACCAGGCCCGCCTCCCGTGCGACGGCATCGTGCCGCAGCAGCAGGCGGAGCAGTTCCTGGACGCCCGTGGCGTAGCGATGGTCGACCGGATCGACCGCATGGACGACGAGCCTCAGAAGTGCAACCTCACTCCGCGCAAGGCGTCGAAGGCCGCGGCGTACGACGAGTTGGACGTGGTCGTGAACCGCTCCGCGTCCGCGTCGAGCGGGGATCTGCTGCGGGAGTTGAAGCGCAGGCAGTCGGACACGGCCGGCTATCTGGTCTCGCCGATCGGCAACGGGTGGCGCGGTGTCCTGGCCACGGACGAGTCGGAGGCGCGGGCGACTTTGGTCATGCTCTGCGGCGACGGTGACGTCTCGGACAGCCTGAGCGTCAACGTGACGGCCTGGAACCCGGACAACCCCGGTGGCCCGCCCACGGACGGGCAACGGGCCCGGTTCGCTCAACTCGCCGCCGACACAGCGGCGAACGCCGCCGAGCGCGCCGACTGCAAAGCCGATCCAGGCAGGAAGATCGAGCGCGTCGCTGCCCCGATACCTGACCCGCTCAGCAGCGGCAGCAGCGAGGGAGCAACCCCGGCAGGCGCCGCTGACGGGACCTGCCAGGGCATCGACGCACCCACACGCGAGACCGAGGCCGACCCGCTCGCGCCCATCGAGGACTGCCTCGTCCTGGACGAGACCGGCGCGCCCTCCTTCCGCGTCGCCGCCTACTACGGTCCCTTCGTCGAGGACGGGCACGTGTCCACGTACAAACGCGGCGACGCCGGCCTCTTCGAAGGCCCCTCGGGCGGAGCGGACGGTGTGTACTGGGCGAGTGCCGACTGCCCGGCGCAGGGCGGAACGGCCTTCTTCACCTCGGAGACCCTCCACCTGGACGAACCGCTTCACCACTCCTGCCCCACGGCTCCAGAAGGCAGCCCTCAGGAAACTCGCACAACGCTCCGCCGAGCAACACGACTGCTCAGCACCGGAGTTGGACGACTGATACTCCCCTGGGCCTCTGCCCAGGGCCGATTCCGACATCTGCACGGCTGACGCCTGCATCAGTCTTCCCGGGCGCCCCGGCCGAGCACGAATGCGGTGAGGGCTCCGACGAGTACCGCCCAGGCGACGACGGCCCAGAAAACCGCGGGAACGATCAGTGCGCACGGAGGGAACTGCTCTGCACTGGCGGGCGAGCCCCCGGGGCAGCAGGCCCCGGGAGCTCGCGCCGCGGCACCCGGGCTACTTCCGGGCCGCCGCCCCCGTACCGATCGGGGCCGACGCCTCGCTCAGCTTCAGGCCCGTTGTCTCCGGCGCCAGGAAGTGGGAGACGACGCCGCCGATCAGGCTGATCGCGGCGGCGCAGAGCATCGCGGTGGCGACGCCGAACTCGCTCATCGCGAGCGGGAGCAGGAAGGTGCCCGCCGCGGCGCCGACGCGGGAGGCCGCGGTGGCGAAGCCGACGCCCGCGCCCCGGATCTCGGTCGGGAACACCTCGCCCGGGTACACGCCGGTCAGCGCCGTGGAGATGGCGTTGGCCACGGAGAACACGATGAAGCAGGAGATGACGAGGAGGGGCGAGACGTCCGCCCACAGGCCGACGACGACCAGTGCCACGGCCGAGATCCAGAACGGCGGAATGGCCAGCTTGCGCCGCCCGACCCGCTCGATCAGGACCACCGAGGCGATGGCGCCCGCGACCACCAGGCCGTTGAGGAGGAAGGCCCCCGACAGGCCGTCCTTCATGCCGAACTCCTCGAGGACGATGGGTGCGAAGGCGCCGATGGCGAAGTACGGGGTGACGTTGCAGACCCAGAACACGCTGCAGAAGATCGTCGCCTTGCGGTAGTCGCGGGAGAAGAGTGCGCCGAGGCCCCGGCCCTTGCCGCTGTCGGGGGTCTGCTCGGCGAGGTCCCGCTGGTCCTCCTCGTCCATGAACTCGGCGGCTACGCGGCGGGCCTCCTCCGTACGCCCCTTGGACATCAGCCAGCGCGGCGACTCCGGCGTGCCGAGGCGCAAGGCGAGGACGATCAGGGTGGGCACGGTGGAGAGGCCGAGGATGAGGTTCCAGTCGGCCGAGGTGGAGACGGCGAGGCCGTAGCCGACGGCGTACGCGAGCAGGTAGCCGACGTACCAGGCGACCTCCTGGATGGCGAGCAGCTTGCCCCGCAGGCGGGCCGGTGCGAACTCGGCCAGGAGGGGCCAGCCGATCGCGTAGTCGGCGCCGATGGCCACGCCCATCACGACGCGGACGAGGAACAGCTGGATCGCGTCGGTGACGAAGAACTGCGCGACGGAGCCTGCCAGGAACATCAGCAGAGTCGCGGTGAACATGGGGCGGCGGCCGAGGCGGTCGGCGAGGTAGCCGCCGACCGGGCCGCCGAGAAAGATGCCGATGAGGGCCGAGGCACCGATCAGGCCTTCCCAGGTGGCACTCAGGTGCAGGTCCTCGGAGATGGCGGGCATGACGACGCCGATGCCGCCGAGGATGAACCCGTCGATGAACATCCCGCCGGCGATCACGATGCTGAGCTTCATCAGGAAGCGGCGTTTCGCGGCCGACAGCGGCACCGGCGGACGGTTGCTGGGCAGGGTCGAGCTCGTGCTGATCTGAGTCACGGGTGTTTCCCTCGTCGGGGGCAAGAAGACGCCGCTGCGGCACCGGGCGGTCCAGAAGACGGGACGCAGGCCTGGTTCATTTTTCGAACGGCATGTTCATGAATCTTTGGGCGGCGCCTCCGCGGGGGTCAAGAGTCATGCACGGAGAAATCTCGTTTCTTGACCGCACAAAATCCGTGCATAACGCAGGCACCTAGCGGGGTGCCGGCGGGATCTCCACCCTGGGGACCTTGACGTACGGGCCCCCAGTTTCTAATTTTGAGCAAGACGTTCATAAAACGAACACCTTGACTCCGGTCGCTCCGGATGTGCCCGCAAACCACATCCGGCCGCCCGCACGCCCACACGTCCCGCCTCCGCAAGCAGAGGAACCACGATGCCCACCCGCGCCCACAGCACTCTCGAACAGGCCGACCAGCAGATCGTGGCCGCAAACGCCGCGTACGAGCAGGCCCGCGACGTCCCCCCGGCCACACGCGCCGGCTGGCTCCGGGCGATCGCCGACGCGCTCACCGCCTCCGCGGAGCAGCTGATCCCCCTGGCCCAGGCCGAGACCAACCTGCCCCAGGCCCGCCTCGAAGGGGAGCTGAAGCGGACCGTCTTCCAACTCCGGCTCTTCGCCGAGGAGATCACCGGCGGCGAGCACCTGGACGCCGTCATCGACCACGCCGACGCCGACTGGGGCATGGGCCCGCGCCCCGACCTGCGCCGGGTCAACGTCCCCCTCGGCGTCGTCGGCGTCTTCGGCGCCTCCAACTTCCCCTTCGCGTTCAGCGTCATCGGCGGCGACTCGGCCTCCGCGCTCGCCGCGGGCTGCGCCGTCGTGCACAAGATCCACGACGGACACCGGGAGCTGGCCGAGCTCACCTCCCGGATCGTGGCCGACGCCCTGACCGAGGCCGGCGCCCCGGCCGGTCTTTTCTCCTCCGTCACCGGGCGGGACGGCGCCGTGACCCTGGTCGACCACCCGCTGGTGCGGGCCATCGGCTTCACCGGGTCCACCGCGGGCGGCCGCGCCCTGTTCGACCGGGCCATGGCGCGCCCCACCCCGATCCCCTTCTTCGGTGAACTCGGTTCCCTCAACCCGGTGTTCGTCACCGAGCGCGCCTGGGCTCAGCGCCGCGAGGAGATCCTCACGGGCCTCGCCGACGCCGCCACCGGCAGCATGGGGCAGCTGTGCACCAAGCCCGGCCTGGTCTTCGTACCCGCCTTCGACACCGAGGCCGTCACCGCCGTTCTCCGCGACCACTTGGCCGGACGGGCGTACACCGCGCTGCTCACGCCGCGCCTGCGCGAGGGGTACGGCAGCGCACTCGCCGAGGTGACCGACCTGCCCGGCGTGGAGGTGCTGCTCGCGGGCGACGACGCGGAGGCCCCGGCCCCGACCGTCCTGCACACCACCGCCGCAGCCGTCCGCAAGGACCCGACCGCCCTGGAGCGCGAGGTCTTCGGGCCGACCACGGTCCTCGTCACGTACACCGACGAGGCCGAACTGCCCGAGCTGGCATCCCTGTTGGAGGGCCAGCTGACCGCCACCGTGCACGCCGAGCCCGGCGAACAGCTCGCCCCGCTCCTCGACCGGCTGCGCGAGATCGCCGGCCGCGTGCTGTGGAACGGCTGGCCCACCGGCGTCAGCGTCACGTACGCCCAGACCCACGGCGGCCCGTACCCGGCCACCACCGCCCCCGCCACCACGTCCGTCGGCACCGCGTCCATCACCCGGTTCCTGCGCCCGGTGACGTTCCAGTCCTTCCCGGACGAGCAGCTTCCGCCCGCTCTGCGGGAGGGCAACCCGTGGGGCGTCTCCCGGCGCGTCGACGGGGTCCGCGAGGCGCGGGCCGAGGGCTGATCCGGCCCGGGGACTCACACCCGGTGACCTGCCGCCACAACCGACACCTCCCGTAGACCGCCTGAGGACCACCATGACCGACCGCCCGTACGGCCCTCCGGTCGCGCCGCCGCCGCTTCCGGCAGTCGGCCCGCGCCCGCCCGTACGGGGATCCGTCGTCGCCGTGGTCCTCGGGTGGCGCGGGCGGATCGGTCTGTTCAAGCGCAGCGCACACGTCGGGCACGACGCGGGCCGCTGGCATTGCATCACCGGCTACCTCGACGAGGAGAGCACGGCCCCCGCACAGGCGCTGCGCGAGCTGTACGAGGAGACCGGGCTCTCGGCCGCCGACCTGGTGGACCTCAGACCGGGCCCCGTACTGGAATTGGCCGACCCACGCGGCGGCCACTGGCGCGTGCACACCTTCCACGCCGAGACCGAACGCCGCAGGCTCAGCCTGAACTGGGAGCACGACGCATACCGCTGGGTGGCGCCGCAGTCGGTGTCCCGGTTCGACGGCCAAGTCCCTTGGCTGCACGAGGTGTTGCGGCACCTGAACGGTTAGGACCCACTGCTCGGCGGGGCTGCTGACCGGCCCCGCCCGCCCCGCCGTACGCTGGAAGTGGACGTTTAAGGTTCAACAGCCAGTTGCTCGGAGGGCGTCATGGACGTGTTGGTACTCATCGGCCGCATCCTCTTCGCGGCACTCTTCCTCGGCTCGGCCGTCGGCCATCTCACCCGGACGACATACATGGCCGGCTATGCCGCCTCACGCGGCGTACCCGCCTCCACGCCGGCCACCGTCGGCAGCGGGCTGCTGATACTCGCCGGCGGCCTGAGCGTGCTCCTCGGCGTCTGGGCCGACCTGGGCGCCCTACTCCTTGCCGTCTTCCTGGTGCCGACCGCGCTGCTCATGCACGCCTTCTGGACGGAGACCGATCCGCAGGCCCGGCAGATGGAGCAGATCCACTTCCAGAAAGACCTCGCGCTGGCCGGAGCGTCCCTGATGCTCTTGGCCTTCTTCGCGTACGCGGGCAGCGATCTGGGCCTCACTGTAACGGGCCCGCTGTTCGACCTCGGCTGAGGTCGCCGTCAGACCGCGTTTCCCCGTGTCACGGCGACGGCAGTACCTCCGCCGCCGTCGCCGTGATCGTTTCGAGGGCCTGGGCGAGGACGGGGTTCTCGCGAGCTCCGGGACGGGTGACCGACAGGATGCGGCGCGAAGGGGCCGGCTCGCCGCTCAACGGGATGCGGGCGACCGAGACGTCCTCCCGCAGCCGGGCCAGACGCGGCACCAGGATCACGCCGAAACCGTGCGCGACGAGCGCCACGCCTGTGTCCCACTCGTCGGCATGGTGCGCGAGGTCAGGAGTGAAGCCCGCGCTGAGGCAGGCGGACAGGACGAGCTGGTGGTACGTCGAGTCCGGGCGGCCGAGGATCCACGGCTCGCGCGCGGCGTCGGCCAGCGTGACGCGGTTCTGTCGGGTCAGCGGGTGGTTCTGGGCGACGACCAGGTCGAGGGGGTCGTCGAGGAGTGGACGCTGGTCGAAGCGGCCGTCCGTCATCGGCGGGGAGTCCGCCGTCACGACGAGCAGGGCGAGGTCGGCTTCCTGGGCGAGCAGCAGGTCGTAGCAGCGGTCGGGCTCGGCCTCGATGATGCGCACCGTGAGGCGGGAGTGGCGGTCGCGCAGGTCGGCCGCGGCCGGCGGGAGCAGGCGACTGGCCGCGGTGGAGAAACCGCACAGGGTGATGCGGCCGGTCGGCTCGGAACTGGCGGCGGCCAGGTCGGCTCGGGCCCGTTCCCACTGTTCCTGGAGCAGTTCCGTGTGGTGCAGCAGGATGTACGCCGCTTCCGTGAGACGCAGTCCTCGGCCCTGGTGGACGACCAGTTCCTGGTCGACCTCGGCGGCCAGCTGGCGCAGTTGGTAGGAGACGGCGGACGGCGTGAAGTGGAGTGCGCGGGCCGCGGCGGTCACGGTGCCGTGCTCGGCCACCATCTGCAGGACGCGGAGCCGGGAATCGATCATGCGAGCATTTTGCACGGAAGGCGCAGAAGCATGTGATTTTCCTTGTGATTGATCGGCCACAGCGCGCTTGTAGAACGCGGGGACCTCGGAGGACGGCCCCCCGCCCCTGGCGTGGACACGCCCTGGGTGCAGTCAGGGAGCGTCCTCACTGCGGGCCGGCCGTCCTCCGAGGTGATCGGCGTCGCTACGCGGCCACCAGTCCGTGCGGGTCGATGACGTACTTCTTGGCGGCACCCCGGTCGAAGTCCTGATAGGCGTCGGGGGCCTGGTCCAGGGTGATGGTGGTGGCGTTGACGGCCTTCGCGATCTGCGCCTTGCCGCTCAGGATCAGGTTCATCAGCTGGCGGTTGTACCGCTTCACCGGGCACTGTCCGGTGGCGAACGAGTGCGACTTGGCCCAGCCGAGGCCGAGACGCACGCCGACCTGGCCGATCTTGGCCTGCTCGTCGACGCCGCCGGGGTCCCCGGTGACGTACAGGCCGGGAATGCCGAGGGAGGCGCCGGCGCGGGCGATGGCCATCATGTCGTTGAGCACCGTGGCGGGTGCCTCGCCCGCGTCGGGGCCGTGGCCGCGGGCCTCGAAGCCGACCGCGTCGACCGCCGCGTCGACCTCCGGCTCGCCGAGCAACTGCTCGATCATGTCGGGCAGTTCGGCGCCCTGGCTCAGGTCGACGGTCTCGCAGCCGAAGCTGCGGGCCTGCTCCAGACGGGCCGGGTTCATGTCGCCGACGACAACCACCGAGGCGCCGAGCAGCTGCGCCGCGTGGGCCGCGGCGAGACCGACAGGGCCGGCCCCGGCGACGTACACCGTGGAGCCGGTCGTGACCCCTGCCGTGTACGCGCCGTGGTAGCCGGTGGGGAAGATGTCCGACAGCATCGTCAGGTCGCGGATCTTCTCCAACGCCTGGTCGCGGTCGGGGAACTTGAGCAGGTTGAAGTCGGCGAACGGCACCATCACGTACTCGGCCTGTCCGCCGATCCAGCCGCCCATGTCGACATAGCCGTAGGCGGCGCCGGGGCGGGCCGGGTTGACGTTGAGGCAGATGCCGGTCTTGCCCTCGTCGCACATGCGGCAGCGGCCGCAGGCGATGTTGAACGGCACCGAGCAGATGTCGCCGGGCTTGACGAACAGCACGTCGTCACCGACCTCGACCACCTCTCCGGTGATCTCGTGGCCGAGGGTCTGGCCGAGCTCGGCGGTGGTGCGGCCGCGGACCATGTGCTGGTCGCTGCCGCAGATGTTGGTGGAGACGAGTTTGAGGATGACGGCGTGCGGCGCCGCCTTCTTCAGGCCCAGACCGTTCGCCACGTCGGCGGGCAATTCGAGCTTGGGGTAGTCGGTGGTCTCGACGCTGACCTTGCCGGGCTCCTGGTAGACCACAACACGGTTTCCGGACATGCGATACCGCCTCTTCATTGAGGGATGTGATGGTTGTACGGGCAGGCGACGGGGGTCAGATCACGCCGAGGTCGAGCATGGTGTCGGCCACCTTCAGGAAGCCCGCGATATTGGCGCCGACCACGTAGTCGCCCGGAGCGCCGTACTCCTCGGCGGTGGTCAGGCAGGTGGTGTGGACGTCGGCCATGATCTGCGCGAGCCGCCGGTCGGTGTCCTCGAAGGACCAGGCCGCGCGCGTGGCGTTCTGCTGCATCTCCAGGGCCGAAGTGGCCACCCCGCCGGCGTTGACCGCCTTGCCGGGGCCGAAGGCGACGCCCGCCTCCTGCAGGAGCCTAACGGCCTCGGGTGTGGTGGGCATGTTGGCGCCCTCCGCCACCGCTTCCACTCCCCCGGCGAGGAGACTGCGGGCCGCCTTCTCGTCGAGCTCGTTCTGGGTGGCGCAGGGCAGGGCGACCGCGCAGGGCACGTCCCAGATGGAGCCGCCCTCGATGTAGCGGGCCCGGGTCACGGTCTGCGCGTACTCCTTGATGCGCGTACGGCGAAGTTCCTTGATCTCCTTGACCAGTTCGACGTCGATGCCGTCGTCGTCGACGATGTATCCGCTGGAGTCCGACATCGCGACGACCTGCGCGCCGAGCTCCTGTGCCTTCTGCGCGGCGTAGATCGCGACGTTGCCGGAGCCGGACACGACGACGCGTCGGCCGTCGAGGACCTGGCCTCGTTCGGCGAGCATCTCGGAGACGAAGTAGACGGTGCCGTAGCCGGTGGCCTCCGTGCGGACGTGGGAGCCGCCCCAGCGCAGGCCCTTGCCGGTGAGGACACCGGACTCGTAGCGGTTGGTGATCCGCTTGTACTGGCCGAAGAGGTAGCCGATCTCACGGCCGCCGACGCCGATGTCACCGGCCGGCACATCGGTGTGCTCGCCGAGGTGCCGGTGGAGCTCGGTCATGAAGGACTGGCAGAACCGCATGATCTCGCCGTCCGAGCGACCCTTGGGGTCGAAGTCGGCGCCGCCCTTGCCGCCGCCGATGGGCAGCCCGGTCAGGGCGTTCTTGAAGATCTGCTCGAAACCGAGGAACTTCACGATGCCGAGGTTGACGCTGGGGTGGAAGCGCAGGCCGCCCTTGTACGGGCCGAGCGCGGAGTTGAACTCCACCCGGAAGCCCCGGTTGACCTGCACCTGCCCGGCGTCGTCGACCCACGGGACGCGGAAGACAAGCTGCCGCTCGGGCTCACACAGGCGCTCAACGACGCGGTGGCGTGCGTATTCGGGGTGCCGGGCGAGTACGGGCTCGAGGGATTCGAGCACCTCGCGTGCTGCCTGGTGGAACTCGGACTGTGCGGGGTCCCGGGCCTGCAGGGCGGCGTAGACGTCCGCCGTCAGGCGCAGGTCAGGGGCCGGGGCGGGCGCGTGCTGCACGGTCATGAACGTCCGTCCTTTATAAGTGCGTTGGCCTCGTTCACGCGTCGATGACGAGGTCTTCCAAGGGCGTCGAGCAGCACAGCAGGATCTTGCCCTGGGCACGCTGCCGGGGGCGCAGGCCGCCGTTGTCCCGCATGTCGACCGTGCCCTTGCTGAGCGGGGAGACGCAGGAGCCGCACATGCCCTGTCCGCAGGACGACGGGAGGGTGAGGCCGGCCTCGGCGGCAGCCTGGAGCAGCGTGGTGGTCGCGCCGCACTCGACGGTGGTGCCGGTGCGCGAGAACTCGACCGCGTACGTCGCCTGGGCTGTGCCGGTGTCCGCTGGAGTCGCGGGCACGGCGGTCGCGCCGTCGAAGCTCTCCTGGTGGTAGCGCTCCTCGGGCAGACCGGCCTCGGTCAGCATCGCGTGGACGGCCCGCATGTAGCCGGCCGGGCCGCAGACGAAGACCTCGCGTTCACGGAAGTCCGGGGCGATCTCCTCAAGGGCCTCCAGGGTGAGGCGGCCGCGGTGGCCCTCCCACTGCTCGGCCTCCCCGTCGGCCTCGCAGACGTGCGTGACGCGGATGTTCCGCGACGTCACGTCGAACAGCTCCAGCTCCGCGCGGAACGGGATGTCGTCGGGCGTACGGGCGCTGTGCACGAAGGCGATGTCCGCCGGTGCGCCGTGGTCGTACATCGTCCTGGTCATGGACATCAGCGGCGTGACACCACTGCCGCCGGACAGGAAGAGGTAGGCGGGCGCCGGGTGGTGGACGTTCGAGAAGTCACCGAACGGGCCGCGGGCGCTGACCGTGCTGCCCACCGTGAAGTTGTCGTGCAGCCAGTTGGAGACGCGCCCGCCGGGCACCCGCTTGACCGTGATGGTGACCGCGTGCGGGCGGGTGGGCGCCGACGAGATGGTGTAGCAGCGGCCCACCTCCTCGCCGTCGATGTCGAAGGTGAACGCGAGGTACTGGCCCGGCTCGTACGTGATCGTCCCCGGCCCCGCCGGTTCGAGCACGAACGTCTTCATGTCCGCGGTGACGTCCTCGACGCGGGTGCAGGCGAAGACGTGGTCCAGGTCGTCCTGCGGGTACTCCTGCGGGAGTTCCGGTTCGGGGAGCGGCGCGGTGGCGGCGTGGACGGATTCGCTCACGTAGCCGGCCCCGTAACCGTCGGAAGGGATCTCTGTCATCGCTTCAGTTCCTCCTCGAGCCGGGTGATGTACCAGTTGACGAAGGCCTCGACCTGGTGCTCGCTGGGCGCGTACGGGCCGGGGACGTAGGCCGGGTTGGTGACACCCTGCTGGCCACGGGCGACCAGAGCCGCGTCCTGGTCGTTGGTGGCCGTCCACACCTTCGTCATCGCGCCGAGGTCGTAGTCCGCGCCCTCCTCGGCGTCGGGGTGGACCAGCCACGTGGTGCGCACCAGGGTCTTGTCCGGGGAGATCGGCAGCGCGCTGAAGGTGATCGCGTGGTCGCCCACGACGTGGAACCAGCTGTTGGGCTGCATGTGCATGGACAGATAGCCGAGGCGCTTCTCGGGCAGGTCGCCCAGTGTCCTGGTGCAGGCGGCCGTGCCGTCCAGGGTGTAGGACTCGCCGGCCCCGTCCAGCGCGTCACGCTGCACACGGAAGCCGGTGGTGCGGGTGTCCACCTCCCGGATGTGCTCGTAGGGCAGCCCGAGCCGGTCGTAGACCTCGTACATCTCCGCCAGAGTCTTGCGGTAACGCTCGTACGTGGTACGGAGGTTGGGCGGGACGTCCTCATCGTCGTCGATGGCGAAGACGGGGAAGTAGGCTCCGATCAGCTCGGGGTGGCCGTCGCAGTGGTAGCACTCGCGGTTGTTCTCCAGGACCAGCTTCCAGTTGCCGTTCTCCACCAGGTCGGTGCGGTGGGCGAGCTTCGCGCCCTTCAGCGCGTGCGGCGCGAAGTACGGCTCGATCACCGCGGCGACCTCGTCGAAGTCGGCCGGCGGCTCCTCGGCCAGGCAGATGAAGATCAGACCCGCGACACTGCGCACGTGCACGGTGCGCAGCCCGAAGCTGCTGCGGTCGAAGTCCGGCGCCTGGGCCGGAGCGTGCATCAGCTCGCCGTCGGTGTTGTACGTCCACTTGTGATACGGGCACACCAGGTTGCCGATCTCGGCGCAACCCGCGTCCAGGAGACGGGCACCGCGGTGCCGGCAGACGTTGTGGAAGGCCCGCAGCTCCTCGTCGTCGTCGCGCACCACGATGACCGAGTAAGGACCGAAGTCGATGGTGGTGGTGTCACCCGGTTCGGGGATCTCCGCGTCGACGGCGACGAACAGCCAGTGGCGGCCGAAGATCGCCTTCATGTCGGCGTCGAAGAAATCCTGGTCCGTGTAGAAGGGAGCCTCCAGGCTCAGGCCGGCGGTCCGCCGCGCCACCAAGTCCTGTACCCGCTCCAGCTGGGAGGCCTTGAGATTCCCTTGTGCCACGTCGTTCCCCTCTCGGGAGCTGCCCATGTGATGTCCTCTGCCACGGGTTGGAAAGGGTGCGTCCAACCACTTCACTGTGGTGCGCATGTCGGCGGGAGCCGCTTCCGGGCAGGGGTGATGGGTGTAGAAAAATGTTCAACAGATGCTGTTCGGCAGGGAGTTGTGCTCACCTGCGGTATCCCTCAATTTTGCGGACGGATTCCCTGCAGGACAAGCAAACAGAGTCGTGGGGCATCGTGCGAAACGACTGCACAATCGCAGCGCGCGGGAGTGCTTCCCCCTACCGGGTTGCTGTGGTAGCCGCAGACTCGCGGCTTACGCCAACTCGCCCCGCCTGCACAGGCGTTGGACCGCAGACATGCCTGAGGCCCGGCACAATGGCCGGGCCTCAGGCATAGGAGTTGGTCACCGTCCGCGGTCAAGTCACTCCTGTACGTTGCCGACTTCGGCGCCGATGGTGGTGGACCCGCCGTGACCTGTACGGACGACGGTGGCGGGGTCGAGGGTGAGGAGCTCGGCCCTGATGGAGCGGACGATCGTGGGGAAGTCCGAGTAGGACCGTCCGGTGGCGCCGGGACCGCCCTGGAAGAGGGTGTCGCCGGTGAAGACGGTGTCCAGTTCAGGGACGTGGAGGCAGACCGCGCCGGGCGCGTGTCCGGGGGTGTGCAGGACCACCAGTTCCGTCCCGGCCACGGTGATCCGCTGGCCGTGGGACAGCTCGCCGTCCGGGGCGCGGTCGGGGTGCGTCTGCTTCCACAGGACCCCGTCGTCCGGGTGGAGGAGGATCGGCGCCCCGGTGCGGTAGGCGAGGTCGGGGGCGGCATTGACGTGGTCGTTGTGGGCGTGGGTGCACACGATGGCCACGACCTTGCGACCGTCGACGGCCTCGACGATCCGGTCCGCGTCGTGCGCGGGGTCGATCACGACGACCTCGTGCTCGTCGCCGACGATCCAGACGTTGTTGTCCACCTCCCAGGTACCGCCGTCGAGGGAGAAGGTCCCCGAGGTGATCAGGTGGTCGATGCCCACGCCCATGGGCGTGACCAGGTGATCCTTGCCCAGCATCAGAGGACCACCACCGAGCGCAGAACCTCACCGCGGTACATCTTCTCGAAGGCTGCCTCGACTCCCTCGATGCCGATCTCCTCGGTGACGAACTTCTCCAGCGGCAGGCGCCCCTGCTGGTGCAGGTCGACGAGCATGGGGAAGTCGCGGGAGGGAAGGCAGTCGCCGTACCAGGACGACTTCAGCGCGCCGCCGCGGCCGAAGTAGTCGATCAGCGGCAGTTCGGGGGCGGTCATGTCCGGGGTGGGCACGCCCACCAGGACGACGGTGCCGGCGAGGTCGCGGGCGTAGAAGGCCTGCTTGTACGTTTCGGGGCGGCCCACCGCGTCGATCACGACGTCGGCTCCGTTGCCGTCGGTCAGTTCGCGGATGGCCTCGACGGCGTCGTTCTCGCGGGAGTTGACGGCGTGGGTGGCGCCCATCTCGCGCGCCGTCGCGAGCTTGCGGTCGTCGATGTCCACCGCGATGATCTTCGCCGCCCCAGCAAGCCGGGCACCGGCGATGGCCGCATCGCCCACGCCGCCGCAGCCGATGACGGCCACGGAGTCACCCCGGCCGACCTCGCCCGTGTTGATCGCGGCGCCGATGCCCGCCATCACGCCGCAGCCGAGCAGGCCCGCGACGGACGGCGAGACCGTCGGGTCGACCTTGGTGCACTGGCCCGCCGCGACCAGCGTCTTCTCGGCGAACGCACCGATGCCGAGCGCCGGCGACAGCTCCGTGCCGTCGGTGAGCGTCATCTTCTGCTTGGCGTTGTGGGTGTCGAAGCAGTACTGCGGGCGGCCGCGGCGGCAGGCCCGGCACTGGCCGCACACAGCACGCCAGTTGAGGATGACGAAGTCGCCCGGCGCCACCTCGGTGACACCCTCGCCGACGGTCTCGACGAGGCCCGCCGCCTCGTGGCCGAGGAGGAAGGGGAACTCGTCGTTGATGCCGCCCTCCCGGTAGTGCAGGTCGGTGTGGCAGACACCGCAGGCCTGCACCTTCACCACTACCTCGCCGGGTCCGGGGTCGGGGATCACGATCGTCTCGACGGTGACGGGGGCTTTGGCGGAGCGTGCGACGACGCCGCGTACTTCCTGAGCCATGGGGAACTTCCTTGCTGGGTGAGGGAATTGGTTGCGGCGAAAGCAGCTTCAGCCACTGAGGGCGACGGCCACGTGCGCACAGCCCCGGCGCGCGGCCAAGGGCCAGGGCTCGAAGGTGCCGGCGGGCAGCTGCACGAGCGTGCGGTGCCGGTGGGCGATGACGCCGGTGGCCGGGGTGCCGAGCATGCGGGCCAGGACGTACGCGGCGGCAAGGCTGTTCACGTCGCGCACCGTCCCGAGGGGCAGCAGTGAGCGGGTCTCGGCGATCGCCTCGTGTTCGCCCGCACGAAGGACCACACGGGTGTCGGGTGCGACGCCGTGCGCGGCGATGGCGACGGCGACGTTGTCGAGGTCGTCGGAGCCGACCGCGGCGAGGGCGCGGGCCTTGTGCAGCCGCAGCTGCTCCAGGACCACCCGGTCGCCGCCGTGCCCTGTCAGTACGGGGATGCCGAGCGAGCGGGCGAGCCTGATGCCGGGGGCGGCCGGATCGCGTTCCACACCGACCACCGGCACGCCGAGCCGCCGCAGTTCACCGCAGAGGCGGATCCCCACCTGCCCCATGCCGACGACGATGACGTGCCCCGAGCGGGGCACCGTACGCGGCCCGACCAGGCCGACGAGGCGCGGCCCGAGCATCCGCTCGACGACCCCGGCGGTGAACAGCGCGCCGAAGACGACCGTGGCGAGCATCAGCACGCTGGCCAGTACGGAGTACGCGGCCGAATGGTCCGGCGCTTCGGCGGGGCCGACGGTGGCCACCACCCGGGCGGCGTCGAACAGCGCGCCGGCCGGATGGTGGCCGCTGGCAAGGAGCCAGATCAGGTCGGTGACCAGGGCGGTGAACATCCCGAGCAGGCCGAGGAGCAGGATGCGGGTGCCCGCGTCGTGCGGGCGCAACTGTCCGGCGAGGCGGCCGATCCGGGCCCGCAGCCGTACGCGTTCGGCTTGCCACGGCAGGCTGCTGACCGGACCTTCGTCGGTGACGCGGACGGCGTGGGTCGCCCCTTCCTCATGACGCAGCGCGCTGATGTCGGCGCCGAGGCAGGGCCCGGCCAGAACCGGCGCGGCCAGTTCGGCCGGTGAGGTCACGTGGCACTGCGGCAGCAGGCGCAGGAGTTCGTCGGCCACGGTCCGGTCGAAGATCGTGACGGTGATCGGCGTGCGCTCGCCGATGTGCGCCACGGCGAGCGCGTACCGCAGCGCGGCGACGTCGTCGTGGAGCAGCACGGCGACCGCTTCCGGCTCCGGCTCCATCGCCTCGCGCAGCTCGTGGTCGCGGGGCTCGGTGAGGTGCCGCACGGTGTGCCCGCACTCGCGGAGCGAGGCACACACCCGGCGGGCCAGGTTGGTCTCGCCGATGACGACGTACGTACAACTGCCCGGGGAATCAAGGGTGTTGCTCATCGCACGCTCTCGCAGTCCTCGGAACGGTACGGGTCGCAGCGCAGGCAGCGCGGGTCGCCGCAGCCGACGCACGAGGTCAGCGGCCGGCCGCAGTGGCAGGTCTGCTCCGTGGAGGTCACGTGGCCTCGCCCTCCTCGTCGAGCGTGGACTGGATGCGGGAGCGGGAGCTGAGCAACGAATCGCGGATGAGGTCGGCGACCGTGTCCGCGTCGCCCTCGCAGGCGGCGTCGACGAGGCGTGACTGGTACTTCCACAGCGTCGATTCCCGCTCGCCTTCGGCGGCCGCGGCACCGAGCACCTTGTAGGCACGGCACTGGTGCCACAGGCCACGGACGGTGTCCATCAGGACCGGGTTGCCGCCCGCGCCGTACAGGACGGTAAGCAGCGCCTCGTCGTGGTCGAGCGCGTCGCGCACCCGCCCTTCGTGCGCGGCCCGGTTCAACGCCTCGCACTCCTTGGCCATGCTGCGGACCAGTTCCTCGTCCAGACCGGCGACGCCCTGGCGGCCGGCCCCGGACTCCAGGAGCAGGCGTACGTCGTAGATGTGGATCAGCTCGCGGAGCGTGAACCCTTTGACCACGGCGCCCTTGTGCGGCTCCCGCTCGACCAGGCCGCTCTCCTCCAGGCGCCGGATCGCCTCGCGTACGGGCATCACGCTGGTGCCCATGCGCTCGGCGACGTCACGCACCCGCAGCCGGGTGCCCGCAGGAATCGCCCCGTTGATGACGGCCTGGTACAGGACGGCGTGCACCTGGTCGGTGAGCAGAGACGCCTGTACGAGCGGGGCCGCACCGGTCATCGGCCCACCCCGGTGTCGGCATCGGCGGACATGTCAGCCGCCCACCAGCGAGCGCAGGAAGAACAGCAGGTTGGCGGGGCGCTCGGCCATGCGGCGCATCAGGTACGGGTACCACTGCGTGCCGAACGGCAGGTACACGCGCACCCGGTAGCCGTCACGCACCAGCTCCTTCTGCAGGTCGCGGCGGACGCCGTACAGCATCTGGAACTCGTAGTCCTTCTTGTCGACGCCCGCGTCCTTGGCCGCCTGCTTGGCGAAGTCGATGCAGATGTCGTCGTGCGTGCCGAAGGCGGGGTCGGGGCAGTTCGCAAGGACGTAGCGGGTCAGGTGCAGATACTGCGCCGTGACCTCCTTGCGGTCCTGCTGGGCGCGGTGCAACGGCTCGTCGTACGCGCCCTTGACCAGGCGGAGCCGCGGCTTGACCTCGGTGAAGGTCTCCAGGTCCTCTGGAGTGGAGCGCAGCGCGGCCTGGATGGCCATGCGGGATTGGGGGTAGCGCGGCAGGGCCTTGCGGAACAGGTCCATGGTGTCGCGGCCCACGGAGCTGTGCTCCATGTCGACCTCGACGACGACGCCGTTCTGCTCGCCCGCCTCGAAGAGGCGCTCGAGGTTCTTGGCGCAGGCGGCCACGTCGACGGCGATGCCGAGCTGGGAGAGCTTGACCGAGACCGTCGAGCCGGGGACGTGCTCGGCGATGGCCTCGATGGTCTCGATGTACTGGTCGGTGGCGCGGGTCGACTCGGCCAGGTCGAAGACGCTCTCGCCGAGGAGGTCGAGGCTGACGTCGATGCCGTCCTTGTTGAGCTCCTTGGTGGCCTTGATGGCTTCTTCGAGGGTGACACCGGCGACGAAGCGGCTCACCAGACCACGGGTGAGCTTGTTCTTGCTGATCTGTCGTTCGAGCTTCTTGCTCTCGGCTGCCTTCAGCAGCAGGTTGCTCAGCACATCGATCCCCAGATGAACGGGGTCCGGCGGAAAGGGCGGACCGGGGGCGGGAGATGGGATTGGGGGCAGCTCCCGCAGAGGGCGGCAAGACGGCTCGCGCTCCGCGGGGCTGCTGAGGCAGGAACCTAAGATGTGATCACGAATCTCACAACCCCCACTTGACCGTAACTCGGCGTTCGCTCAAGCAATTTCTGACGGCCACTGACCGAGCGCAGGGCGCTGACATGCGAAAACGGGGCGCCGGCTGCCGCCGACGCCCCGCGAGATATCTGTTCAAGTAACTGAAATTTTACAAACCCTCTGAGCGCGCAGACCGCTCACAGCATCGAGCGCACCGACGCGGAGAACCCCAGCAGATGCGCCTGCGCCGCCTTGCGCGCGGCACCCGGCCGGCGCGCACAGATCTCCTCGACGACCTCGTCCTGCGCACAGGAGCGCGGGGTGCTCGGCCGGGCCCGGACGAGGCCGTAGTGCCAGATCCGCATGGCCAGGTTCGAGTACTGAGTGAGGGTCGCCTCTAGGTACGGATTGTGAGCGGCACGGTAGATCGCGCGGTGGATCTCGGTGTCCTGGGTGATGTAGTCGCGGGACACCTCGACCGCGTCCTCCATCGCCTCGGCCATGCGCTTCAGCTCGGCGCACTCCTCGTCGGTGGCGCGCTCCGCGGCCAGCGCCGCGGCCAGTCCCTCCAGGTCGGTGCGGACTTCGGTGAGCCAGCGCTCGTCGCTGATGTTGATCTCGGCGACGAACGTGCCGCGGCGCGGATAGATCACGGCGAGCCGCTCGTGGCGCAGCCGCTTGAGGGCGTCGCGCACCGGAGTCAGACCGACGCCGAGGTCACGGCTCAACTGCTTCTCGTCCAACGGGTCGCCCGGCTGCAGCTTCACGGTGATGATGTCGTCGCGCAGCCGCACGTACGCGCTCTCGGCGAGCGACCCGCCACGGGACGCCGTACGCGGCCCGGCGAGGGAGCCCTCAGCAGCCTCGATCAGATCGATGTCTTGACTCATACCGAACAGTGTAAGTACCGTCGCGCTGAAATTTCAGTGCAACGTTCATAGCCTTGCTCTTGCGCTGCCCCTTCGCCCCGCCCCGGTCCCGCCGCCGCAGCCACAGCGCGGCCGGCCCCCTGGAATCCTGAGGAAAGCAATGGCAAACACCATCGTCCACAACGGCACCGTCCGCGTCCCCGCCCCGTACAACGAGCCCGCGAAGGACTACGCGCCCGGCTCCCCCGAGGCCGTGCGCCTGTATGCCGAGCTCGACCGGGTCAAGGGCGAGGTCCGCGAGCTGCCCCATGTCATCGGCGGCGAGCGGCAGTTCGACGGCGAGAAGGTCGACCTGGTCGCCCCGCACAACCACGCCCACGTGCTCGGCCGCATCCCGAAGGCCGACGAGAAGCAGGTGCAGGCGGCCATCGACGCCGCGCTCGCCGCGCAGGAGTCGTGGGCCAACACCCCCTGGTACGAGCGGGTCGCGATCTTCCTGCGCGCGGCCGACCTGGTCAGCGGCAAGTACCGCGACGAGCTGCTCGCGACGACGATGCTGCACCAGTCGAAGACGTACCACCAGGCCGAGATCGACGCCTGTGAGCTGGCGGACTTCTTCCGCTACAACGCCCACAACGCCGCGCAGATCTACGAGCAGCAGCCCACCTCCCCCGCCGGCCAGTGGAACGTCATGGACCACCGCGGCCTGGAGGGCTTCGTCCTGGCGATCACCCCGTTCAACTTCACGGCCATCGCGGGCAACCTGCCCTCGACCCCGGCCATGATGGGCAACACCGTCGTCTGGAAGCCTTCGGAGAAGTCGGCGCTGTCCAGCGACGTCGTCATGCGGCTCTTCGAGGAGGCGGGCCTGCCCGCCGGTGTCATCAACCTGGTCCACGGCAGCGGTCGCGCCATCTCCGAGCAGGCCATGGCCCACGAGCAGTTCGCCGGCCTGAACTTCACCGGCTCCTCCGCGGTCTTCCGCGGCCTGTGGAAGACCGCCGGCGTCAACATCGAGAAGTACCGCGCCTACCCGCGCCTGGTCGGCGAGACCGGCGGCAAGAACGCGATCGTCGCGCACTCCTCGGCCGACCCGGAGGCGCTGCTCGTCGCGATGGTCCGCGGTGCGTACGAGTACCAGGGCCAGAAGTGCACCGCCGCCTCGCGCGTCTACATCCCCCGCAGCCTGTGGGAGGCCGGCCTGGAGACCAAGCTCGTCGAGACCGTCAAGGGCCTCAAGGTCGGTGACATCACCGAGCACGAGACGTACGTCGGCGCGGTCATCGACGAGGTCTCCGCCGACCGCCTCGCGGACGCCCTCGAGCGCGCCAAGGCCCTCGCCAGCCACACCCTGCTCGCCGGTGGCACCGTCCGCAAGGACAAGGGCTGGTTCGTCGACCCGACCCTGTTCGTGACGACCGACCCGAGCGCCTTCACCATGAAGGAGGAGTTCTTCGGCCCGCTCCTGACCGTCCACGTCTACGACGACGCCGAGGTCGAGTGGTACGACCTCCTCAAGCTCGTCGACGGCACCAGCGAGTACGCCCTGGGTGGCTCGATCTTCGCCCGCGACCACGCCGCCATCACCGAGGCGCTGTCCGTCCTGCGCAACACCGCCGGAATGATGTACGTCAACGACAAGCCGACCGGCGCGCTCATGGGCGTGCAGTCCTTCGGCGGCGGCCGCGCCTCGGGCACCAACGACAAGACGGGCTCCCCGCTGGCGCTGCAGCGCTGGGTCAGCGGCCGGTACATCAAGGAGAACATGAGCCCCGACCTCGACTGGACGTACCCGTACATGGGCACCTCCGGCAACTGAGAGCGGACGTACGGCAGATGAGCTCCAACAGAATCGACGACGCGCCGCTCTCCGGCTTCCACAAGAAGCTGGCCCTGTACTCCTCGGGCGGCCCGTTCCTCGACGGGTACATCCTCAGCATCATCGGCGTCGCGATGACGCAGATCACCCCGCAGCTCCAACTCTCCGAATCCGCCCAGGGGTTGATCGGCGCCTCGGCGCTCATCGGCATCTTCCTGGGCGCCTTCGCGGGCGGTTGGCTGACGGACAAGTTCGGCCGGCAGGTCCTCTACACCGTGGACCTGGTCGCGATCATCGTGTGCTCGGTGGCCCAGTTCTGGGCCACCGACCCGGTGTGGCTGTTCGTCCTGCGGCTCGTCATCGGCATGGCCGTGGGCGCGGACTACCCCATCGCCACGTCCCTGATGGCCGAGTTCACGCCGCGCAAGCACCGCGGTGTGCTGCTCGGCGGGCTGTTGGTGATGTGGTTCGCGGGCGGTTCGATCGCGTACATCGCCGGTGAGGCGATGCTGTCGCTCGGCGACGACGGCTGGCGGTGGATGCTGGCCAGCGCTGCCCTGCCGGCCACCGTCATCGTGCTGCTGCGGCTCGGCACGCCCGAGTCGCCGCGCTGGCTGGTGAAGAAGGGCCGTACCGTGGAGGCCGAGAAGATCCTCAAGGATGTCTTCGGCCCCGAGGCGACCCTGGCCGACCTGGGCGAGGAGGAGCGCGAGAACGTCGACGTGAAGGCGATCCTGCGCTCCGGCTACGGCAAGCGGATGCTGTTCGTCTCGGTCTTCTGGACGTGCTCCGTCGTCCCGCTGTTCGCGATCTACGCCTTCGGCCCCGTCATCCTCGACGCCCTGAAACTCGAAGGGGACCTCGCGAGCTACGGGTCGGCCGTCATCAGTGTCCTGTTCACGCTCGGCACGGTCGCCGCGCTGTTCGTCGTCAACCGGATGGGCCGCAGGACCCTGCTGACGCACAGCTTCGTCTGGTCGGGTGCGGCACTGCTGCTCCTCGGCCTGTTCCCCGACGCACCCTCATCGGTGGTCATGGCTCTGTTCTCGGCGTACGCGGTGCTCATCGGCGGCACCCAGATCCTGCAGTGGATCTATCCGAACGAGCTGTTCCCGACCGAGGTACGGGGCACAGCCGTCGGGCTCGCGTCGTCGCTCAGCCGGATCGGCGCTGCCGTGGGCACCTATCTGGTGCCGATGGCGCTGTCCGGCTGGGGCATCGGCAACACGATGCTCGCGGCCGCGGCGATCAGCATCGCCGGCGCCGTGGCCTCGGTGGCGTGGGCGCCGGAGACCCGAGGCCTGACCCTCCAACAGTCGGCGACGTTGTCGGACCCGGCTGAGCCGGCCCGGCAACCGGTGACCAACTGACGCAACACCCCTCGCGGCCGCTGCCGCCCCAACTGACAGGGCGGCAGCGGCCGTTGTCACACCCGGACACACCCCTCCCCCATGCAAGGCACCGAGCGAGTGCGGCGGCGCACCGTACATCCCAGGAACATCCCAGAACGAGGAACACCGTGACCGAGACCAGTACGCGACCCGTCGCCGCGGCCGGAACGCCGCCCCCTCCCCTGTCGACGAAGAAACGCCGCTTCCTGACCAAGCTGAGCGTGGTGATCGCCGGCGGCATGTTCATCGACGGCTTCATCCTCGGCAGCACGGGCGTCGTGATGCCGGCGATATCGGAGGACCTGGGCCTGTCGTCCGCCGGCGAAGGCCTGATCGCCGCGGCCGCGCTGCTCGGCATCTTCTTCGGCGGCCCGGTCGGCGGCTATCTTGCCGACCGGTTCGGCCGCAAATCGATGTTCACCATCGACCTCGCCCTGTTCCTGGTCTGTTCCGTGGCCCAGTTCTTCGTGTCCGAGGCGTGGCAACTCGTCGTGGTCCGCTTCGTGATGGGCCTGGCGATCGGCGCCGACTACTCCATCGGCTGGCCGCTCCTCGCCGAGTTCGCGCCCGCCCGCCTGCGCGGCCGGCTGCTCGCCGCGCAGGAAGTCGCCTGGTACGTGGGCTACTTGGTCTCGTACGCGGTCGGGTACGCGCTCGTCGCGTCGACGTCCGTCGGCTGGACCGTCATTCTCGGACTCAGCACCGTCCCGACCGTCGTCGTGCTGCTGCTCCGCCTCGGCACCCCCGAGTCCCCGCGCTGGCTGATGAGCAAGGGCAGGACCGAGGAAGCCACCTCCCTGGCCCGCGAGTACCTGGAAGAGGAGGATCAGCACGACCTGCAGACCCCGGCACCCCGCACCGAGGGCGGTTTCAGTCGTCTGTTCTCGCCCGAGTACCGCAAGGCCACGATCTTCGTCAGCGTCTTCTGGGTCTGCAACGTCACCCCGTACTTCGCCATCGGCGCCTTCGCCCCCACCGTCCTCGAACTCCTCGGCATCAAGGACGGCCTGTCCGGCGCGCTGGCGATCAACGGTCTCGTGGTCGTCGGGTCGCTGGTCTCGGTCCTGCTCATCGAGCGCGTCGGACGACGCAAGCTGGCCGTGCCGCCCTTCTGGATCTCCACCGTCGCCCTGGTCGTCATCGCCCTCTTCGCCGATGTCTCCCCCGCCCTGATCCTGGTCTGCTTCCTGGTGTTCTCCCTGGTCAACGCCGTCTCCACGGCTCTGTCCGGGGTGTATCCGGGCGAGGTGTTCCCCACCGAGATCCGCGGCGCGGGCGTCGGCTTCGCCACCGCCGCATCGCGCGTCGGCGCCGCGGCCGGCACCTTCCTCATGCCGCTCTCCGCCGAGGGGCTCGGCATCTCCACCACGATGCTTCTGGCTGCGGCCATCAGCCTGATCGGCGGCATCGTCTCGCACCGCCTCGCCCCCGAGACCAAGGGCCTCACCCTCAGCCAGGCCTGCGCCCCCACGCACTCCGCGTGAACCCGGAGCTCTCCACCGCGGCCGAGTGCCCCGTACGTGTCAGGACCCGTACACCTCGGGCCCCGTACGCGTCAGGCCCCGCTCGCGCGCAGCGCCTCGCGGAAGCGCTCGGCCGCGGGAGAGAGTTCCGCATCGGGAAGAGCCAGACACATGACGGTCCTGGGGTCGCCGGTGATACGGGCGACATGGACGGCGGCAGGGCGGAACGAGGAGACCGACTCGGGCAGCACCGTGAAGCCCATCCCGGCCGCCACGAACCCGAGCGCCGTCTCCTGGTGGACGACGCGCGTACGGACCCGGGGAAAGGGCAACCCGGCGAAGACCGGGCGGATCTCCGAGACGTAACCCGGCATGTCCCGCGCGGGGAAGAAGATCATCGGCTCGTCGGCGAGCGCCTGCGGGGAGACCTCGGCCTCGGCGGACAGGGGATGGTCGACGGACAGGCACGCTACGAGGCGTTCCTCGAAGAGGCGTTCCGTGCTGAGGTCGAGCGCTCCGGACTCGCCACGCACGAGGCCCAGGTCGAGCCGTCCCTCGTGCAGCTGCTCGGCCTGCTCGGCGCTGGTCAGGGGAACCAACTGCAGGTCGACGTCCGGTGCCGCCCGTCGGAAGTGGCGTACGGCCTGCGGCAGTACGGAGTAGCTGGCCGAGCTGGCGAAGCCGACCCGCAGTGTTCCCGCCCTGCCCTCAGCCACCGCCTGCAGGTCGGCGGTGGTCTCGTCGACCCGGGCGAGGATGTCGAGCGCCCGCCGGTAGAACTCCTCCCCCACCGCCGTAAGCCGCACGCTACGGGTGGTCCGCTCGAAGAGCCTGTGCCCCAACTCCCGCTCGATCCGTTGGATTTGAGCGCTGAGCGGAGCCTGGGCCATGTGCAGACGCTTGGCGGCGCGGCCGAAGTGCAGCTCTTCGGCGACCGCGACGACACAACGAAGCTGTCGGAGTTCCATGGGCTCGATTATCCCCGATTATCTCTCTCAGGAGATCAATCACGGAATCATTGATATTGGACGTACGGGGTAATCCCTGGCTGTACTGGAGGGGCCAGCGCACGGAACGTGCAGGTCACATCGACCGCACAAGGCACACACGTCGCACGCAGCGCACAGAACGCGCGACTCACAGAAAGCAGCCTCCATCGTGGATGTTGACCACTCTCAGTACGTCGTCGTCGGAGCGGGACTGGCAGGCGCGGCCACGGCGTGGCAACTCGCCGCCGCCGGGCACGAAGTCACGATCGTCGAGCGCGGCACCCCCGCCGACGAGGCCGGCAGCTCGCACGGCTCGGCGAGGATCTTCCGGTACGCCTACCCGTCCGAGTTCTACACGCGCCTGGTCACCCGCTCGCGTGCCCTGTGGTCGCAGCTGGAGGCCGCGAGCGCCCAGACGCTGATCACCTCAACCGGCGCTGTGGACTGGGGACTTGAGCGCGACCCCGCAGCGCTCACCGCGGTCCTGGAGCAGGTCGGGATCGAGCACGAGTTGCTCAGCCAGGACGAGGCGACCGCCCGGTGGCCGCAGTTCAACTTCGAGACCAAGGTGCTCTGGCACCCGCAGGCCGGCGTCATCGACTCCGAGCGCAGCGTCGAGGCCATGGTCGTCCAGGCTCAGAGGAACGGCGCACGGCTCCTCACCGACTGGGACCTGACGGCGGTCGAGCGCCGCGGCCACGGCTACACCCTGCGCAGCGCCGACGGCAGGCGGATCGACGCCGAGCGCGTGGTGATCGCGGCGGGCGGCTGGCTGCCGAAGCTGCTCGACCTGCTCCCCCTGCCCAGCGCGTTCCGGGCCGGCCTGCCGCACATCGAGGTCCGGCAGGAGCAGGCGTATCACTTCCGCTACCGGGAGAACCACCGCTGGCCGACCTTCATCCACAAGAACCTGCAGATCCAGACGTACGGCCTGCCCGGCGGTCGCGACGCGGACTTCCAGGGGCAGAAGGTCGCCGAGTTCAACGGCGGCAAGCTGCTGCACTCGGCCGCGGACCAGGACGGCACGGTGGACGCCAAGAACCGCGACCGCGTCATCAACTACGTCCGCCGCCACCACCCCGGCCTGGACCCCAAGCCGTACGCCGAGACCACCTGCCTGTTCACCAACACCCCGAACGAGCACTTCGTCCTCGACCGGTGTGAGGGGCTCACGATCCTGTCCCCGTGCTCGGGACACGGCGCGAAGTTCGCCCCGCTGATAGGCGCGCTCGCCGCAGGTGTCGCGACAGCCGCCGACGCGACGGCGGGCCGGACGCTGGTCCCCGAGCCCTTCCTGACCGGAACGACCCACGCAGGAGCGACCCGATGAGCTCGATGAACACCGTCGCCATGATGTCCTCGATCGCCGACGTCGGGCGCGACGCGCAGCGCGGCGGCTACAGCCGGCCGGTGTTCTCCACGGCCGAACTGGAGCTGCGTTCCTGGTTCACCGAGCAGGCGGAGAAGCGCGGTCTCGAAGTGGAGACCGACCGCAACGGCGCGCTCTGGGCCTGGCTGGACGCGCCCGGCAAGGAGCGCACCGACGTCGTCGTGACGGGCAGCCACCTCGACTCGGTGCCCGGAGGCGGCGCGTTCGACGGTCCGCTCGGCGTGGCCTCGGCGCTCGCGGCCGTCGACACGCTGCGCGAGCGCGGCCACCGCTTGGAGCGGCCACTGGCCGTCGCGGTCTTCCCCGAGGAGGAGGGCTCGCGGTTCGGGCTCGCCTGCCTGGGCTCGGGCCTGATGGCCGGCACCGTCGACCGCGACCGCGCTCTCGCCTTGCGGGACGACGACGGCAACACGTTGGCCGACCTCGCGCGCGGGGCGGGGATCGACCCGACGTACATGGGGCATGACCCCGCTCGGCTCGCCCGCATCGGCGCGTTCGTCGAGCTGCACGTCGAGCAGGGCCGCGGTCTGGTCGACCTCGACCACCCGGTCGCCGTCGCCACCAGCATCCTGGGGCACGGGCGTTGGCGGGTACGCGTCACGGGGCAGGGCAACCACGCGGGCACCACGGCGATGGACGACCGCCGTGACCCGATGGCCGCCGCGGCCGGCATCATCCTCGCCGCCCAGGACGCGGCGCGCGCCGTGCCCGAGGCCCGTGCGACGGTCGGCAAACTGCGGCCCGTCCCCGGCGGAGCCAACGTGATCGCCTCCACCGTCGACCTCTGGCTGGACATCCGGCACCCGGACGACGCCGCAGTGAACGCCCTGCTCGCCACGATCACCGCGCGCGTCACGGAGATCGCCGCCGCCCAGGGGTGCGCCGCGGAGGTCACCGCGGAGTCCTACAGCCCGACGGCCCACTTCCACGCCGGCCTGCGCGACCAGCTGTCCGCCTCGCTGCCCGGCGCCCCGCTGCTGCCGACCGGCGCCGGCCACGACGCGGGCGTGCTCGCGCCGCACATCCCGACGGGCATGCTGTTCGTCCGCAACCCCAGCGGCATTTCGCACTCGCCCGAGGAGTACGCCGAGGACACCGACGTGGAGAGCGGGACCGCAGCACTCGCCGACGTCCTGGTGGATCTGACGTCGAAGGCATGACCCGAAGGTGACAGGAACCGACCGGCCGCGCTACGAGGGGAGCGCGGCCGGTTCGCGGCACGGGCGCCGACATACCCTTCCTCCGCACCGGCCGCCCGCAGAAGGACCCCAGCAGAAGTAGGAATCGCCATGCCCGCCCAGCACCCCACCACAGCCCGGATCATCCGCACGACCGACCTCACCCCTGAGCGGTGGGCCAACGGAGGCGGCTGGACCCGCGAAATCCACCGCGAACCCTCCGCAGCCCCGGACCACCTCCCCGCCTGGCGGCTCAGCCTCGCGGACATCGACGAGCCGGGCCCTTTCTCTTCCCTGCCGGGCATGGACCGCTACTTCCTGCTCGCGGCCCCGCGCTCCGCGCCCCTGGAGCTCGTGGTCGACGGCGTCCTGCACATCGTGCACTTCCCCCGGAGCATCACGTTCGCCGGCGACGCGGAGGTGTCCACGGCCGTCGTCCCGCCGGGCACCCGCGCCCTCAACCTCATGGTCCGCAGCGGAACCCCCGGCTCGCTCCAACTCCTGCGTGGCGACACGGAGTTGACCATCACCTCGCAGACCGCGTACGCCTTGGTCCTCCTCGACGGCGACGCGCACCTCGACGGCGGGAAACTCGCCCGGTTCGACGCGATCCTCCCCGGCAGAACCGGCGCACGCCTCACCCTGCGCCACGCGACGATGGCCTACTTCCCCTCCGCGTGACTACGTACTGAAACTCAGTGCGTGGCAACCCGCTGCAGGTAGGCGTCTCGGGACGGCAGCAGGTGGGCACGGCAGGTCTCCACCAGCGATTCCCGGTCGCCGTCCGTGAGCGCGCGGATGATCGCCCAGTGCTCCTTCCGGGAGCGCTCGCGCAGGTCCGCGGAGGTGGCGGTGACGGAGCGGACCGCATGGGTCATGCGGGCATGGCGGTTGATCGTCTCGACCAGGGCGGCGTTGTCCGCGAGGCCGAACAGGACTTGATGGAAGGCGGTGTTGCTATGGACGAGCGCGGGCAGGTCAGCGGTGTCGACGGCTGCGTCGTGGTCTTTCTGGATCGCGGTCAGGGCAGCCAGCCGATCGATGGCCACGGGCAGTTCGATGAGCCCCGCGCAGTGCGTCTCCAACAGCTCACGGACCGCGTAGACGTCACGCAGCTCCTTGGCCGTGTACGCGCGCACGAACGAGCCGATGTTGCGGCGCCGTTCGACGAGGCCCTGGCTCTCCAACTCCTTCAGCGCGCTCCGTACGACGTGCCGCTTGGCGTCGTACCGCTCCATCAGCTCGTCCTCGACCAGGCGCTCACGCGGGAAGCGAGTGCCCAGGACGATCTCCTGCTCCAGCCGTTCGATGAGGTCCGCCGCACCGCCCCCGGTCCGCCTCTCCGCGCCGCCGTCGGCCTGCTTCTGCGCCACGATCCGCCTCCTTGCCCTCATGGAGATTATCGATAATGGAGCGGCGATGACATCGTACGGTCTCGCGCCCGTGGACGACGGGCTGCGGTGCGGCCTCGAAGTCCCCGGGGACGCGGGGGTCGTGCTGCCTCTCAACGTCGCCGCCGAGGAACTGACCGCGCGCGCCGAGCCGACGCCGCCGCACCGACCCCCGGTCTCCCTCCTCGACCGCACGTGCCGCCGCTGAGCAGGCCCTGATCCGCCGGCCCAGCACCCGAGCGCACGTCTGAACACGTAGCCACTCAGCGCCTGAGCTGCCGTGCCTCTCCTCAACTTGACGCGGAGTACGTGCAGTTCACCCGTTCCGACTGCGTACGGGTCGCCGTTCCCCGGCTAACGGGGCGGCGCGTCTGCGACACACCCACGCGCGGTCCCTTTCCCTCTCGCCGCGCCCCCGCGCTCGTACGCTGCCGCGTCGCCGTGTCGTCGTACCCCAAGCGAGGCGCACTCTCAACTCCGAGCAAAGGAACCTGACTTGCTGCCCGAGACCATGTCCGCCGTGCTCCTGACGGGCCACGGCGGTATCGACAAGCTGGAGTACCGCACCGACGTCCCCGTCCCCTCGCCCAAGCCCGGCGAGGTGCTCATCGAGGTGGGCGCCGCCGGCATCAACAACACCGACATCAACACCCGCATCGGCTGGTACTCGAAGAAGGTGACGTCCGAGACCGAGTCCGGCGGTGCCGAGGGCTTCGGAGAGGTCGCGGACGGCGACCAGGCCACCTGGTCCGGCACCACCCTCACGTTCCCGCGCATCCAGGGCGCCGATGTCTGCGGCCGGGTCGTGGCCGTCGGCGAGGGGGTGTCCCCCGGCAGGATCGGCCAGCGCGTCCTCGTACGGACGATGCTCCGCGCCCCCGTCGACTTCGCCCCGTACGCCTGCTGGACGTACGGCAGCGAGTGCGACGGCGGCTTCGCCCAGTACGCGACCGCCCCGGCCGCAGACACCTACGCGGTGCAAAGCGACTGGTCCGACGAGGAGTTGGCGGCCGTGCCGTGCGCGTACTCCACGGCCGAGAACATGCTGCACCGGGCCGAAGTAGGCGCAGAACATGTGCTGATCACCGGTGCATCGGGCGGTGTGGGACTCGCCGCAGTCCAGCTCGCCAAGCGGCGCGGGGCCACCGTGACCGCCGTCTGCTCGGCCGCCAAGGCCGCCGACGTACTGGCCCAGGGCGCGGACCGGACGCTCGACCGCGACGCGGACCTCGTCGCCGAGCTGGGCGCGGGCTCCGTCGATGTGGTCGTGGACCTGGTGGCCGGGCCGCAGTGGCCCTCGCTCCTTGACGTGCTGCGCACCGGCGGCCGGTACGCGATCGCCGGGGCCATCGGCGGGCCGATCAGCGAGATCGACCTGCGCACGGTGTATTTGAAGGACCTCACCCTGTTCGGCTGCACGTTCCAGCCCGACGCGGTCTTCGAGAACCTCGTCTCCTACGTCGAGCGCAACGAGATCCGCCCCGTCGTCTCCGCGACCTTCCCGCTGGCGGACATCGCCTCCGCGCAGGAGGAATTCCTGAGCAAGAAGCACACCGGAAAGCTCGTCCTCGTTCCGCCGACCACCTCCAACCGCGACTGACGGAGTCCCACGCGATGAAGATCACCCAGATCGAGCTCTTCCAGGCCGAACTCCCGTACTCCGGCGGCACCTACCTGCTCTCCGGCGGCCGTACGTACACCTCCTTCGACGCCTCCATCGTCCGTGTCACCTGCGACGACGGCACGCAGGGCTGGGGCGAGTCCACCCCCTTCGGCTCCACCTGGATCGCCTCGCACGCACGCGGCGTACGGGCCGGCATCGAGGAGATCGCCCCGCACCTGCTCGGCCGCGACCCGCGCCAGTGCGACCGGATCAACGACGCCATGGACGAGGCCCTCACCGGGCACAACCACGCCAAGACCGCCATTGACGTTGCCTGCTGGGACGCGTTCGGCAAGTCGGTCGGCCTGCCTGTGGCGGAACTGCTCGGCGGCTCGACCGGCGTCGGCATGGCGCAGATGTCGTCCATCCACGCCGGCGACCCGGAGGAGATGCGGGCGCGAATCGCCGACCACCGGGCCCGCGGCTACCGCTCCCACTCCATCAAGATCGGTGCTTCGGAGGAGGAGGGCGGCCCGTCCCTCGACGCGGAGCGCATCGCCGCCAGCCTGGCGGACTTCCGCCCTGGCGAGTTCTTCCTCGTCGACGTGAACAACGGGCTGCTGCCCGAGTCCGTGCTGCGGATGCTCCAACTCCTGCCCTCGGGGCTCGACTTCACCCTCGAAGCTCCCTGCGCGACCTGGCGGGAGACCATGTCTCTGCGGAAGCGCTGCCCGTACCCGATCATCATCGACGAACTGGGCGTGGAGGACGCGGACATCGCGTTCGCGGCCGCGGGTGACGTGGCCGACGGCATCGGCCTGAAGATCTCCAAGGCGGGCGGTCTCACCCGCGGACGCCGCCACCGCGACATCGCTCGCGCCAACGGCCTGACCGTATCCGTCCAAGACACGGTCGGCTCCGAAATCGCCTTCGCCGGCATCGTCCACCTCGGCGCCACTGTCCCGCCCCGGATGCTGCGCTCGGTCCTCAACTGCGCGGACATGGTGACGCTGAAGACCGCCGAGTTCGACGCGGTGGGCAAGGACGGCCTCGTACGACCGCCTGCCGCACCGGGCCTGGGCATCACGGTCGACGAGAAGGTCCTCGGCGCACCGATCTCGACGTGGGCGCTGTGACGGGCTGAGCTGGGCTGACGCCCCCGGCTCGGAACATGACCGGCAGTCCCCGAAGCAACAGGGCTTCGGGGACTGCCGGTTCGGCGTTGCGGGAGCTGGGATGGGTCAGGACCACGCGGGTGGTGTGGGCAGGAGTCCGCTGTCGGTGCTTACGTCGGCGACCGCGCCACGGCCGATGAGCCAGACCAGCAGGTGCCCAGCAGTGCCGTGAATACGGGGAGTGGCCATCGTCGGATGCCCGACGAGATGGTGCGCCCCGGTGTCCACGTCGAACAGGTGGACCGCCCAACCGTCTTCGCGTCCGCTGAACGAGCCGACGGTTTCGGTGAGGGCCCGCTGAGCGAACTCCGTGGGCCAGTCGTCGGGGGTTCGCCCAGCGGCGAGGTCAAGGTGGTGGATCTCGACTTCCTTGAGCCGAACCCACAGGAGCCGCTCAGCGGGGAAGGCCTCTCCGTCCAGGAACCGGACCTCCTGACTCCACGCGGCGTGCGGCATTGCGTCGATGTCCGAGGCCAGCAGCCCGGCGGACTCCCGAAGGTCGGCGAGGACTACGCCCGGCGGCCTGCCGGCTCCCGCCTCGATGTCCTCGGCGCGATGCCGTGCGCTGGCGTACATCGGCGTGGGGCGTCCGGTGCGCGCCCAGGTCAGGAGGTTGCGCATCCCATCGGCGTTCCGCGCGAGGTGGGTCAGCACATGGCCGCGGGACCACCCTGGGAGGAGGGAGTCCTCCTCCGTCCCGCCCGGGTGAAGTCGCTCCGCCGTTTCAAGCAACTGCTGTGTGGCCTTGTCCAGTTCGCGCGCCTGGTCCTGCAGATCGGCAGGCATGATCAAGGGGTTCTCCTTAGGCATGCGGTCAGACCTCTTCCCAGGGAAATCGGTCGAGGCGCTCGGGCCCGGTGGCCGTGATGAGGACTTGGGTTTCGAGTTTGATGCTCTCCGACCCCGCTTCGGCGATCAGACTCTCCACATTGACGACCATGTTTTCCTGGAACGCTCCGCCGTGGTTGTGCTCGAAGTCGGGGTGGAGATGCACCCAGGGCCATTCGTCGGCCATTCCGGTGCCGTGCGCCGCGACCGAGTACCGGTACGGCAGGTACTTTTCGGGAATTCGCCAGGAGAGCTCGTTGAACTCCTCGAAGCTCAATCCGGGGCGAAGCAACGCGGTGTTGTGTTCGATCTGTTCCCGAGCCACTGCGTACAACTCACGCTGCTTGGCCGTCATTTCAACATGACCGCAGGTCCAGGACCGGGAGAGGTCAGCGCAGTACCCGTACGGCCCGATCATGTCGGTGTCGAACGAGATCATGTCTCCCAGCTCAACGCGCGCGTCGGAGCACTCCCGATACCAGGGGTTCGTACGAGTACCAGCCGTTAGGAGCTTCGTCTCCAGCCATTCCCCGCCGGAGCGGGCGTTCTCGAAGTGGAGTTCCGCCCAGATCTCCCGCTCGGTTCTGCCCGGTTCGGAGACTTCGTACATGCGCGCCATCCCCGCTTCGCAGACCCGGATCGTCCAGCGCATCAACTCGATCTCGTCAGCACTCTTGATGCAGCGGGCGTGCTCGGTCAGTTCCTGGCCCTCAACGATCTCGATGCCGCGCTTCTCCAAAGCAGCGACCCCGAGGTGCTCGAGCTTGTCGACAGCCAGCCGACGGTTGCGTCCCCGTTCGGCGATCAGGTCCGCGATCTCATCGGCCCACGTTCCGACGCGGTCTTCGAGATGTTCGCCGGCGACCAAGTACAGCCACGTACGCGCTGCGCGGATCTCGTCGACAAGGGAAAGGCCGTCGTTGACGTGCTCTGCGCCGTGGAACTCGAAGAGAACCGCGGGGCCGTCGGCGAAGATCAGTGCGTAGCGAGCGGCGTTGTGCATCGTCCAGATGCTCATGTTGACCGAGTCCAACGCGTAACGGATGTTGACCGGGTCGTAGAGCAGAATCGCCGCGCAGTCATGCTGTTCCAACTGCTCGCGGATTCGCGCCAGTCGGTAGCTGCGTGCCCCCTCAAGTACGTCTGAAGTCAGCGGGCTCTGCAGCGGCTTGTCCGCGCCTTCAGGGTTGAGGAAAGTGCGTTTGCGTTCGTCCTTGAAGACAGGCGGAGCAACGTGGTCGCCAGAGGCGTTGCGGAACGCTGACACAGCAATTGCCCTTTCTGAAAACGATTTCCCCACCGAGCTGGCCTAGAGGATGCCTTCGGCGGACAGCGCGGCACGAGCAGCGCGCAAGGCCGCCTTCGTGGCCTTCTCCCGTCCCTGCAGGCGAGCCGCCTGCGTCATGCCCTCGTGCAGCAGGAAGAGCGTTTCGGCCAAGTGTCCGGTGTCACGGTCCGGCGCAATCTCCTGCAAACGCCGCCGGAATTCCTCGGCAAGCCGCTCCTTGTGCGCAGTGACCGTCGCGGCGATGGCCTCGCTGTTCGGATATTCGGCCAGCGCATTCAGGAAGAGGCAGCCCGTGTTGGCCACCTCGGCCAGCCAGTCCCCCAGCCGAACTAGGGGGTACAGCACATGCTCCACGCCGTCCGCCGGACCGCCGGCGAGCCACTCGAAGTAGGCCCGGTCCCGATGCTCAAGCGCGCCGACGATCATCGACTCGCGACTGGGGAAGTACTTGTAGAGCGTCCTCAGCGAGACATCGGCGTCGGCGCGCAGGGCCCCGACGCCCTGCTCGGCGAATCCTTGCTCGGCGAAACTCCGCTCCAGATCACCCGCGATCCGCTGCTTCCTGTCGGCCACGCGCACAAGGTAGAACAATCGCTCTACCCACGTCCACCTCCATCAGACAGCCGCCTCAACTCCCGGGTCCGGGACGCCCATCGCCCAGTCGCCCATGGCCTCAAGCACCTCGCGCAGGCCCTCGCCGAGCGGCGTGAGGGCGTACTCGACGCGGGGCGGGATCTCCGCGTACGTCGTGCGCGTGACGATTCCGTGGCGCTCGAACTGGCGGAGGCGGCTGGTCAGGGTGTGCGGGCTGATGCCGGGCAGCGCCTCGCGGAGCTCGGTGAAGCGGTGCGGGCCGTGCAGCAGCTCGCGCACGATCAGCGTGGCCCACGGACCGTTGAGCAGCGTGAGGAAGCGGGCGACTCCGCACTCGGGCAGACAGGGTTCGGTCATGTTCTTGACGATAACTCCATTAGTGCAGTTGATGTAACTGGTGCATCGCATGCACTAATGGCTCCATGACCTACGTGATCCATGGCGCCACCGGCGCCCAAGGTGCCCCCGTCGTCGCTGCTCTCGTCGCCGCGGGCAAGTCCGTGACCGCCCTGACCCGCAAGCCGGACACCGTCGTGGAAGGCGCACGTGTGCTGGCCGCCGGCTACGACTCGGTCAAGGCGCTGACCGACGCGTACCGGGGCGCCGACGGCGTCTTCGTCCATCTGCCGGTGGTCGCCGAGGAGGACCGCCTGGCCTACGCGCGCAACATCGTCGCCGCCGTCCGCGCCGCCCGCCCGGCCCGCGTCGTGTTCTCCACGAGCGGCGCGCCGACGGCCCCGGAGGCCGGCGGCGCGGCGGCCGAGTTGGCCGCGGGCCTGGCGGAGAGCGGAGTGTCGTACGTGGTGATCGCGCCCACGCTGTACCTGGAGAACCTGCTCATGCCGTACGTGATGGACACGGTCCGCGAGCGGGGCGCGCTGCCGTACCCGATCCGCGCGGACTTCCCCGTCTCCTGGGCGTCGCACCTGGACATCGCCGACGTCGCACTCGCCCTGTTCGAGCGCGGCGACGTGTCTGGTGAGGTGTCCGTGGGGCAGTACCCGGCGCTCATCGGGCCGGAGTTGGCCTCGGCGTTCGGTGCGCACTTCGGCAAGGAGGTCGTGTTCGAGCCGATCACGCCCGAGGAGATGCGGGCCTCGGTCGCGCCGGTGATCGGCGAGGGTCCGGCCGCCGATGTCGCGGGTCTCTACCAGGCCATGAGCGCACTCCCCCACCGCTCGATCGTCCCGGAGAGCTCCGCCCAGGAACTCCTCGGCGTCACACCGCGTACGACGGGCCGCTGGCTCAAGGACATGGGCCTCTGAGCGGCTGAAGTCCGGCTCCGGGCAATCAGCGCACAGGGCGCTCCCGGAGCCACTGCAGGCAGCGGCGGGTCAGGCTCTTGCTGAGGCCTGTGCGCTGGGCCAACTCGGCCGCGTCGGCGCGCACTTGGGTTCCGGTGGTCCGGCCGGAGGCCGACAGCGCGGAGGCGACCCTGCGCAGGGCCCACGCCGGCGGTGCGTTCCGCGAGCCGTCGTACGAGCGGGTGGGGGCCTGTTCGTCGCGTGCCGGTGCGGCGCTCCCCAGCGTGCGCGGGCGGACGGCCCTGCCGGGTGCCACGGCTGTGCTCTCCATGGCACACCTTCCTTTCCTCGTACGCGACACCGGTCCTGCCGAGAGGAAGGCTCGGCAGGACCGGCGGTGAGTCCCGCGGCGGCTGTCCCTCGGGCACCGCGGGCGGATGAGTGGCCGGGCTTGGTGACTCCCCGGCCCGGTGGGGCTGTCGGCCCTCGTCAGGCGAGGCTCTCGCGAACCTGGCGGGCGACGCGGGTGGCGCTCTCCACCGCCCCGTCGATGAACCCGGCCCAGATGTTGGCGTAGTCGCCGCCCGCGAAGTGCAGTACGCCGGACGGGGCTTGGAGTGCGGCGTGGTGGCCGGTGAACTGGCCGGGCCGCTGGATCAGCCAGGTCTCGCGGGAGTTCTCGTCGGCCATCCAGTCGTGGCCGCCGACCTCCAGGACCTCCAGGTCGTCGCGCCACACCTTCAGGGCGGCGGCGATCGCGTCCCGGTCGTTGACGTCGATGCGGGTGGCGTCGGCGCCGAAGGCGACCAGGACCGCGTCGTCTTCGCCGATGAATTCGGTGCGTACGACGGAGAGCGGGTGGTGCTGCGAGGAGTAGGCGAAGAACGGCTTGATCGGGCCGCGCACGCGGATCCAGGCCTTCGCTCCCTGCGACGCGGTCTTCTCGCGGGCCGGGGCGAGCTTCGCCTCGGGCAGGGCGGGGGTGACGTCCAGACCGTCGAGGAGGTTCTGGCCGAGGGTGACGATCACGCGGCGGGCGTTGACCGTGTGCCCGTCGCCGTAGGTCACGGTGGCGCCGTCGGCGTCGTGGGTGATCGAGCGGACCGGCGCGCTCAGGCGGATGTCGGCGTTCCCCGAGGCCTCCGCGTCCGCCGCGATCGCCGCGACCAAACCCTTCGTACCGCCCGCGAGCCGGAAGATCGCCGACGACTCGTGCATCAGGTGCCACGCGCCGGCCGAAGCGGCGGTCCAGCGCAGGGCGTTGACGAACGAGCACTGGTCGAGCGGGGCGTTGAAGTGGCCGACCCAGGCCGCCTCGTTGGCGTTGCGCTCCTCGACCGGCAGGTCCAGCTCGTCGAGCTTCTCCTGCACCGTCCAGGCATCGGCCTTGGCGAGGTCCGGGTTGCGCAGCGGGTCGTCCGGGCGCGGGATCCACGTCATGGTCTCTTCGAGGAGGCGGGTCATGCCGGGGTCGATGAGGTTCATGAAGTCGTCGAGGGTGCCGCGGCGGACCTCGTCCCCGGCGAGCCAGAAGGTCTCCTCGGAGCGCGGGCCGCGGGTCACCTCCAGGCCGTAGCGGTTGACCTCGGCCCAGGCATGCGGCTGCGTCCAGTGCAGCCAGGTGCCGCCGATCTCCAGGTCGCGGCCGAGCCGGTGGTCGGTCCAGGTGCGGCCGCCGAGCCGGTCCCGCGACTCCAGCACCACGGTCTCCAGGCCCTGGCGGCCGAGTTCGCGGGCCGCGACCAGGCCCGCGACGCCCGCTCCGACGATGACGATGTCTGCTTGCTCATTCATGGTTGCCCTCCGGGGCCGGTGTTCTTTGCGAATGCCCCTTCAACGGGGTTCCTGTTGCGCACAGTTGGGGTGGGGTGGGACGGCGCGCAGTGTCGGCCGCGCGCCGTCGTCACGGACGTGCCGGGGCAGGAACCGGCACTCCGTTTCCCCCTCCTCTGAGGTGCCCTCAGAGGTGTACGGGTTGGCCACGGGCGGGGCCGGTCAGGCGGCTGCCGGGAGGCGGTAGCCGCCGAGCTTGCCCTTGTGGAAGACGAGCGGCTCGGTGAAGCCGCCGTCCATGCGCAGGACGCGGCCGATGACGATGACGTGGTCGCCGCCGTCCAGCTCCTGCTCGATCTCGCAGTCGATCCAGGCCGAGGCACCGAGGAACTGCGGGCAGCCCTCCGGCGACGGCACCCACTCCACGCCCTCGAACTTGTCGCCGGACTTCCGCGACAGGGCCTTGCAGACGTCGGTCTGGTGCTCGGCGAGGACGCTGGCGCTGAACCGGCCGCCGCTGCGGATCTTCGGCCAGCTGCTGGAGGAGCGGTCGACGCTGAAGGTGACGAGGGCGGGGCTGAGCGAGAGGGACTGGAACGTCCCGACGATCATCCCGGCCGGGCGCAGGGTCTCGACCTCCACACCGGTGATCGCCACCACGCCGGTGGGCAGATGCCCCATGACATCGCGGAAGAGGCGCTGGTCGACGGCGTTCTGGACGCCCGTGGCGGTGCTGGTGACAGTCATGGCGACGGTTCCTTCCACGTCATTGTGCGAGGAGTGCGGGACGGCCGAGTGCGCCCTGGAGCAGGACGGGCGGCAGTCGGGGGGCGGGGGTCAGCTGGTGAAGTCGGCGCCGGTGCCAGGGGCGGCGGCGCGGATCTTCGAGGCCGGGTGGGCATCGAGGGTGTAGTTCTGGCCGACGCCGTAGAAGGACTCGCGGAGGGTGGCGGCGTTCTCGTCGTACTCGGTGCGGGCGAGGCCCTCCTCGCGCAGGACGGGGAGCGCGAGCTCGATGAAGTCCTGCCAGCCGCCGGGCTTGGTGGCGTAGGAGAGGTTGAAGCCGTCGAGGTCGGCGGTCTCCTGCCACTTGCGCATCTCGGCGGCCACCGTCTGCGGGGAGCCGACGATCACGGCACCGCTGCCGCCGATGCCGATGAACTCGGCGACCTGCCGGGTGGTCCACTTCCGGTTCGGGTCGGCCTTGGTGAACATCTCGACCATCGAGCGGGACGCCTCGACGTCCACGTATTCGAGGGGCATGTCCGGGTCGACGCCGGACAGGTCGATGCCGGTCCAGCCGGCGAAACGGGCGAGCGCGCCGTCGTAGGAGACGTTGCGGACGTGCTCCTCGTACTTGGCCTGCGCCTCGGCGTCCGTCGGGGCGACGATCACGGTCATCAGGGCGAGGACCTTCACCGAGCGCGGGTCACGGCCGGCCTCAGCGACGGCGGTACGGATCTTGTCGACGCTGCGCCGGGTCATCTCCGGGGTCATCGTGTTGACGAACACCGCCTCGGCGTTGGCGGCGGCGAACTTCATGCCCCGCGAGGACGTGCCCGCCTGGAACAGCATCGGCGTGCGCTGCGGCGACGGCTCGCACAGGTGGATGCCGGGCACGTCGAAGTACTGGCCCTTGTGCCGGATCGAGTGGATGCGCGCCGGGTCCAGGTAGGTGGCGCTCTCCGCGTCCCGGACGACGGCGTCGTCCTGCCAGGAGCCCTCCCACAGCTTGTAGACGACCTCCATGTATTCGTCCGCCAGGTCGTAACGCTGGTCGTGCGGGATCTGCTGCGAGAGACCGAAGTTGCGGGCCGCGGCGTCGCTGTAGGAGGTGACGATGTTCCAGCCGACCCGGCCCCCGGTGAGGTGGTCGAGCGTGGAGAAGCGGCGGGCCAGCGAGTACGGCTGCTCGTACGTGAGCGAGGCCGTGACGCCGAAGCCGAGGTGGCGGGTGTGCGAGGCCATCGCGGAGACGAGCAGCGTCGGGTCGTTGATGGGGAACTGTGCGGCGTCGCGGAACGCGGCGTCCGGGGTGCCGCCGTACACGTCGTGGTAGCCGACGTTGTCCGCGAAGAAGATCCCGTCGAAGCGGGCCTCCTCCAGCATCTTCGCCGTGTCCGTCCAGTAGCTCAGGTCCGTGTACCTGAAGCCCTGGTCGGCGGCGTCCCGCCAGGATCCCGCCGTGAGGTGGGCGGGGGCGCTGACGTCGAAAGCGAAGAGTTTCAGCGGCTGGGTGCTCATGTGGTGTCCCTCCCGGAGCGCGAGCGAGGAGCTGTCCGTCGGTCCTCGCAGAGCCGCGAGGCGTTGAGACGTCTACGTTCACCATTCGAACGATGCGTTCAGTTTGAGATGCGCATCGCCTTCCGTCAAGAGGGTGTGGTCGACCGATTCGGGCCGGTCCCGGACAAGGCCGAATCCGCCCCGCCCAACCGACGGCGACTCCGCCGCCCGGGACTCGGAAAGGCCAGGTGAAGGCGGTCGGCTGGCGTCCAGCGCTGCACAGCGGAGCCACGCGAACTCTTGACAGCCCGGAAACGGTCGTGGAAATTTGCGGTCGGCAGCGCGGCCTCAGATTGAACATCACGTTCATACAATGCGGATGTTCTCTTGAGGGCCCACACTGCCCGGCATCGACCTACGTGCGCCGATCGCCATCCGTAGGCACACCCCCACGTACAGGCTGCCGAGCACCCCGGCGAGCAGCTCTCTGCGCACCGCACCCGCACCCCGTCCGGCGCATCCCGGCTCTTTCCCACCCGTTGATGCGTCGGCACGTCGTACCACCGAAGTGGAGAACCGCCGATGACCGCCCTCACCGAGAGTCCGCCGCCGACTGCCGCCAGAGGCGGGGAGAGCAGGACGTTCCTTCGCCGCCTGACCGCGATCGCGTCCGGCGGGATGTTCATCGACGGCTATGTGCTCGGCACCATCGGCGCCGTCAACGCCGCCATCAGCAAGGACCTGGGCCTCTCCGCCGCCTGGCAGGGCCTGATCGCGGCATCGGCTCTGATCGGCATCTTCTTCGGCGGTCCGCTCGGCGGCTATCTGTCGGACCGGTTCGGCCGCAAGCGCATGTTCACGCTCGACATGGCGGTCTTCGTCGTCGGCTCGGCATTGCAGTTCCTCGTGGACACCGGCTGGCAGCTGTTCCTCGTACGTCTCCTGATGGGCATCGGCATCGGCGCCGAGTACTCGATCGGCTGGCCGCTGCTGGCCGAGTTCGCGCCCACCCGGCTGCGCGGCAAGCTCCTCGCTCTGCAGGAGTTCGCCTGGTACCTCGGCTACATCGCCTCGTACGCCATCGGCTACGGGCTCGGCTCCGCGTACGACCTGGACTGGCGGATCATCCTCGCCACCAGCACCGTCCCCGCGGTCATCCTCTTCATCGCCCGCGCCGGCACGCCGGAGTCGCCGCGCTGGCTGATGAGCAAGGGCCGCGTGGAGGAGGCGAAGGCCATCGCAGAGAGGTACTTCGAGGACCCCACCGACATCGCCGACCTCGCCGACGAGCAGGTCCGCAAGGCCAGCTTCTGGCGGCTGTTCTCCCCCGCCTATCTCAAGGTGACGGTGTTCATCTGCGTGTTCTGGTTCTGCACGGTCACGCCGTACTTCGCCATCGCGTCGTTCGCGCCCACCGTGCTCGCCGACTTCGGCCTGGGCGACGGGTTCATGGGCGCGCTCTGGGTCAACGGCCTCGCGCTCGCCGGCGCGGGCACCACGTTCGTCCTGATCGAGCGCGTCGGCCGACGGAAGCTGGTCATCCCGCAGTTCTGGACGTGCGCCCTGGCCCTCGGAGTCGTCGGCTTCTGGCCGACCGCCGCGCCCGTGGTGATCCTGCTCTGCTTCCTGCTCTTCGCGTACACCAACGCCATGTCCACGGCGGTGACCGGTGTCTACCCGAACGAGGTGTTCTCGACGGACATCCGTGGCGCGGGCATCGGCCTGGCGACCGCGACCAGCCGGATCGGCGCGGCCCTCGGCACGTTCCTCGTGCCGACCGCCCTGTCCACCATCGGCGTCGGCCCGACCATGCTCGTCGCCGCGGCGCTCTGCGTGATCGGCGCGGTCGTCACCCAGATCACCGCCCCCGAGACCCGGGGCCTCCCGCTCAGCGTCACCTCGGCGCCGGCCCAGCGCTGAACACGCCACTCCGCCCGCTTCTCCCGCAAGGAACCTCAGCCATGGACCAGCACCTCGTCTCGATCGCCGACGCCATCGAAGCGGCCCGCCGCGAGCGCCGGGCCATCACCCCGCTCACCGACGCGCTGCCCGACCTCGCGCTCGCCGACTCCGTCGCCATCCAGCAGCACAACGTCCGCTGCCGCATCGCCGACGGCGACCGCCTCGTCGGCTACAAACTCGGCAACATCGCCAAGGCCATGCAGGAGGCCTTCGGCGTCGACCAGCCCGACTACGGCCACCTCCTCGCCGGCGACTTCCTCCTGGAGAACCGACCCGTCCAACTCGACCGGTTCATCGAGCCGTTCGCCGAAGTCGAGCCGGCCTTCCTGCTCAAGGACCGCCTGGAGGGCCCGAACGTCACGGTCGCCGACGTGATCCGCGCGACCGAGTACGTCCTCCCTGCCGTCGAGATCATCGACTCCCGCTTCAAGGACTGGCGCATCCAGATCGCCGACACCCTCGCCGACAACGGCTCCGTCGGCGCCATCGTCCTCGGCACCACCCCCAAGCCCCTGACCGAGCTCGACTTCTCCGCGATGCACGGCACGTTGCACTACGACGACGAGCAGGTCGGCTCGGGCCCCGCCTCCGCCGTACTCGGCAACCCCATCGCCGCCATCGCCTGGGTCTGCAACGAACTCTCCCAGTACGGCATCGCCTTCGAGCCGGGCCAGATCATCCTCCCCGGCAGCTGCCTGGAGGCGGTCCCCCTGAAGCGCGCGGCCACGGTGACGGCGGAGTTCAACGGGCTCGGACGGGTGCAGTTCGAGGCGGTCTGACCCCGCCCCGGCACAAAACCACTCCCGAGGGGGCCGCCGGGATGCATTGCGCGGTTGTGCGGACCGCGCAATGCATCCCGGCATTTTCCTGTCAGACGCCCGGCGGGTTCTGACCTGTCAGTCCGTCTGCTCCCACAGCACCCCGGCGAACCGCTCCACCATGTGCCGCATCAACTCCAGCGTGCCGGGGATCTGTTCACGCGTCAGGCGGTAACGGGGGCCGTTGACCGTCAGGATCGCGATCAGTTCGCCGGCCGGGTCCCGCACCGGGCGGGACAGCGAGAGCAAGCCCTCTTCAAGCTCGTTGTCGATGATCCCGTACCCCTGCTCACGAACCTGGTCCAGCTCGCGGAGCAGATCCGTGCGGTCCGTGATCGTCTGCCCGGTGAACGCCTCCAGCTTCTCCGGCAGCAGCGCCGTCACCCGCTCCCGGCCGAGCTCGGCGAGGAACACCTTCCCCGTCGAGCTGGCGTGCAGCGGATAGTGCTGCCCGCGCATGTCCTGGTTCATCACGCCCACGACATGCGAGCCGTACGCCTCCGCGATCAGCTCCAGACCGTTGTTGGGCGTGGGCACGGAGAGCGTGGCCGACTCGTTCAGCTCGTCCGCCAGCTCCTGCAGCAGCGGCTGCGCACGCTGCGCCACGCCCGAGTGCGGATCCGCGTACCGGCCGAGGCGGGCCAGCTCCCAGCCCAGTACGTAGTTGTTGTCGATGCGGTCCACGAGGCCGGCGTGCTCCAGGCTGAGCAGCAGCCGGAACGTGGTCGGCCTGGACATCCCCACAGCCTTCGCAAGTGTGGTCGCGGTGGCACCGCCGCCCGGCTGGGCCGCCAGTTCCCGCAACAGGCGCGCCGCCTTCACCACGGACTTGTTGATCAGCTCGGCGGGCGCGGCGGAGTCGTCGCTCATGGGGACCTCTTTGGTGCGTGGGGGGCAAATCTGCGGCCGTACGCGATGACGGGCCGCTGGTTCAGCCTACAAACTCCTCGTTCAAATTTCGAACAGGCCTCATTCGGGCAGCTCGGGCGGCTCTGCCCGGGTTCGGCTGCTGGTTCGGCTACTGGTTCGGCTACTGGTTCGGCTTCACAGCAAGGTGTCGTCCCACTGGTCGAGCAACAAGTCGCCCAGGTCCGCCGTCGGCTCCGTACCTCCGTGGATGTTCTGCTCGGTCCAGATGACCTTGCCGCGCGCTCCGTACCGCGTACCCCAGCGCTCGGCGAACTGTGCGACGAGGAAAAGCCCGCGGCCGCCCTCGTCCGTGGCCCTCGCTCGGCGCAGGTGCGGGGACGTGCTGGAGCCGTCGGAGACCTCGCAGATGAGCGCGGCCCCGTCGAGGATCAGCCGGAGCCTGATGGGTTCGGCGCCGTAGCGGATGGCGTTGGTGACCAGCTCGCTGATGATCAGCTCGGTGGTGAACGCGATCTCCTCAAGCCCCCAGTCCGCGAGGCGGCGGGCGCAGGCGGCCCTGACGGGCGGGACGGAAGCCGGGTCGTCGGCGATGTCCCAGTCGGCGACGCGGTCGGGGTCCAGGGTCCGGGTGCGGGCCACGAGCAGGGCGATGTCGTCGCGGGGGTGCTCGGGCACCATGGCGTCGAAGGCGGCCCGGCAGAGCTGCTCGGGCGTGCGGCCCGCACCCGTGAGGGCGGTGCGCAGCAGCTCCTGGCCGACGTCGAAGTCGCGGTGCCGGTCCTCCACGAGGCCGTCCGTGTAGAGGACCAGTTGGGAGCCGGGGGCCAGGGTGAGCTCGGCGGTCTCGACGGGCACTCCCCCGCCAAGGCCGAGGGGCGGCGCCACCGGCACGTGCGGGTACTCGACGCGCCCGTCGGGGTGGACCAGGGCGGGCTCGGGGTGTCCGGCTCGGGCGATCGTGCAGCGGCCGTCGACGGGGTCGTACACCGCGTACAGGCAGGTGGCTCCGGTGATGCCCACGCGCTCCTCGTCCACGGCCTCTTCGACGTCGGTGCGGGTCACCAACTCGTCGAGGTGGGCGAGGAGTTCGTCCGGAGGAAGGTCGAGGGTGGCGAAGTTGTGGATGGCGGTGCGCAGCCGGCCCATGGTCGCGGCGGCGAGCAGCCCGTGGCCGACCACGTCGCCCACGACGAGGCCCACGCGGGTGCCGGGCAGGGCGATGACGTCGAACCAGTCGCCGCCCACGCCCGACTGTGCGGGCAGGTAGCGGTGGGCCACGTCGAGCGCGGTGACGTCGGGGAGCCCGCGGGGCATCAGGTTGCGCTGCAGGGTCGCGGCCGTCGCGTGTTCGTGGGTGAAGCGGCGGGCGTTGTCGATGCAGACCGCGGCCCGCGCGACCATCTCCTCGGCAAGGGCCAGGTCGTCGGCCTCGAAGGGCTCGGAGTGCCGGCCACGCCAGAAAGTGGCGATGCCGAGGACGACGCCGCGGGCTGCGAGCGGCACCCTGATCAGGGAGTGGATCCCGTGGTCGGTGACGGCGTGCGTGTCCTCGGGGGTCAGTTCCTGCCACTCGTTGTCACTGTCCAGGCCCGAGGCGATGACGGCCTGCCGCGTGTCCGGGCCGGCGGAGGGCTGGTACGAGACGGCGGCACCGACAGGGTGGAGCGGGTGGCCGCCACGGGTCCCGATGACCGCGGTGCGCCGCAGCACTGTCTCCGTGCCGTCCGGCTCCTCGCCCTCCGGCACGGACTCGGCCAGGTCGACGCTCACGAAGTCCGCGAACCGGCCGGTGGCCACCTCGGCGAGCTCCTCGGCGGTACGGGCCACGTCCAGCCTCGTACCGATGCGCGTCGCCGCCTCGTACAGCAACTGCAGGCGTCCGCGGGCCAGTTCGGCTCTGCCGGCGAGGGCCCGCAGCTCTGTGGAGTCGCGCACCGTGGCCACGCTGCCCTCTCGGACTCCGTAGTGGTCGACCTGCCGTACGTTGACGGCCAGGATCCGTTCCCCGACCTGCTGGAGCTCGTCGGTCGCCGTTCGCCCCGAGGCGAGCAGTTCCGCGATGGCGGGAGGCAGGCCGAGTTCGGAGACGGAAATCAGCTCCGCCGTCTCGGGCAGTTCCAGGAGGCGGCGCGCTTCATCGTTGGCGAGCAGCAGCCTGCCGTCCGCCCCGGTGATCAGCACGCCCTCCCGCACCGAGTGCAGGACCGCCTCGTGGTGGTCGAACATCCGCGTGATCTCGGCCGGCCCGAGGCCGTGCGTCTGGCGCAGGAGGCGCCGGCTCACCAGCGCCGAGCCGCCCATGGCCAGGAGGAGGGCGCCTGCGGCGACGCCGAAGAGCAGGGGCAGCTGTCCGGTCACCTCTTGGCGGACCGACTTGAGCCTGATCTCGGGCGAGACGATCCCGGCGACCGAACCGTCGGGCCTGAAGACCGGGACTTCCGCGTACACGGAGAGGCCGATCGGGCCCTCGACTCCCTCGACGTTGGTGAAGGGCGTGCCCTTCGCGGCCTTCTCGAAGGGGCCGACGACATGCTTGCCGATCTCCTTCGGGTCGGGGTGCGTGTACCGGATGCCCTCCGTGCTGAACACCACGATGCTGTCCACGCCCGCCAGCTTCCGCGCCTTCTCCGTGAGCGGCTGGAGCACGGCCGTCGGATCACGGCTGTCGAGTGCTTCGACGACGCCCGGGGAGTTCGCGAACGTCTCGGCGACGGCCAGAACTTCACGGCGCGCCTGGTCGGTCGCCTGCCGCTGCGCCTGGAGCACCAACGCCACCAGGGCCGCCACCACGAGCAGCAGGAAGACCACCAGCTGCAGGATGAGCACCTGTCCGGCGACGTTTCGCACACTGAACAGGGGCCGCAGATACCGCCCGCGCGAAGCCCCGTGAGCCTGCACCCGTCGACCGCGACCATGCCCTGACATGTTCACACTTTCAGTATGGCGACCCCGTTACGGGAAGACGCCGTCGATGGAGGACTCCAGAGTTCGAGACATGCAGAGCGCAGGGTGGGCCTGCTGTGCAGCACAGCCCGCATAGCCACGTACTGAACGTAACGTTCATTTTTGCGTAACCCATAGTGGCCCGCGCCGACCGACCCCTGTCAATACGCGTGCGCGCTACGCGGCGACCGCTGCCTTCGCCTCCAGGCACTGCCGGACCGCTCGCACCAGGGACTGGGCGCGCGGATCGCTCGTGACGCCAGGCCGCATCCCGTTGGTGACATACGCGAAGGCCAACCCGAGTTCGGGGTCGGCGAAGGCGAGCGAGCCTCCGCGGCCCGGGTGACCGAAGGCGGCGGGTGAGCTCATGGGTGCTGCGGGACTGTGCAGCATGAAGCCGAGCCCGAAGCGAGTCTTCGCGAGCAGCACTCGGTCCGGGCCGGACGAGTGTTCCGTACGGGCCTGCGCGAGCATGCGGCGGCCGAGTATCCGCCCGGCGCCCAACGCGGCGTAGAAATCGGCGAGTCCACGAGCGGTCGCGATGCCGCTGGAGGCGGGGAGTTCGGCGGCGCGCCAGGCGGACGCGTTCTCGTCCGGGGCCGGCGAGACGGTGCCGAAGGCGCGGCGGGTGAGCGACGCGGGATCGGCGTAGGCCTCGGCGACCTCCCGGCGCGGACGTACACGCGGGGCTCCGCCTCTCGGTGGCGGCGGCTCGACGGGGGCGATGCGGCCGACGCGGTCCTGCCGGTCGGGCGGTACGCCGATCCAGAGGTCCGCGGCGAGCAGTTCGGCGATCTCCTCGGCGAGGACGGTGCCGAGGGTCCGCCCGTCCACCCGCCGGACCAGCTCGCCGATCAGCCAACTGTACGTCTGCGCGTGGTAACCGTGTGCGGTTCCCGGCTCCCACCAGGGGCGTTGGGCGGCGACGGCGGCAGGGCCGCTGCGTCCGTCGCAAGCCTGGGCGGCGGTGAGCGGCTCGTCAAGGGCAGCCAACCCGGCGCGGTGCGCGAGGAGTTGGCGGGCGGTGACACGGCCCTTGCCGTGGACGCCGAACTCCGGCCAGTGGTCGGCGACCGGGGCATCGAGGTCGATCAGGCCCCGGTCGGCGAGCAGCAGCAGGACCGTGGCGGAGACCCCCTTGGTCGCGGAGCGCAGAACCTGGGCGGTGCGCGCGGTCCAGGGCCGGCCGCCGCCGACGGCGTCCGCGTCGGCCGTTCCGCCCCACAGGTCCACGACCGGCAGACCGTCCCGATACACGGCGACGGCGGCACCTCGCTCCCCGCGCTGCGTGAAGTTCGCCTCGAAGGCCTGACGTACGACCTCGAAGCCCGCGGTCGTCGTGCCCTGAATGTTCGGTGGGTCGCTGCGCATGGCTCTTTCCGTGTGCGGCATACGTTCAATTATCGAATATCGCGTTCAGATAATCCCCGCCGCCCCCAGGCCGCGTCAAGGGGGCACATCTCCGCACGGGTCAACGTATTGACATCCCCTCCAGCGAACCTCACCATCGTTACATGAACGCCACGTTCGCTTACTGAACACACCGGCGCTCATCACCGAAGCACTCGAAGGGAGCGTCATCATGACCACCACCGCCACGGAGCGTCCGGTCGAGCAGGCCGACCGCATCGACGAGATGGACTTCCGGAACGTCATGGGCCATCTGCCCACCGGCGTGGTGGCCGTGACGGGCATCGAGGCGTCCTCCGCGCAGCCGGTCGGCATGGTCGTCGGCACCTTCGCGTCGCTCTCGCTCGACCCGCAGCTCGTCACCTTCAGCGTCGCCCGCACGTCGAGCAGCTGGCTCAAGGTCCGCAGTGGCGGCCGGTTCAGCGCGAGCATGCTCGCCGAGGGGCAGGACGCCGTGTGCCGCTCGCTGTCGCGCAAGGGCGACGACAAGTTCTCCGACGTGGACTGGCACAGCTCGCCGGACGGCGCTCCGCGCATCGGCGGCGCCGTCGCGTGGATCGACTGCGAGTTCCTGCAGGAGCTGGACGGCGGCGACCACGTCATCGTCATCGCGCGAGTGCTGCGCATGGCCACTGCTCCCGGCGCCCCGCTCGTGTTCCACAAGGGCCGACTGGGCGGCTACCGCGACGCCCTCGCCGCGGCCTGACCTCTGACCCCACGTCAACAGCCGTAGCGATCACGCGACTTGAGCATCCGAAGAGGACACCGCCATGACGGTACTGCGCCCCTCCGCACCCGAGCCGGAGACGCCACGCGAGGAAGTCGACCTCCGCTGTTCGCTGGCGGCGCAGGCGGCGCCGCTGTGGGAGAAGTTCACACCCGAGGCGCGGGCCGACGCGCTCACCGTCCTGGCTGACGCGCTCGACGCGAACACCGACCATCTGGTGCACGTAGCGGCCGACGAGACGGGCTACGGCAAGGACCGGCTGACCGGTGAAGTCCGGCGTACGACAGGGCAGTTGAGGATGTTCGCCGAACGTGTGCGGACCGGTGCCTATCTGGACGTGACCATCGACCGGGCCGACCCCGACCACCCGCTCGGCCCGCGCCCCGAACTGCGCCGCTACCAAGTGCCGGTCGGGCCTGTGCTCGTGTTCGCGGCCGGCAACTTCCCGTTCGCCTTCTCGGTCGCGGGCACCGACACCGCCTCCGCCCTCGCGGCCGGCTGCCCTGTCGTCCTGAAGGCGCACCCTGGGCACCCGCGCACCTCGGCCGCGACCGCCGGGATCGTGAGCGAAGTCCTGGCCCGAGTCGGCGCGCCCGACGGGGTGTTCAGCATGATCACCGGACGGCAGGCGGGCGTACGGGCGTTGCGCGACCCGCACATCACGGCCGCCGCGTTCACCGGCTCCGTGCGCGGCGGCCGGGCCCTGTTCGACATCGCGGCGTCGCGGCCCACCCCGATCCCGTTCCACGGCGAGCTCGGCAGCGTCAACCCCGTCGTCGTCACACCGGGCGTTCCGGCCGGGCAGCGCGAGGAGATCGCCGCCGGTTTCGTCGCCTCGTACACGCTCGGCAACGGGCAGTTCTGCACCAAACCCGGCGTGCTCCTGGTTCCGCAGGACATGGACATGGTGGAGCTGGTCACCCGGGCGGTGCGCCAGGTGGCGGCTGCGCCCATGCTCAGCCCGGAGACGGTGGACGGGTACGAGCGGCGGCTCGCCGAGATCCACGCGGCGGCGGGCACCGATGTGCTCGTCAAGGGCGAGGTCACCGTGGACGACGCGGGCACGGCCCTGGTCTCGCCGAGCCTGATCGGCGTCTCCTCGATCGCGGAACTGCGGGAGGCGGCCGACGTACTGCTGGAGGAGTGCTTCGGGCCGACGGCGCTGGTGGTGCAGTACGACTCGGTGCACGAGGTCGAGGAGATCCTCGCGGCTCTCGAAGGCGCCCTGACCGTGAGCATCCACACGCCGAAGGCCGCGCCGGAGCCGCAGGACGAGTACGGGCGGCTGCTCGAACTGGCCCAACAGCGGGCCGGGCGGGTCGTGTTCAACGCATGGCCCACCGGCGTCGCCGTCACCCACGCCCAGCATCACGGCGGCCCCTATCCGGCGGCCACATCCGCCCACACCTCGGTCGGCACCGCCGCTGCCCAGCGCTTTCTACGGCCGGTGGTCTTCCAGAACGCACCCGAGGCCTTCCTTCCGCCCGCGCTCCAGGAGAGCAACCCGCTGCACGTTCCGCGCACCGTCGACGGCGAGACGGAACCGGCCGACACACCCCCGAACTGACGCACCCCACGACTGACGCACCCCGCAACTCGCCGAGACGAAGGAAGAGTCAGATCAACATGACCGACCTGTACGGCATCGACGCCCGCACCGGAGACCGCATCGAGCCCCCGGTCCGCGAGAACACCCCCGAGGAAGTGGCCGCCGCCTGCGCTGCCGCCGAGCGCGCGGCACCGGACCTGGCGGCGCTGCCCCTGACGGCCAGGGCCGGCCTGCTGCGCGCCATGGCGGACGGCCTTGACGCCACCGGCGACGAGCTCGTGACGCTCGCCGACCGCGAGACCGCCCTCGGCACGAACACCCTCCGAGCCGAACTCGCCCGCATGACCGGCCAGTTGAGGCTGAAAGCGGACGAGGTGCTGCGCGCCGACTTCCTCGCCCCGCGCTCGGAGGACGGCCCGGACGGCACTCCGCACTTCCGCCGTGTCCTCGTACCGATCGGCCCGGTCGCCGTGTACGCGGCCAGCAACTTCCCGTTCGCGCTCGCGGTGGCCGGCTCGGACACGGCAGCCGCACTCGCCGCGGGCTGCCCCGTCGTCGTCAAGGCCCACCCCGGCCACCCGACGACCTCCCGGCGTATCGCGGAGATCGTCGCCGAGGCGCTGCGCGCGAGCGACGCGCCCGACGGCAGCTTCGCCGTCGTGCACGGGATGGCGGCGGGCCGGGAGCTGATCCACGACCCACGCATCAAGGCCGGGTCGTTCACCGGGTCGCAGGCCGGTGGGCGTGCGCTGTTCGACGCTGCGGCGGCGCGGCCCGAGCCCATCCCGTTCTACGGTGAACTCGGCAGCGTCAACCCGGTGTTCATCACGCGGGCCGCCGTGAAGGCCCGCCCCGCCGACCTCGTCTCCGGCTTCGTCACGGCCGCCGGGCGCTACGTCGGTCAACTCTGCACGAACCCGGGCCTGCTGTTCCTGCCCGAGGGCCACGGCCTGTACGACGACCTGGTCGTCGAGCTGTCCCGCGTACCGGCTGCTCCCCTGCTCAACCTGCGCATCCTGGACGGGTTCAGGGAAGGCACGGCCCGGCTTGCCGCGCACGCCGAGCAGGTGCTCGGCACTCCGGACGGGCCGCACCTGTTCCGTACGACCGTCGAGGAGTTCGCGGCGCGGCCCGCGCTCTCGGAGGAGTGCTTCGGCCCGGCCTCACTGGTCGTGGAGTACGCCGACGAGGCCCAACTGCCTGCTCTCGCCGCCCGGTTGCCGGGTTCCCTGACGGCGACGGTGCATGCGGAGGACGGGGACGAGGCGCTCGTACGCGACCTGCTGCCGGTCCTCACCCGCAAGGCAGGCCGTGTGGTGTGGAACGGCTGGCCCACCGGTGTCGCCGTCAACCGCGTCATGCACCACGGCGGCCCGTGGCCCGCCACGACCGGCGCCGCGCACACCTCTGTGGGCACGGAGTCCATCCGCCGCTTCCAGGTTCCGGTGGTCTTCCAGGACGTACCGCAGGGGCTGCTCCCTGCGCCGTTGCGCGGCTGACGCCACGCAGCGCACGTACGACTTCGCCCCCACGGCCGGACCGTGGGGGCGAAGTCGCGCTCGGGCGATTGCCTAACCGGGCGCTCCCACCGGGTCCTTCGGACGGGTCTCCGCCGACCAGTGGACGGCGCCGTCGGTCTCGTCGACGGTCACCGCGTCCGCGGGTACGTCGTGCACGGCAAGGACCTTGCCGGATGTGCCGGGCAGGGGCGGCTGCACGGACACGTACCGCGGCAGGTGCGCCAGCTCGTACCGGAACATGCGCAGCAACGCCACGACAGCGAGGGCGTAGACGACGGACAGTGGTGCCGCGCCCGCGATGGAGCTGACCTGGAGGACTGTCAGCGCGGCCTCACCTCCGGCGAGGAGCAGCAGCGCGCCCGCTAGGCCGATGACGACCGACCAGAACATCCGGGTGACGCGCGGGGTCTCGGTGCGGCCGCCGTGCGAGAGGACGTCGACGACGAGGGAGCACGAGTCGGCGGACGTAACGAAGAACAGTGTGATCACGAACATCGCGATCACCGACAGTCCGATGGCGACCGCCGCGCCGCCCGGCAGGTTCTCGAACAGCAGGAACAGCGAGGTGTCGGTGTCGATGACGCCGTCCTTGCCGATCATCGAGCCGTCGCGCAGCTGGTAGAGGATGCCGGTGCTGCCGAAGACCGTGAACCAGACGACCGCGATGAGCGTTGGCGCCAGCATCACGCCGAAGATGAACTCGCGGATGGTGCGGCCCCGGGAGATGCGGGCGATGAACATGCCGACGAACGGCGCCCAACTGAGGAACCAGCCCTGGTTGAACAGGGTCCAGCTGAGCGTCCACCCGTCGTCCGCACCGGCCCCGGTGACGAACATGAGCTGCGGGATCGTCTGCACGTACTCGCCGGTGTTCTGGACCGTGGACTGCAGGAGGTAGACGGTCGGGCCAAGTAGGAGCACGCAGAGGGCGAGTACGGCGGCGAGGGTCATGTTGGCGTTGGAGAGCCAGCGCACGCCCTTGTTGAGGCCACTGACCGCGGACAGCGTGCCGGCCGCGGTGATCACGACGACCAGGCCCACGAGCAGGGCGTCGGACGGTTCGAACCAGCCGAGGTGGGCGAGGCCCGCCTGCACCTGCAGAGCGCCCTGGCCGAGCGAGGTGGCGACGCCGAAGACGGTGCCGACGATCGCGAACACGTCGATGGCGTGGCCGACCCAGGACTCGATGAGCCTGCGGCCGAAGACCGGTTCGAGGAGCCAGCGGATCGACAGGGGGCGGCCGCGGCGGAAGGACATGTAGGCGAGGCCGAGGCCGACGATCACGTAGATGCCCCAGGCGTGCAGGCCCCAGTGGAAGAGGGCCTGGCCGATCGCGGCGCGGCCGGCCTCCTCGCTGCCGGGCTTCACGCCGGCGATCTCCGGCGGGGACATCAGGTGGTTGAGGGGTTCGGCGACGCCCCAGAAGACGAGGCCGATGCCCATGCCCGCGGAGAACAGCATGGCGAACCAGGAGAAGCGGGAGAACTCCGGCCGCTCGTCGTCCCTGCCGAGCCGGATCGAGCCGACCCGGGACAGCGCCGCCCAGAAGGCGAACACGAGGAACGCGGCGACGACGAGGACGTACCACCAGCCGACGGTACGGCCGATGCCGTCACGCAGTTCGGTGAAAGCGGCCTCGGCGTCGTCACCGTACGCGGCGCCGTACCAGGTGGCGAAGCCGAGGGCGAGGAGGACGATCAGCAGGGCGGGAAGGAACACGGGCTTGGCGAGACTGCGCCAGGCCGCGGTGAGGGGGTTGGCGGGGTTTGCCTTCCTGTGGGCGTCGGACGGGGGAGGTGAAACAGACACAGGTTTCCTGACGTTGCGTTGCGGTGCGGGCGCGCCTCAGGGGCACGCCATGCTGTCCGCCGTGGCAGTGCTGTGCACGGTGCCGGACGGACAGGTCTGCCAACTCGCCTTCCGCTCACGCGCGTTGAGTGCGTACGTGAGGGACAGGGCGAGTACGCCGAGGGCCGCGGCGGTCCAGCTGAGCGTGGTGACCGCGGCGGTGAGGGGCATCCAGGCGGTCATGAGGCCGACGGCGACGGCCGGCACTCCGGAGCCCAGGTAGAACAGCAGGTGCAGGGCCGAGCCGACTCCGGCGCGCTGCCCTGCGGGGGTGCGCGCGTCCACGGCCGAGGCGGCGCCGCTGAACGCGAGGCCGTGCGCGCCGCCCGCGAGCAGGGCCGAGCCGATCGTCGCGGGCAGGGAGGCCGCGCCGGTCACGGCGAGCAGGATGAGGCTCGCCGTCAGTCCGGCTACGCCGAGGAGCTGCGTGAGGTGGGTGCTCCAGCGGGCGGCGGCGAGTTGGGCGAGCAGGGACCAGCCGAGTACGGCGGCGAGCACGGCGCCGGACAGGGCCGGGTTGTCGCTGTGCAGGCTGCGTTCCAGGAGGGCCGGTACGAGGGCGAGGTAGATGCCGACGACGGCCCAGGCGAGGAATCCGTTGAGCCCGGACACACAGAAGACAGGCCTCAGCGGAGCCGGGATGCTCGGGCGGGCCAGGCGCGGGCGGACGGTCGCACGCGGCGCCGCCGGAACAGCCACTCCCAGCCGTGTCCACACCCAGGCAAGCAGCGCGAGGTGCAGCACGAACGGGGTGACCAGCGGGCCGGGCACGTACTGAGCCAAGGCACCCGAGACCGCCGGGCCCAGCGCCGTGCCGCCCGCGAACGCGAGGCTGACAAGGAGCGCGCCGCCGATCCGCGCCGTCGTGCTGCGATGCCAGACGATCAACGACTGCGCCGCGCCGGTCGCCGCACCCAGGGCGAGCGCCTGGCCGACGCGCCCCGCGAACAGCAGGGCCGGGCTGTCGGCGATCAGGAAGCAGCCGGAGCCGGCCCCGGCGAGCAGCACGCTGAGCCGGAGCAGCGGGCGCGGGCCGAGCGCGTCCGCCGCGGCGCCGCAGAGCAGCAGCGCCGGTCCGCTCACCAGCGCGAACGTCGCGAACAGCAGCGTCATCGTCAAGTCGCCGTAGCCGAACAGGCGTTGGTAGTCCGGATAGAGCGGACTCGGCAGGTACGCGCCCGCCGTCAGCACGATCAGCAACACCCCGGCGGTACGTACCGCCCTGCGGTCCCGGTCCACCGACTCCGTCGGCAGCCCCCACCCCCAAGAAACCTTCAGCTCAGCCACGCCTGCCAGTGTGCACGGAACCAAACGCAAGGGGAATCAAATGATTCTGCGGCTGACCGTGCAAGCAATTTGCACGGTCGATCCTCGGGCAGGACGCCCACTCCCTGGTTGGACACCCTCGACGTCAGCAGCTCGGCACAGGCCTCAACGGGACCTCAGGCCGACTCGTCCCAGAGCAAGCCCGCGAGGCGGTCCACCATGTGCCGCATCAACTCCAGCGTGCCGGGGATCTGTTCACGCGTCAGGCGGTAGCGCGGACCGTTGACGGTCAGGATCGCGATGAGCTCCCCTGCCGGGTCGCGGACCGGGCGCGACAGCGAGAGCAGGCCCTCCTCCAGCTCGTTGTCGATGATGCCGTAGCCCTGCTCGCGGACCTGGTCGAGCTCGCGGAGCAGCTGCGTGCGGTCCGTGATCGTCTGCCCGGTGAACGCCTCCAGCTTCTCCGGCAGCAGCGCCGTCACCCGCTCCCGGCCGAGCTCGGCGAGGAGCACCTTGCCGGTGGAGCTGGCGTGCAGCGGGTAGCGCTGGCCGCGCATGCCCTGGTTGGTCGCGCCGACGACGTGCGAGCCGTACGCTTCGGCGATCAGCTCCAGGCCGTCGTCGGGGGTGGCGACGGAGAGCGTGACCGACTCGTTGAGGCGGTCCGCCAGTTCCTGCAGCAGCGGCTGAGCACGCTGGGCCACGCCCGAGTACGGGTCGGCGTACCGGCCGAGCCGGGCCAGCTCCCAGCCCAGTACGTAGTTGTTGTCGATGCGGTCCACCAGGCCGGTCTGCTCCAGGCTGAGCAGCAGCCGGAACGCGGTCGGCCGGGACATGCCGACGGCCTTCCCGAGCGCGGTCACGGTCGCACCGCCGCGCGGCTGGGCCGCCAGTTCGCGCAGCAGTCGCGCCGCCTTCACCACGGACTTGTTGGTCAGCTCCGCGGGAGCGCTGGTGTCGTCAGTCATGAAAGTCCTTCGGCGGCCGGGCTCAGGGGTCGTGCGGTACAGGGCTACTTACCCTACTGACCGCCCGTTCGCATAATGAACACCTCAGGCGGTGTGACCCTGGTCACAAGATCCGCACCTCCGGGGCACCCACAGGCCCTTGACGATCGACACCCAAAAACCGAATACTGCGTTCACTATATGAACCACTCGCATCGGCTCTCGCGCCGCGGGTGGCCTTCCTCTGCTCCTTGCACCTCGCGCGCAAGCCCCCACCCCAACTTCTCGGAGGCGGACGATGAGGATCGCCGAAATCCACGTGTACGCGCACGACCTACCGGTCCATAACGGCCCCTACAAGATGGGCCATGCAGAAGTCCGGTCTCTTTCCACGACGTTGGTCAAGCTGGTGGCCGACAACGGGCTCGTCGGCTGGGGCGAAACCTGCCCGCTCGGCCCCACCTATGCCGAGTCCCACGCGGCCGGAGCGGTTGCCGCGCTCGGCGAGCTGGCTTCGGGACTGCTCGGAGCCGAAGTGCTGCCCGTACCCCTCCACCGGCGCATGGACGGTCTACTCAACGGCCACAACTACGCCAAGGCGGCCGTTGACATCGCAGCCCACGACCTTGTGGGCAAGCGTTTCGGCATCAGCGTGTCCGATCTTCTGGGCGGCGCGGTGACGGATCACGTGCCGTCCTACTACGCCCTCAGCGTCGACGCGCCGAATGAAACCGCCCGCATCGCAGCGGAGAAACTCTCCGAGGGGTACCCACGCCTGCAGATCAAGGTCGGCGGGCGGCCGGTCGAGGAGGACATCGAGACCGTCCGCAAGGTCTGGGAGGTCATCCGAGGCTCGGGGGTGCGCCTGGCGGTCGATGGCAACCGCTGCCTGACCACGCGCGATGCGCTGCGTCTCAGCCGGGAATGCCCGGACATCCCGTTCATCATGGAACAGCCCTGCAACACCATCGAAGAGTTGCAGCGCATCCGCCCGCAGGTGAGCCACGCCCTCTACCTGGACGAGAACGGCACGAGCCTGAACACGGCAATCACCGCCGCCGGAACGGGACTTATCGACGGCTTCGGCATGAAGGTGACCCGGCTCGGCGGCCTGCACCCGATGCGCGCGTTCCGCGACCTCGCGGCCGCCCGGAACCTGCCGCACACCTGCGACGACTCCTGGGGCGGTGACATCCTCGCGGCCGCCTGCACTCACATCGGCGCGACCGTGGCGCCCGAACTCCTCGAAGGCGTCTGGCTGGCGGCCCCGTACATCGAAGGCCACTACGACCCGGAGAACGGCATCCGCATAGAGGGCGGCCACATCAAGCGCCCGCAGGGACCGGGCCTCGGCATCACGCCCGATGAAAGCCGCTTCGGCGCACCAGCGGCGTCGTACTGAACCAAACGGACATGTGAACGGACATGTGAAAGGGAGAGTTCTATGGATCTGGGACTGGCCGGGAAGGTCGCAGTGGTGCCGGGGGCAACGTCCGGCCTCGGAGCGGCCGTCGTGCGTGCGCTGTCCGCCGAAGGCGCATCCGTGGCCTTCGGCGGCCGCCGGGCGGAGGTGGCCCAGAAGCAGGCGGCGGAACTGCCGTCCGCAGTGGGCATCGGCGTGGACATCACCGCCCCCGACGGCCCGCGCGCCCTCGTCGAGGCCGCTACGGGCAACCTCGGCCCCGTCGATGTTCTCGTGCTCAACGGCGGTGGCCCCGCGCCGAGTTCGGCCGCCGACATGAGCGCCGAGGACGCGCTGCAGGCCGTGCAGCTGCTCGTCACCGCGCACATCCAGCTGGTCGAGGCCGTGCTTCCGGGCATGCGCGAGCGCGGCTGGGGGCGGATCGTCGCGATCGGCTCCAGCGGTGTCCAGGAGCCGATCGCGGGGCTCGCCGCGTCCAACGTGGGCCGGGGCGCACTCGCCGGCTATCTGAAGACCCTCGCCGCGGAGGTCGCCGGCGACGGCGTGACGGTGAACATGGTGCTGCCCGGCCGCATCGAGACCGACCGTATGAAGCAGGTGTACGGAGCCGTGTCCGAGCACCGGGGCGTCCCCGAGGAAGAGGTGCGCGCCGCCGCTCGTGCGGAGGTTCCGGTGGGCCGGTTCGGCACCCCCGACGAGTTCGCCGCGGCCGTCACGTTCCTCGCGAGCGCCCAGGCCTCGTACATCACCGGCGAACAGCTCCGCTGCGACGGCGGCCTGGTCCGGTCGTACTGACAGGCCGCGTCAGGCGTCGATCACCAAGTGGTCCAGCGGCTTCGAGCTGCACAGCAGGATCTTGTCGTCGGCGATCTCGCGCGGGCGGATGCCGCCGTTGTGCCGCATGTCGACCGAGCCGTGCAGCAGCTTGGTCTTGCACGTGCCGCACATGCCCTGCGCGCACGACGCGGGCAGGGTGACGCCCGCGCGGGAGGCGGCGGCGAGGACGGAGGTGTCCGCGTCGCAGTCGACGGTGCGGCCGCTGCGGGCGAACTCGACCTTGAACACCTTGTCGCCCGCAGCCACCGGTTCCGGTTCGGCGGCGTCCGGCGCCTCGAAGGTGAAGCTCTCCTCGTGGTACCGGTCCATCGCGAAGCCCGTCGTCGCGAGCATGTCCCGTACGGCCTGCATGTAGCCGCCGGGACCGCAGGTGAAGACCTCTCGTTCGAGGAAGTCGGGGGCGATCTCGTGGAGCATTCGGGCGTTCAACTGCTCGCCGTGGTCGTCGAGTACGTGGGTGACGCGGATGCGGGGCGAGGTGGCCGCGATGAAGTCGAGTTCGCTGCGGAAGATGATGTCGTCGTAGGTGCGGGCGCTGTGCACGAAGGCGACGTCCACGGGGTGCGCCAGGTCGTACAGCGTCCGGGTCATCGACATCAGGGGTGTGATGCCGCTGCCCGCCGACAGGAACAGGTACTTCGGCGCGGGGTGGCGGGTGAGGGTGAACTGGCCGAGCGGTCCGCGGGCCCGGACCGTGGTGCCCGGCGTGAGGTGGTCGTGCAGCCAGTTGGAGACCAGGCCGCCCGGCACGCGTTTCACGGTGAGGGTGAGCAGGTCGGGACGGGTCGGCGGGGACGAGATGGTGTAGCAGCGCTCGACCGGCTCGCCGTCGATGTCCAGGAGCAGGGTGAGAAACTGGCCGGGGTCGTGCCGGAAGAGGCGGGGCTCGGTCGGTTCGAGGACGAAGGTGCGGACATCGGCCGTGGCGTCCAGGACCTGTTTGCAGACGAGGAGGCCGTCGGCCCAGGCGGCGGGCAGGCTGCCGGTGGTCAGCGTCGCGGTCGTCACGAGCCCTCCAGGTGCGCGCGGAGCCGGTTGATGTACCACCGCACGAAGTCCTCGACCTGCGATTCGGTCGGGCTGTACGGGCCGGGCGCGTACGCGGGGCTGCCGATGCCGGCCTGGGCTCGCTCGACGAACACCGCGTCCTGCTCGTTGGTGACCTCCCACACCTTGGTCAGCGCGTCGAGGTCGTAGTCGACACCCTCCTCCGCATCGGCGTGCACCAGCCACGTCGTACGGACGAGGGTGCGGTCCGCGGCCAGCGGGATCACGGCGAACGTGACGGCGTGGTCGGCGGAGAAGTGGAACCAGGCGTTGGGCTGCAGGTGGAGGCCGAGGTGGCCGAGCCGGGCCGTCGGGAAGTCGGCGAGCAGGCGCTTCACCGCGGCCGTGCCGTCCTCCGTGAAGGACTCCCCCGCAAGGTCGAGGGGTTCGCGCTGGATCCGGAACCCAGTGGGGCGGTCGACGAGGTCCTCGATCGTCGCGTACGGGAGGTTCAGCTCCTCGAAGGTCGCGCGGGCCTCGGCGTCGGCCTTCAGGAAACGCTCGTGACCGGGCGCAGAGCGGGCGGGACGTCGCCCTCGTCGAAGTTGTAAAGGGGGAAGTAGCAGCGCTGCAACTCGGGGTGGCCCGCGCAGTGGTAGCACTCGCGGTTGTTCTCCATCGTGAGCTTCCAGTTGGCGTGCTCCACTAGGTCGACCTGCTTCGCGACCTTGGCGTTGCTCAGGTTGTGCGGTTCTATGTACGGCTCGACCTTGGCGGCGAACTCGTCGAAATCTTCCGGTGGTTGGGCCGCGAGGCAGAGGAAGACGAGTCCGCCGACGGTGCGTACGTGCACGGGTTTCAGGCCGAAGCAGGAAGGGTCGAAGCCAGGTACCTGCGACTCGGCGTGCCGCAGCTTGCCGTCGACGCCGTAGGTCCAGTGGTGGTAGCCGCAGACGATGTTGCCGACGGAGCCGCGCTCCTCGTTGAGGATGCGGGCGCCGCGGTGCCGGCAGACGTTGTGGAAGGCGCGCACCTCCTCCTCGTCGTCGCGTACGACGATCACGGAGTACGGCCCGACTGCGACCGTGACGTAGTCGCCGGGCTCGGGCACCTCGGCCTCGGTGGCGGCGAAGATCCAGCTGCGGGCAAAGACGGCCTTCACGTCCAGGTCGTGGAAGGCCTCGCTGACGTAGAAGGGCGCTTCGAGGCTGTGGCCCGGGGCGCGTCGGGCGACGAGTGCGGCGACACGCGTGACGGGATCTGGTGCGGCTGGTGCGTTCATCTCAGCTCCCCGAGTCGTTCGTCGGACGGGCAGATCGGACGGGCAGGCAGATCAGACGGGCAGACAGTGGCGCAGGGCGTCGTAGATCGCGGGGTGGATGTTGCGGCTGCTGACCGCAGGCTGCGGGCGAGGGTGGTGGTGACTTCGTACCGGTCCTTGGGCATGCCGTCCCCGCCGAACGCCGGCTCATGGGACGTGCTGACCACCCTGTTGCGGAGGGTGACGTGCTTCAACTGAAAGGGCTGGAGCAAGGGCTCCATGCTCTTGATCGGTGCGCGCACATCTGCTCCTGGGGGAACTCTGTGGCTTGCTGATCGCGCGACGGTGGGTTTCGCAATGCGAAACGACAACGCTATGCGGAACAAATGTGGAGCCTGCCGAAGCCCTTCGTCAAGCCCTTGCCGTGTTCCGTTCAGATGCGCTCGGTGGTGCGTTCAGGCACCCGCGGGCCCTCAGCCCCGCCGGATGTAACCCTTGCGCCAGGAGATCTTGTCGCCCGCCGCCACGAGCCGCTCGGCGAGCCCGGGGATCGTGCGGTCGTTGATCCGGAACGTCGGGCCCGAGAGGGTCACCGCCGCGATGACCTGGCCGCCGAGGGAGCGGATGGGCGCCGAGAGCGCGGCAAGCCCGATCTCGTGCTCCTCGCTGGTCGCGCTGTACCCCAGTTCACGTACGGTCTGCAGCTGCTCCTTGAGGAGCGCCGGGTCCGTGACGGTGTGCGGGGTGAACTGCTCCAGGGGCCGCGTCAGGAACTCGGCGAGCTGGTCCTGCGACAGGTGCGCCAGGAAGACCTTGCCCGCAGAGGTCGCGTGCACCGGGGTCCGCTTGCCGACCCAGTCGATGCTCGTGATCGCCGCGTTGCCGATCACCTGGTCGACACTGACGACGGCCTCGCCGTCGTGCACCGCCACGTTCACCGTCTCGCCCACCTCGGCGGCCAGCTCCTGGCAGATCGGCCGGCTCAGCAGGGAGAGGTCGCTGCCCTTCGTCGCGCCGCCGGCCAGCTCGACCACGGTGCCGCCGATGCGGTAGCGGCCGCGCTCGCTCGCCTGCTCGACGAGACCGCGGGACTCAAGGGTGGCGAGCAGCCGGAAGACGGTCGACTTGTGGATCTCCAGGGCCTCGGCGATGTCCGTGACGCCGGACGGGCCCTGCGCGGCGAGCACTTGGAGGATCGAGACCGCTCGATCCACCGACTGCACCGATGTGTCCCTGGCTCGCCCTCTCCCATTCATGCCGGAAGCCTATCGGAGCACCCCCGCCTCACCGGCAGCCCTCAGGGCCGTGAACAGCAACGACCCGAGCGCTCTCGCGATCACCCACCGACCCCTCGTACGGCCTGTTAACCAGCGTTTTCATCGGGGCACGAGCCTTGACAGGTTGATGAGGCCTGGCTCACAGTCGTGCCGCATCGTAATAACGTTTCGCAATGCGAAACAGCCGCGCGGCGTCCCTCATCCGCCGCGCGTGCGAACCACCCTCGGAGGTGCGGCACGATGATCAAGGCAAACCGACTGGAAAAGGTCTTCGGTTCCCCAACTGACGGCGTGCGAGCGGTAGATGACGTCACCTTCGACGTGGCGACCGGCGAACTGTTCGTGATCATGGGGCTCTCGGGCTCCGGCAAGTCCACCCTGCTCCGCATGCTCAACCGGCTCGTGGAACCGACCTCGGGCGAATTGCACGTCGACGGCCGCGACGTGCTCTCCATGGCGGAGCCCGACCTGCGCGAACTGCGCAACCGGAAGATCAACATGATCTTCCAGCACTTCGCCCTCTTCCCACACCGCACGGTCCGCGAGAACGCCGCGTACGGCATGCGCGTCCGCGGCATCTCGCAGACCGAGCGGATGGAACGCGCCGACTGGGCGCTGCGCACCGTAGGCCTCGGACACCGCGGTGACGCCTACCCGCACGAGCTGTCCGGCGGCATGCGCCAGCGGGTCGGGCTCGCCCGTGCCCTGGCCACGGACGCCGAAGTCCTGCTCATGGACGAGCCGTTCAGCGCACTCGACCCGCTGATCCGGCGCGACATGCAGGACCTGCTGCTCACCCTGCAACGGGACCTGCGGCGCACCATCGTCTTCGTCACCCACGACCTCAACGAGGCCATGCGCCTCGGCGACCGGATCATGGTGATGCGCGACGGCCGCGTGGTGCAGCTCGGCACCGTCCCGGAGATCCTGCGCTCCCCCGCCGACGACTACGTCAGCGACTTCGTCTCCGACGTGGACCGGTCACGGGTGCTCACCGCGAGCATCGTCATGCGCGAGCCGCTGGTGACGGCACATACGGAGGACGACCCGCAGGACGTCCTGCGTCGGCTCAGCAACATCGAGGCCGGTGGAGCGTACGTACTCGACTTCCGCGGACGTGTGGTCGGCGTCGCTCGGGACGACCTGCTCGCCCAGGCAGCGGGGGCCGGGCAGAGCAACCTGCTGGAGTGCATGGCCGACGGCTTCGACCGGGCCGGGCCCGACACCCTGCTCGTCGAGCTCTGCGACCGGGTGGGGCAGCACTCCGTGCCGCTCGCCGTCACCGACGACGACGGGAAGCTGCTCGGCGTCGTACCGCGGGCCGCCCTGCTGTCCGCGCTCGCCGACCCGAGGAAGGCCGCTCATGTTTGAGATCGATCTGGGCACGCCCGTCAGTTCATTCGTCGACTGGCTCACGGAACACTTCGGCACCGTCTTCGACGCCGTGTCGACGGTGATGCTGGAACTGGTCAACGCCGTCCTCGTAGTGCTGACCGCTCCACACGCGCTGGTCATGACGGGCGTGTTCACCGTGCTCGCGTTCCTCGCCCGCAGGTGGGGCTTCGCCGTCTTCACTCTCGTCGCGTTCCTGGTCATCCAGGGGATGGGGCTGTGGACGGAGGCCATGCAGTCGCTCGCCGTGGTGCTCGTCGCCTCCGTACTCGCCGTGGCGATAGGAGTGCCGGTGGGCGTGTGGGCCGCGCGGCGGCGGGTCGTCAGCGCTGTGGCCCGGCCGGTCCTTGACTTCATGCAGACCCTGCCGGTGTTCGTGTACCTGATCCCGGCGGTGTTCTTCTTCGGCATCGGGATCGTGCCTGGCGTCGTGGCCACCACGGTGTTCGCGATCCCGCCCGCTGTACGGCTCACCGAACTCGGCATCCGTCAGGTGGACGCCGAAGTCGTCGAGGCCGCCCACGCGTTCGGCGCGAAGCCGCGCCAGATCCTGCGCGAGGTCCAACTCCCCCTCGCACTGCCGTCGATCATGGCCGGGGTCAACCAGGTGATCATGCTCGCCCTGTCGATGGTGGTCATCGCCGGCATGGTCGGCGCCGCCGGACTCGGCACCGTCGTCGTCCGCGGCATCAGCCAACTCGACGTGGGCGTCGGCTTCCAGGGCGGACTCGCCGTGGTGTTCCTCGCCATCTTCCTCGACCGCGTCACCGGCGCGTTCGCCGAACCCCGGCGCCGTACGCGGAAGCGCACCGCTCCTGACGAGGAGGCGGAGGGACAGACGGACGGCTCCGCCGCCGAGCAGGCCGTTCCGGCCGCCGCCTGAGAACCCTCCGCCTGATCACGCCGACTTGAGCACAGACGACAGGAGCAACTCCCATGTCCCGTAAGACCTTTGGCAGAACGCTGGCCATCGGGTGCACCGCCGCGGCCCTCACCCTCATCTCCGCCTGCAGCGGTCAGACCGCCACGGTGGACTCCGGTTCCGGCGACGATTCCGGCGACTCGAAGACCATCAGCATCACCGTCACCCCCGGATACGACGAGGGCGTCGCCGCCACGTATCTCTGGAAGGAACTGCTCACCGAGCGCGGCTACACGGTCGAGGTGCAGGAACTCGACATCGCCTCCAGCTACACCGGCGTGGCCAACAAGCAGGTCGACCTCTATCTGGACGCCTGGCTGCCCACCACACACGAGCCGTACTGGAAGCGCCTCGGCAGCAAGATGGAGAAGGTCTCCGCCTGGTACTCGCCGGCCGACCTCAACGTGACCGTCCCGAAGTACGTCACGGACGTGAACACGATCGACGACCTGAAGAAGCACGCCTCGGAGTTCGACAACAAGATCGTCGGTATCGAGGCGGGCTCAGGCCTGATGCGTACGACGCGTACGACCACCATGCCGAAGTACGGGCTCGACGACTTCCGGCTCACCGAGAGCAGCACCTCCGCGATGCTCTCCGAGCTGAAGTCGGCGATCGCCGCGAAGAAGCCGGTCGCGGTGACGCTGTGGCGGCCCCACTGGGCGTACACGAAGATGCCGCTCAAGCCCCTGAAGGACCCGAAGGGCGCGTACGGCAAGCCCGACCGGATCGAGGCCGTCGCCACCAAGGGGTTCAGCAAGGAACACCCCGAACTCGCCCAGTGGCTGGGCAAGTTCAAGCTCACCTCCGACCAGCTGGGCACCCTCGAACTGATGCTGCAGAAGAAGGGCCAGGGTCAGGAACAGGCGGCCGCCAAGGAGTGGATCGCGAAGAACGAATCGGTCGTGGACAGCTGGTTCAAGTGAGGTCGCTCGCGCCCTGAGCTTGTCGGCCGAGTTGCCGACCCGGCCGACAGGCTCATGGGCACGGGCAGGACAACGGTCCCGGCCTGGTCGGTCCGTCGGTCGGTCGGTCGGTCGGTCGGTCGGTCGGTCGGTCGGTCGGTCGGTCGGTCGAGGAACTGCCCAGGGGCAGGTGAGGGTCCGCAGGATGGTGAAGGCGTTGTCGTCTGCGTTCGGGGCGACGGGATGGAGCGGCGTGGGATCGACGTGGACGAGGGGCGTTCCCATCACCGTGTCGACGAGGTCGCTGGAGTAGATCTGCGTACCGGTGTGGAGGGCGCGCAGGCTGCCGAGGAGATGGTCGACTCCCAGCGCGGACTCAGGGTCGCCCGGCACGTAGAGGGGGATCTGCCAGGCCGTCAGCTCTTCCGGATCGTGAGCGCCGGCCGGTCCGGTGACGACGCGGATGGCCTCGGTGGGCGGCGGAGCAGGCAGGATGCCCTTGATGTAACTCTCACCAGGAAGCGGCTGGTGGAGGTAGTGGAGCAGCAGGCGGGTGAGGTCCGCCTGCTGCTCCGCGATGTCTTCGGCGTCATGCATGGAGGTCACATGCAGACGATGTCATTCGTCGAGCCAGGCTGGGCACTTGTTCATGCCCTTGCAGTAGGCGGTGATGACGCCGACCTTCTTTCCGCGGCCGGCGTCGTAACGCCCGTCAGCGGTCTTGCGGGCGTACTGAGCGATGACGATGACTTTCACCCGACGGCTGCCGTTCCAGGCATAGGCCCAGCACTCGAGGCGGGCGCCGTTCACCTTGTCGGGCTTGAAGGGCCGTTGCAGCAACGGTCGTTACTGCCCCCGTTGCGATCCCTTTCATGATCCGGCCCTGTCACGCCGGATGTTCCTACTGCATTGGGTTTCCCATCAAATAACCACTATCAGCCAGTAGTTGACGACCATCAACCAGGCACACCCGACCACGACCGGTCACAGACACCCGTTCAGAGTGCCCCGCCCCACTGAAGCGCAACCGCGTGCCCAGGCCCTGTTCAGTCATCACGAACAACTCGACCTCCAGGGAAAGGAGTTCGGCGGCGACGCCGAGCACTCGGGAGGCCCCGCGAGCGGCCGGCGACGCGGGCGACGGCGTGCAAGGGCGATCACCGGCCGATCACTCGTCGGGCTCTAGCGACGCGGCACGGACGACGAGGATCGCGTCGGACGATGCCACCTGCAAAAACCCGTCGGGCGAGAAATGGGAGTGCATCTCCAATCACACGGTCAGCTCGACGTACGGCAAGATGAAGGTCGTCTACACCCACGCCGACGGACGCGTCACCTCCAAGGAACCAGCTGAAGACAGCCCACAGGATTGCTGAATGGAACTGACCGAGCAGTACTCCGACTACCTGGAGACCTTCCAGGACATCACCCGTGCCCAAGTGCGGGAAACCCTGCACAGCGGCAATCTGGGCACTCTGAAGGAATTCGGCATCCGCGAGGACAACAGCGGAGTATGGGCCAAAATAGTCATTGAGGTGCACGGGGCAGAGAAGATTTACCGCCGCCGTATTCTGGTCATCGACGCCGAGGATCATCCTCCGGAGGACCCTGCCGAGTTCGCTGCAACATTGTTCTCCACGAACGTTGTGCAGGAGGAACTGGAGATCCCCGAGCTGAGGCAGCGCTGGGTTCAGGGCGAGTAGCCTTCGGTTTCACCTGCGCACCGGACCCGGAATCGCCCGCACCCCCTGTTCCCTTTTGCTTACCAGCAATTCGCCGTAGCCCCTCAGCCTGCTGCAGCCCCGCAAGACGCGCCCCCTTCTACACCCCGAACCGACTTGCGATCCGCCTCCCTGGACTATCCCCTGCTGCCCCCTCTGCGCAGAGCGCCCGGGAGTTCAGATGACACACAGCATGGCGAGATGAACTCTCGGACGCCCAACGCCCACACCCGTGACCCGAGGCCGAAGCCGATCGATACTGGGGGCTCCTGAACCGCCCCCAAAGTCACCTGACGCCCCGTCATCAAACGCAGCATTAACTCAGCATCAGCCCCGCCAGAGCCCGCCTCGGACCGCCAGGAACCGCCAAGAACCGCCAAGATCAACAACCCTCCATCCGCACCCTGACCAGCAAAAACGCACGTCAAGAAGCTGCAAGCCTGCATCAGTCGGAGGTACCCGTGAAAATGCTCATCAACGTCCCCGAGACCGTAGTAGCCGACGCCCTGCGGGGGATGGCGGCCGCGCATCCGGAGTTGACCGTCGACGTCGAGAACCGGGTGATCGTGCGGAGGGACGCGCCCGTCGCGGACAAGGTGGCGCTCGTGTCCGGAGGTGGGTCCGGGCATGAGCCGTTGCACGGGGGGTTCGTGGGGCCCGGGATGCTGTCGGCGGCCTGTCCCGGTGAGGTGTTCACCTCGCCCGTGCCGGACCAGATGGTGCGGGCCGCCGCCGCCGTGGACAGCGGTAAGGGCGTGCTGTTCGTGGTGAAGAACTACACCGGCGACGTGCTCAACTTCGACATGGCCGCCGAGCTCGCCGAGGACGAGGGCATCCAGGTCGCCAAGGTCCTCGTCGACGACGACGTGGCCGTGACGGACAGCCTCTACACGGCGGGCCGGCGCGGCACCGGCGCGACCCTGTTCGTGGAGAAGCTCGCGGGCGCGGCCGCCGACGCGGGCGCGCCCCTGGAGCGGGTCGAGGCGATCGCGCGGCGCGTCAACGAGAACTCCCGCAGCCTCGGCGTCGCCCTGAGCGCCTGCACGACGCCCGCGAAGGGCAGCCCCACCTTCGAACTGCCGCCCGGTGAGCTGGAGTTGGGCGTCGGTATCCACGGCGAGCCGGGCCGTGAGCGGCGCGCGATGATGACGTCGCGAGAGATCGCGGACTTCGCCGTCGACGCGATCCTCGACGACCTGCGGCCCCGCAACCCGGTGCTGCTGCTCGTCAACGGCATGGGCGGCACGCCGCTCCTTGAGCTGTACGGATTCCATGCCGAGGTGCAACGCGCCCTGACGGAGCGGAACATCGCGGTGGCCCGCGTCCTGGTCGGCAACTATGTGACGTCCCTCGACATGGCCGGTGCTTCCGTGACCCTCTGTCAGATCGATGAGGAGCTCCTCGGCCTGTGGGACGCTCCGGTACGTACGCCCGCGCTGCGCTGGGGTGTGTGAGCAGGCGCCCGGAGCCTCGCTGCCCATGGACATCGAACTTGGAGGACCTGTGCTCGACCAGCCCGACGTGCCCGACGTGCTCGACGGCGATTTCTTCCGCCGTTGGCTGATCACCGCCGCCGAAGCCGTGGACCGCGAGGCGGACCGGCTGACCGAGCTCGACTCGGCGATCGGAGACGCGGACCACGGCGCCAACCTGCGGCGCGGATTCGCGGCCGTGACCGAGGCGCTCGCCGGGAGCGAGGCGACCGCCCCCGGTGCTCTACTCGCCCTGGCCGGACGGCAGTTGATCTCGAAGGTGGGCGGAGCTTCGGGACCGTTGTACGGCACGTTGCTGCGTACGACCGGCAAGACGCTCGGCGACGCGGACGAGGTGTCGCGCGCGGACCTCGCGCAGGCGCTGCGCGCGGGCGTCGACGCGGTGGCGAAGCTCGGCGGGGCCGCACCCGGCGACAAGACGATGCTGGACGCGCTGGTTCCGGCGGCCGACGCCCTGGCGACGTCCTTCGACGCCGCGCGCGCCGCCGCCGACAAGGGTGCGGAGGCGACGATCCCGCTGCAGGCCCGCAAGGGCCGGGCCAGCTATCTGGGCGAACGCAGCATCGGCCACCAGGATCCGGGCGCCACGTCCTCGGCGCTCCTGGTCACGGCGCTCGCCGAGACCGCCGACGCGCACCAGGGCTCCGGAGGCGGCGTATGAGCATCGGCGGCAAGCAGGTCGGGATCGTCCTCGTGTCGCACAGCGCGTCCGTCGCCTCGTCCGTCGCCGAGCTGGCCACCGGCCTCGCGGGCGGCGGCTCCACCGCCCCGGTCGCCCCCGCGGGCGGCACGGAGGACGGGGACCTCGGTACGAGCGCGGAGCTGATCGCCGAGGCGGCCCGCTCGGTGGACCAGGGTGCGGGCGTCGCGCTCCTGGTCGACCTGGGCAGTGCGGTGCTCACCGTGAAGGCCCTGCTCGCCGAGGGCGACGAACTCCCGGACGGCGCACGCCTGGTGGACGCCCCGTTCGTGGAGGGCGCGGTCGCCGCGGTGGTCACGGCCTCGGCGGGCGCGGACCTGGACGCGGTGGAGACGGCGGCCCGCGAGGCGTACGGCTACCGCAAGGAGTGAGCCGTACGCACGAGCGTGGAAGGGCCCGGCCGTTCGC
>NZ_JASCIQ010000022.1 GCF_029968035.1 Streptomyces cavernicola | reverse complement strand
CTCGGCGAAGCTGGGCGAGGGTGCGACCGGCACGGTCGTCGTCTCCAAGAGCCAGGATCGGGCCGTGTTCGTGGTCTCCGGGATGGCCCCGCCGCCCGAGGGCAAGACGTACCAGCTGTGGTTCGACGACGGCGGGAAGATGCGCTCCGCCGGGCTCATGCAGCCCGGCCGCAGCGAGCAGACGGTGCTGATGAGCGGCGCGGTGGGCGGTGCGTCCGGCATGGGTATCACCGTCGAGCCGGCCAGCGGCTCCCAGCAGCCGACCTCCGCCCCGGTGGCCCTGATGCCGCTGCCCGCCTGAGGCGTACGCCGCCCGGCCACCGACGTGTCGGGGGCCGGGCGGCAGGCTCAATCGCGGGTGGGCGGCGACGACCACCGAGTCGTACGACCGCACGACGCCGGTGCGGCCCGGCGCCGACAGGAAAGTGGGGGGGCGGGGGGCCCCCCCCCCCCGCGCCCGCCCCCCCCCCCCCCCCCCCCCCCCGCCCCCGGGGGGGCCCCCCCCCCGGGGCCCGAGTAATCGCTTGAGGTGCTGTCCGCTAATCGCTTGAGGTGCTGTCCGCGGTCCGTGAGACCCTTGACGGGTACTGACCGACTAAAGAAAGCCTCGTAGTGACCGCGACGGACCGCTCCATCGAGCTCATCAACGTTGCCGCGCAGGCGGCCGCCGACAAGCTCGCGCACGACATCATCGCCTACGACGTCAGCGACGTCCTCTCCATCACGGACGCCTTCCTGCTGGCCTCCGCGCCCAACGACCGCCAGGTCAAGTCGATCGTCGACGAGATCGAGGAGAAGCTCAACAAGCAGCTCGGCGCGAAGCCCGTGCGCCGCGAGGGCGACCGCGACGCCCGCTGGATCCTCCTCGACTACGTGGACATCGTGGTGCACGTCCAGCACAGCGAGGAGCGCGTCTTCTACGCCCTCGAGCGCCTGTGGAAGGACTGCCCCGAGCTCGACCTGCCCGAGGACGCCAAGGCCACCCGCGGCAAGGCCGCCGAGCACGCCGAGCAGTCGGCGGCGGCCGATGCCGCAGCCGGGGACTTCCGGTGAGCTCCCAGCGCTCCTTCCTGAACGCCTCGGGAGGCCGCGGCCGCCGCGTCATCCTGTGGCGGCACGGCCAGACCTCCTGGAACCTGGAGCGCCGCTTCCAGGGCAGCACGGACATCGAGCTGACCGACGAGGGCGTGGCCCAGGCCCGCCGCTCGGCCCGGCTGCTCGCGTCCCTGAAGCCGGACGCCATCGTCGCGTCCGACCTCAAGCGCGCCGCCACCACGGCCGCCGAGCTGTCCTCCCTGACGGGCCTCGACGTCGCGCACGACGAGGGCCTGCGCGAGACCTACGCCGGCCACTGGCAGGGCCTCACGCACGACGAGATCATCGCGCAGTACGGCGAGCAGTACGCCGCGTGGAAGCGCGGCGAGCCGGTGCGCAGGGGCGGCGGCGAGCTGGAGACCGAGGTCGCCGAGCGGGCCGCGCCCGTCGTCCTCGGGTACGCGGACAAGCTGCCCGACGGCGGCACGCTCGTCGTGGTCAGCCACGGCGGCACGATCCGCACCACGATCGGCCGGCTGCTCGGCCTCGAGCCGCACCACTGGGAGAGCCTCGGCGGCCTCTCCAACTGCTGCTGGTCGGTCCTCGGCGAGGGCGCCCGCGGCTGGCGGCTGCTCGAGCACAACGCGGGCACGCTGCCGGAGCCGGTCCTCGGCGACGACGACTGAGCCCGCTGCAGGCGGCCAGGGACCCGGATTTCACTTTCCGGCTGGTCGCAGGCTAAAGTTCTTCTTGTTCGCCCGCCGAGCGGGAAGAACGCAAGGGGCTATAGCTCAGTTGGTAGAGCGCTTGCATGGCATGCAAGAGGTCAGGAGTTCAATTCTCCTTAGCTCCACAGTCACCGAAATCCCGTCCCCATCAGGGGGCGGGATTTCGCGTTGTACGGACTCAGTCCTGCCGCTGCGCGCGCAGCGCGGTCGTACGCGCGGAGCTCTCCTCGCCGGCCGGGGTGTACGCCACGATCCGGCACTCGGGCATGCCGTCGATCGACAGGGACACCGACGTCATGCGTATCTCGCCGACCTTCCGGTGCCGGAAGGTCTTCACGCGCGGTCCCGGCTTCACCACGTTCCCACTGCGCCACAGCCGCGCGAAGTACGGGCTCGCGGCGGAGAGTTCACGTACGAAGTCCTCCCGGGCGGGCTCGCCCGCATGGGAGCCGTAGGCCTGGCGCAACTGGGCCACCATCATCGGCAGTTCGGTCTCCCGGAACCGCACCGGGCACTCCGCCTCGTCGCGCGTGAAAAGCGCCCACAGTGTGTTGCGCAGGCCCGTCGAACGGACCGCCGGGGTGTCGAAGAGGTCCAGATAGGCGGGGTTGGTGGCGAGGACGTCGTACCGCGCGTTGTAGACCACCGCCGGGTGCGCGACCTCCTCGCGGCGCAGGCCCGGGGTGCGGCGGCGCAGGCCCGGCGGCATGCCCACGTCCGCCGGCGTCACCCGGGCCCGGCGGCTGCGCAGGAACGCGGCCGGCTCGGGCCTGCGGCGCCGGGTGCCCGCTGTCTGCGTCATGGTCGTCACATCCCCCAGGGTCGAACGGCTCGGGTGCTGTTGCCAGGTGCTGTCAGTACCCGTATCGGCGGGCTCTCGTGCGGCGCGGGCGACGGCGGCCACGCTCGCTGCCATGACGACAACCGCTGGCCTGCGGACTCGCCCAGAACACCGGCCAGTTGATCGGCTTCCGGCTCGCCCAGGGCGCGGGTGCGGCGGTGATGATCCCGCAGGTGCTCAGCCTGATCCAGCGGAACTTCACGGGCCACGCGCGCGTGCGGGCCCTCGGCGCCTGTGCGGCGGTCCTCGCGGTCGGCGCCGCAGCGGGCCAGGTCGTCGTCGGCGCCCTCGTCGCCGCCGATCTGTTCGGCAGCGGTTGGCGGCCGGTGTTCCTCGTCAACGTGCCGATCGGCCTCGCCCTGCTCGCCGTCGGCACGCGCGTGCTGCCGCGCGACACCCGCGCGGAGCACGCCCACGGACTCGACCTGCCGGGGCTGCTGCTGCTCGGTGGTGCCGTCTCGCTGTTCACGGTGCCGCTCGTGCTCGGCCAGGAACAGAGCTGGCCGCTGTGGTCCTGGCTCTCCCTGGCCTCAAGTGCCGTGTTCCTGGCGGCCTTTGCGGCGTACGAGAACCGCCTCGCGGCACGTGGTGGGGCGCCGCTGATCGCACCGCGCGTGCTGCGGATTCCGGGCATCGGGCTCGCCGTGGTCCGGATTCTGCTCGTCATGGCGGTGAACGCCGGCTTCCTGTTCGTCTTGACCCTGCACTTCCAGGCCGGCCTCGGACACAGCGCGCTGCGCACCGGGCTCACGTGCGCGCCGACGGCCCTGGTGTTCGGCGCGGTCGGGCTGACCTGGGCGCGCTGGCCCCGGCGGCTCCAACGGGCCCTGGTCCCCGGCGGGTTCGCCGTCACCGCGGCAGCGAGCGCGGCTGTCGGGTTGCTGCTGCGCGACGGCTCCTCCGGCGTGCCGTGGCTGTACGTCGCGTTCGCGGCCGTCGGCCTCGGCCTCGCACTCGGCTACAGCCCGTCCCTGACCGGCGCGCTCGGCGGCGTACGCAAGGAGGACGTGGCGGACGCCCGCTGGCTGTTCGCAACCGTCACACAACTCGGCCGGCTCGTCCGGCGTAGCGGAGTTCGGCAGCCACTTCCTGGGGCGTCTCGCGGACGCACAGGGGGCCTCGGGCCGTCAGGGCTCCGCCGACGCCCTTCTGGTGTGCTGCCTGGCACTTGCGGCGACGGCGGTCCTGGGCGCCGTGTCCGGACCGGTACGCGCGCGTCGCTGACCCATCTGGCGGTCCGTGGCAGAATCGGGCGGGCCGGGAAGGGGGCTGCACGACCGGCGAAAAGCGCCCGACGGGAGGGAGAAGCGCGATGCCTGCGAGCATCCTCGAGGAGGTCAACGACCTGCTCGACGTGGCCGAGGCGCAGGGCTACGACTGGTTGCCGGAGTACGCGCTCCGCTTCACCTGCCCCCCGTGCGAGTGCCCCGCGCTCGCTGCTTCTCTCAACTGCCCGACCTGCGGTTCCGCCCATGTCGCCCAGGTCCTCGGCGACAACGGAGGGATCTCCTACGTGTGCACGGCCTGCGGCCACAGCTGGAGCTGATCGATGGGTGCACACAGGAGGAAGTGCGACTGGTGCGGCAGTGGCACGCCGATCGTCCGCGACATGGAACCGGTCAACTCTGCGTACCAGTACTGGTGCGAGGAATGCGCGCGGGCGCTGATCATAAAAGGCGACCCCATCGAGACGTACCGCGAACTCGAGGGCGAGCCCATCTACGGCAGGCTGTTGGACGAGCACTGCACACTCAAGCGGTTCTACTCGTTCGCGAGAGCCTGAGCCTGCCTCGGCACCCGCACGCGCGCGTGGTGCCTGTTTTCGCGCAGCCGCAGCGCGGTCACCGCGAGGAAGGCGAGCCCGGCCAGGGTGTAGCCCGCGGAAAGGGTGAACTGCCAGACGTTCTGGTCGAGTTCGGGGCGTTGCGTAGTGCTCGATCCGGCGTGCGGCACCCACCACAGCGCGAATGAGAAGAACAGCAGGGCCATTCCGGCCGTCCCGGCCCGAAGCCGTGCGCTCCCCGTGCGCCGAGTCTCGGCGGCGAGCAGGATCAGCACGGGCACGATCCACACCCAGTGGTGCGACCAGGAGATCGGGCTGATCAGCAACGCGGTCACCGCACAGGACGTCACCGCCCAGGCGGCACGCGCGCGTAGCAGCGAAACAACCGCGACGGCGAGCCCGGCCACGGCGACGAGCGCCGCGCTCACGGTGTACGCGAGGCCCGGCTCGGCGGTGTGCAGGAGCCGGGCGAGCACACCGCGCAGCGACTGGTTCGCCGTGTCCTCGGCCTGGCCGGGACGGCTCGCGGCGAAGACCATCTCCGTCCAGAACCGCTTCGAGTCGTACGGCAGGACCAGCCAGGAGGCCGCCGTGACCGCGAGGAACGTGACCGTGGCCAGCACGGCGCCGCGCAGCCACGGGTTCCACCACGACCGCCCCGCACGCGCGAGGCGCACCGCCTGCACCAGGCCCGCCAGAGCCAGCAGCACGGCGAACAGGGCGGGCGTGAGCTTGATCGCGGCCGCGACGCCGATGCCGACGCCGGCCCAGCGGTTGCCGGGGCGCCGGGTCAGGTCCCACAGCACGAGCACGGCGAGGAGCAGGTTGATCTGCCCGTACCGCAGCGTCGTCCACACCGGCTCGCACCACACGAGGAGCGCCGACACCCACAGTGCGACCATGAGCCGCTGCGAGCGGCGCTCGACGCCGACCAGGCGCAGCGAGAGGTGGACCACAGCGAGGACGAGCGCCAGGTTGAAGCCGGTCGCGAAGGTGCGCATCTCCGGGACGCCGAGCAGCGTCAGCGGAGTGAACAGCAGGGCGGCGAACGGCGGATACGTGGTCGGCAGCTTGTGGACGGTCGCTTCTAGGGCGTAGAGGTCGCCGCCGTTGCGCACGGTCCAGCCTTCGGCGCGGTAGACCATCACGTCCAGGAGCGTGACCCCGGCGAGGCGCTGGGCGACCCAGAAGGCGCTGAACGAGGCCAGACAGGCGAGCAGGGCGATCAGGAGCCGACGCCGGCCGGGGCCCGCTGCGCCGTTGTCAGGACCGGCCTCCACGGCGTGTACGGCCTGGTCCTGCTCGGGTCGTTCGTCGGTGTTCGCGGCCGCTCGTCCCTGTGTGGTCACGCGTGCTGACAGTACCCGTTGAGGCGTCCCGGCCGGTGGGGCGAAGAAGCGATTTGGTGGACCGGCAGGTGACCGGTAATGTTGTCGACGTCGCCGGGGGAAACACCGGGCGGCACACCGCAAGGGGCTATAGCTCAGTTGGTAGAGCGCTTGCATGGCATGCAAGAGGTCAGGAGTTCAATTCTCCTTAGCTCCACAGTAGTTGGAGAGCGGGTCGTCCGAATCGGACGGCCCGCTCTTCTTCTTTATGTGCGTGTTTCGGCTCCCGCCATGCCTGTTCGGGCTGCCGTCCGCGCGAGGGCGCCGTTGTCTCGCTCTGCCTGCGTCTGCTCGCGTCGTGAAAGCTCGGTGCGCCCCTCTATGGCGCTGCGGTACCCTGACGCCATGCGTGCCGTACGCCTTCTGCTTAGCGAGCCGCGCTGATCAGTACCGACCAGGGCCTTCCAGGGAAGGCGGTCGGAGTCAGCGCGGCGTCCCCTCCTGTGTGAGGGGCTTTTTCATTTCGGTTGTACGTCGCAGCCGAAAGCGCCGGCAGAGACGATCGATGGAGCCTTAAGGATCATGAGCGAGACGAATTCTGCTGCCGAAGTGGCAGCGCCGCACCGCTACACGGCCACCATGGCCGCGGACATCGAGGCACGCTGGCAGGACTTCTGGGACGAGAACGGCACCTATGAGGCGCCGAATCCGAGCGGAGACATGGCCGGCGACCCGTCGGTCGCCGACCGGTCCAAGAAGTTCATCATGGACATGTTCCCGTACCCCTCCGGTGCGGGCCTGCACGTCGGCCACCCGCTGGGGTACATCGCGACCGACGTCTTCGCGCGGTTCCAGCGCATGACCGGGCACAACGTCCTGCACACCCTGGGCTTCGACGCGTTCGGCCTGCCCGCCGAGCAGTACGCCGTGCAGACGGGCACCCACCCGCGGGTCTCCACCGAGGCCAATATCGTCAACATGAAGGCGCAGCTGCGCCGCCTGGGCCTGGGTCACGACAAGCGCCGCTCCTTCGCGACGATCGACCCGGAGTACTACAAGTGGACCCAGTGGATCTTCCTGCAGATCTTCAACTCCTGGTACGACGACGACGCGAAGTCGGCCCGCCCCATCGCTGAGCTGGTCGCCCAGTTCGAGAGCGGCGAGCGCGCCGTTCCCGCCGACGAAAACGGCACCACGCGCGCGTGGTCCGAGCTGAGCCCGGCCGACCGTGCCGAGGTCCTGGGCCAGTACCGCCTGGCGTACGCCTCCGACGCCCCCGTCAACTGGTGCCCCGGCCTGGGCACCGTCCTGGCGAACGAGGAGGTCACCGCCGACGGTCGCTCCGAGCGCGGCAATTTCCCCGTCTTCAAGTCCAAGCTGCGCCAGTGGAACATGCGCATCACCGCGTACGCGGACCGCCTGATCGACGACCTGGACGGCCTGGACTGGCCCGAGGCGATCAAGCTGCAGCAGCGCAACTGGATCGGCCGCTCCGAGGGCGCCCGCGTCGACTTCCCCGTGGACGGCGAACGCATCACGGTCTTCACCACCCGCCCGGACACCCTGTTCGGCGCCACCTACATGGTCCTGGCGCCCGAGCACCCCCTGGTCGAGAAGCTCACCCCGAGCGCCTGGCCGGAGGGCACGCACGACGTCTGGACGGGCGGCCACGCGACGCCCGCCGAGGCCGTCGCCGCGTACCGCAAGCAGGCCGCGTCCAAGTCCGACGTCGAGCGCCAGGCCGAGGCCAAGGACAAGACCGGCGTCTTCATCGGCGCGTACGCCACCAACCCGGTCAACGGCCAGCAGGTCCCGGTCTTCGTCGCCGACTACGTCCTGATGGGCTACGGCACGGGCGCGATCATGGCCGTCCCCGCGGGCGACCAGCGCGACTTCGAGTTCGCGCGCGCCTTCGAGCTGCCGATCCACTGCATCGTCGAGCCGACCGACGGCCGCGGCACGGACACCTCCACCTGGGAGGACGCCTTCGCCTCGTACGACGCGAAGATCATCAACTCGTCGAACGACGAGGTCTCCCTGGACGGCCTGAGCGTCGCCGACGCCAAGGCGCGCATCACCGAGTGGATGGCGCAGCGCGGCGTCGGCGAGGGCACCGTCAACTTCCGGCTGCGCGACTGGCTGTTCAGCCGCCAGCGCTACTGGGGCGAGCCCTTCCCGATCGTCTACGACGAGGACGGCGTCGCGCACTCGCTGCCCGAGTCGATGCTGCCCCTGGAGCTGCCCGAGGTCGAGGACTACTCCCCGCGCACCTTCGACCCGGACGACGCGGACACCTCCCCGGAGACGCCGCTGTCGCGCAACGAGGACTGGGTCAACGTCCAGCTGGACCTGGGCGACGGCGTGAAGTCGTACCGCCGCGAGACCAACACCATGCCCAACTGGGCCGGTTCCTGCTGGTACGAGCTGCGCTACCTGGACCCGCACAACGACGAGAAGCTGGTCGACCCCGAGATCGAGCAGTACTGGATGGGCCCCCGCGAGGGCCAGCCCACCGGCGGCGTCGACCTGTACGTGGGCGGCGCGGAGCACGCCGTGCTGCACCTGCTGTACGCGCGTTTCTGGTCCAAGGTGCTGTTCGACCTGGGCCACATCTCGTCGGCCGAGCCGTTCCACAAGCTGTTCAACCAGGGCATGATCCAGGCGTACGTCTACCGCGACAGCCGTGGCTTCCCGGTGCCGGCCGCCGAGGTCGAGGAACGCGACGGCAAGTACTTCTTCGAGGGCGAGCCGGTCAAGCGCGAGCTGGGCAAGATGGGCAAGTCCCTGAAGAACGCGGTCACTCCGGATGAGATCTGTGCCGAGTACGGTGCGGACACCCTGCGCCTCTACGAGATGGCGATGGGCCCCCTGGACGTCTCCCGGCCGTGGGACACGCGCGCGGTGGTGGGCCAGTTCCGGCTGCTGCAGCGGCTGTGGCGCAACGTCGTGGACGAGTCGACGGGCTCGGTCAGCGTGTCCGAGGACGCGCCGGACGAGGACAGCCTGCGGGCCCTGCACAAGGCGATCGACGGCGTCCGCCAGGACCTGGAGGGCATGCGGTTCAACACCGCCATCGCCAAGATCACCGAGCTGAACAACCACCTGACCAAGTCCGGTGGCGCGGTGTCGCGTTCGGTCGCCGAGCAGCTGGTGCTGCTGATCGCGCCGCTGGCCCCGCACGTCGGCGAGGAGCTGTGGCGCAAGCTGGGCCACGACACGTCGGTCGTCCACGAGGACTTCCCCGTGGCCGACCCGGCGTACGTCGTCGACGAGGCCGTGACCTGCGTCGTGCAGATCAAGGGCAAGGTCAAGGCGCGCCTGGAGGTGTCCCCGTCGATCTCGGACGAGGAGCTGGAGAAGGTGGCCCTCGGCGACGAGAGGGTCGTGGCGGCGCTGGACGGCGCGGGCATCCGCAAGGTGATCGTGCGGGCGCCGAAGCTGGTCAACATCGTTCCGGCCTGATGCTCCGCTGACCCACGCGTTCGGGTGACCGGCGCGTGGGCGGGGACGTCCCAGGGATGTCCCCTACGGGCAGGTTGGGGGTTCGAAGGAACCCTCGGCCTGCCCGTGTGCGTTTACGGTGGAAGAGACCGTCGTTCAAGACCCCGGAGGCCCGCCATGGGTGAAGCGATCGCCGTACTGGCGGTGCTTTTCGCGCTCTTCGTGGTGCTGGGGGTGTTCGTCACGATCAAGGTCGCGAAAGCGGCGGCGCGCGGCGTGGACCGCACCATCGAGCAGGCCCGCCGCACGGTCGAGGACACCACCCTCAAGGCGAAGACCTACGCGCAGCCAGGTCCCGCGGGCGAGCTGGCGCGCCTGCGCGTACAGCTGCGTTCGACGATGAAGGCCACCCAGGAGGCGCTCGGAACCGGCGCGCAGCAGGACGCCTCGCTGCAGGAGTCGCTGCGCCTCTTCGACCGGCTCAGTGCGCACGGGCACGAGCTGGACCGCGAGCTGAAGCGGCTGGAGCGCGACCCGGACAAGGCCCGCCTCGCGCAGCGGCTGCCCGACCTCAAGGAGCGCACGGACCAGATCACGCAGGCCGCGGACTCCCTGCGCTGGGCCGCCCACGACCGCGCCCGCAACTTCGCCGACGACGACCTGTCCGAGCTCGGCCGGCAGATCGACGTGGAGTCGGGGGCACTGCGGCACTGGATGCCTGCCGATTCCACGCCTGAGGAGGGCCACCGGTCCACGGACGCGGCCCGGCGTGAGGCTAGGCGTGAGGCCCCGCGTGAGGCTGCCCCTTCATGGCCTGAGCCGACGCTGGTGGACGGTCCCGCGGCGCCGACCGAGCAGACTTGGCCGGAGGGCAGGGCCGACTGGTCGGAGCGCTCCGAAAGGGAGGCAGGACGGCCCGCCGAGGGTGGCCCCGAGGCGATCGAGCCGAGCAGACAGGCACCCACGTACTCCTGGCAGAAGGACGCGAAGCCGGAGAGCACCACCTGAGGGGAATCGGTTTATGGGCGGCGGACTTGAGCAGGCTCCCCGGCGAGCTGATCCATCCCTGATGCGCCCTTGATTCATGCCTGGAGCGCCCTTGATCCAACGGCTGATCCGGCCGTAGGACCCGGGCTGCCGCGCGTGGGTCGTGGAAGGTAATCTCCAGCTCATGTCCCGCCATGTCGCGATCGTCACGGATTCCACGGCCTACCTGCCGCAGCGGGCGATGGAGCGGCACAGCATCACCGCAGTGCCGCTGACCGTGGTCCTCGGCGACCAGGCGCTGGAAGAGGGCACCGAGATCTCGGCGCGCTCGCTCGCCGCCGCCCTGCAGAAGCGCCAGCCGGTGACGACCTCCCGACCGAGCCCCGAGCTGTTCGCCGAGACCTACCGCCGCGTCGCGGAGACCGGCGCGACGAGCATCGTTTCGCTGCACCTTTCGGCGGAGTTCTCCGGCACGTACGACGCGGCGGTGCTCGCGGCGAAGGACGCTCCGGTTCCGGTGCGGGTCGTGGACACCGGCATGGTCGCGATGGCCCTCGGATTCTGCGCGCTGTCCGCCGCGGAGACCGCCGAGGCCGGCGGCACGGTGGACGACGCGGTGGCCGCGGCCGAGAAACGCGCGGCCTCCACTTCCGCCTACTTCTACGTCGACACGTTGGACTACCTGCGCCGCGGTGGCCGGATCGGCGCCGCCCAGGCGCTGCTCGGCTCGGCCCTCGCGGTCAAGCCGCTGCTCGAACTGGACAACGGGCGCATCGAGTTGCGGGAGAAGGTGCGTACCGCCTCCAAAGCGATCGCCCGGCTCGAGGAGATCGTCGCGGAGCGTGCGGGGGCGAGCGCCGTGGACATCGCGGTGCACCACCTGGCCGCGCCGGAGCGGGCGACGGCACTCGCGGACCGCCTCAAGGAACGGGTGCCGGGGCTGGTCGAGCTGCACGTCAGCGAGGTGGGCGCGGTGATCGGGGCGCACACCGGGCCGGGGCTGTTGGGCGCGGTCGTCTCGCCGAGGTAGCCGGGCGAGTCCTGTTGGTGTTGCTGCTGTGACTCGTGTGGGTGACGGAGTTATCCACAACTGGCGGGTTCTCCACAGGAATTGACCAAGATCAGCAAGTTCTTCCGGGGCGGCATAGCGTCGCGGACATGACTCCTCGATCGCCTCGCGCTCCTCGTTTTCCCAGTTCCCCGCGCCGTTCCTTCGCCGCCGCCGCGACCAGCGGCCCGGGGCGTGGCCCGTCGTCGGACGGCCGCATGCGTCACCGTCCTACGGCTCGTCGTGGCCGCGTTCCGTATCGAACAGGCGGTGTGCGGGCGGGTGTTCGGCATCGACGGGGCGCGGCCGAGCGCGTACGGATGCGTGCGCAGGTCCTGTTCGACCCGGGCGGAGGCGGTGAGCGTACGGCTTCCCTGCCCTCCGAGCTGAGGCCCGTCCCGCCTGGAGGGTTGCGGCCGGTCCCGACTGGTGGGTTGCGGCCTGTCACGCCCGGCGGCCTCCGGGCTGCGGGCGCGGCTGATCGGGCGGAGGCGTCGGCTCGGGGTGCGGGTGCGTCTGATCGGGCGGAGCAGTCGGCTCGAGGCGCGGGTGCCGCTACGGGGGCTGGTGCCGCTGGTGGTGTCGGCTTGGTGGGCGGGCGTGAGTCGTCGATGAGCCCTGATGCCGAACCTGACGGGAAGGGGTCCCGAGCAGGGCGCTGTCGGGCGGCAGTGCGTGAACGCCTCCCGCTGTGGCTGCAGTTGAGGTGCGGTGTGGAGCGCAGGAGCCTCATCGCCCTTGCTGTGGTGCTGGTGGTGGCGGTCGGCTTCGCGGTGCTGCACTTCTGGTCCGGCGAGCCGCGGTCGGTGCGGGCGCCGGAGGCGGTGGGCGAGGCGACGGTGCCCGATCTGTCGTCAGGGGCGGCTGTGCCGAGCCCCGGATCGGGCGGAACGGACAGCGTGGGCGGGCAGGGGGCGTCGGGCGAGGCCACCGGGGTGCCCGGAGCGGATGGGGTGGCTGGAGGGCGGATCGTCGTAGATGTCAGCGGCAAGGTGCGCAGCCCCGGAATTCACCGCCTGCCGGCGGGCGCCAGGGTGGCCGACGCGCTGGAGGCCGCTGGTGGCGTGCGCAGCGGAGCCGACATCACCTCCCTCAACCGGGCGCGATTGCTGATGGACGGCGAGCAGGTGGTCGTCGGTGTGCCGGCAGCGCCCGGCCAGGTCGGGGTAGGTGGCTCGGCGTCCACGGGAACCACGTCCTCCGGTGCGAGCGGTGGGGCTGCGGGGGCCGGGCCTGGGGCAGGGGCGGGAGCAGCTCCGGTCAGCCTCAACACGGCCACGGTCGACCAACTGGACACGCTGCCGGGTGTGGGCCCCGTGCTCGCCCAGCACATCGTCGACTACCGCACACAGCACGGCGGCTTTCGCTCCGTCGACGAACTCCGCGAAGTGAACGGCATCGGCGACCGCCGCTTCGCGGACCTGAAGAACGCCGTACGGCCGTGATCCGTACGGCAGTTGACGCCGTGCCTGAGTCGGACAAGCCGCCGCCGAGTGCCATGGAACAGAGGCAGGAAGGTCCGGCCGACCTTCGCCTCGTCCCGCCCGCGCTCGCCGCCTGGGCGTCAGCGGGAGTGGCGCTCGGCAGCTCCGGAGGGTGGACGGTCCTGGCGCTCACGCTGTGCGCGGTGGCGGCGGTGGGCGTCCTGGGCGTGGAGGCGGCGAGGGCACGGCCGTCGAGCCGGCACGCGTCCCGGTACCGGTACCTGAAGGGAGGAGTGCGGCCGGGGCGGGTGGCCGTAGCGACCACGCTCCTCTGCGCCGCCGCGGCACTCGGGGCGACCGCACTGCACACGGCGGATCTGTATCGCGGTCCAGTTCCCGCGCTCGCCCGCGAATACGCCAGCGCCACGGTCGAGTTGGAGGTGACGGCGGACCCACGTCCGGTCCGGGCGCGTGCGTCGGGGGCGAGGACTCTTCCGCCGGGCACGGCCGTGGAGGTGGACGTCGTCAAGGTCACCACGTCGGCAGGAGAGGTCACGGAGACCCGTACGCCGGTCCTGCTCCTCGCCCGTGAGGTCGCCGGCGAGGGAGGGGCCGACGTGGAGGAAGGAGAGGGGAGGGGCGGAAACGCCGATGTGGGCGAGGGCGCGTCATCCCCGTGGCGTGCCCTGCTGCCCTCCACCCGGCTGCGTGTGCAGGGGCGGCTCGCCCCGCCGATGCGGGAGGGGGACGAGATCGCGGCCGTCGTGCGAGTGTCGGGAGGTGAGGCGCCTCGAGTCGTCGTGGGGCCGAGCGCCCTGCAGCGCACTGCGGGGAAGCTGCGGGCCGGGCTGCGGGAGGCGACGGAAGGGCTCACTCCGGACGCGCGTGCTTTGCTGCCGGGGCTGGTCGTGGGGGACACCGGACGCGTCAGCGAGGAGCTGGACGAGGCCTTCCGGGCCACCGACCTGACCCATCTCCTCGCGGTGTCGGGCAGCAACCTGACCATCGTCCTCATCCTGCTCACCGGTCCACCGAGCCGGGCGATGCGCGCGGAGCGCGGGGGGCTGGCGCCACGCCTCGGCATCTCGCTCAGAGGCACAGCGCTCCTCGGTGGCGCACTCACGCTCGCGTTCGTCGTGGTGTGCAGGCCCGATCCGAGCGTGCTGCGGGCGGCGGCCTGCGGGCTCATCGTGCTTGTCGCCATCGCTACCGGGCGGCGGCGCTCGCTGATCCCGGCGCTGGCCGCCGCCGTACTGCTCCTGGTGCTGTACGACCCGTGGCTGGCCCGGAGTTACGGCTTCGCGTTGTCCGTGCTCGCCACCGGTGCGCTGCTGACGATCGCACCACGGTGGAGTGCGGCGCTGCGCCGCAGAAGGGTCCCGGCGCGGCTCGCCGATGCGCTCGCGGCGGCGCTGGCGGCGCAGGCCGTCTGTGCACCGGTGGTGGCGGTGTTGGCGGCGCGGGTCAGCCTGGTGGCGGTGCCGTGCAATCTGCTCGCCGAGTTGGCGGTGGCGCCGGCGACGGTGCTCGGCTTCGCCGCGCTGGCCCTGGCGCCGGTATCGCTGCTGCTCGCCAAGGGGCTGTGCTGGGTGGCGAGTTGGCCGGTGGAGTGGATCGCCGAGGTCGCGAGGAGAGGGGCGGCGCTGCCCGGTGCGGGCGTCGAGTGGCCGGGTGGGTGGCGTGGCGGGGCGCTGCTCGCCGTGGTGACGCTGGCCGGGGTGGTGCTGGTCGGCCGGCTGGCGCACGGGTCGGCGCGGAGGCTGCTCTGGCATCCGGCGACGGTCGGGGTGTGCGCCCTGATGTTCCTGCTCGCGGTGGTCCGGCCGGCGCCGCTGACCCGGGTGATCTCCGGTTGGCCGCCGCCGGGTTGGCGCATGGTGATGTGCGACGTGGGGCAGGGCGACGCCACGGTGCTCGCCACCGGACCGGGAGAGGCGGTGCTGGTCGACGTAGGGCCGGACCCGGCGCTGGTGGACCGGTGCCTGAGCGAGCTCGGGGTCACGCGGATCCCGTTGGTGCTCCTCACGCACTTCCACGCCGACCATGTGACGGGGCTGCCGGGGGTGCTGCGCGGGCGGGAGGTGGGGCTGATCCAGACGACGGCGCTCGAAGTGCCGCAGGAGCGGGCCGAGTTCGTGCGGGCGGAGGCGGCCGCGCATGACGTTCAGGTGGTCCGGGCCGTGGCGGGCGAGCGCAGGCGTGCGGGACCGTTGCGCTGGCGGGTGGTGTGGCCACCGGCCGGGCCTGGCCCGCACCCCGAGCCCGAAGGGCCCAACGACGCGAGCGTGACGCTGCTGGCAGAAGTGGCCGGGCTGAAGCTGCTGCTCCCCGGCGACCTCGAACCGCCCGCGCAGCAGGCATTGTTGAGCAGCCTGCCGCCGCTGCCGCCGGTGGACGTGCTCAAGGTCGCCCACCACGGCTCGGCCTACCAGGACCCGCAGTTGATGCGAAGGCTCAGCCCACGCCTGGCCCTGATCTCGGCAGGCGAGGACAACGAGTACGGGCACCCGGCGCCGGCCACGCTCGCCGCGCTGCGCGCACAGGGCGCGCTGGTGCTGCGTACCGACCTGCACGGCTCGGTGGCCGTGACGGGCACCGGCTCCGGCCTGCGAGCCGTGACGTCGCGAGCTGCCCGTGCCACGGCATCGAGACCTGCCCGGCCGACGGCATTGAGACCTGCGCGTGGCACGGCATTGAGACCTGCCCGGCCGACGGCATTGAGACCTGCGCGTGGCACGGCATTGAGACCTGCCCGGCCGACGGCATCGAGGTCGGTCCGGGCGCCGGCGTCGAGAGGCATACGAGGGACGAGACCGAGGAGGTGCGGAAGACGTGCCGAAACCACGAGAAGGGGCGAGGAGGGACCATGAGTCATGGACATTGACGTTGATGCCTACCTGAACCGGATCGGCGGTTCGCGGCCCGCCAGACCGGACATCGAGTCGCTGCGCGAGCTGCACGTCGCTCACCTGCGGACGGTCCCGTTCGAGAACCTCTCCATCCACCTCGGGGAGGACATCGTGCTCGAGCGGGAAGCGCTCGTCGCGAAGATCGTGGACGCCCGCAGAGGCGGCTTCTGCTACGAACTCAACGGCGCGTTCGGGGCGTTGCTGAGCGCCCTGGGGTACGAGGTGACGCTGTTGCAGGCGCGTGTGTACGGGGACGAGGGGCGGCTCGGCATCCCGTACGACCACATGGCGCTGCGGGTGGAGGCGCAGGGCGGGCCGTTGCTGGTCGACGTCGGGTTCGGGGCGCACAGCCACTATCCGCTGGAGCTGGAGAACAGGGGCGAACAGCACGACCCTGGCGGGGTGTTCCGCATCGAGGACGCCGAGCGGGGCGACCTGCGGGTGCTGAAGGACGGTGAGCCGGAGTACCTCCTTGATCAGCGGCCGAGAGATCTGGAGGAGTTCAGGGCCGGAGCCTGGTACCACCGGACATCGCCCGAGTCGACGTTCACCCGCTCCCTGGTCTGCTCGCGGCTCACCGGGGACGGCCGGATCACGCTCAGCGGCAGTGAGCTCAAGACGACGGTCGGCGGGGAGCGCACCACGGTCGAGCTCGGCGGGAGAGCGGAGATCCTCGCCGCGTACGCGGAGCACTTCGGGATCGTCCTCGACCGTGTCCCCGTACTGAAGGAGGGGAGTGTTACGGAATGAGACTGTGTTGCCCTGAATGCTGCAGTAGTGGTCGAATGGGCCTTCGATAGGGGAGATTTCCAGCCATACGGAGCGTTCGGGCGGCCAGTCCGGCTCGAACGGTCACTGTGCGGTCACCGTGGGTTCGCAGGCTCACGATACGCCCGACGCGTCGAGGCCCGCAAAGGCCGTCCGTACTACGCCTGCCTCGCCTGTCGCACGTCAATCGGTGCGTCCGCTCCGCACCGCAGGTCCGAAGCGCAATCAGGGGTGCTGTCCATGTTCGGCCGCTGGCTGGAGAACCGTAAGAACCGGACAAGCGGCGGGGGTTCCGCCTCGTTGCTGCCGGTGCCGCCCAGCGGGGGAATGATCAGCTGCCGTGTGCTGGACCCGGTCAATGAACCGCTGCGGCACGCGGGGTTCACCGTCTCGGACGCGCAGGGCCGGAAGGTCGTGGCGGGGGAGGCGGACCCGTTCGGCTCGTTCGTGACGACGGTGCCCGCGGGGGAGTACCGCATCGCGGTGTCGGCCGAGGGGTACACGCCGTACCGGGGCGGCGCGACCGTCCCCGAGGGCGGGCACGCGGCGCTCGGTGATCTGACGCTGCAGCTCGCCGCGCCGCCGGCCCTGCCGGAGCCGGGGGACTGGGAGATCGAGCCCATGCACTCGTCGATCGCGTTCACGGCTCGGCACATCGGGCTCGCGCGGATCCATGGCCGGTTCAACAACTTCGCGGGCGCGATACGCATCGCGGAGCGCATGGAGCAGTCGGCGATGCACATCGTGATCGACGCGGCGTCCATCGATACCAACGTCAGGATGCGTGACGACCACCTGCGGTCCGGGGACTTCCTCGATGTCGCGCAGTTCCCGACGCTGGAGTTCTACAGCGACCGCTTCGTGCACCGCGGCGGCAGCCGTTGGGCGGTCACGGGTGCGCTGTCCCTGCACGGTGTGACGCGGACGGTCATGCTCGACACGGAGTATCTGGGCACGGGCAGCGGCATGGAGGGCGAGACGCGTGCCGCCTGCCGAGCCACGACGGAGCTGCACCGCGACGACTTCACCGTCAGCTGGCAGACCATGCTGGCCAAGGGCATCGCGGCGGTGGGCCCGAGCATCAAGATCGACCTCGATGTCCAGATCGTGCCCAAGGGCTGAGCCCGCGAGGGAACCCCGCGAGCGGGCCTCGGGGCCGGGCCGGGGTCGGGGCCGGGGTGCGTTGGGGGACCAGGACAATGTTCGGGTGAGTGATGTGAGACATGTGCTGGTCCTGCCCGACCGCGACGCCGCGGAGGAGGCGGCGGAGGCGTTGACCGAACGCTTCGCGGTCACCGAGGAACCCCAGCTCGTACGGGACGCCCTGGCCGGAGAGGACGACGCCGAGGACGCCCAGTGGCTGCTCGTCGTGGAGGACGCGCAGGAACGTCTCGACCCGGCGGCGTTGGACGAGTTCGCGGCCGAGTGGGAGGGCTGGCGGGAGGAGCCGTAGGGGTTGGCCGTAGGAGGCGGTTGGGGGGCGCGGCGTTCTGCGGGCCTTGTCCGTGTTCTGTGGGCCTTGTTCGTTATGGGTCTTGTTCGTTAAGGCCTCGCGCCCGCAGCCTGGGCCCCCTGGAGATCGCCTCGCTCTGGACGACCACTCCCGGGCCGCTCGTACCGTGATGTCAGTGGTGCGTGGGATCCTTGACCGCGATGGCCAGGAAACCCGCAAACGACAATCCGCTCGCCCCCGTGACGCTCGCCGTGGGCCAGGAGGACCTGCTGCTCGACCGCGCCGTGCAGGAGGTGGTGGCGGCAGCGCGCGCCGCCGACTCCGACACGGACGTGCGTGACCTCACGCCCGACCAGCTCCAGCCGGGCACGCTCGCGGAGTTGACCAGCCCGTCGCTGTTCGCCGAGCGCAAGGTCGTGGTCGTACGCAATGCGCAGGACCTCTCGGCGGACACGATCAAGGACGTGAAGGCGTACTTCGGGGCGCCGGTCGAGGAGATCACCCTCGTCCTGCTGCACGCCGGCGGAGCCAAGGGCAAGGGCCTCCTCGACGCCGCGCGCAAGGCGGGCGCCCGCGAGGTGGCCTGCCCCAAGATGACGAAGCCGGCGGACCGACTCGCTTTCGTACGAGCCGAGTTCCGGACGTCGGGCCGGTCCGCGACGGCGGAGGCGTGCCAGGCGCTGGTCGACGCGATCGGCAGCGACCTGCGGGAGCTGGCCTCCGCGGTGACGCAGCTGGCGGCGGACGTCGAGGGCACGATCGACGAGGCCGTGGTCGGCCGGTACTACACGGGTCGGGCCGAGGCCTCCAGCTTCACCGTCGCCGACCGGGCGGTGGAGGGCAGAGCGGCCGAGGCGCTCGAAGCGCTGCGCTGGTCCCTCGCGACCGGAGTCGCGCCCGTGATGATCACCAGTGCTCTGGCTCAGGGGGTGCGCGCCATCGGCAAGCTCTCCTCCGCGCGCGGTGGCCGACCCGCCGATCTGGCGCGGGAGTTGGGCATGCCGCCGTGGAAGATCGACCGTGTGCGGCAGCAGATGCGGGGGTGGACGCCGGATGGTGTCGCCGTTGCGTTGCAGGCGGTTGCGGAGGCGGATGCGGGGGTCAAGGGCGGGGGGGATGATCCGGAGTACGCGCTGGAGAAGGCGGTTGTCGTGATTGCTCGGGCTGCGCGGGCTCGGGGGGCGGTGCGCTAGGCGGTTGCCGCTCGGGGGAGTTGTGCGGGGTGTTTCTGCCCCGGCCCCCGATGGCCCTGACCTCTGGTCCCTGGGGCAGTTGGTCTCCCGGTGCCTGCCCGGCCCGGCCCCGCCCGGCCCCAGGGCACCCGGGCCCCAGCCTTCGTCCTGCGGGCCGCTGTTCTTTCCCCGATCCCGCCCCTTCCCGAAACTGGGGGCTCCGCCCCCAGACCCCCGTCGCCCTGAACGGGCTCGTCCTCAAACGCCGGACGGGCTGATTGACGGCCCCCGCTCCAAAACTCAGGCAGGCTGATTGGCGGCCCTCGCCCCGCTCCCGAAAACGAGACGGGCTGAACGGCAGCCCCGCCCCCGAAACGAGGCAGGCTGACCGTCGGCCCCCGTACCCCAAACACCCGACGGGCTGATCGGCAGCCCCGCCCCCGAACCCAGGCAGGCTGACCATCGGCCCTCAACCCAACCCCGGAACACACCAAAATCCCCGCCAACCGCCCTGGGGAAGGGCGATCAACGGGGATTCCGGTTGAAGCTTGAGGATCCGCACCCGCGTGGCGAACGCAGGCCGCGTGCGGATCCGGGGTGCCGGGCGGGAGCGGATGAGAGGGCCCGCTCGGGGTCCGTCCCGGCGATCAAATCAAGTTTCAGCCCTTGAGAGCGGAGACCTTGGAAGCAAGCGCCGACTTCTTGTTGGCGGCGTTGTTCTTGTGGAGCACGCCCTTGGAGACGGCCTTGTCCAGCTTGCGGTTGGCGTCGCGGAGGGCCGCAGTGGCCTTCTCGACGTCACCCGCGGCGGCAGCCTCACGGGTCTTACGGATCGCGGTCTTGAGCGAGGACTTGACGGCCTTGTTGCGCAGGCGCGCCTTCTCGTTCGTCTTGTTCCGCTTGATCTGGGACTTGATGTTCGCCACGAAAGAGCCTTTTCAGGTTCGATGATTCTTAACGGTGGCCGCCCGGCCGGAACCCGCCAGAAGCAGGCCCGCCCGCAGGCGGAAGTCCGGGAGACCGAGGATGTGCCTCGTACGCTGAGAGGGCACGCGAGACACAGCTGGCTAGGCTACCAGCGCCCCTCGCGGCGGCCCAAACCGAGCCTTCCTCGCCGCTCATGGGACGATGGAGGCTACGTAACGATCCGCCAGTGGCTGCAGAGAGCTGCAGACGTCTCAAGAATCAGGACCCTGCGTGCCCGCGACCCCTACGAATGTGCCTCAGCCGAGCCGTACCGACCCGGCGCTGATCCGCAATTTCTGCATCATCGCGCACATCGACCACGGCAAGTCCACGCTCGCCGACCGGATGCTCCAGCTGACCGGTGTGGTCGAGCAGCGGCAGATGCGCGCTCAGTACCTCGACCGGATGGACATCGAGCGCGAGCGCGGCATCACCATCAAGTCCCAGGCGGTCCGCCTGCCCTGGGCGCCCACCGAGGGTGAGGGGCAGGACAAGACCCACATCCTCAACATGATCGACACCCCGGGCCACGTGGACTTCACGTACGAGGTCTCGCGTTCGCTCGCCGCCTGTGAGGGCACGATCCTGCTCGTCGACGCCGCCCAGGGCATCGAGGCGCAGACGCTCGCCAACCTCTACCTGGCGATGGAGAACGACCTCAAGATCATCCCCGTGCTCAACAAGATCGATCTCCCGGCCGCCCAGCCGGAGAAGTTCTCCGAGGAGCTCGCCAACCTCGTCGGCTGCGAGCCCGACGACGTCCTCAAGGTCTCCGCCAAGACCGGCATGGGCGTGGAGGCGCTGCTCGACCGGGTCGTCAGGGACATCCCCGCGCCGGTCGGCGTCGCGGACGCCCCCGCCCGCGCGATGATCTTCGACTCGGTCTACGACTCGTACCGCGGTGTGGTCACGTACGTGAGGGTCGTGGACGGGCAGCTCAACAAGCGTGAGCGGATCCGGATGATGTCGACGGGCGCGACCCACGAGCTCCTGGAGATCGGCACCAACTCGCCGGAGATGCTGGCCGCCGACGGCCTCGGCGTCGGCGAGGTGGGCTATCTGATCACCGGCGTGAAGGACGTCCGCCAGTCCAAGGTGGGTGACACGATCACCCAGCAGAACAAGGGCGCCGAAGAGCCCCTCGGCGGGTACAAGGACCCGAAGCCGATGGTGTTCTCCGGGCTCTACCCGCTGGACGGCTCGGAGTACCCGGACCTGCGCGAGGCGCTCGACAAGCTGCAGCTCAACGACGCCGCCCTGGTCTACGAGCCGGAGACCTCGGCCGCGCTCGGCTTCGGCTTCCGCGTCGGCTTCCTCGGCCTGCTGCACCTGGACGTGATCCGCGAGCGCCTGGAGCGCGAGTTCGGGCTCGACCTGATCGCCACCGCCCCCAACGTGGTCTACCGCGTGATCATGGAGGACGGCACCGAGCACACGGTCACCAACCCGAGCGAGTTCCCCGAGGGCAAGATCGACCAGGTCTTCGAGCCGGTCGTACGGGCCACGATCCTCGCGCCGTCCGAGTTCATCGGCTCGATCATGGAGCTGTGCCAGAACCGGCGCGGTGTGCTGCTCGGCATGGACTACCTCTCCGAGGACCGCGTCGAGATCCGGTACACGCTGCCGCTCGCGGAGATCGTCTTCGACTTCTTCGACCAGCTGAAGTCCAAGACCCGCGGCTACGCATCGCTCGACTACGAGCCCACCGGCGAGCAGTCCGCGCAGCTCGTCAAGGTCGACATCCTGCTGCACGGCGACAAGGTCGACGCCTTCTCCGCCGTCACGCACAAGGACCAGGCGTACGCGTACGGCGTGCGGCTCGTCGCCAAGCTGCGGGAACTCATCCCGCGGCAGGCGTTCGAGGTGCCCGTGCAGGCCGCCATCGGCTCCCGGGTGATCGCCCGCGAGACCATCCGCGCCATCCGCAAGGACGTCCTCGCCAAGTGCTACGGCGGTGACATCTCCCGTAAGCGGAAGCTCCTCGAGAAGCAGAAGGAGGGCAAGAAGCGGATGAAGATGGTCGGCTCCGTCGAGGTGCCGCAGGAGGCCTTCATCGCTGTTCTCTCCAGCGACGAGGGTCAGTCGAAGAAGAAGTAGGAAGCAGCGGCAAGAAGCGGTAAGAGGGGGAACCGGAATCTCGGTTCCTCACGGCTTGGGCCCGTCGTGCGTGTCGCGCGGCGGGCCTTTGTCATGTGCGTGAGCCTTGCTGCGTTCTGTTGAAAGTGAGAGGTCGCAGCCCCTTACGCGGCGGGCGCGGGCGCTCTACTCTGATCACTGCTCGAAGGTTACTCGCTAGTTAAACAATGACCCCCACAACGCCCCCTTCTCAGACAATCGCCCCATCGCCAACAGACGCACGCACTACACAGACGCACGCACTGTCGCGGGCCCGGAGGATGTCGTGAGCGACACACAGACACTGATCGAGAACCGTCCGCCCTCCGTGGCGGGCCTCTTCCTGGAGCGCGTCGCGGCCACTCCGGACGCCGAGGCCTACCGCTATCCGGTGCCACCGGCCGCCGGCAGCGGGCCCGACGACTGGAAGTCCCTGAGCTGGGGACAGGCCGCGGAGCGGGTGTTCGCGATCGCCGCCGGTCTGATCGACCTCGGCATCGAGCCCGAGGAGCGCGTGGCGCTGGCCTCCGACACCCGGGTCGAGTGGATCCTCGCCGACCTCGCGATCCTCTGCGCGGGCGCGGCCACGACGACGGTGTACTCCTCGACCAACGCCGACGAATCGGCGTACATCCTCTCGGACTCCGCCAGCAAGGTGCTGATCGCCGAGAACGAGGCGCAGCTGGCGAAGGCGCGGGAGCGGCGCGCGGAGCTGCCCGAGCTCAAGCACGTCGTCCTCGTCGACGGCGACCACGGGCTCGCGACGGACGACGCCGAGGACGGCTGGGTGCTCTCGCTCGCCGACCTGGAGGCGCGCGGTGCGGCGTACCTGGAGAAGAACCCGGAGGCCGTCAAGGAGCGGATCGGGAACATCACCAAGGATCAGCTGGCCACGCTGATCTACACCTCGGGCACCACCGGCCGCCCCAAGGGTGTGCGGCTGCCGCACGACAACTGGTCGTACATGGCGAAGGCCATCGCGGCGACCGGGCTCGTCGGGCCCGAGGACGTGCAGTACCTGTGGCTGCCGCTCGCGCACGTCTTCGGCAAGGTGCTGACCAGCGGGCAGATCGAGGTCGGGCACGTCACCGCCGTCGACGGCCGCGTGGACAAGATCATCGAGAATCTGCCGGTCGTGCAGCCGACCTACATGGCCGCCGTGCCGCGGATCTTCGAGAAGGTTTACAACGGGGTCGCCGCCAAGGCCCGCGCGGGTGGCGGCGTCAAGTACAAGATCTTCCAGTGGGCGGCCGGCGTGGCCCGCGAGTACGCCAAGGTCACGCAGGACAACTTCCGCAGGACCGGCAACGCATCGGCGCCGTTCCCGCTCTCCGCCAAGCACGCCGTCGCCGACAAGCTGGTCTACGGCAAGCTGCGCGACGCCTTCGGCGGCCGCCTTCGGGCCTGCGTCTCCGGCTCGGCGGCGCTCGCGCCCGAGATCGGCTACTTCTTCTCCGGCGCCGGCATCCACATCCTGGAGGGGTACGGGCTCACCGAGTCCAGCGCCGCCTCCTTCGTGAACCCCGGCGAGGCGTACCGCACCGGCACCGTCGGCAAGCCGCTGCCCGGCACCGAGGTGCGGATCGCGGACGACGGCGAGATCCTCCTGCGCGGCCCCGGCATCATGCAGGGCTACCACGGGCTGCCCGAGAAGACCGACGAAGTCCTGGAGTCCGACGGCTGGTTCCACACCGGCGACATCGGCGAGCTGTCGGCCGACGGCTATCTGCGGATCACCGACCGCAAGAAGGACCTGATCAAGACGTCCGGCGGCAAGTACATCGCGCCGGCCGAGGTCGAGGGCCAGTTCAAGGCGGTCTGCCCGTACGTCTCCAACATCCTGGTGCACGGCGCGGACCGGAACTTCTGCACCGCCCTGATCGCGCTCGACGAGCCGTCGATCCTGGGCTGGGCCGAGGAGCAGGGCCTCGGCGGGAAGCCGTACGAGGACGTGGTCGCGGACCAGCGGACGGTCGCACTGATCGACGGCTATGTGCAGGAGCTCAACCAGGGCCTGCAGAAGTGGCAGACGATCAAGAAGTTCCGGCTCCTTCCGCGCGATCTCGACGTGGAGCACGGCGAGTTGACGCCCAGCCTGAAGCTGAAGCGGCCGGTCGTGGAGCGCGAGTACAAGGCGCTCATCGATGAGATGTACGCGGGCACCGTGGAGAAGTGAGCGCGCTGCCGGCTCTGAGAGTCCGGTTCTGAGCGTCGTACGACGCGGGTGCGGCCCCTGGATGCGATCCGGTCCGATCCGGTTCAGGGGCCGCACCCGCGTTTCCTGCGCGGAACTGACCGAATCCGAGCGCGGGCATAGCACGGTTTGCGCCCTTGGCGGCCCAGTTCGGTAACTCGGTGCTTATGGGCCGGGTCTGTCTGTCACTCTGGCGTGGCCGCCTGAGGCAGCACACCGTCCGAACCGCTCAGGAGCTGCACGTGGGGTTCATTCCAATGCAGCGGGAGACCGACTCGCATGCGCCGGAGTCCCGCCCGTCGCCTCCGCCCGTCCCGCGGGAGGCCCACCCCTGCGCGCGCACCGCCCTGCCCGGCAACTCCCTGGCGCCCGCCGCCGCCCGCCGCTTCGTCCGCTCCGCCCTCGCCGACTGGGCGGAGCCCGCCGTACGAGCTGACGCCGCGCGGGCCGACCCGGCGGAGGACCCGTCGCCGCCCGCCGTCGACGGCATCACGGAGCGGCTCGCCGACGACGCCGTGGTGCTCGTCAGCGAGCTCGTCACCAACGCGGTGGTGCACGCCGGCACCGACGTGGAGCTGCTCTGCCGCTTCGAGTACGCCGAGGAGAACGACGAGGGCGAGGGCGCCTCGCTGCTCGTCGAGGTCACCGACCACCACCCCGCCCGCCCCGTCCACGGCGCGAGCGCCGACCGCGCGTCCGACGGGGCCGAGTACGGCCGCGGCCTCCACCTCGTCGCCTCGCTCGCCGAGTCCTGGGGCATCACGTACCGCACCGGCAGCAAGACCGTCTGGGCGCGGCTGCCCGTGGACGGAGTCGATGTGGCAAGGGAGTTGGAGGCATACGCGGGGGAGCAGGCCGCCGAGCGTGGGCTCCGCGCCGCCGAAGCCGCCGAAGCCGCCGAACTGCTCGCCCCGGCCGGCCAGGACCGCGCGAGCCACCCCGGCGGCAGCGACTCCGGCGCCGACGATTCGGGCAGTGGCGACCGCGACCCCGGCGCCTGGGGCCACCGTGACGCCGTCACGTTCCTCGCCGAGGCCTCCGACCTGCTCGCCGGGCAGCTCGACGAGGACCTGGTCGCCGCACTCGCCGGACAGCTGCTCGTCCCGCACCTCGCCGACTGGTGCGCGGTCTGGCTCGACGACGAGGGCGACCGGCGCACCGCGCCCCCGGCCTCCGTGCCTCGGCTCGCGCGCGTCTGGCACCGCAGCGAGAACCGGATCGAGGAGCTGCACCGCGTCCTGGAGAAGGAGCCGCCGCGCCTGGCCGGCCCCCTGCACTCCGGCCCCGTCCCCGTGCCCTGGCCCGCCGAGGGTCTCGCCGAGAGCAGCGGCACGGCCCTCGCGCACCGCCTCGTCGCGGGCGGCCGCTCGCTCGGCACGCTGCTCGTCGGCCGGGCCGGACTGCGGCGCTTCCCCGACGACGTGACCGGACTCCTTCAGGACTTCAGCCGCCGCGTCGCCCTCGCCGTGGGCGCGGCCCGGCAGTACACCCGGCAGGCCACCATCAGCCGCGTCCTGCAGCGCGGCCTCCTGCCCAGCTCCGTCGCCGAGGTCCCGGGCCTGCAGACCGCGCTCGTCTACGAGCCCCGCGACAAGGGCCTTGCCGGCGGTGACTTCTACGACGTGTTCCCCGCGGGCGGCGGCCGCTGGTGCTTCGCACTCGGCGACGTCTGCGGCAACGGGCCCGAGGCCGCCGTCGTCACCGGCCTCGCCCGCCCCTGGCTGCGGCTGCTCGCCCGCGAGGGGTACAGCGTCGGCGACGTGCTCACCCGCCTCAACCAGGCCCTCCTCGACGACGCCATGGAAGCCGCCGAGGCCGCGGCCCGAGCCGTCGCCGCCGCGGGCCTCGGCGGAGTGGACCCACTTGCGCGAACGGCCGACGTGGACCCCCTCGCGCGTACGAGCCGGGCGCACGGCTCGCCGCACACCGTCTTGCCGCACACCGGCTCCCCCGACACCGCCTCGCCCACCCGGTTCCTCTCCGTCCTCTACGGAGAACTCGTCCCCACCGACGACGGCGTGCGCTGCACCGTGGCCTGCGCGGGCCACCCGCTGCCGCTGATCCTCGACCCGGAGGGCGGCGTCCGGGCCGCCGCCGAGCCGCAGGTGATCCTCGGCGTCCTGGAGGACGCGACGTACACCGGCGAGACCTTCCTGCTGCGCCGCGGCGAGACCCTCCTCCTCGTCACCGACGGCGTCACCGAACGCCGCGACGGGCCACGGCAGTTCGACGACGGCGACGGGCTCGCCGCCGCCCTCGCCACCTGCACGGACCTGAGCGCCCTGCACGTCGCGGAGCGGATCCGCCACCTCGTGCACGAGTTCTCCGCCGAGCCGCCCGACGACGACCTGGCACTGCTGGTGCTTCAGGCGCAGTGATCCACGTGGCTGTGATCCACGTGGCTGTGATCCACGTGGCTGTGATCCACGTGGCTGTGATCCACGTGGCAGTGATCCACGTGGCAGTGATCCACGTGGCAGTGATCCACGTGGCAGTGATCCACCTGTACGTGAGGCGCGGTCGGGAGTTATCCACAGGCAGATCGGCTCCCGGCGGCGGTACGGGACAATGGACCCCATGCCCTCCGTACTCCCCGATGGCGAGCCCGTCCCCTCCGACGGGGCGCTGCCCGCGCACGCCCTGGCCGACGCGGCCGCCCGCCCCCTCGGGTTCTATCTGCACGTCCCGTACTGCGCGACCCGCTGCGGGTACTGCGACTTCAACACCTACACCGCGAGCGAGCTGCGCGGACCCGAGGGCGCCCTGGCCTCGCGGGACAACTACGCGGACCACCTGATCGAGGAGATCCGCCTCGCCCGCAAGGTCCTCGGCGACGACCCGCGCCCCGTCCGCACCGTCTTCGTCGGCGGCGGTACCCCCACGCTGCTGCCCGCTGCCGATCTCGTACGGGTCCTGGGCGCGCTGCGGTCGGAGTTCGGGCTCGCACCGGACGCCGAGGTCACCACGGAGGCCAACCCGGAGTCCGTCGACCCGGCGTACCTCACCGAGCTGCGCGAGGGCGGCTTCAACCGGATCTCGTTCGGCATGCAGAGCGCCCGGCAGCACGTCCTGAAGGTGCTCGACCGCACGCACACCCCCGGCCGGCCCGAGGCCTGCGTCGCCGAGGCCCGCGCCGCCGGCTTCGCGCACGTCAACCTCGACCTGATCTACGGCACGCCCGGCGAGTCCGACGACGACTGGCGGGCCTCCCTCGAAGCGGCGATCGGCGCGGGCCCCGACCACGTCTCGGCGTACGCGCTGATCGTCGAGGAGGGCACCCAGCTGGCCCGCCGCATCCGTCGCGGCGAGGTCCCGATGACCGACGACGACGTGCACGCCGACCGCTACCTCATCGCCGACGAGCTCCTCGCCGCGGCGGGCTTCTCCTGGTACGAGGTGTCCAACTGGGCCACCACGGACGCCGGCCGCTGCCTGCACAACGAGCTGTACTGGCGCGGGGCGGACTGGTGGGGGGCCGGCCCTGGGGCGCACTCGCACGTCGGGGGTGTGCGGTGGTGGAACGTCAAGCATCCGGGGGCGTACGCACAGGCGCTGGTCGCAGGGCGCTCGCCGGGGGCGGGGCGGGAGCTGCTGTCCGCGGAGGACCGGCGGGTCGAGCGGATCCTCCTCGAACTCCGGCTGCGGGAGGGGGTCCCGCTGTCCCTGCTCCGGTCCGACGGGCTCTCGGCCGCGCGCGGGTTCCTCTCGGAGGGGTTGCTCGATCCGGGCCCGTACGACGAGGGGCGTGCGGTGCTTACCCTGCGGGGGCGGTTGTTGGCGGACGGGGTTGTGCGGGACTTGGTCGACTAGGGCTTTCTCTCCCCACCCCACCCCGCCCCTTCCCGAGACCTTCGATCGACTGCGGGGCTCCGCCCCCGTCCCCGGGCCGTTTTCGGCTGCTGCGCCGTCGTGGCTGGTCGCGCCCACGCGGCGGAGCCGCAAGTGTCACAGCCCCGCGCCCCTATCGGGGCCCGTATCGTCGCTCAATTCAGCCCCTCCGGCGTTTGAGGAGCGGGGTCTGGGGCGGAGCCCCAGTTCGGGAAGGGGCGGGGTGGGGAGAGGAAACGCCTGGGCTACTCCGCCGGTGCCGTCACGAAGTCGATCAACTCCTCGACCCGGCCCAGGAGTTCCGGCTCCAGGTCCTTGTACGAGGTCACCCGGGCCAGAATCGCCTGCCACACCGCGCCGGTGTTGGAGGACGGCCAGCCCAGCGCCTCGCAGACGCCCGTCTTCCAGTCCTGCCCCCGGGGCACGCGGGGCCACCCCGCGATGCCGAGAGTGGACGGCTTCACCGCCTCCCAGATGTCGATGTACGGGTGCCCCACCACCAGCGCGTGCTCGCTGCGCACCGACGCCACGATGCGGGACTCCTTCGAACCGGGCACCAGGTGGTCGACCAGGACCCCGAGCCGCGCATCCGCGTCCGGCGCGAACTCGGCGACGACGGCGGGAAGATCGTCGACGCCCTCCAGGTACTCCACGACCACACCCTCGACCCGCAGGTCGTCCCCCCACACCTTCTCGACCAGCTCCGCGTCGTGCCGCCCCTCCACGTAGATCCGCCCGGCCCGCGCCACCCGGGCCCGAGCACCGGGGACGGCCACCGAACCGGAGGCCGTACGCGTGGGACGTACCGGAGCCGCCGCGGCGGGGCGTACGAGCGTGACGACGCGGCCCTCCAGGAGGAAGCCGCGTGGTTCGAGCGGGAAGACGCGGTGCTTGCCGAAGCGGTCCTCCAGGGTCACCGTGCCCGCCTCGCAGCCGATCACCGCACCGCAGAACCCGGTGGTGACCTCCTCCACGACCAGGTCGCGTTCCGCCGCCACCTCGGGGACCGGCTTCGGCTTCTTCCACGGGGGCGTGAGATCGGGGCTGTAGCTGCGCATTCGGCAGACGATAAGAGAAGCGGGGATGCCGCGACTACGACACGCCGAACAGCGTTGCCAGCGAGGCGCGTTGGGCGCGGACAAACTCCGCGTTCACCACCGAACCGTGCCCCGGCACGTACACCGCGTCCTCCCCGCCCAGTTCCAGAAGCCGGTCCAGGGCGTACGGCCACAGCGTCGGCATCGCGTCCGAGCCCGCCTGCGGGTCGCCGGACTCCTCGACCAGGTCGCCGCAGAACACGATCTCCGGGGAACCGTTCCCGCCCGAGACGAGCACCGCCAGGTCATGACCGGTGTGGCCGGGCCCGACGTTCGCCAGGAGCACCTGCACCCCGCCCAGGTCGAGGGTCCACTCGCCGCACACCAGATGGTGCGGGCGGACCAGGAGATCCGCGGCCTCGCCCGCCGCGCGCCGGTCCAGGCCGTGCCGTACCGCGTCCGCCGCGAGCTCGTCCCGGCCGCGCTCCAGGACCACGTCGACGCCGACCGCGCCGAACACCTCGACGCCGGAGTAGGCGGCCGCGCCCAGGACGTGGTCGAAGTGCGGGTGCGTGAGCGCGAGATGTGTCACACGTCCGCCGCCGAGCAGGGCCTCCGCCTGCCGGCGCAGCTCCGCGCCCTCGCGCAGTGAGGAACCCGCGTCGACCAGGAGCGCCGCGTGCTCGCCCGCGACCAGGCCCACCGTGCAGTCCCACACCGGCATGCGGCGGCGCGCCGCGTACGGCGACAACCGCTCCCACTCGGAGGCGTACGGCCCTTCCCAAGTCAACCGCATAGGGAGACGCTAACCCCGCCCGCGCGGGGCTGCGCGGCCTCGCCGCCCCCACCCTTGCCGCGGGCGTACCCCACGGCCGTACACTGGGCCGGTGAAATGCTGGCACTCTGCTGTGCTGAGTGCCAGACAGATGAGACAGGCAGTGAAGCGGGCGACCGCGGACGAGTGCAGGGAGGTGTGCGCGCATGCTGAGTGAACGCAGACTTGAGGTGCTGCGCGCCATCGTCCAGGACTACGTCGGCACCGAGGAGCCCGTCGGCTCCAAGGCGCTCACCGAGCGGCACCGCCTCGGCGTCTCCCCGGCCACCGTGCGCAACGACATGGCGGCCCTGGAGGAAGAGGGCTTCATCGCCCAGCCGCACACCAGCGCCGGGCGCATCCCCACCGACAAGGGGTACCGCCTCTTCGTCGACAAGCTCGCGGGCGTCAAGCCGCTCTCCGGCGCCGAGCGCCGCGCCATCCAGAACTTCCTCGACGGCGCCGTCGACCTCGACGACGTCGTGGGCCGTACGGTGCGGCTGCTCGCGCAGCTGACCCGGCAGGTCGCCGTCGTGCAGTACCCGTCGCTCACCCGGTCCACGGTGCGCCACGTCGAGTTGCTCTCGCTCGCGCCCGCGCGGCTGATGCTCGTCGTGATCACCGACACCGGCCGGGTCGAGCAGCGGCACGTGGACTGCCCGGCGCCGTTCGGCGAGACCGCGCTCGCGGATCTGCGGGCCCGGCTCAACAGCAGGGTCGCGGGACGTCGCTTCTCGGACGTGCCGCAGCTGGTGCAGGACCTTCCCGAGTCCTTCGAGACGGACGACCGCGGCACCGTCTCGACGGTCCTCGCGACCCTCCTCGAAACGCTCGTGGAGGAGACCGAGGAGCGGCTGATGATCGGCGGCACCGCCAATCTCACCCGCTTCGGACATGATTTCCCGCTCGTGATCCGGCCGGTGCTCGAAGCACTCGAGGAGCAGGTCGTGCTCCTCAAGCTGCTCGGCGAGGCCAAGGATTCGGGCATGACCGTACGCATCGGGCACGAGAACGCCCACGAGGGCCTCAACTCCACGTCCGTGGTGTCGGTCGGCTACGGTTCGGGCGGCGAAGCAGTCGCCAAACTCGGCGTGGTCGGACCGACCCGCATGGACTACCCCGGAACGATGGGAGCAGTACGCGCAGTGGCACGTTACGTCGGACAGATCCTGGCGGAGTCGTAAGTGGCCACGGACTACTACGCCACTCTTGGCGTGCGCCGCGACGCTTCCCAGGACGAGATCAAGAAGGCCTTCCGGAGGCTGGCGAGGGAACTTCACCCCGATGTGAACCCCGACCCGAAGACCCAGGAGCGGTTCAAGGAGATCAACGCCGCTTACGAGGTGCTCTCCGACCCGCAGAAGAAGCAGGTCTACGACCTCGGCGGCGACCCCCTGTCGCAGAGCGGCGGAGGCGGCGCGGGCGGCTTCGGCCAAGGCGGGTTCGGGAACTTCTCGGACATCATGGACGCGTTCTTCGGTACGGCGTCCCAGCGCGGACCCCGTTCGCGTACGCGCCGTGGCCAGGACGCCATGATCCGGCTCGAGATCGAGCTGGACGAGGCGGCCTTCGGCACGACGAAGGACATCCAGGTCGACACGGCCGTCGTCTGTACGACGTGCTCCGGCGAGGGCGCCGCACCCGGCACCTCGGCGCAGACCTGCGACATGTGCCGCGGCCGCGGTGAGGTCTCGCAGGTCACCCGGTCCTTCCTCGGCCAGGTCATGACCTCGCGCCCCTGCCCGCAGTGCCAGGGCTTCGGCACCGTCGTCCCGACCCCGTGCCCGGAGTGCGCGGGCGACGGCCGGATCCGCTCCCGTCGCACCCTGACGGTGAAGATCCCGGCCGGTGTGGACAACGGCACCCGCATCCAGCTCGCGGGCGAGGGCGAGGTCGGCCCCGGCGGCGGCCCCGCCGGCGACCTCTACGTAGAGATCCACGAGCTGCCGCACCCGGTGTTCCAGCGGCGCGGGGACGACCTGCACTGCACGGTCACCATCCCGATGACGGCGGCGGCGCTCGGCACGAAGGTGCCGTTGGAGACGCTCGACGGCATGGAGGAGGTCGACATCAGGCCCGGCACCCAGTCCGGCCAGTCGATCCCGCTGCACGGCCGCGGCATCACGCACCTGCGCGGCGGCGGCCGCGGTGACCTCATCGTGCACGTCGAGGTCACCACGCCCACCAAGCTCGACCCGGAGCAGGAGCGGATCCTGCGGGAGCTCGCCAAGGCTCGCGGCGAGGAGCGGCCCACGGGGCAGTTCCAGCCGGGGCAGCAGGGGCTGTTCCATCGGTTGAAGGATGCGTTCAACGGGCGTTGAGAGAGGCACCGGCGCCGGGGGCTGAGCAGGGCTTGTCGTTCAGCGCACTCGGCGCCGGGGCGCTGTGCCCACCCGTTCCGCCCCAGCGGAACAGCTGCCCACAGCGAGGCGGGGCTCCGTTTCAGCGGGCGACCGGGACGTGAAAGCATGCGCTCATGTCCACCGCACTGACCGATCTCAGCCCGTACCCGATCGTGCAGGCCCCCATGGCCGGTGGCGCGTCCTGCCCCGCTCTGGCCGCGGCCGTGTCCGAAGCCGGCGGCCTCGGATTCCTGGCCGCCGGGTACAAGACCGCCGACGGCATGTACCAGGAGATCAAGCAGCTGCGCGGGCTGACCGACCGGCCCTTCGGCGTCAACCTGTTCATGCCGCAGCCCGACTGCGCCGACCAGAGCGCCGTCGCCGTCTACGCCCACCAGCTCGCGGGCGAGTCCGCCTGGTACGACGCCCCCCTCGGCGACCCGGACTCCGGGCGTGACGACGGCTACGAGGCGAAGCTGGCCGTCCTCTTCGACGACCCCGTCCCCGTCGTCTCCTTCACCTTCGGCTGCCCCACGCGCGATGTGCTCGACGCGTTCTCGCGGGTCGGCACCACCACCGTCGTCACCGTCACCAGCGCCGAGGAGGCGCAGACCGCGCAGTGGTCGGGTGCGGACGCGGTGTGCGTGCAGGGCATCGAGGCCGGCGGCCACCAGGGCACGCACCGCGACGACCCGGAGCGGGACGGCAGTGGCGTCGGACTGCTCGCGCTGATCGCCCAGGTGCGCGAGACCGTGCAGCTGCCGATCATCGCGGCCGGCGGTCTGATGCGCGGCAGCCAGATCGCGGCGGTGCTCGCGGCCGGCGCGGACGCGGCGCAGCTCGGCACGGCGTTCCTGGTCTGCCCCGAGTCGGGCGCGAACCCGCTGCACAAGCAGGCCATGACCAACCCCCTGTTCGTACGCACCGAACTCACCCGCGCGTTCTCCGGCCGCCCCGCCCGTGGCCTCGTCAACCGCTTCATGCGTGAGCACGGCCGGTACGCGCCCGCCGCGTACCCCCAGGTCCACTACCTCACGGGCGGCATCCGCAAGGCCGCGGCCAAGGCCGGGGACGCGCAGGCCATGAGCCTGTGGGCGGGCCAGGGCCACCGGCTGAGCCGTGGCCTGCCGGCCGGTCAGCTGGTCGAGGTGCTCGCGGCCGAGCTGGACACGGCGCGGACCGCGCTCACGCGGCGGGGCGACGCGCGATGACCGCGCCGGTCTTCGTCGTGGACGAAGTCCCCTCCGGCGGCGGCGAGTTCCTGCTCGACGGGCCCGAGGGCCGGCACGCGGTATCCGTACGGCGGCTGCGCGCGGGGGAGCAGGTGGTCCTCACGGACGGGCGCGGGCGCGGGGCGTCCGGTGTGGTGCTCGCGGCGGAGGGCAAGGACCGGCTGACGGTCGAGCTGACCGGGTCGCTCACGGACCCCGAGCCCGCGCCGCGGATCACCGTCGTGCAGGCCCTGCCCAAGGGCGACCGGGGCGAGCTGGCCGTGGAGACGATGACGGAGACCGGGGTCGACGCGATCGTGCCGTGGGCGGCGTCCCGCTGCATCACGCAGTGGCGCGGGGAGCGGGGGCTGAAGTCGCTCGGCAAGTGGCGGGCGACGGCGCGCGAGGCGGGCAAGCAGGCGCGGCGGCTGCGGTTCCCCGAGGTTTCCGAGCTGGCCTCCACGAAGGAGGTGGCGGCGCTGCTTTCCGGGGCGGCGTTTGCGGCCGTTCTGCATGAGGAGGGCAGTTTGCCGTTGGCCTCGGCGGAGCTTCCCTCGAGCGGGGACGTTGTTCTGGTCGTCGGGCCTGAAGGGGGCGTGTCGCCCGAGGAGTTGGCCGCCTTCGCGGCGGCCGGGGCGCAGCCGTACCGGCTCGGGCCTTCCGTGCTTCGTACGTCCACTGCGGGGACGGCTGCGGGGGCGTTGCTGCTGGGGCGGAGCGGGCGCTGGGGCTAGGGGGAGACGCCCCCTAGGGCTTATTCCTTCCCCTCCCCGCCCCTTCCCGAAAGCTTGCAGCAGCTTCGGGGCTGCGCCCCGGACCCCGCTGTCTTTCGGCTGCCCCGCCGTCGTGGCTGGTCGCGCAGTTCCCCGCGCCCCTGAAAAACCAGCCCCTCCGGCGTTTGAGGGTGTGGGGGATCAGGCCTCGGTCCCAGCGACCGCCTCGTACACCGGCCAGCCGTCTGTCTCACCGGTGCCCGGGAGCAGGCCGGCGGCGTGGGCTGCGTCGATCAGCTTGCGTACCGTGCCCGGTTCCCGCAGGTTCAGCGGTCGGCCCCCGGTCGTCGAGACGTAGCCCGTGGCCATGTGGGCCTCCCCCACGAACCGGCCCTCGCCCTCCTGGAACATCAGGCGGAGCGGGACCTTGGAGCCCTCCGCGTACAGGCTGAGGACCTCCGCGCAGGGGCCCGTACGGGAGTGGTGGTGGCGGACCGTCCAGAGGTGGGTCGCTTCCTCGGTGGTCAGCCGGCGGAGGCGGTGGTTGTTGGTCATCGGGTCACCGTAGGGCGGCAAGTGGGCCTCGTGCACCGGGATTTGGACACGGGCGCGCGCCTCGGCCAAGTGATCCAAAGCCGTCACCTCCCCGGCTCGGCCTGCATAGGCTGGCGGGGTGACGCAGCCTTCCTACCTCCGGTTCCCGCACATTCAGGGCGACTTGGTCGCCTTCATCGCTGAGGACGACGTCTGGGTCGCTCCGCTCGACGGCGGTCGCGCCTGGCGGGTCAGCGCCGACAACATGCCGGTCGACCATCCCTGCATCTCGCCCGACGGGGCCCTGGTCGCCTGGACCTCCACCCGGGACGGCGCGCCCGAGGTGCATGTCGCGCCGGTCGACGGCGGACCCGCCAAACGCCTGACGCACTGGGGGAGTTGGAAGACCTCCGTGCGCGGCTGGACCCCGGACGGCCAGGTCCTCGCGGTCACCACCGAGGGCCAGGCCTCGCTGCGCCGCAGCTGGGCCCGCGCCGTCCCGCTCGACGGCGGACCCGCGCCGGTGCTGCCGTACGGGCCGGTCGGCGACCTCGCCTTCGGGCCCGACGGCCAGGTGCTGCTGCAGACCGTGACGATGGGCCGCGAGGCCGCGTACTGGAAGCGGTACCGGGGCGGCACGGCCGGGAAGCTGTGGATCGATCGAGCCGAAGGCGGGACGGCCGGGGAGTTCGTTCGCGTACACGAAGAGCTCGACGGGAACATCGAGTACGCGATGTGGGTGGGGATTGGGGACTCCCCTGCTCGAGCGGAGCCGAGAGCTTGGGGAAGGATCGCTTTCCTGTCCGATCACGAGGGGGTCGGGGCCGTCTACTCGTCCCTGCCGGACGGGAGCGATCTGCGGCGGCACACGCCGCTCGGCGCCGAAGGAAGCGGCTTCTACGCCCGGCACGCCGCCACCGACGGACGTCGCGTCGTCTATACGTCGGCCGGTGAACTCTGGCTCCTCGACAGCCTGGACGACCCCGCTGCCGCCGAGCCGCGCCGGCTCGACATCAGCCTCGGCGGGCAGCGCACCGACCTGCAGCCGCACCCCGTACGGCCCGAGCGGCACCTCGGGCCGGCCGTCCCCGACCACACCGGGCGCGGCAGCGCCGTCTCCGTGCGCGGCGCCGTGCACTGGGTGACCCACCGCGACGGCCCCGCCCGCACCCTCACCGCCGAACCCGGCGTACGCGCCCGGCTGCCCCGCACCTTCCGCGTGGAGGGCGAGGAGCACGTGGTGTGGGTGACGGACGCGGAGGGCGACGACGCCCTGGAGTTCTCGCCCGCCACCGGCGTCGCGCCCGGAGGGTCCGTACGCCGGGTCGCCGCAGGGCAGTTGGGGCGGGTGCTCGCGCTCGCCATGGCGCCCGACGGCAGCCGGGCCGCCGTCGCCTCGCACGACGGGCGGATCCTGCTCGTCGAGCGCGCCTCCGGCGAGGTCAGGGAGGTCGACCGCAGCGAGCACGGCGAAGCCTCCGGCCTCGTCTTCTCGCCCGACTCCGGCTGGCTCGCCTGGTCCCACCCCGGCCCCGCGCCGCTCTGCCAGATCAAGCTCGCCAACACCGCCGACCTCGCCGTCTCCGAGGCGACCCCGCTGCGCTTCCGCGACTACGCGCCCGCGTTCACCCTCGACGGCCGGCACCTCGCGTTCCTCTCCGAGCGCTCCTTCGACCCGGTCTACGACGTGCACGTCTTCGACCTGGCCTTCGTCGGCGCCTGCCGCCCGCACCTCATCACGCTGTCCGCGACGACGCCCTCGCCGTTCGGGCCGCAGCGGCACGGCCGGCCCTTCGAGAGCGCCGAGAAGTCCGGCGAGGTCCAGGGCGGCGACGACGCCCCCACCACCCGTATCGACCTCGAAGGCCTCGCCGACCGGATCGTGCCCTTCCCCGTCGAGGCCGCCCGCTACTCCACGCTGCGCGCCGCCAAGGACGGCCTGCTCTGGCTGCGCCACCCGGTCAGCGGCGCCCTCGGCGCGAACCGGGCGGGCCTCGACGACCCGGGCCCGCAGACCGCGCTCGAACGGTACGACCTGGCCCAGCGCCGGATCGAGGAACTCAGCTCCGACGCCGACCAGTTCAGCGTCAGTGGCGACGGCAAGCGCGTCCTGCTGCGCAGCGGCGACCAGCTGAAGGTCGTCCCCAGCGACCGGCGCGCCCCCTCCGACGACGACGGCGACAGCCACATCACCGTCGACCTGTCCCGCATCCGCCAGACCGTCGACCCGGTCGCCGAGTGGCGGCAGATGTTCGACGAGGCCGGCCGCCTCATGCGCGACCACTTCTGGCGCGCGGACATGGGCGGCGTCGACTGGGACGCCGTCCGCGACCGGTACCGGCCCGTCGTCGACCGCCTCGCCACCCACGACGACCTCGTCGACCTGATCTACGAACTCAACGGCGAGCTCGGCACCTCGCACGCCTACGTCAGCGGACCCGGCGGGTACGGCGGCTCCGACACCCGGCAGGGCCTGCTCGGCGCGGACATCTCCCGGCACGAGGACGGCAGTTGGCGCGTCGACCGCGTCCTCGCCTCCGAGACCTCCGACCCGCACGCCCGCTCGCCGCTCGCCGCGCCCGGCGTCGCGGTGCGTCCCGGGGACGCGCTGCTCGCGGTCGACGGCCGGCCCGTCGACCCGGTCACCGGGCCCGGACCGCTGCTCGTGGGCGCCGCGGGCCGGCCCGTCGAGCTGACCGTCTCGCCGTCCGGCGGCGGCGATCCGCGGCACGCCGTGGTCGTGCCGATCGACGACGAGGAGCCGCTGCGGTACCACGCGTGGGTCGCCGACCGGCGGGCGTACGTGCACGAGCTCTCCGACGGCCGCCTCGGCTACCTGCACGTGCCCGACATGCAGGCGCCCGGCTGGGCTCAGATCCACCGCGACCTGCGGGTGGAGGTGGCCAAGGAGGGACTGATCGTCGACGTACGGGAGAACCGCGGCGGCCACACCTCGCAGCTCGTCGTGGAGAAGCTCGCCCGGCGCATCGTGGGCTGGGACCTGCCGCGCGGGGAGGCCGCCACCAGCTACCCGCTGGACGCGCCGCGCGGCCCGGTCGTCGCCGTCGCCAACGAGTTCTCCGGCTCCGACGGCGACATCGTCAACGCGGCGATCAAGGCGCTCGGCATCGGGCCCGTGGTGGGTACGCGGACGTGGGGCGGCGTCATCGGCATCGACAGCCGCTACCGGCTGGTCGACGGGACGCTCGTCACGCAGCCCAAGTACGCGATCTGGCTCGAGGGTTACGGGTGGGACGTGGAGAACCACGGCGTCGATCCGGACGTCGAGGTCGTGATGGCGCCGCAGGACTATGCGGGTGGGCGGGATCCGCAGTTGGGGGAGGCCGTGCGGATGGCGCTGGCCGCGCTGTCGGAGAACCCGGCGAAGGTTCCCCCGGAGCTGCCGCCCCTCTAAACCCCGAGGCCTCCGCCCCGGCCCCCGCTCCCCGAGGCCTCCGCCCCGGCCCCCGCTCCCCGGGGGCTGTCGCCCCCGGACCCCGGCTCGTCTTTCGGCTGCCGCGCCGCTGTGGCTGGTCGCGCAGTTCCCCGCGCCCCTATTTCGGGGCTCCGCCCCGGACCCCTCCCCCAAGCTCTCGGCTGCGCTCGAGCAGGGGGACCCCCATCTCAAACGCCGGAGGGGCTGAATTTGCGGGCTGGGGGCGGGATTTAGCCCCGGCAGGGGCTGGCTTTCAGGGGCGCGGGGAACTGCGCGACCGGCCACGACGGCGCGGCAGTCGAAAGGTTGCCGGGGCCCGGGGCTGCGCCCCGGTTCGGGAAGGGGCGGGGTGGGGAAAAGATGGCCGGATACCATGCCGTACGTACACGATCGAACGGACCGAGGAGGCCCGCCCCATGGCCGGTGAGGCACAAGCAGACTGCCTGTTCTGCAAAATCATCGCTGGGGAGGTGCCCGCGACCGTCGTACGCGAGACCGACACCACGTACGCCTTCCGCGACATCAACCCCCAGGCCCCGACTCACGTCCTGGTCATCCCCAAGGTCCACTACGCGGACGCCGCCACCCTCGCCGCCGCCGAACCGCAGATCACCGCCGACCTGCTGCGCGAGGCCGGAGAGGTCGCCGCGGAGGAAAAGCTGGAGAGCTACCGCCTGGTGTTCAACACCGGCAGCGGCGCAGGCCAGACCGTGTTCCACGCGCACGCCCACATCCTCGGCGGCCGCGGCATGCAGTGGCCCCCCGGGTAGGCGACCGACCAGACAGCCGAAGAAGCCGAAGAACCGGTAACTCACCTTGTCCGTACGTGAATTCGTCGTCCTCGGCACCGCCAGCCAGGTGCCGACGCGGCACCGCAACCACAACGGCTACCTGCTGCGCTGGGACGGCCAGGGCATTCTCTTCGACCCCGGCGAGGGCACCCAGCGGCAGATGCTGCGCGCCGGTGTCGCCGCGCACGACATCGACCGGATCTGCGTCACGCACTTCCACGGCGACCACTCACTCGGCCTCGCCGGAGTGATCCAGCGCATCAACCTCGACCGCGTGCCGCACGCGGTCACCGCCCACTACCCGCGCTCCGGCCAGCATTTCTTCGAGCGGCTCCGGTACGCCACCGCGTACCGCGAGACCGTGCAGCTCACCGAAGCCCCGGTCGCCGCCGACGGCGTGCTCGCCGCCACGCCCGCGTACACGCTCGAAGCGCGCAGGCTCTCGCACCCCGTCGAGTCCTTCGGCTACCGGCTCGTCGAGCCCGACGGGCGGCGGATGGTGCCCGAACTCCTCGCCGAGCGCGGCATCGCGGGCCCGGACGTGGGCCGGCTGCAACGCGAGGGCGAGCTGCGCGGCGTGCGCCTCGACGACGTCAGCGAGGTGCGGTACGGGCAGCGGTTCGCGTTCGTCATGGACACCCGCCTCTGCGACGGCGTGCACGCGCTCGCCGAGGGCTGCGACCTGCTCGTCATCGAGTCGACCTTCCTCGACGAGGACGAGCAACTCGCCCGCGACCACGGCCACTTGACGTCCGGCGAGGCAGGCGCGGTGGCCCGCGACGCCGGGGTGCGGCACCTCGTCCTCACACACTTCTCCCAGCGGTACGCCGACCCGCAGGAGTTCGCCCGGCAGGCCCGCGCCGCCGGGTTCACGGGGGAACTGACCGTGGCGGCCGACCTGTCGACCGTCCCCGTGCCCAAGCGGCGCACCTGAACCGTCTCGCGAAAGTACGTACGCCCATGCACTCCACGCTCCTCCCCAAGGCCGAACTCCACCTGCACATCGAAGGCACCCTCGAACCCGAGCTGGCCTTCGCGCTCGCCGCCCGCAACGGCGTCGAACTCCCTTACGCGGACACCGAGGAGCTGCGCCGCGCGTACCTCTTCGAGGACCTGCAGTCCTTCCTCGACCTGTACTACGGCCTGATGGCCGTCCTGCACACCGAGGCCGACTTCGAGGAACTCGCCGACGCCTATCTGGCGCGCGCCGCCGAACAGGGCGTACGGCACGCGGAGATCTTCTTCGACCCGCAGGCGCACACCGCGCGCGGCGTCGACATCGGCACGGTGATCGAGGGCCTCGGCCGCGCGCTCGACCGCAGCCAGGAGCGGTACGGCGTCTCCACCCGCCTCATCATGTGCTTCCTGCGCGACGAGTCCGCCGAGTCGGCCCTCGCGACCCTTGACGCCGCGAAGCCGTATCTGCACCGGATCACCGGCGTCGGCCTCGACTCGGCGGAGGTCGGCCACCCGCCGGCGAAGTTCCGCGAGGTGTACGAGGCCGCTGCCGCGCTCGGCCTGCGCCGGGTCGCGCACGCGGGGGAGGAGGGGCCCGCGGCGTACATCACGGAGGCCCTGGACGTCCTCGGCGTCGAGCGGATCGACCACGGGCTGCGGTGCATGGAGGACGCCTCGCTGGTCGAGCGCCTGGTGCGGGACCGGATCCCGCTGACCCTGTGCCCGCTGTCCAATGTGCGGCTGCGGGCGGTCGACGTGCTCGAGTCCCACCCGCTGCCGCAGATGATGGCGGCGGGGTTGCTGTGCACGGTCAACTCCGATGATCCGTCGTACTTCGGGGGGTACGTGGGGGACACGTTCCACGCGGTCCACGAGGCGCTCGCCCTCGACCACGGTCAGCTCCGCGAACTGGCCCGGAACTCCTTCCTCGCCTCCTTCCTGGAGGACGACGAGGCGCTGCGCGAGCGGTACTTGGCGGAAGTCGCGGCGTACGAGTTCGACTGATTCCTCCCCACCCCGCCCCTTCCCGAAAGCCTGCGGCGCTGGTTGCGCAGTTCCCCGCGCCCCTGAAGAACGGGGCTCCGCCCCGCCAAAACCAGCCCCTCCGGCGTTTGAGGAGCGGGGTCCGGGGCGGAGCACCGAAGCTGTCCGCAGGACTTTCGGGAAGGGGCGGGGTGGGGAAGGATCAAGCGTCGGCCGACGCCGCCGCCAGGATTCGGCTCGCCACCGCAGGGGAGTCCACCAGCGGGTGCAGGGCGAGAGCCCTGAGTGCTGCCTCGCGGTCCTTGAAGAGGGCGGCCTCCACCGTGGCCCGTTCCACCGCCTTCAGCTGCAGCATGAGCCCCAACTCCGCCTCCCCGAGCGGAGCGCACGGCAGCGGGCGGGCCCCCCGCGCATCCACCTCGCACACCGTCTCCACGATCGCGTCGTCCGGCAGCGCAGGCACCGTACCGGCGTTCCTGACGTTCAGAATCAGCCGCGCACCCTCGCCGGAGGCGATCGCCCGCATCAGGGTGAGCGCGACCCGGTCGTAGCCGCCGCCGTCCAGGTCGCAGGAGTCGCGCTGCCAGCCGCCGGTCGCCGCGCGGCTGTCCGCCATGTACGTCTCCTCGCGCTCCAGGCGCGTCGCCTCCCACAACTCGTGGGCGCGGTCCGGGTGTTCGGCCGCGCGGGCGAAGAACTCGCCCTGCTGGTGGTCGAGGAACTCGCCGCGTGTCTCCTCGGCGGTGCGCACCGCGTCGAGGGTCTCGCGGCGGAAGTAGTAGTAGTGCAGGTACTCGTTGGGGAGCGCGCCGAGCGCCCGCAGCCACTCCGTACCGAAGAGCTTGCCCTCCTCGAAGGAGGCGAGGGCCGTGGCGTCCGCGAGCAGCCCGGGGAGCAGGTCGCGGCCGTCCGGGGCCGTCAACGACCGCAGCCAGCCGAGGTGGTTGAGGCCCACGTAGTCGTACGACACCGTGTCCGGGTCGGCGCCCGCGGCGCGCGCCGCGCGGCGTACCAGGCCGACGGGGGAGTCGCAGATGCCGATGACGCGGTCGCCGAGGACGGAGGCCATGGCCTCGGTCACCGTGCCCGCGGGGTTGGTGAAGTTGATGACCCACGCGTCGGGGGCCACCGCCGCCACCCGCTCCGCGATGTGCAGGGCCACGGGCACCGTGCGAAGCCCGTACAGGACGCCGCCCGCGCCGACCGTCTCCTGCCCGAGCACGCCCTCCGCCAGCGGCACCCGCTCGTCGTGGACGCGGCCCGCGGTGCCGCCGACGCGGATCGCGGAGAACACGAAGTCCGCGCCGCGCAGCGCGTCGTCGAGCCCCTCGGCGACCCGCACGCGCGGGCCCGCGGGCAGTCCCGCGAGGACCGAGCGGATCACGCCGAGCCGCACCGGATCCGTGTCGTACAGGGTGAGTTCCGTGATCTCGCTGCCCACCAGGGCGCCGTACACGAGTGGCACCCGGAATCCGCCGCCACCGAGAATCGTCAGCCTCATGCGGCGGAAGCTACCTCATGCGCCCGCGCCGCTGTGCCGCTGTGCCGCTGTACCTCGACCCGACAGAGTCACCGCGCGTGCACCGGCGTTCCGGTCCCGTCGGGCGGCGGTGATGCACACTGGCCTGACCTGCACGCACCATGTACGGGGAGCGCGCGAAGGACGCGGGAGCGCACGGTGAGTCTCGACGAACAGACGGTGAACGGCGGTCGCGAGGACGGCAGTCGCGAGGACGGCGGTCGCAAGGACGGCGCCCGGCTCGACCACAGGGCCTGCCTCGACCCGCTCGCGGCGGTGCGCAGGCCGGGCGACCCGGCGTGCGACGTGTTCCTCACCGGCACCGTCTTCCTCGACATCATCTTCACCGGCCTCGACTCGGCGCCCGTGCGCGGCACCGAGTCCTGGGCCAGGGGCATGGGCTCCAGCCCCGGCGGCGTCGCCAACATGGCCACCGCCCTGTCCCGCCTCGGCCTGCGCACCTCGCTCGCCGCGGCCTTCGGCGACGACCACTACGGCGAGTACTGCTGGGACGCCCTGGAGAAGGGCGAGGGCATCGACCTCGCGCCGTCGCGCACCGTGCCCGGCTGGCACTCCCCGGTGACCGTGTCCCTCGCGTACGAGGGCGAGCGGACGATGATCTCGCACGGGCACGAGGCGCCACCGCCGCAGGAGCCCGCCCCGGAGACGCCGCCACGCGCGCGTGCCGCCGTCGCATCCCTGGCGCCGGGCGCGAGTGAGGAGTGGGTCGCGAAGGCGGCGGCGCGCGGCACCCGGGTCTTCGCGGACGTCGGCTGGGACGAGACCGGCCGCTGGGACCTGGCCGCCCTGCCCGACCTGCGGCACTGCGAGGCGTTCCTGCCGAACGCCGAGGAGGCCATGCGCTACACGGGCACGTCCTGCCCGCGCGCCGCCGCCCGCGCGCTCACCGAGCACGTGCCGGTCGCCGTCGTCACCCTCGGTGCCGAGGGCGCGTACGCGGTGGACGGGCGCACGGGCGAGACCGCCGAGGTGCCCGCGATCGAGGTGGAGGCGCTCGACCCGACCGGTGCGGGCGACGTGTTCGTGGCGGGCTTCGTCACCGGCACCCTGGCCGGCTGGCCGCTCGCCGACCGGCTCGCCTTCGCCGGGCTCACGGCGGCCCTGTCGGTGCAGGAGTTCGGCGGCTCCCTCTCGGCCCCCGGCTGGGTCGAGGTGTCGGCGTGGTGGCGGCATGTGCAGTCGTACGACGACCAGGAGCCTGCGGCGCTCAGGCGGTACGCGTTCCTCGACGGGATGCTGCCCGAGGTGGTCCGGCCGTGGCCGCTGCGGCGTGCGGTGCCGACGATCGGGTTCGGGGCGCGGTAGACGACCGGGTTCGCGGCGCGTCGGCGGGCGTTCGCCGCGTCCGCCGGGGAACGGGCGGTCGAAAAACTTCTCGGTGTTGTCGGTGCACGGACGTACTCTTGTAGCACCAGAAGCAGTCGCGCGGCGTCAGCCCCGCATCGAGGAGGACGAGCAGGCCACAGAGCCGGCCCATGACTCAGACACCGACAGCTCAGACCCCCGCGCAGGGGCAGGCACGAGCCCACTTCTCCGTACCGGCGAAGCACCCGATGGTGACCGTTCTGGGTTCGGGAGACGCCCTCCTGCGCGTGATCGAGAAGGCATTCCCGGCGGCCGACATCCACGTCCGGGGCAACGAGATCAGCGCCGTGGGCGACAGCGCCGAAGTCGCCCTGATCCAGCGCCTGTTCGACGAGATGATGCTGGTGCTCCGCACCGGACAGCCGATGACGGAGGACGCAGTGGAACGCTCGATCGCCATGCTCAGGGCGGGCGAGAACGGCGAAGGGCCGGAGGAGACCCCGGCCGAGGTGCTCACGCAGAACATCCTCTCGTCGCGCGGCCGCACGATCCGCCCCAAGACGCTCAACCAGAAGCGGTACGTCGACGCGATCGACAAGCACACGATCGTGTTCGGCATCGGCCCCGCCGGCACCGGCAAGACGTACCTGGCGATGGCCAAGGCCGTGCAGGCGCTGCAGTCGAAGCAGGTCAACCGCATCATCCTGACCCGCCCCGCCGTCGAGGCCGGTGAGCGCCTCGGCTTCCTGCCCGGCACGCTCTACGAGAAGATCGACCCGTATCTCCGCCCGCTCTACGACGCGCTGCACGACATGCTCGACCCCGACTCCATCCCGCGCCTCATGGCGGCCGGGACGATCGAGGTCGCGCCGCTCGCGTACATGCGCGGACGCACGCTCAACGACGCGTTCATCATTCTCGACGAGGCGCAGAACACCAGCCCCGAGCAGATGAAGATGTTCCTTACCCGGCTCGGCTTCGACTCGAAGATCGTCATCACCGGTGACGTCACGCAGGTCGACCTGCCCGGCGGCACCAAGTCCGGTCTCCGCCAGGTCCAGGACATCCTGGACGGCGTCGACGACGTCCACTTCTCCCGTCTCACGTCGCACGACGTCGTCCGGCACAAGTTGGTGGGCCGTATCGTCGACGCGTACGAGAAGTACGACAGCGAGAACGGCACGGAGAACGGGACGAACAAGCCGCCCCGTCGCCGCCACGGGAAGTAGCGAGAAAACAGGCACATGTCGATCGACGTCAACAACGAGTCCGGCACCGAGGTCGACGAGCAGGCGATCCTCGACATCGCCCGCTACGCGCTCGCGCGGATGCGCATCCACCCGCTCTCCGAACTCTCGGTGATCGTCGTGGACACCGAGGCGATGGAGCAGCTGCACATCCAGTGGATGGACCTGCATGGTCCGACGGACGTCATGTCCTTCCCGATGGACGAGCTGCGCCCGCCGGGCCGGGACGACGAGGCCGCGGAGCCCCCGCAGGGACTCCTCGGCGACATCGTGCTCTGCCCCGAGGTCGCCAAGCGGCAGGGCGAGGAGGCCGAGACGGGGCACTCCATGGACGAGGAGCTGCAGCTCCTCACCGTCCACGGCGTGCTCCACCTCCTCGGGTACGACCACGAGGAGCCGGACGAGAAGGCCGAGATGTTCGGCCTGCAGTCCGCGATCGTCGACGGCTGGCGCGCGGAGAAGGGCCTCACAGGTCCCTCCCCGGCGCCCACCGTGTCGTGAGCGCCTCACTGGTCCTCGGCGCCGTCCTGCTGGTCGTCGTCGCGTGGCTCGCCTCCTGCGCGGAGGCGGGCCTCGCGCGTATGTCCAGCTTCCGTGCCGAGGAGGCCGTGCGCTCCGGGCGGCGCGGCAGCGCCAAGCTCGCCCAGGTCACGGCGGACCCGACGCGCTATCTGAACGTCGCGCTGCTCGTCCGCGTGGCCTGCGAGATGGCCGCCGCGGCCCTCGTCACGTACGCCTGCCTGCAGGAGTTCACCGAGACGTGGGAGGCGCTCGCCGTCGCCATCGGCGTGATGGTGCTCGTCTCGTACGTAGCGGTGGGCGTCTCGCCGCGCACGATCGGCCGCCAGCACCCGCTCAACACGGCGACGGCCGCGGCGTACGTCCTGCTGCCGCTCGCCCGGATCATGGGCCCGATCCCGCCGCTCCTGATCCTCCTCGGCAACGCGCTCACGCCCGGAAAGGGCTTCAGGCGCGGCCCGTTCGCCTCCGAGGCGGAGCTGCGCGCGATGGTCGACCTGGCCGAGAAGGAGTCCCTGATCGAGGACGAGGAGCGCCGCATGGTGCACTCCGTCTTCGAGCTCGGCGACACCCTCGTACGCGAGGTGATGGTGCCGCGCACGGACCTGATCGTGATCGAGCGGTTCAAGACGATCCGGCAGGCCCTCACGCTCGCCCTGCGCTCTGGTTTCTCGCGCATCCCGGTCACCGGGGAGAGCGAGGACGACGTCGTCGGGATCGTGTACCTGAAGGACCTCGCGCGCAAGACGCACATCAGCAGGGACGCCGAGTCGGAGCTGGTGTCCACGGCGATGCGGCCCGCGTCGTTCGTGCCCGACACCAAGAACGCCGGTGACCTGCTGCGCGAGATGCAGCAGGAGCGCAACCACGTCGCGGTCGTCATCGACGAGTACGGCGGCACGGCCGGCATCGTCACGATCGAGGACATCCTGGAGGAGATCGTCGGCGAGATCACCGACGAGTACGACCGGGAGCTCCCGCCCGTCGAACCCCTCGGCGAGGACACCTACCGGGTCACGGCCCGGCTCGACATCGGCGACCTCGGCGAGCTGTACGGCATCGAGGAGTTCGACGACGAGGACGTGGAGACGGTCGGCGGGCTGCTCGCGAAGGCGCTCGGGCGCGTGCCGATCGCGGGGGCGACGACGGTGGTGGAGCTGCCGGACGGGCGCGGACTGCGGCTCACCGCGGAGGCCGCGGCGGGGCGGCGGAACCGGATCGCGACGGTCCTTGTGGAGCCTTCGGCTCCGTCGGGCGAGGTGGAGTGAGGTGGAGTGAGGTGGAGTGAGCCAGTGACTCCGGCTGAACTCCGGGCGTTCTGCCTGTCGTTCAACGCGGCGACGGAGGAGTTTCCGTTTCCGCGCAATCCTGAGCTGTCCACGTTCAAGGTGCTCGGGAAGATCTTCGCGTTCAGCGCGCTGGAGGAGCGGCCGTTGAAAGTCGCGCTCAAGGCTGAGCCGGAGATCGCGGTGCGGTTGCGGGAGGAGTATCCCGGGGTGATCGTGCCGGGGTACCACCTGAACAAGCGGCACTGGAACACCGTGACGGTGGGCGAGTTGTCCGCTCGCGCGGTGCGGGAGCTGGTGGAGGATTCGTACGACCTGGTGGTGGCGGGGTTGCCGAAGGCGGAGCGCTTGCGGCTCGACCGGGGTTAGGTCTCATTTCCGGCTGCGGCACCGTCGTGGCTGGTCGCGCAGTTCCCCGCGCCCCTTTCGGGGCTCGTATGCTCACTGCATGAGCGAAAATGCCCTCGGTCCCGAGGACCGCAAGATCGTCACCCTCGCCCGCTCCGCCCGTGCCCGCAACGGAGTGCCGGAGGGCGCGGCCGTACGGGACGAGACGGGCCGTACGTACGTCGCCGGCAGCGTCGCCCTCGACTCGCTGCAGCTGAGCGCGCTGCGCACCGCCGTCGCCATGGCCGTGGCCAGCGGCGCCAAGTCGCTCGAAGCGGCGGCCGTCGTCAGCGAGGCCGGGGCCGTCTCCGACGAGGACCGCGCCGCTGTGCGGGACCTGGGCGGCGCCGAGACGCCGGTGCTCCTGGCCGGGCTCGACGGCGAGGTCGTCGCCACGGTCAGCGCGGGCTGAAGCAGGCTGCAGCAGGCTGAAAACGTACGCACACGGAGGGCGGCCGGTTTCCGGCCGCCCTCCGCCGCGTTCTCGCCAAAGCTGAACAGTTTTCCCAAGTCGCTTAAGAATCAATGGACTTGGCCTTGCCTTCACCGGTCTCTCGCGCCTCAATGGACCCAGCTCTTCGACGGTCCGTCAGTAAGCGCGCGCACAGCACCTGACCAGCTCACCCCCACGAGCTCCCCACGAACGGGAAGGTGAACGATGAAGCGCAGCAGCAACCGCAGCACGAGCAGAGCCCTCGGCGTCGCACTCGCCACGGGCTCCCTGGCCCTCGCCGGGTTCGTCCTGGCGCCCGGCGCCGCCGCCGTCGCCCCCGGCACCGCCACCTCCAAGGCCGACTGCGGCATCTACGGCGGCGGTTCGGTCACCCTGACCGCCACCCAGAGCGGGACCAGCGCCACCATCACCGTCACCTCGTCGGAGATCACCACGCCGATCGCCGTCGAGGCCAACTCCGTCCAGTCGACGCTCACCCTCACCAAGGCGGGCGGCGGCACGACGACGTTCAGCGGCAAGAGCAACCCGGCCATGGAGGCCGGCGGCGGGGTCGACTCCGGGCCCCTCACCGGCACCGTCGCCTCCGGCGACTCCCTCGACCACCCGGGCTCGCTCAAGCTCGTGGTCTCGGGCATCACCGTGACCTGCAACTCCACCGAGGGACTCGCACCCGGACCGTTCGTCTTCGACTGACCGGAGACAGCTGAAGGTAGCGGGCGGACTTCCCCCGCCGGCCGGGTCGTGAGGCCCGGTCGGCGTCCGTTCCCGCATCGGGGACAATGGTCGCCATGAGTGCACCTTCCCCGGCCGAGTCCGAGCCCCAGGCCACCGACCACCGCGCAGGCTTCGCCTGCTTCGTCGGACGGCCGAACGCGGGCAAGTCGACCCTGACCAACGCCCTCGTCGGTACGAAGGTCGCCATCACCTCCAACCGTCCGCAGACCACTCGGCACACGGTCCGCGGCATCGTGCACCGCCCCGACGCCCAGCTGATCCTGGTCGACACCCCCGGCCTGCACAAGCCGCGCACCCTGCTCGGCGAGCGGCTCAACGACGTGGTGCGGACCACCTGGGCCGAGGTCGACGTGATCGGCTTCTGCCTGCCGGCCAACGAGAAGCTGGGCCCCGGCGACCGTTTCATCGCCAAGGAACTCGCGTCGATCAAGAAGACGCCGAAGATCGCCATCGTGACCAAGACCGACCTGGTCGACTCCAAGCAGCTCGCCGAGCAGCTCATCGCGATCGACCAGCTCGGCAAGGAGCTCGGCATCGAGTGGGCCGAGATCGTGCCGGTCTCCGCGGTGGGTGAGAAGCAGGTCGACCTGCTCGCCGAGCTGATCACGCCGCTGCTCCCGAAGAGCCCGCCGCTCTACCCGGAGGGCGACCTCACGGACGAGCCGGAGCAGGTCATGGTCGCCGAGCTGATCCGTGAGGCCGCGCTCGAAGGAGTACGGGACGAGCTGCCGCACTCCATCGCCGTGGTCGTCGAGGAGATGCTGCCCCGCGAGGACCGCCCGGCGGACAAGCCGCTGCTCGACATCCACGCGTTCGTCTACATCGAGCGGCCCAGCCAGAAGGGGATCATCATCGGCCCCAAGGGCAAGCGGCTGAAGGAGGTCGGCATGAAGTCCCGCAAGCACATCGAGGCGCTGCTCGGCACGCCGGTCTTCCTCGACCTGCACGTCAAGGTCGCCAAGGACTGGCAGCGCGACCCCAAGCAGCTCAGGAAGCTCGGGTTCTGAGGTCGACCGCTCCTTGCCCGGCAACGGGGCTCGCTCGATCGCCCTCCGGGCTCGTCCTCAATCGCCGGACGGGCTGAGTTGGGCCCGCAGTCTCAATCGCCGGACGGGCTGAATTTCTGGTCCCGCAGTGCCTGGCGCAGCCATGCGTACGACGCCTTCGGGGTGCGCTCAAGCGTGTCGTAGTCCACGTGCACCAGGCCGAAGCGCCGGCGGTAGCCCTCGGCCCACTCGAAGTTGTCGAGCAGCGACCAGACGAAGTAGCCGCGTACGTCGACGCCCGCCGCCAACGCCCGGTGCAGGGCGCGCAGATGGCCGTCCAGGAAGGCGATGCGCTCCTGGTCGTCCAGTCCCTCGTACGAGCAGCCGTTCTCGGTGATCAGCAGGGGCGGGAGCCGGTCGCCGTAGCGGGCGCGGAAGTCCAGGAGGAGTTCGGCGAAGGCATCCGGGACCACCGGCCAGCCGAAGTCGGTGCGCGGGAAGCCCTCGATCTCCCTCGGCGCGAAGGGGAGTTCGGGCGGGAAGGGCACGCCGGAGAACTCCCCGGGGCCGGTGCCGGGCGCGCCCACCATGGTCGGCTGGTAGTAGTTCACGCCGTACCGGTCGAGGGGCGCGGAGATCACCTTCAGGTCCGCGTCCAGGCCGGGGGAGTCGAGGAGCTCGGCGATGCCGTCGGGGTAGCGGCCGAGCAGCAGCGGGTCGGCGAAGAGCCGGTTGAGGAGCAGGTCGTAGAAGTCGGCGGCCTCGCGGTCGGCGGGCTCGTCGGAGGCGGCCCAGGTGGGGCCGTGCGAGTTGGCGATGCCGATGTCGGCGGCGCCGGCCGCGCGCAGCGCCTGCACGGCGAGGCCGTGGGCGAGCAGCTGGTGGTGGGCGACGGGCAGCGCGTCGAAGAGCATCCGGTGTCCGGGGGCGTGCTCGCCGAGCGCGTGTCCGAGCAGGGTGTGCTCGGCGGGTTCGTTGAGGGTGATCCAGGTCGGCACCCGGTCCCCGATCCGCTCCGCCACGACGGCCGCGTACTGTGCGAACCGCTCGGCCATGTCGCGCCGCCGCCAGCCGCCCGCCTCCTCCAGGACGAGCGGGGTGTCCCAGTGGAACAGGGTCGGCACGGGGCGCACGCCCGCGGCGCACAGCTCGTCGACGAGCCGGTCGTAGAAGTCCAGGCCGCGCTCGCTGACCTGGCCCGCGCCGGTGGGCTGCACCCGGGGCCAGGAGACGGAGAAGCGGTACGCGCCGACGCCGAGGTCGCGGATCAGGGCGACGTCCTCGCGGTAGCGGTGGTAGTGGTCGCAGGCCACGTCGGCGGTCGAGCCGTCCTTCACGCGTCCCGGCGTGGCCGAGAAGGAGTCCCACACGGAGCGGCCGCGCAGGTCTACGGCGCCTTCGATCTGGTGGGCGGAGGTCGAGACGCCCCAGAGGAAGTCCTCGGGGAAGCGGGGGAGTGCGGTGCCGGGGCCGTTGCTGCTCGGGCCGGTGTGCGTGCCGGTGCTCGCGCTGACTGCCATGCGCGGGATCATGCGTACCCGCGAGTACGGTGTCAACGGGTAGAGGCGGGTGGGTTGTTGGATCTCTCCACCCGCCTCCCCCGTACGGGTCCGGCAGCGGCGACTAGGAGCCTTCCTTGAGCACCCGGGAGATCAGCTTGCGCTGGTCGTCCGTGAGCCGCGGGTCGGAGCAGTGGACGGTGTGGCCGTCGACGGTGATCTGGTAGCAGAACCCGTCCGGCACCCCCACCGGAGGGGTGTCCCTGCCCTCGGCCACGGCGTGCTCGGCCAGGGCCCGCCAGTCCTCGGCGTCGGGCAGGTCGGACGTGTCGATCGTGGCGTTCCGCTCGATGCCGCCGAAGCCGCCGGTGCGCTTGACGTGAATACGCATGGTCCCTGTCTACTCCCTCGGAGCCGGTCCGGAAACCGGAGTCAGGCGGTCGGCACGCCGACCTGGGACCAGGCCTTGAGGACCGCCTCGTGCTCGTCGCCCTCGCCGTAGAGCTCCGCGGTCTTGTCGACCGTGGCCTTGGCGAAGTCGGCGAAGGTGCAGTCGGTGGCGAGGTCGCCGCCGGTCAGCACGTCGTACCAGATCTGCCCGGCGCGCTCCCAGGCGTTGCCGCCGAGGCGGGTGGCGAGCAGGTAGAAGGCGCGGTTGGGGATGCCGGAGTTGATGTGCACGCCGCCGTTGTCCTGCTCGGTGTCGACGTAGTCGTCCATGTGGCCGGGCTGCGGGTCCTTGCCGAGGACGTCGTCGTCGTACGCCGTGCCGGGTTCCTTCATGGAGCGCAGGGCCACGCCCTGGACGTTCTCGTGCAGCAGGCCCGCGCCGATCAGCCAGTCGGCCTGGTCGGCGGTCTGGCCGAGCGTGTACTGCTTGACCAGCGAGCCGAAGACGTCGGAGACGGACTCGTTGAGCGCGCCGGACTGGCCGGAGTACGTGAGGTTCGCGGTGTACTGCGTGACGCCGTGGGTGAGCTCGTGGGCCATGACGTCGACCGGGATCGTGAAGTCGAGGAAGACCTCGCCGTCGCCGTCCCCGAACACCATCTGGTTGCCGTCCCAGAAGGCGTTTCCGTAGTTCTGGTCGTAGTGGACGGTCGCGATCAGCGGGAGGCCGTTGCCGTCGATGGAGTTGCGCTTGAAGCTCTTCAAGAACAGCTCGAACGTCGCGCCGAGCCCTGCGTAGGCGCGGTTGACGGTGGCGTCCTGGCCCGGCTCCTCGCCCTCCGAGCGGACCTTCGTGCCGGGCAGTTCCGTGCCGTTCTCGGCGTCGTGGATCGTGCGGTTCGGCTTCTCTTCGGCGGTCCCGGCGATGGTGGGGCGGGTGGTGCCGGCGGCCGTGGTCAGACGCCTGGCGCGGTTCGCCTCGTCCTGGACGAGGGTGCGGCGGGCCGCTCCGGCGACGGCCTGGTTCTCGGCCTGCGAGAGCCGGTCGAGGAGGTGCGGCGGGACGATGGTGCAGAAGACGGGCTCGTGGCCCGAACGCGTGATGTCCATGCCTCCCACCGTGGCATTGAGTGATCGTCCTGTCACCACCCGCTAGCAGGATTGGCGAATTCGAGGTAATCGTCACGTTCGAGCCGTTACCTCACCTCGGTCCCGCATACTGATACGGGTCGACGCACACCGGCCGGGCTCGGCTACTCTCCCTCACATCATGCGTTTCGGGCTGCTTCTCCTTAGCTGCCGCGGCGAGGGCCTGTAGTCGTAGGCCGACCCCCTCCCCGCGGAGTCTGGTGGTGCACGAACGACCGTCGGCCGTCCCCCGCGGACCCCACGAGGAGCCCTACGCAATGCCGAACTTCCAGCAGCCCTCCGCCATGCCGATCCACAAGTACAGCGGCTACGACGCGGTGGACATCGCGGACCGCACCTGGCCGAACAAGCGGATCACCGAGGCCCCCCGCTGGCTCTCCACGGACCTGCGCGACGGCAACCAGGCCCTGATCGACCCGATGTCGCCCGAGCGCAAGCGCCGGATGTTCGACCAGCTGGTCAAGATGGGCTACAAGGAGATCGAGGTCGGCTTCCCCGCCTCCGGCCAGACCGACTTCGACTTCGTACGTTCGATCATCGAAGAGCCAGGCGCCATCCCGGACGACGTGACGATCTCCGTCCTGACCCAGGCCCGCGAGGACCTGATCGAGCGCACGGTGGAGTCCCTGAAGGGCGCCAAGCGCGCCACGGTCCACCTGTACAACGCCACCGCGCCGGTCTTCCGCCGCGTCGTCTTCCGCGGCTCCAAGGAGCAGATCAAGCAGATCGCCGTCGACGGCACCCGCCTGGTGATGGAGTACGCGGAGAAGCTGCTGGGCCCGGAGACCACCTTCGGCTACCAGTACAGCCCCGAGATCTTCACGGACACCGAGCTGGACTTCGCCCTGGAGGTCTGCGAGGCCGTCATGGACGTCTACCAGCCGGGTCCGGGCCGCGAGATCATCCTCAACCTGCCCGCCACGGTGGAGCGTTCGACCCCGTCCACGCACGCCGACCGCTTCGAGTGGATGGGCCGCAACCTGTCCCGCCGTGAGCACGTCGTCCTGTCGGTCCACCCGCACAACGACCGCGGCACCGCCGTCGCCGCCGCCGAGCTGGCCGTGATGGCCGGCGCCGACCGCGTCGAGGGCTGCCTGTTCGGCCAGGGCGAGCGCACCGGCAACGTCGACCTGGTCACCCTGGGCATGAACCTGTTCTCGCAGGGCGTCGACCCGCAGATCGACTTCTCCGACATCGACGAGATCCGTCGCACGTGGGAGTACTGCAACCAGATGGAGGTCCACCCGCGCCACCCGTACGTGGGCGACCTGGTCTACACGTCCTTCTCCGGCTCCCACCAGGACGCCATCAAGAAGGGCTTCGACGCGATGGAGGCCGACGCCAAGACCAAGGGCGTCACCGTCGACGACATCGAGTGGGCCGTCCCGTACCTGCCGATCGACCCGAAGGACGTCGGCCGCTCCTACGAGGCCGTGATCCGCGTCAACTCGCAGTCCGGCAAGGGCGGCATCGCGTACGTCCTGAAGAACGACCACAAGCTGGACCTGCCGCGCCGTATGCAGGTCGAGTTCTCCAAGGTCATCCAGGCCAAGACCGACGCCGAGGGCGGCGAGGTCACGCCGAAGGACATCTGGAACGTCTTCCAGGACGAGTACCTGCCCAACGAGACCGACGCCGCGGCCCGTTGGGGACGCATCCAGCTGCGTTCCGGCCAGACCACGACCGACAACGACGGTGTGGACACCCTGACCGTCGACGCGGTCGTGGACGGCCAGGAGACCGCCCTGACCGGCACCGGCAACGGCCCGATCTCGGCCTTCTTCAGCGCCCTGCAGGGCATCGGCATCGACGTACGCCTGCTGGACTACCAGGAGCACACGATGAGCGAGGGCGCCTCCGCGCAGGCCGCCTCGTACATCGAGTGCGCCATCGACGACAAGGTCATGTGGGGCATCGGCATCGACGCCAACACCACGCGCGCCTCCCTGAAGGCGGTCATCTCCGCCGTCAACCGCGCGGGCCGCTAAAGGATTTACGGGCCCAGGTCGTTTCCTTCGGGTTAGGCCGGATCTGGTCGGCGGTGACTGCTGGTCGAGTTGAGCGGGGTCTGGTGCGTGCAGCTGCAAGGCGGAGGAGGGCGTCAACGCGGAGCGTTGGCAACCGACGACAACGCCGCAGATGTGCGTGCCAGGGCCCGCGCCCCCGGCAGGATCCGAAGGAGACGGCCTAGGCGTCCGGGCCCCGTCCATCTGTCCGATGGGCGGGGCCTTTTCCGTTCCGTGCGTGTTCGCCCCCGACCGGTCTTGGCCATGTGCGGTGCAAGGTGCTGACGGCACAACACCGGTGTGGCTAACATCACGTCAATACGGCGACGTTGCCGGAGTGTTACGGAGGTGCGGCGTGCTGCCAGGCCCGGGACGACGTGTCGGTGAACCACGTATCTGGGGGATCCGCACCGCGTGGACCACCGTCGGCGACGGGGAGTTCTTCTGCCCCGGCTGCGGCGGCGACCGCAACTACCGGCGGCGCACCGGCCGTCGGCGCTTCATCGTGCTCGGCCTCCCGTTGCTCGCCCGCGGCGCGGCCGGGCCCGTCGTGGAGTGCATGTCCTGCGCGCGGCACTTCGGCACGGACTGCCTGGACCATCCGACCACCGTGCGATTCTCGGCCATGCTCAGGGACGCCGTGCACACCGTCGCCCTCGCCGTCCTCACCGCGGGCGGCACCGCATCGCGCACGGCGCTCGACATCGCTGTCGGAGCGGTGCGCTCCGCCGGGTACGTCGACTGCACCGGCGACCAGTTGAGCACCCTCGTCGCCGCCCTCGCCGCGGACACCGGCCGCGTCACCACCGGCGACAGCCCCGTGGACGACGCGGGCGTCACCCTCGCCATAGAGCTCCACGAGGCCCTCGACCCGCTCGCCCCCCACCTCGCCCTCGCGGGGCGCGAGTCCATCCTCCTCCAGGCCGCCCACATCGCCCTCGCGGACGGCCCGTACACGCCCGCGGAGCGGGAGGTGCTCGTGGCGGTGGGGGGTGCGCTGACGATCTGCCCCGACGGGGTGGCCCAGGTACTGGAGTCGGCTCGTACGGCTTCGTAGTACGGCTTCGTAGTACGGCTTCGTAGTGCGGCTTCGTAGTACGGCGGCGGTAGGGCTGCGGCATACCGACTCGGTGAAGGGCGTGAAAACCTCCTGTCGGCGGGGTGGTGGCACGGCAACCTTGATCCCGTGAGTCGACTTCCGCAGCACATTCGACGGCGCCGGGCGCGCCTGCTCCTCTTCGGCCTGCTGAGCCTGGCCTCGCTGGCCCTCGCCTGGTGGCTGCTGCGGCTCGACGGGGACCAGGCGTTCGACCAACTCGTCGGCCTGGCAGGCCTGTTGACGGCCCTCGTCGCCCTGGCCGTGTCGCTGGCCCAGTTGCTGCCGCCGCAACCCGAACCCCGCGACCCCGAGGCCCTCGCGGACGACCTGGCCGCCACCGTGCGTGCGCAGTGGCGGGAAGAGGTGCGGGCGCGGGAGTTGCGCAGCCCCCGGGTGATTCCGCTGAGTTGGGCCGCCACCGCCCGCCCGGTCGCCGAGGCGCCGGAGGCCCTTGCCGGTCCGCAGGTCGGCGGGCGGGTGCTGCGGCTCGCCCTCGACGGGCGGCTCGACGGGTCCTTCGACGACGCGGCGGCCCGGCTGGCCGACGGCTACCGGGGGATCCCCAGCGGCCGCCTGGTCGTCCTCGGCGAGCCCGGCGCGGGCAAGACGGTCCTCGCCGTGATGCTCACCCTCGGCCTGCTCGCCGGCAGCCGTGAACAGCGGCAGCCCGTACCGGTCCTGCTGCCCGTCTCCACCTGGGACCCGGTCAGCGAGTCCTTCAACGACTGGGCGGTACGCACGCTGGCCACCGCCTACTACGGCGGTCAGCCGGAGCTGCCCCGGCGGCTCCTCGACGAACGGATGCTGCTGCCCGTGCTCGACGGGCTCGACGAGATGCCCGAGGCCAGTCGCCGCAGCGCGGTCCGCGCCCTCAACTCGGCCCTCGGGGACGGCCTCGGCGTGGTCCTGACCTGCCGGTCCGCCGAGTACCAGGACGTCATCGAGGGCGGCTCGCCCGTGCTGCGGCGCGCCCCCGTCGTCGAGGTCGCGCCGGTGGCCGCGGCGGACGCCATCGCGTATCTGGACGAGGTGAGCTGGCCGGAGGGCGTCGACTGGCAGCCCGTCCATGACGCGCTGCGCGACCGCCCCGGCAGCCCGGCCGCCGTGGCCCTCTCGACCCCGTTGGCCCTGTCCCTGGCCCGCACGGTCTACCTGCACCGGACGGCCGGGCCCGCCGAACTCCTCGACCTGGACAGCCCGCACGCGGTCGAGGATCACCTGGTCGATCACGTCGTCACTGCTGCGTATGCGGCTGGGCCCGCGGCGGGCGAGCGGGGGGAGTGGTGGGGGCGGGCCGAGGAGGCCGAGCGGTATCTGACGTTCCTGGCGACGTATCTGCACCAGCACGGGGAGCGGGACCTGTCGTGGTGGCAGATGAGCCGACGGCTGCTGTCCAGCTGGGCGGGGATCATCGTGGGGCTGGTGGTGGGGGTGCTCGGCATGATCGGCGTCTCGCTGACCTTGCCGCTCGTGGACGAGGACGACGGGAGCCCACTGGACTTGGCGGTGCTACTGGGCGTCGTTGCCGCGGTTCTGACGATGCTGACCTGGTACGCGGTACCGGACCGGGCACCGAGCGCGCTCTCCTTCGCCCTGCGCGGCTCCCTCGACCGGCTGCGCCAGGGAGTTCGTACGGGTGTCACGCTCACCGGCATCCTGGCGATGACGGTCCTCGGCTCTTCCCTCGTGGTCACCACCCTCACCGACTCGTGGGACACCAATGCTGCCTACCTGTACGTCGGGAACCTCGCGAGCGCTGCGGGGATCGCCGCCGCGATCAGCCTGGCGTTCGCCGTGCACTTCTGGATCGCCGCCTCCACCGAGGTGTCCAGCGGCTCCGGACCCCTCGATCTACTGCGGCGGGACCGTACGGCGTCCCTGGTCGGAGCCCTGGTCTTCGGGGTCGTTCTCGGGGTGACGGCCGTTCCGCTGCTGATCCTCGGGCGGACCGGCGGGGAGGTGCTGTTCGCCGCGCTCACGGGCTGGGAGCACGAGCCTCCGCCGCTCGACCTGCTCGCCAGGGCCGCTGACGGCACCAACGTCTTCGAGGAAGCACCCCTGGCCTTGGCGACGACCCTGCTGCCCGCGCTGGTCTGCACCGTCCTCGTGCTCGTGACCCGGGCCTGGCTGCGGTTCCGGCTGGTCCATGCGGTGCTCGCCGTACGCGGCCAACTGCCGTGGCGGCTCAGCGGATTCCTCGTCGAGGCGCGGGACCGGCAGCTGCTCCGCCAGTCCGCGGGCGCCTACCAGTTCCGCCATGTCCGGCTGCAGGAGCGGCTCGCCAACCGGAAGTTGGCCGAGGACCGGACTCCGCGGCCCCGCGCGGAGGTGACGCGGCGCCGCCGCACCCGTGCCGCTCTCGCCGCCGCGGTGCTGCTGGTCTGTTTTCTCCTCGTACGCGCGACGTTGCCGCCGGACACCTCGCACGCCGCGATGGCCACGGGCGATGTCGACGCCATGGTCTTCAGTCCGCCCGAGCACCACACGCTCCTGACCCTGAGGAACGGCACGTTGCGGAGCTGGGACACCCTTACGGGAGCGGAGACCTGGAGTGCCCGCCTCCCGGGCGTGGACTCGATGTCCTCCGATGTCCAGCTGGTGGCGCGGCGGGATGCCGCGCTGCTCGTCGGCATCGTGCGATCGGCGGGCGAGATGGGCCGCGAATCGTTCGTGGTGCCCTGGAAGGGGAAGCCGCGCCCGGACTCCTCCTTCCAGGAACCGGTCCGGAAGCTGGAGAGGGGTACCCGCTTCGGTCCTGGGGGCGTGCTCTTGGGCGCCGGCGGCAGGTACATGATCGCCGGCATGGTCGTGGTGGACGGGCGCACCGGGAACACGAGGGGGATCCCCGAAGACTGGCCGAGCACCTACGGGTGGTGGTGGGGCCTGAGCGACGACGGCACCCTCCTCGTCATGCTCGACGACACGGGCGAGCTGTCGGTGCTCGACGTGCGGAAAAAGCGGCTGGTGTGCACGGCGGAGGGAGTGAGGCCCTGGGCCATGAACGCCGACGGCACCCAGTTCGCCACCGCCAGGGGCGGCAACGTCAGAACCCTTGACGCGCGCTGCCGGGCGACCGGCGAGCAGGTCACCGTGCCCTCGGCCGTCGACACCCTCGCCCTCGACGAGAGCGGCCGCCGCCTCGCCGTGACCGCCGACGGCATCACCCGCCTCTACGACCTCCCCGCCCCCGGCGTCGAGGCCGCCAACTCCCGCTAGCCGCAGGGGTATTGCCCCGGCCCGCGCAGCCCAGTACCGTCACCGGACGGTGAGACATCCTACGTTCTACGTCCGTTACGCGCGCAGGGAGTGCTCATGGCCGGATTGCGTACCAGTCGACTGCTCGCTCTCGTCCTCACCTTCGCCGCCGCCGCCAGCGCGCACGCTCCCGCTGTCGCCGGGCCCGCGCGCGGGTGCGAGGTGTCCGTGCCGTACCGGGCCGGGGAGGACGGGTACGACACGTTCCGGATCCCGGCCGCGCTGCGCACCCCGGGCGGGACCCTGCTCGCCTTCGCCGAGGGGCGGGTCGGGGGCGCGGGGGACAGCGGGAACATCGACGTCGTCGTGAAGCGGTCCACGGACGGGGGCTGTACGTGGGGTCCGCTGAGCGTGGTCGCCGCCGGGGAAGGGGACACGCGGGGCAACCCGGCGCCCGTCGTCGACCCGCGGACCGGGCGGGTCGTACTGCTGACCTCGTACAACAGCGGGCAGGTGACCGAGGCGCAGATCATGCGCGGGGAGGCCACCGCCGAGCAGAGCCGGCGGGTGTTCGTGCAGACCAGCGGGGACGACGGGCGGACCTTCTCGCGGCCCAGGGACATCACGGCCGACGTGAAGCCCGCGCACTGGCGCTGGTACGCGACCGGCCCAGGGCACGCCGTCGCGCTGACGCGCGGGCCGCACGCGGGGCGGCTCGTCGTGCCGTCCAACCACTCGTCGGCGCCGCCCGCCGGCTCGGCCGACACCGGGCAGGAGCCCAAGTACTACGGCGCGCACGCGATCTACAGCGACGACGGGGGCCGCAGCTGGCAGCTGGGCTTCGTGGACGACGCGTACGAGGGCGTGGACAACGCGAACGAGTCGATCGCGGCCGAACTCCCGGACGGGAGGCTGTACTTCAACGCCCGGGATCAGCACGGGGTGAGCGTGGGGAACCGGCTCGATTCCTTTTCCAGTGACGGTGGGGAGTCCCTGGACCGGCCGTACCAGGTGCAGCCGACGCTGAACGATGTGCCTGTGGTGCAGGCGAGTGTGCTTCAACTCGCCGGGCAGCGTGGTGGGTTGCTGTTCTCCGGTCCTTCCGTGCCGACCGCTCGGCAGGCGATGGCGCTGTGGCGCAGCGACGACGCGGGGCGGACCTTCCGGAAGGTCCTGACCGTCTCCGAGCTTCGGGCGGCTTACTCGGATCTGGTGCGGGTGGATGGGGGGAGGGTGGGGTTGCTGTACGAGACGGGGGATGCGGGGACGTATGAGCGGGTGGAGTTCCGGCGGTACTCGGTGGCGGAGCTCGGGGGTTGATTTTTCCCCTACCCGCCCCTTCCCGAAAGTCCTGCCGGACGGGCCTCCTCAATCGCCGGAGGGGCTCAAATTGAGCCCCTCCGGCGATTGAGGAGCGGGGGTCCGGGGGCTGGCCCCCGAAGCGCCGCAGGCTTTCGGGAAGGGGCGGGGCGGGGAGAAAGCGGCTCTACAGCAGGCCCGCCGCAGCCAAGCGCTTGCCGACGACGCCCACCTCCTCCGGGGACAACTGCACCTGCGGCTCCGCCGTGGTCGGGCAGGCGATGACGCCCCGCAGGTGCAGTGCCGCCTTGAACGCGCCGAGCGCCGAGGACGAGCCGCCCATCCGCGCGGGGTCGCCCGCGCCGGTCATCCTGAACAGGGCGCACAGGCGCTCCTGTTCGGCGCGGGCCCCCTCCCAGTCCCCGGCGCGGCAGGCCGCGTACAGGCGTACGTACCCGTCCGGGTCCACATTGCCGAGGCCGGGGACGACTCCGTCCGCGCCCATCGCCAGGGCCGAGTCGACGGTCAGCTCGGCGCCCGTGAGCAGGCTGAAGCCCGTCACGTCCGGGCGGGCGCGGGCGCCCAGGAGCAGTTCGCGGAAGCCGCCCTCGTCGCCGCTGGAGTCCTTGACCCCGGCGAGGACGCCCTCGGCGGCCAGGTCCAGGAGAAGGTCTCCGGGGAGTTTCGTGTGCACCGAGACCGGCAGGTCGTACGCGAAGACCGGGACGGGGGAGGCGGCGGCGAGCGCGCGGAAGTGCGTGGCGATCTCCGCCGGGTGCGTGCGTGTGTAGAAGGGCGCCGTGACGACCACCGCGTCCGCGCCGGCCGCCGTCACGGCCGCCACGTGGTCCCGTACGCGCGGCGTCGTCATGTCGATCGCCCCGGCGAGGACCGGGAGTTGACCGGCCACGTGGGCGGTCACCGTCTCCACGACCGTACGGCGGTGGCGGTCCGGGAGGTACGCGGCCTCGGAGGTCGAGCCGAGGACGAACAGGCCGTGCACGCCGGCGTCCACCAGGTGGTCCACGAGCCGGACGAGGGAGCCGACGTCCACCTCGTGATCCGGTGTCAGAGGCGTGCAGACAGGGGGAACGACACCGGTCAGCGAGGTCGGAAGAGTCATCAACCCTCCAGGGTCACGGCCGTGGCGGCGGCCTGGGCGACGAGTTCGTGGTTCGACTGGCCGTCGTCCACGGGGTGGTGGCAGCGGAAGCGGTGGCCGCGGCCCGCGGTGGGCCCGGACTGCTCGAAGTCCGGCATGCGCGCCGCGCACTCCACGTCCGCCTTCCAGCAGCGGGTGCGGAACGGGCAGCCGCTGGGCGGCCGGGTCGCGGACGGCACCGGCCCGACGAGCGGGATCGGGTCGATCGGGTCGAGCAGGCCGGGCGTCGCCGAGAACAGGGCGCGGGTGTACGGGTGGCGGGAGCGGGTGAGGACCTCGTCGGCGGGGGACTCCTCGACGATCCGGCCCAGGTACATGGTGATGACGCGGTCACTCATCCGCCGCACCGTCTGGATGTCGTGCGACACGAAGACCAGGGCGAGGCCGAGGCGTTCCTTCAGGTCGAGGAGGAGGTTGAGGATCTGGGCGCGGACCGAGACGTCCAGGGCGCTGGTCGGTTCGTCGGCGACGACGAGGCGGGGGTTCAGGGCGAGGGCGCGGGCGATCGCGACGCGTTGGCGCTGGCCGCCGGAGAGCTGGCCCGGCAGTCCCTCGGCGAGCACCTCGGGCAGGCCGACCAGGGACATCAACTCCCGTACGCGGTCCTCGCGTTCGGCCGGTGTGCCGCGGCGGTGGACGTCGAGGGGGTCGCGCAGGATGCGGCGTACGGTGAGGCGGCGGTTCAGGGCGGTCGACGGGTCCTGGAAGATCATGCCGGCGCCGGTGCCGACCGCTGCGCGGCGCTCGGCGGGGGGCATCGTCCAGAGGTTCCTGCCGCCGAACTCGACGGTGCCGGTGGTGGGTTGCTGCACGCCGACCAAGACCTTGGCGAGGGTGCTTTTGCCGCAGCCGGACTCGCCCACGACGCCGACTGTCTCGCCGGGGGCGATGGTCAGGTCCGCGGCGGTCAGGGCGTGCACGCGGTCGCGGGAGAGGAGTCCTCCGGTGCGGGTGCGGTGGTGTACGTGGGTGTTCTTGAGTTGGACCAGTGCGTCCGTCATGTCCGTCCTTTCATTCCCCAGCCCCGCCCCTTCCCGGCTGTGCCTGATATGCGGCTGCCGCCGCGTGGCTGCAGTCGGCGGTCGTTCGTCTGCTGCGCCGTCGTGGCTAATCGCGCAGTTCCCCGCGCCCCTTAAAAACCCGCCCCACCCCGCTAAATCCAGCCCCTCCGGCGTTTGAGGAGCGGGGGTCCGGGGGCTGGCCCCCGAAGCTGCCGCAGGCTTTCGGGAAGGGGCGGGTAGGGGAGAAGAAACGCCGTACGCCGGTCGCTCACCGCACCGCCTCGTTCCCCCGCTGCTCCGGCGCGCGCAGCGCGATCGCCGGGTGGTGGCAGGCCACCGAGTGGGTGCGGGGGGACCCCGCGAGTGCCGGAGCCGTCGTACGGCAGACAGGCGCCGCCAACGGGCACCGGTCCGCGAACCTGCACCCCGCGGGGAAGTCCGCCGGCGACGGCACCACGCCCCTGATCTGCGTGAGCCGCTGCGCCGCGGACTCCAGGGAGAGGACGGACCCGAGCAGGCCGCGCGTGTAGTGGTGGGCGGGGGCCGCCACCAGGTCGGCGGTGACGCCGGTCTCCACGATCTGGCCGCCGTACATCACCACCACCCGGTCCGTGACGTCCGCGACGAGCGCCAGGTCGTGCGAGACCAGGATCAGGGCGAAGCCCAGCTCGGCGCGGAGCCGCAGGAGGAGTTCGATGACCTGGGCCTGGACCGTCACGTCCAGGGCCGTCGTCGGTTCGTCGGCGACGATCAGCTTGGGGTTGCGGGAGAGGGCCATGGCGATCAGGACGCGCTGGCGCTGGCCGCCGGAGAGTTCGTGCGGGTAGCTGCGCAGGGTGCGGTCCGGGTCGAGGCCGACGAGTTCGAGGAGTTCGACGGCGGACCGGGCCCCGCCCCGCCGTACCACCTGCTTCAGCTGGGCGCGGATCGTCATCGAGGGGTTCAGGGAGGACAGCGCGTCCTGGTAGACCATCGCCATGTCGTGGCCGAGCAGGCGGCGGCGGGAGCGGGGCGGCAGGCCGGTCAACTGCTGGCCGTCGAACGTCACTTGGCCCCGTACCCGCGCCCCCTTCGGCTGCAGCCCCATCACGGTGAGCGCGGTGAGGGACTTGCCGCAGCCGGACTCGCCGACCAGACCGAGGACCTCCCCGGGGCGTACGTCGAAGCTGATGCCGTCGACGATGTCCGTACCGCCGTGCCGGGCGTCGAAGCCGATCGCCAGGTCTCTGACTTCGAGGACCGGGGGTCCGGCGGGGAGCGGGCGGGCGCGGGAGCGGAGGCGGGCGGCGGCTTCGGTGAGGCCGGGGAGTTCGAGGACCTTGCCGGTGCCGGGCTCGGACGACTCCAGCTTGTCCCGCACAGCGGTGCGTCGGGACGGTACGTCGCGGGCCGCCGGGGCCGCCCAGGCGTCCGACACTCCCTCGGAGAGGACGTTCAGGGCGAGCACGGTGACGAGCATCAGGAGGCCCGGGAAGACGGTGGCCCACCAGCCGCCGGTGAGCACCATGTTCTTGCCGTCGGCGATGACGCTGCCCCAGGACGGGTCGGGCGGCGAGACGCCCGCGCCGATGAACGACAGCGACGCCTCGTAGACGATGGCCTCGGCGACCTGCACGGTGGCGAACACCAGGATCGGCGCGGCGCAGTTGACGGCCACGTGCTTGAGGACGATGTGCGGGGTGCGGGCGCCGATGACGCGTTCCGCCGTCACGTAGTCCTCGCCGTACTGGTCCATGACGTTGGCGCGTACGACGCGGGCGAACGGCGGGGTGTAGAGGAACGCGATCGCGCCGATCAGGACCGGGATGCTGCCGCCGAACACCGCGATCAGGACGGCCGCGAGGGCGATGCCGGGGAACGCCATGACGATGTCGAGGCAGCGCATCATGAACTCGTCCACCGACTTGCGGGAGGTCGCCGCGACCGCCCCGAGGACCGCGCCCGCGACGAGCCCGAGGAGGGTCGCGCCGAGGCCGATGACGAGGGAGAGCCGCGCCCCGTACATCAGCCGGCTGAGGATGTCCCGGCCGAGGCTGTCCTGGCCCATCCAGTGCGTGCCGGACGGGCTGCCGGTGCCGTCGGCCATCGCCGCCTGGTCGAGCGGGTCGTGCGGGGCGAGCAGCGGGGCGAGGGCCGCCACGAGGACGACGAGGGCGATGACGCCGACCGCGACCCGGGACAGGACCGGCAGCCGGCGGAAGCCGCGCAGCCGCACACCGGGCCGGGACAGCGTCTCCGCCAACTGCTTGCGGCTCCTCATGAGGCGCTCACCGCCGGGGAGTTGCTGGACGCAGACGTCATGAGGCGCTCCTCAACCGGGGGTTGACCAGGAGGTACAGGATGTCGATCGCCAGGTTCACGACGACGAAGCCGACGGCCGTCGTGATGACCACGCCCTGCACGACGGCCGGGTCGCCGTTCTTCACAGCCGTGATCATCAGGTTGCCCATGCCGGGCAGGGCGAAGATCGTCTCGATGACGACCGCGCCGCCGAGCAGGTAGCCGACGCGCAGGCCGAGCACCGTCAGCGGGTTGATCAGGGCGTTGCGCAGGACGTTCCGGCCGACCACGACGACCGGCGGGAGCCCGCTGCCGATCGCCGTGCGCACGTAGTCCTTGTCGAGCTCCTCGACCACCGCGGTCCGTACGATCCGGGTGAGCTGGGCCGCGACCGGCAGGGACAGGGCGAACGCGGGCAGCGTCATGGTCCGCAGCCAGCCGGTGAACGAGTCGGCCGGGTTGACGTACCCGCTGGTCGGGAACCAGCCCGCGCCCACCGCCAGGTACTGGATCATAAGGAGCGCCAGCCAGAAGCCGGGCGCCGCGACGCCGGTCAGGGAGAGCACCCGGATCAGCTGGTCCGGGAGCCGGTCGCGGTGGATGGCCGCGGTGACGCCGAGGACCAGGGCGATCACCACCGCGATGCCGAGCCCCAGGAACGTGAGCTGCATGGTGAGCGGCAGGGCGGTGCCGACCTGGTCGAGCACCGGCGCCCGGGTGAGGACGCTGATGCCCATGTCGCCCTGGAGCAGCTCGCCCACGAACGCCACGTACCGCACCGGCAGCGGGTCGAGCAGGCCGTTCTCCTCCCGGAACTGGTGCAGTTGCTCCGGGGTGGGGTTGGTGCCCTGGTAGAACGCGGCGGCCGGGTCGATGTCCGAGAACCGCATGACGAGGAAGACGAACAGGACGATGCCCAGCATCAGCGGGACGAGCAGGGCGATGCGGCGGGCCAGGATCCGGGCGATCTGCACCATGGGCTCACGCCCCCGCGGATCGGGTCAGAACCATGTGAACTCCAGCTCCCCGACGGCTACTTGGTGGGCTTCAGCGGCTACTTGGCGGGCTTCGCCTGCAACAGGTTGATCCCCGGGTACGGCTGGGCGCGGACCCCGGTGAGCTTGTCCGGGTCCCAGGCCGTCACGAGCTCGTTGTGGACGACCGGGTAGATCACCGCGTTCTCCGCGACGAGGTCGATGTACTCCTGGACCATCTGCTTCTTCTTCTCGGCGTCGGCCTCGCGGGTGGCCTGGTCCATCAGCTTGAAGAGCTTCTTGGCCTCGGAGTTCTTGGCCCAGCGGGCGTACTGCATCCAGAGGTTCGCGGGCCCGTAGTTGTAGTGCATGATCAGGTCGGCCTCGACGCCGAACTGGTTCGGGTTGGAGGCGGCCGCGACGACCTGGAAGTCCTTCTTCTGGTCGAGCTTGGTGAAGAGGGCAGCGGTCTCCTGCGGTTCCAGGGTGGTCTCGACGCCGATCTTGCGCCAGGACTCCTCGATGGTCGGCAGGCAGTCGACGATCCAACTGACGTTCACGGCCATCAACTTGATCTTGAGGTTGCTCACGCCGGCGTCCTTGAGCAGCTGCCGGGCCTTGTCCGGGTCGTAGCCGTAGACCGTCTTCGCCGCGCGGTAGGACGGGTTGCCCTCGTCCAGGAACGAGGTGGACGCCTTGCCGTGCCCCTTGAGCGCGGCCGAGATCATCTTCTCCCGGTCGATGGCGTAGTGCAGGGCCTGCCGGACGCGGACGTCGTCGAACGGCTTGTGGCCGGTGTTGAACATCAGGAACAGGTTGTTCATGCCCGCCCCGCCCTCGACCTTCAGGCCGTCCTTCTCCAGCTGGGCGATGTTGGCGTACGGGACGTTGTCCGCGATCTGCGCGCCCGCGCCCGCGCCGGAGATCTTGGCGACGCGGGGTGCGGCGTCCACGATCGTCAGCCAGTTCATCTTCGCGAACGTCGCCTTGCGCGGCCCGTTGTAGTCGGCGAACGCCTCAAGGACGGAGTTGGACTTGGCGTGGTGCGCGGTCAGCCTGTACGGGCCCGAGCCGACGGCGAGACCGGTGATCGCCTTCTCCCAGGCGCCCGGCTTGGAGAACACGTGCTTCGGCATGATCTTGGCGAGGGTGAGCCGCGCGGCGCCGTCCGGGAACGGGAACTTGAGGACCAGCTCCACCGTCTGCTCGTCGACCTTCTTCACCTCCTTCAGCCAGGACAGGAAGAAGCCCTGCGCGAGGGTCACGGTGTCCGGGTCGAGGATGCGGTCGAAGGTGAAGACCACGTCGTCGGCGGTGACCGGCTTGCCGTCGTGCCACTTCGCGCCGGAGCGGAGCGTGAACTTCCAGGTGGTGGACTGCAGATCGGACGGGATCTCGGTGGCGAGCGCCGGGTAGGGCTCGCGGCTGATCGGGTCGGTGTCGAGGAGGCCTTCGTAGATGTGGTGGTTGGCCGCCATGGAGAACGCGGACGCGGTCTGCGTCGGGTCCCAGCTGCCGTCGTTGCCGTAGCCGATGACGGCGGTCAGCGTGGAGAGGCCGCCCTTGCCGTCGCCCCCGCCGTCGGTCGTCGACTCGGGGCCGCCCGAGCAGGCGGAGAGGGTCGTGGTGATGGCGGCGGCCGCGCCGATGGCGCCGGAGTACTTGAGGAAGGACCGGCGGTGCAGCGCCCGTCCTGCGGTCGAGGTCGCGTCGCTCACGGTGTCTCCAAGTCCCGGGGGAGAGTGGGCCGTTGAGAGATCCCACGTCCTACGTCTAAGAGGTAGCGCGACCATAAGAGCGCCGCCGTGGGCGGTCAAGAGAGTGCGCAAGGATCGGCACCGGAGCCGCGCGGGACGAGTTTGCTCCCGACGTGGGACGTGGGACGTCCTTCGGTCGTACGCTGTGCCGCATGTCCGAGGAGCCAAGGAACGCGAGGCCGGCAGCTGCCCGGGACCGGCGCGTGGGCGCCCAGATCCGGAGTGACGTCATGCAGTTGATCCTCGACCGCAGACTTCCCCCCGGCGCCCCGCTGCCCACCGAGGCGGAGCTGATGGAGAGCCTCGGGGTGAGCAGAAACTCGGTCCGCGAGGCGTTGAAGGCGCTGCAGGCCCTGGACATCGTCGAGATCAGACACGGCTACGGCACCTACGTCGGCCAGGCCTCGCTCACCCCGCTCGTCGACGGGCTCACCTTCCGCACCCTGGCCCATGTCACCGACGACCACGCGGCGCTCACCGAGATCCTGCAGGTGCGCGAGGTCCTGGAGAACGGCCTGATCAGTCGGGTCGCGAGGGGAATATCGGAGGCCGAACTGGCCCGCCTGGAGTCCATAGTCGGCCGCATGGAAGCGGCCGCACGCGCGGGCGAGGCCTTCCCCGATCTCGACCGCGAGTTCCACGAGACGCTCTACGGGACCCTCGGCAACGCGCTCGTGCCGCAGCTCCTCGCGGCGTTCTGGAACGTCTTCCACCGGGTGGCGAAGGTCCGCGGCTGGACCCGCGACCCCGCACCCGAGGTCACCGCAGGCCGCCACCGCGCCATCCTCACGGCGCTGCGCGAGCGCGACGTCGAGGGCGCGCAGCGAGCCATGGCGGACCATTTCCGGGGTATCGAAGCCAGGTCGGCACAAGCGACACGGGGGGTCAACTGATGTACGGACAGGGCACGTTCGAGGACGGACAGCGGCAGCCGGCGGTCGGCACGGCCAGGCTCGCCCACTTCTACGACAGGCTCGACTCGATCGCGTACGGCGGCGACTACAACCCCGAGCAGTGGGGCCCCGAGACGCACGCCGAGGACGCCGAGCTGATGCGGGCGGCGGGCGTCAACCTCACGACCGTCGGCATCTTCTCCTGGGCGAAATCCGAACCCGCCCCCGGCGCCTACGACTTCGGCTGGCTGGACGCACACCTGGACCGCCTCGCGGACGCCGGCGTCGCCGTCTGCCTCGCCACGATGACGGCCTCGCCGCCGCCGTGGCTGGCCCGCCTGCACCCCGAGACGCTCCCCGTCATGGCCGACGGCACCCGCCTGCACCCCGGCTCGCGCCAGCACTGGTGCCCGTCGAGCCCGGTCTTTAGGCAGTACGCGGTGCGCCTCGTCGAACAGCTCGCGAAGCGGTACGCGGACCATCCGGCGCTCGCCCTGTGGCACATCGGCAACGAGTTCGGCTGCCACATCTCCCGGCACTGCCACTGCGAGGTGTCCACGGCCGCGTTCCGCCGCTGGCTGCGCGCCCGCTACGGCACGCTCGACGCGCTCAACTCGGCCTGGTCCACGGACTTCTGGTCCCAGCGGTACGGCGACTGGGAGGAGATCCACACCCCGCGCACGGCCCCCTCCTTCCGCAACCCGACCCAGCGCCTCGACTACCTCCGCTTCTCCTCGGACGAGCTCCTGGACTGCTACCGCGCGGAGAAGGCCGTCCTGGACGCGGTGACCCCCGGGATCCCGGTGACGACGAACTTCGTCCCGCTCGCGCCGACCCTCGACCTGTTCAAGTGGGCCAGGGAGATGGACGTCGTCTCGTACGACTCGTATCCGGACCCGCACGACCCGGACTCGGTGCACGAGGCGGCGTTCGGCTACGACGTGATGCGCGGCCTGCGCGACGGGCAGCCGTGGCTGCTCATGGAGCACGCGCCGGGCGCGGTCAACTGGCGTACGCGCAACGGCCGCAAGCCGCGCGGCCGGATGCGCCTGGACAGCTGGCAGGCCGTGGCGCACGGCGCGGACTCGGCGCTGTTCTTCCAGTGGCGGCAGTCCCGCGGCGGCGCGGAGAAGTTCCACTCGGCGATGGTCCCGCACGGCGGCCGGGAGACCCGGATGTTCCGCGAGGTGACGGAGCTCGGCACCGAACTCGCCGACCACCCGGCCCTGTTGGGCTCGGTCCCGGAGCGGGCGGAGTCGGCGCTCCTCCTCGACTGGCCCAACTGGTGGGCCCTGGAGCAGGACGCCCACCCCAGCGCCGACGCCGCCATGCTGGACGCCGCCCACGCGCACCACCGGCCGCTGTACGACGCGTCGGTGCCGTGCGACGTGGTCCCCGTGGACCGCGACTGGTCGCCGTACAAGCTGCTCCTGGTCCCCAACCTCTACTCGGTCACGCAGGAGACGGCGGACCGCCTGAGCGCATACGTGGCGGCGGGCGGCACGCTCCTGATGTCCTACTTCTCCGGCATCACGGACGAGTACGACCGGGTCCACCTCGGCGGCTACCCCGGCCCGTTCCGCGAGCTCCTCGGCCTGAGCGTCGAGGAGTTCGACCCGCTGCCGGAGGGCGGCACGCTGCGGTTCGGCGGGGGCGGCGAGGGCACGCTGTGGTCGGAGGAGCTGACCCTGGAGGGCGCGGCCCCGATACTGACGTACGCCGACGGCCGCCCCGCCGTCACCCGCAACGCCCACGGGGCGGGCCACGCCTGGTACTTGGGCACCCGCCCGGACCCGGTGACGATGCGTGCCGTCCTGGACCGCGCCCGCCTCGACGCGGGCGTCCGCGCACCGGAGGTCCCGCTCGGCGTGCAGGTACGCACCCGGATCACCTCGGACGGCCGCCGCGTCCGCATCCGCCTGGACCACCGGGAGGGCACGGTGACGGTCGGCTGACGGTGGCGGTCACGTGGTCATGCGGCTCACGTGCCTATGTGCCTACGTCACGGTGGCGGTCGCGAGCACATCCCCGACGACCAGGAGCACGACCCCGCCGACGATCAGCGCGAGCGCCCGCCGGGTCCGCCCGCGCCGGGCCAGCCAGGCCGCCCCCGCACACCCGGCGGCGGCCACGGCGCACGCCAGGGCCCACGCCCCGAACGGCACCCCGCGCGCCACCCGCAGCCACACCACGCCGGGCCCGAGCAACGCGATCACCACCCCGGCCACAGCCACCCAACGCCGAGCACCCCGCGCCCGCGCCATCCGCTCCAACACCTCAGCCCCGTAAGGCTGTTCACCCCGTTCAGCCATGATTCTTGAGGGTAGCGGGAAGGGCGGGTGCGGTGGGTTGAAGATTCAGCCCCGGCTCGGCGAATTCAGCGGGCAGGGGAAGAGATCAGCCTGTGAGACCCGGCCTGCCCTGCGGCCTTGTCGAGTCCCGTTCCCTGTGGCCTTGTCCAGGCCCGTCCATGGCGCCAGGCCCGTCCATGGCGGCGACACGGCTGAGATCCCGCTGGCGGGCGCCCGTACCGCCCAACCAGACTGAGGGTCATGGAATCCATCGTGCCTGTCAGCAACGGGGAACTCTGGGCGGACGATTCGGGAGGGCACGGGCTGCCGCTGATCCTGCTCCACCCGGGCGTCGGCGACTCGACGATATGGGACCCCGTCCTCCCGGCGCTCACCGCGCGGTACCGGGTGATCCGCTACGACTCCCGGGGCTTCGGCCGCTCGCCCGCGCCCACCACCGGGTATTCCCCGGTCGAAGACCTCGCCGCGGTCCTCGACCACTTCGCGCTGGCCCGTGCGGTGCTGGTGGGCTCCAGCATGGGCGGCACCACCTCGATCAGCCTGGCTCTGGACAGCCCGGACCGGGTGGCGGGCCTCGCGCTCTTCGTGGCCGGAGTCACCGGGTACGACGGCCTGACACCGTCCGGGTTCTACGAAGAGGCGGAGAAGCTGGCCACGGCCGACGACATGGAGGGCATCGTCCGGCTCGGGCTGGGCGTCTGGGGGCGGGCCGGCGGCGGCACCCCCGAGGCCGATCCGGCTGCTGCCGCCCAGCTCCGGGGCGTACTGCCCGCCTGGTTCAGCAACGTCGGCCACCAGGAGCCCGACGCCCCGGCCTTCGACCGGCTCGGGGAGATCGCCGCGCCCACGCTGCTGGCGCTGGGGGAGCTGGACCAGCCAGAGGTGGTGCGCTGCAACGAGGAGATGGCGGACCGGATCCCCCGCTGCCGCCTGGTCCGGCTGGCCGCCTCCGACCACTTCCCGACGCTGCGCGAGCCGGAGACCGTCGTCCAGCTGATCGAGGAGCTGTACGCCGACGCGCGATGAGCACTGCCGACGGCTCCCTGCCACGAAGCCTCAACAGCCTGGTGGAGCGCGAGCGCGGCGACGTCGGGAGGTGTTCGTAGACTCGTTCCCCATGAGTTCCCCCTACGGCCCCGCCCCCACCGCCACCGTCGTGAACCTGGGCTCGCCCCGCCCCCGGATACCCGGCACCGCCTACATCCTGCTCGGCGCAGCGGCCCTCCTCGTCGGAGGGCCTGCGCTCGGGGGAGCGTGGGGTGTCGCCCTGTTCGTGCTGGGGGTGATCGCAGGGTTCGGCGGGGCCGGAATGTTCCGTGCCGAACTGGCGGACCGCCGCGCCCCCGACCCGCTCCTCAGCTTCGACGAGGCCGGCGTCTGGCTGCAGAACCGCCACGGCGCGGGCCACATCCCGTGGAACTCCCTCGCCGCCGTCGGCTTCCACTGGGCCCCCGGCAAGGGCGACGCCCGTACGTACACCCTGGAGCTGTGCCCGGCAGGGGAGATCGACCGCGACCACCCGGCGCTGTGGACCATGGTCCGGGACGACGAGCCGCTCCGCCCCGGCCTGCCCCGGCTGCGCTACCGCATCGGCGCGAACGGCGACCGCCTCGCACCCATGCGGCACGCCGTCGGCACGTACGCCCCGCACCTGTACTTCGGCGAGACGGAACGCGAGCGCGGCTACGGCAAGTTGCCCGACCTGCGCGGCCACCGCGAGCGCACCAGCGCGCCACCCGGGCCTGCTGGGAACGGTTCCGCGTGAACCCCGCCCCGACCCCGGTGGGGATACCCCCCGGGCGTCCATGACGGTGCAGGCCAGGTCTCTACACTGCGTGGCCATGCCAAATTCTTATGCACACGGTCCAGCACCCTCAGCGTCGGTCATCAAGATCGGCGGCGAGGCCATGGGCCAGGCCGCCAAGGGTGCCGCCGGCTGCTCCATCTTCGCTGTGCTCTTCATCGGCGGCGGACTTGCGGCGGTCCTCGGCCTCAACGGCGAGCCCCACAACGGGGGTTACGGGGCCATCGCGGTCGGACTGATCGCGGTGATCCTCGCGGTGCTGTTCCTCAAGGGCGGCTGGGACGGACGCAAGGCCTTCCTCGCAGTCGACCACGTCGGCCTGTGGGTCAAGAATCCCGCCGGCGGCAAGGTCGTCCCGTGGGACACCCTCGCCGGGGTCGGCCTGTACTGGAGCAACTCGAACAAGAAGGGTGTCGGTACGGAGTACTCGCTGGAGCTCTGCCCCGACGGCCCGATCGACCGTGACCACCCGGTCCTGTGGAACCTGGTCCGCGACGAGGAACCCCTGCACCCCAACCTGCCGCGCCTGCGCTACCGCATCCCGATCGGCAAGAAGAACCAGCCTCTCCTTGTCGCGGCGGTACGGCAGAACGCCGACCACCTGTGGTTCGGCGAGGTCCAACGCCAGCCGAACCACATCGGCTTCCCCGACGTCCAGGGCCACAAGGAGCGCACGCAGAGCTCCCGCTAGCTAGCCCTTGACCGCCTCGATGAACCCCGTCCAGCTGCGGGCGGGGATCATCAGTACGGGACTGCCGTCCCCGCTGAACTTGCTGTCGCGTACGGGGACGATGCCGGGGACGTTGTTCGCGACCTCGACGCAGTCCCCGCCGTGCTGGTCGCTGTAACTGCTCTTGTGCCAGTGAGCGCCGCTCAGGTCGTACTCGCGCATCGTCTGTAGTCCTCCGCCGCCGACTCGATCAGTGCCAGGGACGCCTCCGGTGGCAGTCCGACAGCCCTGAGCAGATCGTAGTCCTCCCGTACGTGCTTCACTACGGCTGGATCATCGAGAAGAGTTCCTGAACGGACGCCTTCCGTATAGACAGTTGGCGGTGCGTCCTCGAACTCCAGGAGCTTCACCATCTTGCCCATGAACGGATAGGACCCGGCCGAGAACGGCACCACCTGCACGAGGATCTTGTGCTCGCGCACCATGCGCGTGATGTGGTCCAACTGGTCGGCCATCACTGCGGGATTGCCTACCACGACCCGAAGCACGGACTCGTGCATCACCGTCCAATACAGCGGCCTAGTAGCGTCCTTGAGGATCAAGCCGCGGTCGCTGCGGAAACGGACCTTTTCCTCCAGGAACTCGTCCGTCGCCAGCGGGTTGCCCGTCCGCATGAGGGCGCGTGCGTACGCAGTCGTCTGGAGCAGGCCAGGGACGATCGCGGGCTCGAAGTCGCAGATCTTCGTGGCCAGCCGCTCCAGATCCGCGACGTGCTCGAAGTAGGAGGCGAACCCCTGCTCCCTGATCAACTTCCGCCACGTCCGCTCGAAAAAGCCCCCGGTTTGTAGCACGTCGTCAATCCGCTGCGCCACATCCAACTGCGGCTTACGGAAAGCCTGCTCGAACTGGCCGATGTATCCGCCGGATACGAACACCCGATGCCCGAGCTCCGCCTGCGTCAGTCCCGCGTCCTCGCGCCGCCGCTTCAGCTCCTCCCCGAAGTACTCCCACGCCGCATTCCGTCGCGTACTGGCCACGGCTCAACCTCCCAGCTCTGCGCGGTAGTTGTAGGGGTCCGCGCCCTTACGAACTGTAGCCACGCGACCCCAAGCTGTACGCATGAACAGCGAAATGGAAAATGAGAAAGGTCGGCACGCTCTCGAATGCCTGAGGGAAGCCGACGAAGCCGTACTTGAATTGCGTACCGCATTCGCCAGGCTCGGCATCGCATTGCCTTCACTGCGGCTCGACCCGATCTCGTACGCGCGGGAGGCGCCCTGCCCCCTGGTGGAATTGGGACGCTGCAATGTGGAGACCGCGCAGCGGATCGCGGCGGCGCTGCCGAAGCCGGGGGAGTGGGGCTGACCCACCGGCCCCGGCCCGTATCCCCGTACGAGACAATGGGCGCATGAGCCTTTTCCGTGACGATGGGATCGTCCTGCGCACCCAGAAACTGGGCGAGGCCGACCGCATCATCACGCTGCTCACCCGCGGGCACGGGCGCGTGCGGGCCGTGGCGCGAGGCGTGCGCCGGACGAAGTCCAAGTTCGGTGCGCGGCTCGAACCCTTCTCGCACGTGGACGTCCAGTTCTTCGCGCGCGGCAGCGAACTGATCGGCCGCGGGCTCCCGTTGTGCACGCAGAGTGAGACCATCGCCGCTTACGGTGGCGGGATCGTGACGGACTACTCCCGGTACACCGCCGGCACGGCGATGCTGGAGACCGCCGAGCGGTTCACGGATCACGAGGGTGAGCCGGCGGTGCAGCAGTACCTGCTGCTCGTCGGCGGCCTGCGGACGCTCGCGCGCGGGGAGCACGCCCCGCATCTGGTGCTCGACGCGTTTCTGCTGCGCTCGCTCGCCGTCAACGGCTATGCGCCGAGCTTCGTGAACTGTGCGAAGTGCGGCATGCCCGGCCCGAACCGGTTCTTCTCGGTCGCCGCGGGAGGAGTGGTCTGCGCCGAGTGCCGGGTGCCGGGAAGCGTCGTACCCTCCTCGGAGGCCATCGGCCTGCTCGGCGCCCTGCTGACCGGTGACTGGGCGACGGCGGACGCCTGCGAGGCGCGGCACGTCCGGGAGGGCAGCGGGCTCGTATCGGCGTATCTGCACTGGCACTTGGAGCGCGGACTGCGCTCGCTGCGGTACGTCGAGAAGACCTAGGAAGAGTCCAGGAAGTTGCAGGGGAGCGAGTAACCAACATGGCACGACGCGGGATTCTGGGCGGTCGGTCGCGGCGCGAGTACAAGGTGCCCGAGCCGCACCCGTCGGGGGCGCGGCCGCCGAAGCTCCCCGGAGAGCTGGTGCCGAACCATGTGGCGGTCGTCATGGACGGCAACGGCCGCTGGGCGAAGGACCGGGGGCTGCCGCGCACCGAGGGCCACAAGATCGGCGCGGAGCGCGTGCTCGACGTGCTGCAGGGCGCGATCGAGATGGGCGTCGGTGCGATCTCCCTCTACGCCTTCTCCACCGAGAACTGGAAGCGCTCGCCGGACGAGGTGCGCTTCCTGATGAACTTCAACCGGGACTTCATCCGCAAGACGCGTGACCAGCTCGACGAGCTCGGGGTGCGGGTCCGGTGGGTCGGCCGGATGCCGAAGCTGTGGAAGTCGGTCGCCAAGGAGCTGGAGATCTCCCAGGAGCAGACCAAGGACAACGACAAGCTGACGCTGTACTTCTGCATGAACTACGGCGGCCGCGCGGAGATCGCGGACGCGGCGCAGGCGATCGCGGAGGACGTGAAGGCGGGGCGGCTCGACCCGTCGAAGGTCGGCGAGAAGACGTTCGCGAAGTACCTGTACTACCCGGACATGCCGGACGTCGACCTGTTCCTGCGGCCCAGCGGCGAGCAGCGCACGTCCAACTACCTGCTCTGGCAGAGCGCTTACGCGGAGATGGTCTTCCAGGACGTCCTGTGGCCGGACTTCGACCGCCGCGACCTGTGGCGGGCCTGCGTCGAGTACGCCCAGCGCGACCGCCGCTTCGGCGGGGCCGTCCCGAACGAGGAGCTGGAGCGGATGGAGCGCGAGATGCAGGGGCGTCCTGCTGAGGCCTGATCCGGAGCCGAAGAGGCTGTCAGCACCCCGGCGCTCGCCCCTCGCAGGCTGCACCGGGGTGCTGCTGCTCGTCCTCGGCCTGTTCCTGACGGTCTTCAGCCTGGGCTTCACGGTCGAGATGGAGTCGTTCCCCGGCCTGCGGGACAACGTCGCGCCGATCGCGGTCGTCGTGGTGCTGATCGGCGGGCTGTGCGGGCTTGCGGGGGCGATGCTCTGTGCCCGCAGCACCCCGCGTACGGCCGCGGTGCTCGGGCTCTGCCTGCTGGCGGCGGTGGGCTGGCGGACGTACGCCCTCGCCCCGATGCTCCCGTGCTGGTCCCACGAAAGCGTTGCCCGCAACGAGGACGGTTCGTACACCTGCTACGACCGATGAAGTCCGACGATCTCAGCCCGTCCGGCGTTTGAGGACGAGCGCGTTCAGCGCGATACGGGGTCCGGGGCGGAGCCCCCGAAGCTCCGCAGGATTTCGGGAAGGGGCGGGGCGGGGAGCAAAAGCCGTGACGGCGCGACCGCCGACCGCACGCCCCCACCCCGCGCCCGAACGGCTACTTCCCCGCCGCCGCGCACTCCGCACACGTGCCGAAGATCTCCACCGTGTGGGCCACGTTCACGTACCCGTGCTCGGAGGCGATGGACTCCGCCCACTTCTCGACCGCCGGGCCCTCGACCTCGACGGCCTTGCCGCACACCCGGCACACCAGGTGGTGGTGGTGCTCGCCGGTCGAGCAGCGGCGGTACACCGACTCGCCGTCGCCGGTGCGCAGCACGTCGACCTCGCCGGCGTCGGCGAGGGACTGCAGGGTGCGGTACACCGTGGTCAGGCCGACCGAATCGCCCTTGTGCTTGAGCATGTCGTGGAGCTCCTGGGCGCTGCGGAACTCGTCCACCTCGTCCAGGGCAGCCGCCACGGCTGCTCGCTGCCGGGTCGACCGGCCGCGTACGGGCGCTGTCACTGGGACCTCCTCACGTCGCTGCCGGGCCATTGTGCCAGGTCGGTCCGGCACGTAAGGCATGCCTTACGCGGTGCCTCACGCGGGCGTCGTCGCGGAGCGAGCCGCTCCGGCCGGGTAAGGGCCGGAACAGGGCTCAGACCTTGACATTCTCCTCCGCCTGCCGAGCAGACGGAAGCGTGCACTCCATGGAATCCAGGGCGTCCACGGCGTCCGGGGAGCCCGAGGCCTCCGCCGCCTCAGCGGCGGCCTTGCTCCGCGCCCGCCTGCGCGCGAGCGGCGCCGCGAGCAGGGCCAGTACGAGGAAGACGGCGACGGCGAGCAGCACGATCGCGGCGCCCGACGGGGCGTCCACGTAGTACGTCGCGGCCGTGCCGGTCAGGGAGACCGTGACGCCGATGGTCATGGCGAGCGCGAGCGTCGTGACGAAGCCGCGCGTGACGCGCTGCGCCGCCGCGACCGGGATCGCCATCATCGCGCTGACGAGCAGCAGGCCGACGATCCGCATGGCGACCGTCACCGTCACTGCGGCGGTGACCGCGATGAGCAGGTTGAGCAGCCGCACCGGCAGGCCCGTGACCCGCGCGAACTCCTCGTCCTGGCAGACCGCGAACAGCTGCCGCCGCAGGCCGATGGTGATCGCGACGACGAACGCGGCGAGGATGCAGATGGCCGTCACGTCCTCGGGCGCGACCGTGGTGATCGAGCCGAAGAGGTACGTGTTGAAGCTGGCCGTCGAGTTGCCGGGGGCGAGGTTGATGATCATGACGCCGCCGGCCATGCCGCCGTAGAAGAGCATCGCGAGGGCCACGTCGCCGCTGGTGCGGCCGCGGGAGCGGACGATCTCCATGCCGACGGCGCCGAGGATCGCGACGAGCGTGGCCATCCACACCGGGCTGGTGTTCATCAGGAAGCCGAGCGCGACACCGGTCATCGCGACGTGCCCGATGCCGTCGCCCATGATCGCCTGGCGCCGCTGCACCAGATACGTGCCGATCGCGGGCGCGGTGAGGCCGACCGCGGTGGCCGCGATCAGCGCCCGCTGCATGAAGTCGTAGTTCAGGATCTCCAGCATCAGCTCAGCAGCCCCGTCCGGATCGGCTCGGCCCCTGGGCCGTCGTGTGGGTGTACGTGGTCGTGGCCTGGCTGGGGGTACCCCCTGCTCGAACGAAGTTGAGAGCTTGGGGGAGTGCTGGCCGCGGCCTTCGGGGGCGGGCCGTCGTGCGTGACGCAGCCGTCGCGGAGCACCACGGCACGGTCGATCAGCGGCTCCAGGGGCCCGAGTTCGTGCAGCACGAGCAGCACGGTGACGCCGTCGGCGACCTGTTCGCGCAGGGCGCCCGCGAGCACCTCCTGGTTGGCGAGGTCGACGCCGGCCATCGGCTCGTCCATGATCAGCAGCTCGGGTTCGGCGGCCAGCGCGCGGGCGATCAGGACGCGCTGCTGCTGCCCGCCGGACAGGGCGTTCACGGAGTCCTTGATCCGGTCCGCCATGCCGACGAGTTCGAGGGCGCGCTGCACGGCGGCCTTGTCCCCGCGACCGGGCAGCCCCAGCTTCGTACGGGCGAGACGGCCCGAGGAGACCACCTCGCGGACCGTCGCCGGGACGCCGGACGCGGCGGTGGTGCGCTGCGGCACGTACCCGATCCGGGACCACTTGCGGAAGCGCTTCAGGTCGGTGCCGAACAATTGCAACGAGCCGCCGCTCAGCGGGACTTGGCCGACCGCCGCGCGTACGGCGGTGGACTTGCCGGAGCCGTTGGCGCCGAGCAGGGCGACGACCTCGCCACGGCGCACGGTGAGGTCGACGCCGCGCAGGACGGGGCGCGAACCGAGGGTGGCCCTCGCGCCCGTCAGGGATATGACGGGCTCGCGAGCCTCGGGTTCCTCGTGGTCCATGTCGGCCTCCGTCTCTGCTGCCGCTGCCGCTGTAAGCGAGGTCACTTCGCGCCGAGCGCCTTCTCGAGGGCGGTCAGGTTGGCGTGCATGACCTCGATGTAGTCAGCGCCCTTCGACTTGTCCGTGATTCCCTCCAGCGGGTCCAGGACGTCCGTCTTCAGGCCGGCGTCCGCGGCGAGGGTCTTCGCGGTCTTGTCGCTGGCGAGGGTCTCGAAGAAGATCGTGGAGACCTTCTCCTCCTTGGCGACCTGCTGGAGCTCCTTCATGCGCGCGGGGCTCGGCTCGGCCTTCGGGTCGAGGCCGCTGACGCCCTCCTGGTCCAGGCCGTACCGCTCGGCGAGGTAGCCGAAGGCGCTGTGCGCGGTGATGAAGGTCTTGGTGTCGGTGTTCTTCAGGCCGTCCTCGAAGTCCTTGTCCAGGGCTTCGAGCTTCTTCACCAGGGCCGCGGTGTTCTTCTTGTAGTCCGCGGCGTGGTCCGGGTCGGCCTTCTGCAGGGCCTTGCCGACGCCCTTCGCGGCCTCGGCGTACTTCACCGGGTCGAGCCAGAAGTGCGGGTCGGTGGCCTCGCCGGCTTCCTCTTCGGCGTGCTCGCCGTGCCCTTCCTCGTGACCGTGCTCGTCCTCGTGGCCGCCGTGGTCGTGGCCGTCGCCCGCGGAGTGCACGTCGAGATCGGTGAGGGAGGCGGCGTCCACCTTCTTCTTGACGGAGGACTGCTCGACGGCCTCGTCGACGGCGGGCTGCAGGCCACCGAGGTAGAGGACCATGTCGGACTCGCCGAGCTCGGCGATCTGCCGGGGCTTGAGCTCCAGGTCGTGCGGCTCGACGCCCGGCTTCGTCAGGGCGTTCACGCTGACGTACTCGCCGCCGATCTCCTCGGCCAGGAACTGCATCGGGTAGAACGACGCCACCACGCTCAGTCCGTCGCCGTCCTTGCCGTCGGCGGCGTTCGAGCTGCCGCAGGCGGAGAGGGTCAGTAGGCCGAGAGCTGCGGCTCCGGCGGCGACGGGGGCGGCTATTCGGGAGCGCGAGCGGGAGCGTCGTACGTTCATGACACTCATTTTCATCAAAGATGGAAACGGTTGTCAACAAAGGTCAGGCTGGTGCATAGCAGGTACAGAGAGGGACCGATTTGGTCAGAGGCCGGGCCACGCCGGTAACCTGAATCAATTCGCCCACCCGTCACCCGGCCGCCGCCCCTCATCGAGGCGCTGCGCGCCGCCCCACCTGTCCGTCCGTACTGAAGAGAGCACCGTGGCCGCCGACAAGATCGACACCATCGTCAGCCTGAGCAAGCGCCGTGGCTTCGTCTACCCCTGTAGTGAGATCTACGGTGGCCAGCGTGCCGCCTGGGACTACGGGCCGCTGGGCGTCGAGCTCAAGGAGAACCTCAAGCGTCAGTGGTGGCGCTACATGGTCACGTCCCGCGAGGACGTCGTCGGTATCGACTCGTCCGTGATCCTGGCGTCCGAGGTCTGGCAGGCCTCCGGCCACGTCGCCACGTTCACCGACCCGCTCACCGAGTGCACCTCCTGCCACAAGCGCTTCCGCGCGGACCACCTGGAGGAGGCGTTCGAGGCCAAGCACGGCCGCCTGCCCGAGTCGCTCGCCGAGGTCAACTGCCCGAACTGCGGCAACAAGGGCCAGTTCACCGAGCCCAAGCAGTTCTCCGGCCTGCTCTCCACGCACCTCGGCCCGACCCAGGACTCCGGCTCGGTCGCGTACCTGCGCCCCGAGACCGCCCAGGGTATCTTCACCAACTTCGCCCAGGTCCAGCAGACCTCGCGCCGCAAGCCGCCGTTCGGCATCGCGCAGATGGGCAAGTCCTTCCGGAACGAGATCACTCCGGGCAACTTCATCTTCCGCACCCGTGAGTTCGAGCAGATGGAGATGGAGTTCTTCGTCAAGCCGGGTGAGGACGAGAAGTGGCAGGAGTACTGGATGGAGCAGCGCTGGAACTGGTACACGGGCCTGGGTCTCCGCGAGGAGAACATGCGCTGGTACGAGCACCCGGCGGAGAAGCTCTCCCACTACTCCAAGCGCACCGCTGACATCGAGTACCGCTTCTCCTTCGGCGGCTCCGAGTGGGGCGAGCTGGAAGGCGTCGCCAACCGCACGGACTACGACCTGTCGGCGCACGCCGAGGCCTCCGGCAAGGACCTCTCGTACTTCGACCAGGAGGCCGGCGAGCGCTGGACTCCGTACGTCATCGAGCCCGCGGCCGGCGTCGGCCGCGCCATGCTGGCCTTCATGCTCGACGCGTACGCCGAGGACGAGGCGCCCAACGCCAAGGGCAAGCTGGAGAAGCGCGTCGTGATGCGCCTCGACCCGCGCCTGTCGCCGGTCAAGGTCGCCGTGCTGCCGCTGTCCCGCAACCCGGAGCTGTCGCCGAAGGCCAAGGGCCTGGCGTCCGCGCTGCGGCAGAACTGGAACATCGACTTCGACGACGCCGGCGCGATCGGCAAGCGCTACCGCCGCCAGGACGAGATCGGCACGCCGTTCTGCGTCACCGTCGACTTCGACACCCTCGACGACAACGCGGTGACGGTGCGCGAGCGCGACACCATGAAGCAGGAGCGCGTCTCCCTCGACCAGATCGAGGGCTACCTCGCGGCCCGCCTCATCGGCTGCTGAGCGCGGCTCACATCTGACCGAAGGCGCCGGCCCCGTACGTACGCGTACGGGGCCGGCGCCTTCGGCGTTCTTCCCGGCCGTCGTTCGTCCGCCGCGCCGTCGTGGCTGGTCGCGCAGTTCACCGCGCCCCCAAAGGGGCTGGAAATCCAGCCCCTCCGGCGTTTGAGGAGCGGGGGTCCGGGGGCTGGCCCCCGAAGCCGTCCGCAGGACTTTCGGGAAGGGGCGGGTAGGGGAAAAGATCAGGCGCGACCTAGCCCTGCCGAAGCCCGCGCAGCAACAGCACGGCGACCTCGGCGAACTGCTCCTCGACGCCGTCGGCACCCCACTCACCCGCGTGCCGCGGATCGTGGAACGGGGCCGTCGCGACGAACACCGCGCGTGCGGTCACCGCCGGATCCCCCGTCACGAACTCGCCCGCCCGCGCGCCCTGTTCAACGATCGAGGTGAGCTGTCCGACCAGCTCCTCGACGTGCCGGTCGACCAGACCACCCAGCTCGCCGGCCGGCGCCGCGTACTCCGCGAACCGCTCCGGCTCCGCACCCGCCTCCCGGCGCTGCGCCGCGAACAGCTCCGACAGCCAGCGCCGCAGCTTCGCCGAGGCGTCCCCCGGACCCTCGGCCGTCTGCGCCAGCCGCTCCGCGGTCCGGTCGAGCCGGCGCTGCACTTCCTCGGTGGCTGCCATGGGGCGACGGTACCCGCCGCGGCCTCGGCGCACGGAAAACCAGGTGCGCACCGGACCGGGCCCCGGCTACCTTCGCGGCATGTACTTCCAGCTTCCGCTCTACGAGTGAGCGCGCGCGGGCCCCGATCCCGCCACCCAGGACACCTGACCTTCACCGTGAACGGGAGTACGCATGGCCAAGAGCCGTAACAACCTGCTCGGCGTCGGCGGGCAGCGCAAGAAGCTGTCCCGCGGCGACGCCCAGGGCGCAGCGACCGACAGCGCCGCCGACCGCAGGACCGCCGCCGAGCGGAAGCAGGACTTGCTGGCCAAGATGCGCGAGCGCGCCCAGAGCAAGCCGGACAGCAAGCAGCAGAAGAAGTAGCAGTCCCGACGTGCGTCGAGGCCCGCGATTCCCCCGGAGTCGCGGGCCTCCACGTATCAACACCCCTGCTGCAGTTGTCAGTTCACCTCAGCGCGTGGCGGGTTCCGGCTGCTGCGCGTGCTCAAGGCGGCGCGCGGTGCGTACGACCGTACGGCGCGCCCAGCGCCCGCTGGTGAGTGCCCCCACCGCGAGTACGCAGAGACCGCAGCCGGCGATGATCCACCAGGCGGGCCGGCTCGCCGCCACGAATCCGTCCGTGCCGGGCCCGGTGAGCCCCGACGCGAGGACCGCGCCGATCACCGCGACGCCGAGCGTGCCGCCGATCTGCCGGCTGGTGGAGGCGACGGCGGCCGCGACCCCGGCCTGCTCGCGCGGCATCCCGGCGACCGCGGTGTTGGTGATGGGCGCGTTGACGAAGCCGAAGCCCAGCCCGAAGAGGACATAGCCGAGGGTGAGCGTGCCGGTGCCGGCCTCCGCGTCGAAGGCCGCGAAGAGCACGCCGCTCGCGCTCATCGCCACTCCGGCGACGAGCAGCGAGAGCCGTGGTCCGCGGCTGCCGACGAGCCGCCCGGACAGCGGCGCGCACAGGAACGTCAGGGCCGCCATGGGCAGCATCCACAGGCCCGCGTGCAGCGCGTCGAGCCCGCGTACGTCCTGCAGATAGAGCGTCGAGAGGAACAGGAAGCCGGAGAGCGCGGCGAAGGCGCAGACCGCGATCACCGTGGCGCCGCTGAACGGCGCGCTGTGGAAGAACCGCAGGTCGATGAGGGGTTCGGCGCGCCTGGGCTCGTACAGGAGCAGTCCGATCAGGGCGGCCGCGGCGAGCCCGGCGAGCAGCAGGGTGCGCGGCGAGGTCAGGCCGACGGCGGGCGCCTCGATGATCGCGTACGTGAGCGAGCCGAGCAGCGTCATGACGAGGAGCTGGCCGACGGGGTCGGGGCGGCGGGGCTTCGGGGCGCGGGACTCGGGGACGTACCGGATGGTCAGGAGGAGGGCCGCGAGGCCGACCGGCAGGTTGATCCAGAAGATCGAGCGCCAGCCGACCGAGTCCACGAGGAGGCCGCCGACCAGCGGTCCCGCGGCCATGGATATGCCGACGACGGCGCCCCAGACGCCGATCGCGCGGGCCCGCTCGCGGGGCTCGGTGAAGGTGTTGGTGATGATCGACATCGCCACCGGGTTGAGCATCGAACCGCCCATGGCCTGCACCGCGCGGAAGGCGATCAGCGACTCCAGGTTCGGCGCGAGCGAGCACAGCACCGAGCCGAGCGTGAAGAGGACGAGCCCGGCCTTGAAGACCCTGCGGCGCCCGATCCGGTCGGCGGTGGAGCCCGCGAGCATCAGGAGCGAGGCGAGGACCAGCGTGTACGCGTCGATGGTCCACTGCATGCCCGCGACGTCCGCGTGCAGGTCCTCGCGCACGGCGGGCAGGGCGACGTTCAGGACGGTGTTGTCGATGCTGACGATCAGCAGGCTCATGCAGCAGATCGCGAGGATCAGCAGCCGTCGGCGGTGGGTCGGCTCGGGCATGAATTCCATGGTACGTCCACTAGTACGGCTAACTAACGAGTATCCACAGGCGGACCTGGCCGCGGTGGCGGTACGCGACAATGGGAGGCATGACCACGCTCGCCCAGGGCTCCGCGCCGCAGCCCGCCACCGCCCTCGCCGTCGGACCGCACAAAGTGCAGCCGCCGGTGGTGCTCGCCCCCATGGCGGGTATCACGAACGCCCCGTTCCGCACGTTGTGCCGTGAGTTCAGCGGCGGCAAGGGCCTGTTCGTGAGCGAGATGATCACGACGCGCGCGCTGGTCGAGCGCAACGAGAAGACGATGCAGCTGATCCACTTCGACGAGACGGAGAAGCCCCGCTCGATCCAGCTGTACGGCGTCGACCCGGCCACCGTCGGCAAGGCCGTCCGCATGATCGCGGAGGAGGACCTGGCCGACCACATCGACCTCAACTTCGGCTGCCCCGTGCCGAAGGTGACGCGCAAGGGCGGCGGCTCGGCCCTGCCGTACAAGCGGCCGCTGCTGCGCGCGATCCTGCGCGAGGCCGTGACCGGCGCCGGGGACCTCCCGGTCACGATGAAGATGCGCAAGGGCATCGACGACGACCACATCACGTTCCTCGACGCCGGCCGGATAGCCGTCGAGGAGGGCGTCACGGCCATCGCCCTGCACGGCAGAACGGCCGCCCAGCACTACGGCGGCACGGCCGACTGGGACGCCATCGCCCGCCTCAAGGAGCACGTCCCGGAGATCCCGGTCCTCGGCAACGGCGACATCTGGTCGGCGGACGACGCCCTGCGCATGGTCCGCGAGACGGGGTGCGACGGCGTGGTGGTGGGCCGTGGCTGCCTGGGCCGGCCGTGGCTCTTCGCCGACCTGGTCGCGGCTTTCGAGGGGCGATCGGAGCGGATGCAGCCCACGCTTCGGGTCGTCGCGGACGCGATGGTGCGGCACGCCACCTTGCTCGGGGAGTGGTACGGAAATGAAGGGGCGGCCCGAAGGGGCACCGTTGAGGGTGGTGGCGGGAGACGGGAGGGCGAGTCGCGCGGCGTCATCGACTTCCGCAAGCACGTCGCCTGGTACCTGAAGGGCTTCGCGGTCGGCTCCGAGATGCGCAAGCGCCTGGCGATCACCTCGTCCCTGGCCGAACTGCGCGCGGGGCTCGACGAGTTGGACCTCGACCAGGACTGGCCCACGGGCGCGGACGGCCCGCGCGGCCGCACCTCCGGCAACAACCGGGTGGTCCTCCCGGACGGCTGGCTCAAGGACCCGTACGACTGCGCGGGCGTCAGCGAGGACGCGGAGCTGGACACCTCCGGGGGCTGAGGCGCCGGGCGCGGGGGTCCCGCTGCCTACGAGCCGGGGCGCGGGCCCTCGATCACCGGAGTCAGCCCGTCGAGCAGCGCCTTGAGGCCGAACTCGAAGAGGGCGTCGAGGCGTAGGTCGTAGCCGTCCGCGAAGGAGCCGACGACCTTCGTGAAGTGCGGGAAGCGGCCGGAGCGCGTGAGCTCGTCGAGGACGTGCGCGCGGCTGTCCATCCACTGGTCGTCCGACTGTCCGGTGGCCGCCTCGGCGTGCGCCTCCAGCTCCAGATGCACGGCAAGCCCGTGCACATGGCTGTAGAGCAGCACATGGACGTCGAACAGGGCGACCGGGTCGAGCCCGTGCCCGTCGAGCGCGCCCAGCATCCACTCCCCGTGGACCAGCAGATTCGGTACGAGGAGCGGGCGGGTGAGGGAGCCGATCTGGGCTAGCCACGGATGCTTCTGGTACAGCCGCCACAGTTTCCGGGCGCCCATCTCGATCCGGGGACGCCAGCCCTCGGGGGCGTCCGCCGGGTAGCTCTCCTCGCCGAACGCGGCGTCGGCCATGTGCAGGACGAGCTCGTCCTTGCTCGGCACGTACCGGTAGATCGACATCGCCGCGACGCCGAGCCGGGCGGCCACGCCGCGCATGGAACAGGCCTGCAGCCCTTCGGCATCGGCGATCTCGACGGCTGCGCGGACGATCCGGTCGAGGCCCAACTCCGGTTCGGGGGAAGGGGGTTGGGCCGGGGTGGGCGCTGCGGCCGGGCGTGCGGGTACGGGTCCGGGGCCGGGTCCGGTTGAGGTTCCGGTGGCGAGTTCGGCTTCGGCTTCGGCTTCGGCTGCGGTTCCGGTTCCGGCTCCGGCTCCGGCGACGACCGTCCCGACCCGGGGCCGTGCCTCGACCAGTCCCTCCAGGCGCAGCGTCGTCAGCACCTTCGTCGCGGTCGCGAGCGCGACGCCCCACTCCGCGGAGATCTGCCGGGTCGAGGGAACCCGGTCACCCGGGGCGAGTTCACCGTCCGCGATACGCCGCCCGATCTCGGCGGCGATCCGCAGATAGGGAGGATCGCCCGCTGACCCCGCTGATCTCCCTGATCCCACTGCACCCGCTCCCCGTGTGGCCTTGGTCACGTCCGTCCACCCCTCTCGCCTGTACTAGTGCAGAGGCTAGCAGCGGCGGTGTCGGAACGGGTGGCTTCTGCCCTAGTACAGCTCCAGGAAAGGGCAGTTGAGGGCGGCGGGAGCGAGTCCTAACTTGAGGTGCGTACGCCGTACACACCCCACCCCAGGAGCCCCCATGCGAACCGTTCTCGTCTCCGGCGGCGGCATCGCCGGACCCGTTCTCGCGCACTGGCTGCGCCACCACGGCTTCGCGCCGACCGTCGTCGAGCGCGCCCCGAGCCCGCGCGCCGGCGGCCAGGCCGTGGACATCCGCGGCGTCGCCCTGCAGGTCGTGGAGCGCATGGGCCTGTCGGAACAGCTCGACCGGGTCCGGACCCGGATGCGCGGCATGTCGCTTCTCGACCCCGAGGGCAAGGAGATCCACCGCTCCACCGAGGTGGCCTTCAGCAGCGGCCGGCTCGACAGCGCCGACATCGAGGTGCTCCGCGACGACCTGGTGCGGATCGTCCACGAGCGCACGCGCGAGGACGTCGAGTACCTCTTCGGCGACAGCGTCGCCGCCCTCCACGAGGACGAGGCCGGGGTGCACGTCGACTTCGTGCACGGCGTGCCGCGCACCTTCGACCTCGTCGTGGCCGCCGACGGCCTGCACTCCACCGTGCGCCGCCTCGCGTTCGGGCCCGAGGAGCAGTTCGTCCGCCACCTCGGCTCCTACGTCTCCGTGTTCAGCGCGGACAACTTCCTCGACCTGGACGACTGGCAGGTGTGGCTGCGGGACGGCGACATCGGCTTCGGCGTGATGTCCGTACGCGACAACAAGGAGCTCAGGGTCGCCTTCGGCTTCGAGTCCGACCCGCTGGCCGCCGAGGAGCGGTCGGGGGAGGCGCTGCGGGAGCGCGTCGCGGACCGGCTCGCCGCGCTGCCCTGGCGGGAGGGCGCGCGCCTGGCCGAGGCGGCCCGCACGGCGCCCGACTTCTACTGCGACGCCATGGCCCAGATCCAGCTGGACCGCTGGTCGCGCGGCCGGGTGGTGCTCCTCGGCGACGCCGGCTACTGCCCGTCCCCGCTCTCGGGGCAGGGCACGAGCCTCGCGCTCGTCGGCGCGCACGAGCTGGCGGCATGCCTCGCGAAGTCGGGCGACGATCACCAAGAGGCGTACGGCTCATATGAGCGGCGGATGCGGCCCTTCGTCGCCCTCAATCAGGCCCTGGCCACCGAGAACAGCGGCGGGCCCGCCTCGCCGGAGTCGGTCGAGTACGCAAGGAATGCGTACGAACTGGACGCCTGAGCTGCGCGAGGATGTCTCTCGGGGCGTCCGGATCGTGGAAAACGAGCCTCGCGTGGGGCGTGATTCTCGCCACCCTTGATAGGCCTGGCGCTCAGATGAGCGGATCTTGCTCGTTTGCACCTCTCCAACGCTGGCACTCAGTGCCATGAGATTTGCATTCAAGAGTTGAACACAAATGAGGGAGAACCCCGCTCATCTGAGCGCCAAATCGGGATCTACGGGGGTAGTGCACTTCGCGCCCTGAACACTAGCTCGCGCGCGACATGACCAGGTCATTACTTTTGATCTGCTGGCGGACGGGTGGTTGCGGCCGCATGACGTCTGAGTGGACGTACCCAGATGCCTTCGATCTGGGTATGTTCCTGGCCGTCAGGGCAGCCGCACCGAGGAGACAGGCCCGTGTCGGATCACGTAGAACGCCAGAAGTTCGTTTACGACTTCACCGAGGGCAACAGGGACCTCAAGGACCTGCTCGGTGGCAAGGGTGCCAACCTGGCCGAGATGACCAACCTCGGTCTGCCGGTGCCCCCCGGGTTCACGATCACCACCGAAGCCTGCAAGGAGTACCTCGCCAACGGTGAGGAGCCCGCCGCGCTTCGGGACGAGGTGACCGCCCACCTCGACGCGCTCGAGAAGCAGATGGGCAAGAAGCTCGGTCAGGGCAACGACCCGCTGCTGGTCTCCGTGCGTTCGGGCGCGAAATTCTCCATGCCCGGAATGATGGACACCGTCCTCAACATCGGGCTCTCCGACAAGTCCGTGCAGGGCCTCGCCAAGCAGGCCGGCGACGACCGCTTCGCGTGGGACTCGTACCGCCGTCTGATCCAGATGTTCGGCAAGACCGTGCTCGGCGTCGAGGGCGACCTCTTCGAGGACGCGCTCGAGGCCGCCAAGGCCGCCAAGAAGGTCACCGTCGACACGGACCTGGAGGCGGCGGACCTCAAGAAGCTCGTCACCAAGTTCAAGAAGATCGTCAAGACAGAGGCCGGCCGGGACTTCCCGCAGGACCCGCGCGAGCAGATGGACCTCGCCATCGAGGCGGTCTTCAACTCGTGGAACACGGACCGCGCGAAGCTGTACCGCCGCCAGGAGCGCATCCCCGGCGACCTCGGCACCGCCGTCAACGTCTGCTCGATGGTCTTCGGCAACCTCGGCCCCGACTCGGGCACCGGTGTCGCCTTCACCCGTGACCCGGCCTCCGGCCACCAGGGTGTGTACGGCGACTACCTGCAGAACGCGCAGGGCGAGGACGTCGTCGCGGGTATCCGCAACACCGTGCCGCTCGCCGAGCTGGAGCAGATCGACAAGAAGTCGTACGACCAGCTCATGGAGATCATGAACACGCTGGAGACCCACTACAAGGATCTCTGCGACATCGAGTTCACCATCGAGCGCGGCCAGCTGTGGATGCTGCAGACCCGTGTCGGCAAGCGCACCGCGGGCGCCGCCTTCCGCATCGCGACGCAGCTCGTCGACCAGGGCCTGATCGACGAGGCCGAGGCGCTGCAGCGCGTCAACGGCGCGCAGCTCGCGCAGCTGATGTTCCCCCGCTTCGACGAGGACGCCAAGGTCGAGAAGATCGGCCGCGGCATCGCCGCCTCGCCGGGTGCCGCGGTCGGCAAGGCCGTCTTCGACTCGTACACGGCCGTCAAGTGGTCGCGCTCCGGCGAGAAGGTCATCCTCATCCGCCGTGAGACCAACCCCGACGACCTCGACGGCATGATCGCCGCCGAGGGCATCCTGACCTCGCGCGGCGGCAAGACCTCGCACGCGGCCGTCGTCGCCCGCGGCATGGGCAAGACCTGTGTCTGCGGCGCCGAGGACCTCGAGGTCGACACCAAGCGCCGCCGGATGACCGTCGGCGAGACCGTCGTCGAAGAGGGCGACGTCGTCTCCATCGACGGCTCCACCGGCAAGGTGTACCTCGGTGAGGTGCCCGTCGTGCCGTCCCCGGTCGTCGAGTACTTCGAGGGCCGGATGCACGCCGGCGCCGACGAGGCCGACGAGCTGGTCGCCGCCGTGCACCGCATCATGTCCTTCGCCGACGGCAAGCGCCGCCTGCGGGTCCGCGCCAACGCCGACAACGCCGAGGACGCGCTGCGCGCCCGCCGCTTCGGCGCCCAGGGCATCGGCCTCTGCCGTACCGAGCACATGTTCCTCGGCGAGCGCCGCGAGATGGTCGAGAAGCTGATCCTCGCCGACACCGAGGAAGAGCGTGAGGCCGCGCTCAAGGACCTGCTTCCGCTGCAGAAGAAGGACTTCGTCGAGCTGTTCGAGGCGATGGACGGACTGCCCGTCACCGTCCGCCTCCTCGACCCGCCGCTGCACGAGTTCCTGCCCGACATCACCGAGCTGTCGGTGCGCGTAGCGCTCGCCGAGTCCCGCAAGGACTCGAACGAGAACGACCTGCGGCTCCTCCAGGCCGTGCACCGTCTGCACGAGCAGAACCCGATGCTGGGTCTGCGCGGTGTCCGCCTCGGTCTCGTCATCCCCGGCCTGTTCACCATGCAGGTACGGGCCATCGCCGAGGCCGCCGCGGAGCGCAAGAACGCCAAGGGCGACCCGCGCGCCGAGATCATGATTCCGCTCGTCGGCACCGTCCAGGAGCTGGAGATCGTCCGCGAGGACGCCGAGAAGGTCATCGCGGAGGTGCAGGAGCAGACCGGCGTCGAGCTGAAGCTGGCGCTCGGCACGATGATCGAGCTGCCGCGTGCGGCGCTCACCGCCGGGCAGATCGCCGAGGCCGCGGAGTTCTTCTCCTTCGGCACGAACGACCTCACGCAGACCGTGTGGGGCTTCTCCCGGGACGACGTGGAGGCCTCGTTCTTCACCGCGTACCTGGAGAAGGGCATCTTCGGTGTCTCGCCGTTCGAGACCATCGACAAGGACGGCGTCGGCTCGCTCGTCCGCAACGCCGTCAAGGCCGGCCGGGAGACCCGCCCCGACCTGAAGCTCGGCGTCTGCGGTGAGCACGGCGGTGACCCGGAGTCGGTGCACTTCTTCCACGAGGTGGGGCTCGACTACGTCTCCTGCTCGCCGTTCCGGATTCCGGTGGCGCGGCTTGAGGCCGGGCGGGCCGCTGCCGAGTCGAAGGGCAGCGACAGCCGCTGAGACCAGGGCCCTTTCCGGGCCCCGCTGAACCCCGGGACCGGGGTCGTGTCACCCGACCCTCAACACCGATCCGACTCCGGTCCCGGTTCGCGAAGAGGAGGGGCGCCCTTGTGCGGGGGCGCCCCTCGTCGCGTTTCCTCCCGGGGCTTCGCCCCGGCCCCGGCCGTCTTTCGGCTGCCGCGCCGTCGTGGCCGGTCGCGCAGTTCCCCGCGCCCCTGAAGACCAGCCCCTCCGGAGCTGACGGGCCGCGAAGTTCAGCCCCGGCCCGCAAAATTCAGCCCCTCCGGCGTTTGAGGAGCGGGGTCCGGGGCGGAGCCCCGTGGCGGGGGACTGGGGGCGCAGCCCCCGTAGCTGTCTGCAGGACTTTCGGGAAGGGGCGGGGAGGGGACAAGCCAGGGTTACGCGCGGAACGGGCCGGTCACCTCGTACGTGATGCCGCCCGAGGACGAGCCCGTCGTGCCGCGCTGGGACGAGAAGTAGAGGCGGGTGCCGTCGGGGGAGAAGGCAGGGCCCGTGATCTCCGAGCCGGTCTGGCCGGTGATGCGGAGGAACGGGGCCACCACGTCGTCCGGCGTGATGATGCAGATCTCCATGTTCCCGCCGTCCTCGGCGATGAACAGGTCCCCGGACGACGATCCCGTGACGTTGTCGACGCCGGTCAGCGGCGCGGCGCCGTTGGTGACGAGGCTGTCGTCGTAGGCGAGTTCGTACGTGCCGGCCGTCAGGTTGAGCTGCCAGACCCGGTTGTCGCCCTTGGTGGTGAACCAGACGTTGTCGCCCGCGTAGTGGCAGCCCTCACCGCCGTTGAAGATCTTCGCGCCCGAGACCTGGTCCCGGGTGTAGGTGGGGGAGCCGTCCGGGTCCGGGACGTTCGCCCAGCCGAAGGAGCCGGACGTGCCGGTGCCGGCGGTGAGGACCTGCAGGGTGCCGGCGGACAGGTCGCCCCAGGTGGTCGGGACGAACCGGTAGAAGCAGCCGTCCGACTCGTCCTCGGTCAGGTAGACGACCTTGCGCACCGGGTCGGCGGCGGCCGCCTCGTGCTTGAACAGGCCCATCGCGTCCCGGCGTACCGCGGGCTTCGCGCCCCACGGGTCGGTCTCGTAGACGTAACCGCGGCTGACCTCCTCGCAGGACAGCCAGGTGTTCCACGGGGTCGCGCCGCCCGCGCAGTTGTTGCGGGTGTTGGACAGGATGCGGTGGGCGCCGGTGATGGCGCCGGAGGAGTCGAACCGGAGGGCGCCCGCGCCGCCCCCGGTGCTCACCTCCGAGTTGGAGACGTAGATCCAGCCCGTGCCGTCGGCGAAGCAGGCGCCGCCGTCGGGAGCGTTGTGCCACGTGTACGAGGTGCCGCTGACGGCCTGGCCCGACCGGGCGACGACTCTGCTGGTGAAACCGCTGGGCAGCTGGAGGCCGTTGGCGTCGGCCGAGCCGAGTGCTCCGTACGGGCCGGGGCCGTTCTGCGCCGGGGCGGCGTAGGCCGCGCCGCGCATGAGGGTGCCGCCGAAGGCGGCGGCCGAGGTGCCGATGACCGCTCCGCGCAGGAAGGTTCGACGTTCCACAGTTCACTCCGGGTGGGTGAAGTCCGCCCCGTGCCGCCGAGGTGCGGCCACAGGGTCGCGCGCTTGTGGAACGTAGGCCTCCACAGCGCCGTCCGAATTGACGGTGCATGGCCGAGAGGGGGCGGGCGCATGACGCTCACTCACTGATCCCCGTGCGCTCCACCCCCGCCACGATCCACCGCTGGAACACCAGGAACGCCACGAGCAGCGGCACGATCGAGACCGCCGCCGCCACGAACAGCTCGTGCAGCCGCACCACTTGGGCGTTCGTGTACGAGGAGAGCGCCACCTGGACCGTCCACGCCCCCTGGTCCTGCCCGATGACGAGCGGCCACAGGAAGGAGTTCCAGGCGCCGATGAACACGATCGTCCCGACCGCCGCGAACACCGGACGCGTGTTGGGCACGACGATGCGCCAGTACGTACGCCAGTACCCGAGCCCGTCCACCCGCGCCGCGTCCTCCAACTCCCGTGGAAAACCGAGGAAGTACTGGCGGAAGACGAAGCAGGCGAAGGCCGAGAAGAGAGTCGGGACGATCAGGCCGCGGAGTGTGGAGACCCAGCCGAGGGTCGACACGAGCACGAAGCTCGGCACGAACGTCACGGCCGCCGGGACCATCAGGGTGCCGAGGATGGCGTAGAAGACCTTGTTCGCGTGCCGGTACGGGATGCGGGCCAGGCCGTACCCGGCGAGCGAGGCAAGGAGCAGGGTGCCGAGGGTCGTCGCGACCGCGATCAGCGCGGAGTTGAGCAGCGAGCGGGAGAACGGCACGCTCGGGTCGGAGAACAGCTCCGTGACGTTGGACCAGCGCAGCTCGGCCGGGAGGAACGACCAGTCGGGGGAGGTGATCTCCTGCTCGGAGGCGAGGCCGTTGCGCACGAGGAGGTAGAAGGGGATCAGGAAGAGCGCCGCCAGGGCGATGAGCAGCGCCAGGCGCAGGGCGCGGCCCACCCGCACCGAGGCGTCGGCCCGCACCCCGTGAGGGTTCCGCACCCCGTGAGGGTTCCCGTGCATCACGCCTCCCTCCTGCCGAGGCCGAACCAGCGGGCCTGGCCGATCGTCACCACCGCGATGATCACGGCGAGGATCACCGCTCCCGCGCTGCCCATGCCGAGGTTCTGCCCCTGGCCGAGGGCCGTGTAGTAGAGGTAGACCAACGGCGGTCTGGCGTACGGCGGGTAGCCGCGGGAGTCGGCGAGCAGGTTGTAGAACTCGTCGAAGGCCTGGAAGGCGTTGATGACGAGGAGCAGCGCGACCGCGACGGACGTGGCGCGCAGCTGCGGGAAGGTGATGTGCCGGAACACCTGCCAGCCCGGCTTGGCCCCGTCCACCGCGGCTGCCTCGTACAACTGCGGGTTGATGCGCTGCAGTCCGGCCAGGAACAGGATCATGAAGAACCCGGCCTGGAGCCAGAGCCGCACGGTGACGATCGCCAGCCAGTACCAGGGCGGGTCCGTGGTGGAGAGCCAGGCGACGGAGTCGGCGTCCACGTAGCCGAGGAGTGTGTTGGCGAGGCCGAAGCGGACGCCGTTGAAGATCGACATCTTCCAGATCAGGGCCGCCACGACGTAACTGCACGCCGCCGGAAGGAAGAAGACCGACCGGAAGAACGCCTGCGCGCGCCGCAGCCGGTTCACCATCAGCGCGAGCGCGAGCGAGAGGCCGAAGGTCGTGGGCACGATGAAGAGGGAGAACACCACGAAGGTGAGCAGGCTGTCGGTGAACGCCCCGTCCGCCAGCATGTCCGCGTAGTTGCCGAAGCCCACGAAGTCCCGCGCGGGGTCGGGCGTGACGGTGTTGTGCGCGTCGAAGAAGCTGAGGTACACGCTCCAGAGCAGCGGGATGTACGTGAACACGCCGAGGCCGAGCGCGAAGGGGCCGACGAACACCCAGAACCAGAGCGCGCGGTGCCGGCGCGCCGGTAACTCCCTTGTGTGCGCGGCTACTTTGGAACGTGCGGTCGCGGCGGTGCGTGCCGTCGCTTCGGTGCGTGCGGTCACTTCGCCACCCGTTCGAGCTCGGCCCGCACCTTCCGCACCACCGACTTCAGCTCCTTGTCCGGGTCGGCGCCGTCCTTGATGATGCGGCTCAGGCCGTCCTGGTACACGGTCTGGTTGCGCGGCGTCCACAGCAGCGGCTGTGCGGGGAAGCCGCTCTCCGTGGCGAAGCGCACCGCGTCGGCCGCCGCGCCCTTCTTCAGCTTCTCGGCCTTCTTCGCTAGGGAGATCCGGGCCGGGATGTGGAAGCCGTACGAGAGCGCGAAGTCCTCCTGGTACGCAGTCTGTTGGACCCAGAGCCACTTCACGTACGCCTTGGCCGCGTCCTTGTCGCGGGCCCTGGCGCTGACCGCCGCGCCGTACGCCCCGACCGGGACGGACGGGCTGCCCGCGCCGTCCTTCGGGAACGGCAGCACGCCGAAGTCGTCGCCTAGCTCCTTCTGCACGGCGGGCAGCGCCCACAGACCCGACCACTGCATGGCGGTCAGGCCCTGCAGGAACGCGGCCGGGTCCGACCAGTCGGAGGGCGCGCCGAGCAGCAGGGACTTGTCGGCGTACAGCTGGTGGATCTTGCCGAGGGTGCGGGCGGCGATCGGGTCGTCGAAGCCGACCTCGCCGTCGTCGGTGACCAGCTCAAGTCCCGCCGCCTGCAGGGGAGTTCCGCCGAGGGCGCCCACGCCGGCGTCGTTGCCGAGGAAGAGGCCCTTGACGTCGCGGGTGGTCAACTTCGCGGCCGCGTCGACCAGTTCGTCGAGGGTGCGAGGCGGGTCCACCTTGGCGTCCGCGAGCAGACTCTTCCGGTAGTAGAGCAGCTGCATGTCGATGACCTGCGGGATGCCGTAGACGCGGCCCTCGTGGGTCTTGGGTGTGAGGACGGCCGGGTTGTAGTCGTCCTTGACGTCCTCGATCAGCTCGGTGAGGTCCAGGACCTGCTTGCCGCGGATCTGGTCCAGGTTGGGCCCGTTGGCCTCGAAGACGTCGGGGCCGGACTCGGTGAGCAGCGCGGCCGCGGTCTGCCGGTCGTAGTCGCCGGGCCGCCACTGCACGGTGACGTCGGCCTTGTCGTACGCCTTCGCGTACCGCCGCACCGCCTGCTCGGTGCCGGGTTCGCCGTACTGGTGGTACCAGTGCGAGAGTGCCGGGCCGCCGCTGCTTCCGCTCCCGCCGCGGCCGGTGTTGGAGCCGCACGCGGAGAGCAGGCCTGCGGCCGCGGTCGCGGTGGAGCCGGTCAGCAGGCGCCGTCGGCTGATCGTCATGTGCGTTCCCCCTGGGTGTCTGGGTCGGACTGGCCCGTGGTGCGTTCGCTCGGCCCAACGATCAACCATGCAGGGCGATTACAACAACGGGATTGCACGCCTGTGTACGAGCCCACGGGCGAGCCGAGGGCTGCGCGCGGGTTCATGCGCGTACACGCATGAGTTCGTGCGCGGGCTCAGGCGAGGGCGGTGACTATCAGGGTGAAGGCGGCGACGATGACGGCGACGCGGCCGTAGTGCCAGCGGTCCCAGCGGGTCATCTGCTGCTTCCAGTCGGCGGGGCGGTTCTCGGGCGTCCATGTCTTGACCCGGTTGTTGATCGGGACGAGCACCAGGACCGACATGAGCACGCTGACGATCAGCAGCGCGCCGGCGGCGAAGAGCAGCCCGGCGCCGTCGCCGTGCCGTACGGCTATGGCCCAGACCGCGACGAGGGCGAGCGACGTGAGGTACCAGAACGGCATCACCGCGCCGCCCATCCTGCCCCCGTGGGCGCGAGCGAGTTGGGCGCTGTCCTCCGGGAGGGCGTTGAGGATCGGGTTGATGAAGAAGGGGACGGCGAACTCCACCCCCACCATCAGGCCGACGATCACGGTGGTGACGATCTCAAGCACGTCGAGCATGACGACTCCCTCGCTTCTAGCGTTGCTAGCCGATGAGGCAACGCTAGCGCTGCTATCGCTCGGTTGTCTAGCGGTGCTAGGGTCGAATCATGTCGGTACAGGAACGCAAGGAGCGCGAACGGGCGGGGCGCGAGCGCCTCATCGTGGAGACGGCCCGCGAACTCGCCGAGCAGCAGGGCTGGGACGCGGTCACCACCCGTCGGCTCGCCGAGCGCATCGAGTACAGCCAGCCCGTCCTCTACAGCCACTTCCGCGGCAAGCGCGAGATCATCGGCGCCGTCGCCCTCGAAGGCGCCACCGCGCTGGCCAGGGCGCTGCGGGCCGCGACCGCCGACGCGGACGGCCCGAGCGCCCGGGTCGCCACGCTCGCCCACGCCTACCTCGACTTCGCCGAGCGCCACCCGGCGGTCTACGACGCCATGTTCCAGCTCGACGGCGGCCTGGCGTTCGCGCACGAGGACACCCCGGAGCCCCTGAAGGACGGTTTCGCCGCACTCCTCGAGACCCTCAGCGAGGTCGCGGGGGAGGGCGTCGACCCGGGGCTGTTCACCGAGGTTTTCTGGGCGGCCCTGCACGGTATGGCGACGCTGACCAGAGCGGGACGGCTGCCGCCGACGGAGGCCGAGCGCAGGCTGGAGCTGCTGGTGAACCGGCTCGCCGTGGTCTGACACCCGGCCCCGGCGACCGCCGGCCGGCAGGCCCCGGCCAGGCGCCCGGCGGCGTCGGCCGGCAGGCGCTGGTCAGGATTCGAGCAGCGTCTTGAGGGCCGCCAGCCGCTCGCGCCAGAACTCCTTGTACGCCGCGACCGCGTCCGCGTCGTCCAGCTTGTGGTGCCCGAGGCCGACGGTCGTCTTCGCCGGGCCCTTGGCCGTCAGGTAGAGGGAGATGCGGCTCGACCCGTCGTCCCAGTCCGCCGTGAGTGACTTGCCCGGCCGGTGCGTGCGGATCGTGAGGTCCGCGTCGGGGAGCCAGCGGTGGCGCACGGACTCGTCGACGAACGCCTCGGTGATCCGCTCGGCGGGCACGTCGATCGTCCTGCTGCCGCTCGTCTCCCAGGCGCCCGTGCTGGACTGGCCGACCTCGCGCAGGCCGCGCTCCTGCTCGTACCCGACGGTGATCGACTGCGCGTGCCAGCCGTTGACGCCGTGCTCCTCGCGCAGGTGCCGGGCGATCTCGGTGTGCCCCCGCTCCCCGGCGCCCCAGTGGTCGAGCACGGCGAACCAGCCGAGCCAGTCCTTCCCGGTGGACTCGGCGAGGGCGGCGGCGGAGAGCTTCTCGGTGATCTTCTTTCCCGTATCGCTCATGGTGCCGACGCTACTCGCGCGCGGGCGGGCCTGCGCGGGACCTAGTGCCCCTGGTCGATCCGGTCCTGTTCCGGGCATCCTGGATGGCATGAACCCCACGAAGCCGGACGTCGCAGGGCGGGCCGATCTCGACCTGCTCCTGCGGCGCTTCTACACCGCCGCGTTCGCGGACCCGCTGATCGGGCCGTTCTTCACGCGGATCGCGGGCATGGACCTGGAGGCCCACCTGCCGCGCATAGCCGACTTCTGGGAGCGGGCCCTGTTCCGCACGGCCGAGTACGGCGGCGACGCCTTTGCCCCGCATGCCGCCCTGCACGCCGTGGAGCCGCTCACCGCCGAGCACTTCGGGCGCTGGGTGCAGCTGTGGCACGCCACGGTGGACGGCTTGCACGCCGGGCCGAACGCGGACCGCGCCAAGGCGCAGGGCGAGCGGATCGCGCTCGCGCTGCTGCGCAGGCTCGCCGGCGAGGACACCTCCGGCGGGCGGCTCGGCTTCGTGCCGCTGGCGGCGGTGGAGCTGCGCTCGGCGGCGTAGGCGTGCCTCACGGTGGCCGGGGTTCGTGCCTCTTGTGCTCCGTGCCGCGCAGCGTGGTCGGGGGTGCCGGCGTTCGATCGACGGGCTGCTTCACCAGGGGTCGTAGGCGGTGACGAGGTACGCGTACCGGGCTGCGGCGAGGAGCAGCAGGAGTGCCGGGGGTGCGAACCAACGTCGGGTCAGCCAGTGCATCGCCACCGGCAGGACCGTGAGCGCGAGGGCCGGGACCGTGATGCCGACGGCGAACAGGGCCCCGACTCCGGCTCCGTCCAAGGCCTCACGGTCGTGCGGGCCGTCGGGAGTCATGCCGTAGGCGAGCGCCAGGCAGGCCGCGGCGGCGAGGTGGAGCAAGGTCAGGACCAGGGCGCTCAGCGCGGACGCGGGGGTCCGTCTCTGCTGCATCGGTCACCTCGGCGGCGGGGGAGTGGAATTAGTGAATCCGCTCTGGGTGCGGGGGATTTGGCGCCCGGCGGCGTTGTCAGTGCTCGGTGTCAGTATGGCCGTATGAGTGAGTTGACGGCCGGAGATCGTGAAGTGCTGGCGGACGCGGGCCAGTTGCTCGATGACGAGCGGGACATGGTGCGATGGGGGATCGACCAGGCGGACGCGCGGGGCGGGTTGCGTGCCCTGCAGGCGGAGACGGGGACGCCCGCCGGGGTCGGCCTTGAGGTCTTCCAGCAGGCGGAGGCGATGTTCGGCGGGGCGGAGGTGCCGCGGGCCGAGTTCGCGGCCTGGCTGCACTTCGCCGCGAAGGTCCTCGGCCACGAGGAGTACGCGGAGCAGCTCGCCGCCGCCGAGCCCGCCATGCCGTGGCGCGCGCTGTGGACCTGGTGGCGGCCGGTCGGCGCGCGCCTGGCGCACCCGAATCTGAGCTATGCCTCGGTGAAGCGGTACGAGCAAGAGGGGCGCCAACTCCTGCACGCGTCGGGCAGGTTCGAGGACACCTGGCTTGACCTGGAGACCGGCAGAAGACGGCCCGCGCCGGATCCGGAGGGCCCGCAGCCCGTGGAGATCCCCCGGGTGCGGGCGGACGAGGACGCGTATCTGCGGACGTACGAGCTGTCCGCCCCGGACAGCTTCGGGTACGCCCACCCGCTGCCCGGCCCGGACGGGCGCGTCCGGTACTTGGTGGACGACCCGCACGGGATCGCTCTGCTCGACACCGACCCCGCGGTGCTCGCCGCCTGGCCGCGCGGCCGCATGGACCACGACTCGGCCGAGGCCGGCTCGCCGGGCTGCGCCTTCGTGTGGGCGCGCTCGCTGCCGGACGTCGACGAGCAGCCGCTGACCACAGAGCGGCTGGTGGACTCCTTCGGGCCGTCCGTGGAGGTGGCGTTGATCCCCGAGGACAAGCTGCCCGCCGCCCTCGAACACCCGGGCAGTCGCGCCCACTTGACCGGCATCGGATTCCCGGTCTCCTGGCAGTGCGGCTTCGCCTCGGTCGACCTGCTGCCGCCCGACGAGATGGCCCCGCCCGCCGAAGACGAGCTGCCGGACGTGGAGATACCGGACGGCGTCGAGCCCGCCGACCTCCTCGCGCTCGCCACGAGCGAGTTCGGCCGGATATACGTCCACCGCCGCGACGGCTCCGTGCACATCGCCGCCTCCGCCGACGACCTGGGCGCACCGCACGACGTCCTCGTCCGCCTCGCCGACGACCTGGACCACTTCGTCCGCTGCCTGGAGGCGGCCTACTTGGAGATGAGCAGGGCCTGGCATCCGTACCCGGACGAGAGCGGCAGCTCCGGCGACATCTGCATCGCGCCCGGTCTGGAATTTCTGGAGCTGCACTCCCCGGAGTTCGAGATATGGCGCTGCCTGCTGGCCGGGGTGACGGAGCTGAACGAGGACGGGTACTGAGCACAGCCCACGAGCGAGCACCTCTGACCTTTTATTGACCAGTCGTTCCAGTAATGGCTAGGGTCACCGCATGGCACGCACCAAGGAGTTCGATCCCGATGCGGCGCTCGACGCCGCCCTGGAGTTGTTCTGGCGGCGAGGGTACGAGGCGACCTCGATGGCCGATCTCGTCGCGCAGCTCGGGATCGGCCGGGCCAGCCTCTATGCGACCTTCGGCAGTAAGCGCGAGCTGTACCTGAAGGCGATGGACCGGTACGCGCAGTCCCGGGACCCCCGGCTGCTCGCCGATTTGTCGCAGCCGGGGCCGGTGCTGCCCGCCGTGCGTGCGCTCGTACGCCGCTTCGCCGCCGAGGCTGCCGACGATCAACTCCGGCTCGCCGGCTGCCTGGTGACCAACACCGCCGCCGAGCTGGCCCCGCACGACCCGGCCGCCGCGCGACGCGTCGAGGTCAGCTGGGACCGGGTCGAGACCCCGCTGCACGCCGCGCTCGTCCGCGCCCAGGCGCAGGGCGAACTGCCGGAGGGGCGTGACCCGTTGGCGCTCGCGCGGATGCTGCTCGTGCTGCTGCAGGGGCTGCGGGTGGTCGGCAAGGCGTCGCAGGATCCGGCGCGGGTGCGGGATGCGGCGGAGCAGGCGTTGCTGTTGTTGGAGTGACGCTTCCCTCCGGGGGTCGGTCGGGCCCCCTTTTTTTGCGCTCATATTGAAACGGTCGGTCAAGAAAGAACGAAACGAGGAGTTCGCATGACCCGCTTCACCGGCAAGTCCGTTCTCGTCACCGGCGGCGGCAGTGGTCTCGGCCGCGCCATCGCGCTCGCCTTCGCCGCCGAGGGCGCGTACGTCGCCGTGGCCGGGCGCGGGGAGGGCCCGCTGAAGGAGACCGTGCAGCTGATCGAGGAGCGCGGCGGCACCGCGTTCGCTGTGACCGCCGACGTGACCAGGGTCGACGAGATCGAGGCCGCCGTGCGCGCCGTCGTCGACCGGTTCGGCTCGCTCGACGTGGCCGTGAACAACGCCGGTGTGCTGCGCGCCGGTTCGCCCCTCGCGGACCTCTCCGAGGAGGACTGGCGCACGCAGCTCGACATCAACGTGACCGGCATGTTCCTCGCCCTGCGCGCCGAGATCGGGCAGATGCGCGGCCAGGGCTCGGGCGGTGCGATCGTCAACGTCGCCTCCAACATCGGCCCGCACCGCCGCATCCCCGGCGCCGCCGCCTACGCCGCGACCAAAGCCGCTGTCTGGGCGCTCACGCACGGCGCGGCCCTGGACCACATCGGCGACGGAGTCCGCATCAACGCCGTCAGCCCCGGCGCCTCGGACGCCCCCATGTCGCTGCTGCCCGGCGAGAGCGAGGCCGAGCGCGCCGAGCGGATGAAGGGCGGGAACCCGCTCGGCCGGGTCGCGTCCGGGGACGAGGTGGCGGCCGCCGTGCTGTATCTGGCCTCCGACGCCGCCGGTTCGGTCGTCGGCACGGACCTCGTCGTGGACGGAGGCGACGCCGCCTGAGTCGGGCGGGGAGGGCGGCGACGTACGCTGGAACGTCCTGACCTCTCCGGAAGGACGCCCCCATGCCGGGCTGGAATGCGAGCGACATCCCCGACCAGAGCGGCCGCACGGCCGTCGTGACCGGGGCGAACAGCGGCATCGGCTATGTCACGGCGCGTGAGCTGGCCCGGCGCGGGGCGCGCGTCGTGCTCGCCTGCCGCAGCGAGTCGCGGGGGGCCGGGGCAGCTTCCCGGATCGCCGCCGAAGTCCCGGGCGTGGACGTCGAGTTCGCGCCGCTCGACCTAGACGATCTGAAGTCCGTACGGGAGTTCGCGGCCTCCCATGCGCCCGCGCGCATCGATCTGCTGATCAACAACGCGGGCGTCATGGCCCTGCCGTACGCGCGGACCGCCGACGGGTTCGAGACGCAGTTCGGGGTGAACCACCTCGGCCACTTCGCCCTGACCGGGCTGCTGCTGCCCCGCATCGAGAACGTCGACGGCGCGCGCGTCGTGACCGTATCCAGCGGGCTGCACGCGCTCGCCAACATCGACATCGGCGACCTCAACAGCGAGCGCCGCTACCGGCGTTGGGTCGCGTACGGCCGCTCCAAGACCGCCAACCTGCTGTTCACGCACGAGCTCGCCCGCCGGCTCGCCGCGCGCGGGTCGGGTGTCGTGGCCGCCGCCGCGCATCCCGGGTACGCGAGCACCAACCTTCAGGCGGCAGGCCCGCAGTTGGAGGGGCGGCGGTTCGTAGAGCGCGCGGTCGGCCTCGCGAACCGGGTCGTGGCCCAGTCGGCGGAGGCGGGCGCGCTGCCCACGCTGTACGCGGCCACGGCCCCCGCCGTCCGCCCCGACTCCTTCACCGGCCCCCGCCTCCAGGGCTGGCGCGGCGCCCCCGCGAAGTCGTGGCGAGCCCCGTGGACCCTCAACGACATTGCGGGGGAACGGCTTTGGGTGGCTTCGGAGCAGCTTACGGGTGTGCGGTACGGGTCTCTGTGACGAAAGCCGTCCAGCTTTCCGCCGGGAAGATCAGTACGGGGCCGTCGGTCTGCTTGCTGTCCCGTACGGGGACGATGGCGGGTACGTTGCGCGCGACCTCGACGCATTCGCCGCCCGAGGCGTTGCTGTAACTGCTCTTCTGCCAGCGGGCGTTGCTCAGGTCGTACGTACGCATCGTCTGTGGTCCTCCGCCGCCGAAGCGATCAGTTCGAGGGACGCCTCCGGCGACAGCGCGGCGACCCTGAGCAGATCGTATGTCCGTTGGGCACGCTTCACCACGGCCGGTTCGTCGATCAAAGTTCCTGAGAACTCAGTTTCCGTGTAGGCGACTGGCGGGGCGTCGTCGAACTCCATGAGCCGGAACATTCCGTTCATCGAGGCGTGGGCGCCTTTTGCGTACGGGATGATCGTGACCAGCACGGTCCGCTCGCGGATGCGCGCCACTATCCGGTCCAGCTGGTCGGCCATCGTGCTCGGGCCGCCCACCGGAGTGCGCAGCACGTGCTCGTGCAGGATCACCCAGAACTCGGGGCGGGTGGCATCGGCGAGGATCTGTGCTCGCTCCATCCGCGCGTCGATGGTGTCCTGCATCTGCTCCTCGGTGGCGAAGGGGTCGTCCTCCGTCATGAGTGCGCGGTTGTAGGCCTCGGTCTGCAGCAACCCCGGCACCACCAGCGGAGCAAAGTCGCAGATCTTGGTTGCCGTCCGCTCCAGCTCCGCGACTTCCTCGAAGTAAGAGGCGAACCGCCGCTCACGGATCAGCTTGTGCCACGTCCGCTCGAAGAATCCGCCCGTCCGTAACACCTCGTCGATGCGGATCGCCACATCCAACTGCGGTTTGCGGAAGGCCTGTTCGAACTGGCCGATGTAGCCGCCGGACACGAAGACCCGGTCGCCGAGCTGGGTCTGCGTGAGACCCGCCTCCTCCCGGCGGCGTTTCAGCTCTTCCCCGAAGTACTCCCACGCGGCTTTCCTGCGAGTGTTCGCCACCGCTCAACCTCCCTGTTAGGCGGGCGCGTTGCTGCTGAGCCTAACCACGGAGGGTGAGCGGTGGCGCGCTCACCGTGAAATTCTCATAAAGCAAGGCTCATGTAGCGACGCGCACCGCGTAAGCCCGTACCGAGACGCCCTCGTCGTCCAGGCACCGCCCCGTCGTCAGGTCGAAGCGCTGCTTCAGGAGCGGGGACGCCACGAACGCCGAGCCGTCGGACGAACCCATCAGGCCGCGGGAGAGGACCGCCGCGCCGGTGAACGGGTCCCGGTTGTCGATCGCGTACCAGCGGCCCGTGCGGTCCTGGAAGACCGCCGCCTGGCTGCCGTCGGGGAGCAGGACGGCCACGCCGCGACCGGGGGTGATCCGGGCCGGGTCGTCGCAGACCGGCAGCCAGTCGCCGTCCACGTACAGCTGGACGTATGCAGTGGTCGTCTCAACAGCGAGGATCGTCATCGGGTCGCGGTTCCTTCCAGGGGGCGGGCGGTCAGGTTGAGGAGGGGGAGGTCCGGCTTGATCTGGTCGCGTTCCGGTACGAACTGCACCGTCGGGTCCGGGACTTCGGGTGCGTTGACGAACGACACGAAGCGGGCCAGGCGCTCCGGGTCGTCGAGCGTGGACGCCCACTCGTCGCGGTAGCCGGCGACGTGCGCGGACATCAGCTGCTCCAGGTCGGCGCAGATGCCCAGGGAGTCTTCGACGACCACGTCCCGTACGTGGTCGAGGCCGCCCTCGATCCGCTCCAGCCAGGTCGACGTGCGCTCCAGGCGGTCGGCCGTGCGGATGTAGAACATCAGGAAGCGGTCGATCAGGCGGATGAGCTGGTCGTCGTCCAGGTCCTGGGCGAGCAGGTCCGCGTGGCGCGGGGTCGCGCCGCCGTTGCCGCCGACGTACAGGTTCCAGCCGTTGGACGTGGCGATCACGCCGAAGTCCTTGGACTGGGCCTCCGCGCACTCGCGGGCGCAGCCGGAGACGGCCGACTTCAGCTTGTGCGGGGAGCGCAGGCCGCGGTAGCGCAGCTCCAGGTCGATGGCCATGCGGACGCTGTCCTGCACGCCGTAGCGGCACCAGGTCGAGCCGACACAGGACTTGACCGTACGGAGGGATTTTCCGTACGCGTGGCCGGACTCGAAGCCCGCGTGCACCAACTTGGCCCAGATGAGCGGGAGTTGTTCGACCCGCGCGCCGAACATGTCGATGCGCTGGCCGCCGGTGATCTTCGTGTAGAGGCCGAAGTCGCGGGCGACCTCGCCGATCACGATGAGTTTCTCCGGGGTGATCTCGCCGCCGGGGATGCGCGGCACGATCGAGTACGAGCCGTTCTTCTGCAGGTTGGCGAGGAAGTGGTCGTTGGTGTCCTGGAGGGCCGCCTGCTCGCCGTCGAGGACGTAGCCGTCCGCGCCGAGGGTGGGGGCGAGGGACGCGATGATCGAGCCGACGGTCGGCTTGCAGATCTCGCAGCCGTCGCCGCCGCGCGCCTCCTCGCGGCCGTGCGCGTCCAGGAGTTCCTGGTACGAGGTGAGGCGCAGGGCGAGGACGATCTCGTACAGCTCCTGGCGGGTCTGGGCGAAGCAGCCGCACAGGCCCTTGTCGACCTCGACGCCGCCCGCCTCCAGCTCCGCCGTGACGAGCTGGCCGAGGACCTTCACGCAACTGCCGCAGCCCGTACCGGCCTTGGTGCACTTCTTGACCTCCGGCACGCTCGTGCAGGAGTGCTCGGTGACCGCGCCGCGGATGGCGCCCTTGGTGACGTTGTGGCAGGAGCAGATGACGGCCTCGTCGGGGAGCGCCGCCGGGCCGAGGGAGACGGGCGCGCCCGCGCCGGCCGGGAGGACCAGCTGCTCCGGCGAGATGGGCGGCACGCTGCCGGTGAGCGGGCGGAGCGTGCCGTACGCCTCCGCGTCGCCGACGAGGACGCCGCCGAGGAGTTCGCCGCCCGCGCCGATGACCAGCTTCTTGTACGTGCCGGAGCGGGAGTCCGCGTACACCACGTCGAGGCAGCCCTCGGTGGTGCCGTGCGCGTCGCCGAACGACGCCACGTCGACGCCGAGGAGCTTCAGCTTGGTGGACATGTCGGCGCCCGTGAAGCCGCTGTTCTCTTCTTCCGCGATGGCGGCCGCGGCGACCTGCGCCATCTCGTAGCCGGGCGCGACCAGGCCGTAGACCCGGCCGTCGGAGGCGAGCGCGCACTCGCCGATGGCGAAGATCCGCGGGTCGCTGGTGCGGCACTGCTCGTCGACCGCGATGCCGCCGCGCTCGCCGACGGTGAGGCCGCAGTCGCGGGCGAGCTGGTCGCGGGGGCGGACTCCGGCGCTGAACACGACCATGTCCGTGGCCAGTTCGGAGCCGTCCGACAGGCGCATGGCGGTCACGGAGCCGTCCTCGCCGGTGACGATCTCCTGCGTGCCCGTGCCGGTGTGCACGGTCAGGCCCATGTCGGTGATCGTGCGGTGCAGGGCCGCGCCGCCGCCCTCGTCGACCTGCACCGGCATGAGGCGCGGCGCGAACTCGACGATGTGGGTGGAGAGTCCGAGGCCCTTGAGCGCGCCCGCCGCCTCCAGGCCGAGCAGACCGCCGCCGACGACGGCTCCGGTCGTGGCGTTCTTCGCGTACTCCTCGATCGCGAGCAGGTCCTCGATCGTGCGGTAGACGAAGCAGCCCGCCGCGTCCTTGCCCGGCACCGGCGGCACGAACGGGTACGAGCCGGTGGCCAGGACGAGGGTGTCGTACGCGACGGTCAGACCCGAGCGGGCCGTGACGACGCCGCGCTCACGGTCGATCGTCTCCGCCGGGTCGCCGAGGTGCAGCTCGATGCCGTACTTCGCGAGGAACTCCTCGTCCGACAGGGACAGTTCGGCGGGCGTGCGGCCGGCGAAGTACGAGGTCAGCTGCACCCGGTCGTAGGCGGGGCGGGGCTCCTCGCACAGGACGACCACCCGGTCGCGGCCGGCGACGCCGTGCTCGGCCAGGGCCTCCAGGAACCGCTGGCCGACCATGCCGTGGCCGACGAGCACGATCGTGCGGGGGGTTGTGGACATCAGGAGCCTCCGTCAGGTCCGTCGGGGGTGAGCAGATGGAGCAGGGGGGCCTGGGGCAGCGGCTCGGCCGCCTCCCAGGCGCGGGCGAGCGCGCCGACGGTGCCGAGCTCGCCGAGAAGTACGCCGCCGACCAGACGGTCGTCGCGGACGACGACCTGGCGGTAGGTGCCGCGGGTGGCGTCGGCGAGGCGGACCACGTCGTCGCCGGGCAGCGGGTCGGACTCGCCGAACGTGGCGAGGTCCAGGGGGCCGGTGCCGGTGCCGTTGCTGTTTGTGGCCGGCCCGGTGACGTTCAGGGTGAGGCGGGTGAGGGCGCGGGTGCCGGTGTAGACGTTCCCGTCGTCCTTGAGGATCAACTCGGCCAGCGCGTCGGCCTGTTCGATGGCCGGGGCGGCGAGCCCGTACACCCGGCCGTCGTGCTCGGCGCAGTCGCCGATGGCGTGGATGTGCGGGTCGCTGGTGCGCAGCTCGTCGTCGACGACGACGCCGCGCCGCACATCGAGCCCGGCCTGCTGCGCGAGGCCCACGCGGGGGCGCACGCCGCAGGCGAGGACGACGAGGTCGGCGTCGAGCGCGTAGCCGTCGGCGAGCGTGACGCCCGTGACGGCGCCGCCCTCGGTGGTGAGGGCGCGCACCCGGCACTCGGTGTGCACCTCCACGCCCAGGTTCCCGGTGAGGTGCTGCCGCACCAAGTCGCTTGCTGTGGCGTCGAGTTGGCGTTCCATGAGCCGCTCGCCCTGCTGGGCCAGGACCACCTGCGCGCCGCGCTCGGCGAGCGCGCGGGCCGCGGACACGCCGAGCAGCCCGCCGCCGATGACGACGGCCCGGCTGCCCTCGCGTACGGCCTTCGAGAGGGCGAGGCAGTCGTCCATGGTGCGGAACGCGTGCACGCCGTCGGGCAGGCCCGGCCGGTCCTCGGTGAACAGCCCGCGCAGCGGGGGCAGGACCGGGTTCGAGCCGGTCGCGAGGACCAGCTTGTCGTACGCGATCCGGCCGCCGCCCGCGACGTGCACGAACCGGTCCTCCCGGTCGATCCGCTCCACCCGGCCCCGGCGCACCGGCGCGGGCGAAGGCAGCGCGATCACCTCCGGCCCGTACCGCCCGGCGAGCACTTCGGCGAGCAGCACACGGTTGTACGGGGCGTGCTGCTCGTCGCCGAGGAGGGTGACAACGGGAGGCGTACGGTGCGTCCCGCCTGCGGCCGAGGCCTGGGCGAGCTGCTGCGCGAGCCGCACGCCCGCCGTGCCCGCGCCGATCACCACGATCTGTGAACCCATGCAGAGCAGCGTGCGGGGCCGGTGTTACCCGTCCGCATCCCTTCTGTTTCCCGTACGGAACGCGTCCCTCAACCGGGCGGGGGAGGGAGTGTGAGGGTCCCTTGCGGGTGGCTGGGGGTGGCTGTGAGGGGTGGGCCTTAATCCTCGTTGAGGGGGTTCTCAAGGGAACCTTAAGGATCGGCGGCAGGGGTCTGACCTGGTGTTTTCGTACGTTCCCAGGACCTAGGTTCGAGGGCGTGAGAGCTTCCGCCCCCGCTGCCGCCGCTGCCGCCGTGCCCGAACCGGTCCGGCCGATCCGGGTCGACCCCCGGGTGCTGCGGACGACCCTGACCGCCGGCGCGGCACTGGTCACCGCGCTCTGGGCGGCGCAGGCCCACTACTCCGCGAGGCTCGACGCCCTCTTCGCCACCGGAGCCCACCTCACCGGCCTCCTCGCCGCCTACGGAGTGCTGGTCATGCTCTTCCTGATGGCCCGCGTCCCCGCGGTGGAGCACGGCGTCGGCGCCGACCGCCTCGCCCGCCGGCACGCGCTCGGCGGCCGCTGGGTGCTGACCCTCTGCGCCGCCCACACCCTGCTCGCCCTCTGCGGGTACGCGGCCCACACCGGCGACGACCTCCTCAGCGCCGCCGCCGACCTGCTCGGCTACCCCGCCCTCGCGGCCGCCGCGCTCGGCACCGCCCTGCTCGGCGCCGTCGGCGTCAGCTCGGCCCGCGCGCTGCGCCGCCGCGTCCCGCACGAGACGTGGCGTGCCCTGCACCTGCTCACGTACGTCGGCGCGGGGCTCGCCTTCGCGCACCAGCTCGCCGGGCCCGACCTCGCGGGCAGCGTCCTCGCCGGCTGGCTCTGGTCCCTGCTGCACGCCACGGTCGCCGTGCTGCTCGTCTGGTACCGGCTCGTCGTCCCCGTACGCCAGGCCCTGCGGCACAGCCTGCGCGTACGGGAGGTGACGGTGGAGGGGCCCGACGTGGTCTCCGTCGTCATGCAGGGCATAGGCCTCGACGAACTCCGCGCGGAACCCGGGCAGTTCCTCCGCTGGCGGTTCCTGCAGCGCAGGCTCTGGCACACGGCCCTGCCCTTCTCGCTGTCCGCGCCGGTCCGCGACGACCGGGTACGGATCACCGTCAAGGCCGTCGGCGCGCACACCCGCCGGGTGCGCCGCCTTCGCCCCGGCACGCGCGTCCTCGCCACCGGCCCGTTCGGCGCCCTGACCGCGCACCGCCGCAGCCGGCGCAAGGTGCTGCTGCTCGCGGGCGGCGTCGGCATCACGCCCATGCGGGCCCTCTTCGAGACCCTGCCCTGCGCGCCCGGCGACCTGACGCTCCTCTATCGCGCGTCCAGCGCCGAACAGCTCGCCCTGCGCGCCGAGTTGGAGTCCATCGCCGCCGCCCGCGGGGCCTGCCTGCACTTCCTGCTCGGCCCCTCCGACGCCTCCTTCGACCCCCTCGCCCCGCAGGCCCTGCGCAACCTCGTGCCCGAACTCGCCGCGCACGACGTGTACTTGTGCGGCCCGCCCGGGATGGCCCGCGCCGCGACGACGGCGCTCGTACGGGCGGGGGTGCCCGCGGAACGTATACACGCCGAGAACTTCACGTACTGAGCTTTGGAGGGGCGTACGCCCATGGCCCGTCACCGCAAGCCCGTGCCCGTACGGGCAGTCACCCGCCAGGCCCGCCGGAACCTCGCCGTCGGCCTCGCCGCCGCGAGCGCGCTCGCCGCGACGCTGCTCACGGCCACCGTCGACCCTTCGGCCCCGCCCGCGCCGGACCGCCTCCCGGCGACGAGTTCCCGGTCGGAACCCCAGGCGGCCCCCTGACCCCTCACCCCGGGCCAGGGCTCCCGGAGGCCCTCCGGCTACTGTCGCGATCATGCCCGACATATCCCTGACCACGGTCGTGGTCCTCTGCCTCGCCGCGGCCGCTGCGGGCTGGATCGACGCGGTGGTGGGCGGCGGCGGACTGCTGCTGCTCCCCGCGCTCCTCATCGGCGTACCGCAGGTGCACCCCAGCTACGTGTACGGCACCAACAAGGCCGTCGCGATCGTCGGCACCTCCGCCGCGGCCGTCACGTACGCCAGGAAAGCCCCGGTCGAGGTCGGCACCGCCGTGAAGATCGGCCTCGCGGCGCTCGCCGGGTCGATGGGCGGGGCGTTCTTCGCCGCCGGGATCAGCGCCGACGTGCTGCGGCCCATGATCATGGTGGTGCTGCTCGGCGTGCTCGCCTTCGTGATGCTGCGCCCGGCCTTCGGCAGCGGCGCGGTCGCGGGCCCGCCGACCAGGCAGCGGGTGCTCGCCGCGATCGGCCTCGCGGGCCTCGGCATCGGCTTCTACGACGGCCTGTTCGGGCCCGGCACCGGCACGTTCCTGGTGATCGCGCTCACCGCGGTCCTGCACATGGACCTCGTGCACGCCTCCGCCACCGCGAAGATCGTCAACGTCTGCACCAACCTGGGCGCCCTCGCGATGTTCAGCTACCAGGGCACCGTGATGTGGCAACTGGCCGCCGGAATGGCCGTGTTCAACCTCGTCGGCGGCACGGTCGGCGCGCGCATGGCGCTGAAGAAGGGCAGCGGGTTCGTGCGCGGCGTACTTGTGGTCGTCGTGGTCACGCTGGTGGGGAAGCTGGCGTACGACCAGTGGCTGGGCTGAGTTCTCCCAGGGCGGCCTACGCCCGGGTGCCCGTCAGGTGGGCGAAGACCACGACGTTGCCGAGGTAGCCCGACTTCTTCGAGTAGCCGCCGCCGCAGGTGATCACCCGCAGCTCGGGGCGCGGTGCGGCCCCGTACACCTTGTCGTCGGGGAAGTGCCGGCTGTCGTAGACCTCCACCGCGTCGACCGTGAACACCGCCGTACGGCCGTCGTCCCGGTCCACCTCGACGGTCTGGCCCTTGCGCAGCGCGCCGAGCGCGTAGAACACGGCGGGGCCCTCGGCGTTGTCGACATGCCCGGCCACGACGGAGGTGCCGCGCTCGCCGGGCGTGGTGCCCGCCTCGTACCAGCCGGCCAGATTGTTCTTCTCCGCGGGCGGTACGTCGAGGCTGCCCTCGCGCGTCAGGCGCAGGCCCATCAGCGGGGCGTCGACGCTGAGGGACGGGATGCGTATGCGGGTGGGCGGCGCCGGGGGCAGTGCGGGGGCCGCGTCGGTGGCGCGCGGCGCCGGGCCCGCGGGGGCGTCGGCGGACTCGGCGGCGGACGGCTGCGGCGGGGTGTGCGTGGCGCCGTTCTCAAGGAGCCACACGCCTGAGCAGAGGGCCAGGACGGAGACCGCGGCTATCGCGGCGCGCAGCGAACGGTGGGTTCGGTGGGTCTTGTGGGTCCCATGGGTCCCGTGGGGGCGCCGGGGGTGGTCGGGCTGGTCGGGCTGGTGGGGTCGGCGGGGGTGGTTCTCGTCGGTGGTGCGGGCGTGCGGCATGGTGAGCCCCTCGGGTCGTACGTGCCCCGCGTCCCCCTCCGAGCCGCGTGCGGAGTCGGACTCGAAGGGGGCGGGGGCGGCGGTACCGGTGGACAGCGGAGGTTGTCCGGTCAGATCCCGTCGCCACTCGCCCGGCGATGCAGGAGCCAGGTACCGCCCGCGGCGGCGACGGCCAGGGCCGCCACGCCCGCCGCGGTCTGCACAGGGTCGGGCCCGAGCGCGCCGCCGACCCCCGTCTTCACATGTCCCTTCGGGTTCACCGGCCCCGACGGCTCGGTCAGGCTCACCATCAGGTCGCCCGAGATCTCCTTGCCGTCGGCGCATCGCGCCCGGATCGCGTACGTGCCGGGCGACGCGGACGACGGCACCGAGAACCGGCCGACGACGACCTCGTCGTGCGTACCGACCGCGAGCTTGAACATGCCCGCCCCGACCGCGCTGGCGTCACCGCTGGCGTGGGACCGGACGCCGCAGGCGAGGGTGTGCACCGTGACCTTCGCGCCGGGCGTGACGGTGGAGGGATACAGGTCGAGGCTGGTGTCGGGCCGATCGCCTTCCGTGACGGCCTGTGCCGCCGGGCCTGCCCCTGGGATGCCCGCTGCCCCTGGGGTCCCTGGGGTCCCTGGGGTCCCTGGGGTCCCTGGGGCCTTTGGGGTCTCTGGGGTGAGTGCGTGTGCGGGACCCGCGGTGAGGCACGCGGAGGCGGCGACGACGAGCGCGGCTGCGGTCAGCGGGCGGCGGGTGGCGGTGCGCATCTCAGTCCTCCGAGAGAGCGCGGCCCGCAGCACCCCCATGTGCCGCTGAGTCGGTCGCGCCCTTGGTACGAGGCTCGTCGCACTCGTCCCGGCACGCCTGCCGATGACCGGGCCGACGGCCCGCCCCGAGCCCTGGCCCGCCTTGCCGGCCGCGACGTTCCAGCAGGTCATGGGGGTGCGGTGGAGTGCGGTGGCGGAGTGCTCGAAGTCCGGGCGCAGGGCTGTGAACGGGTGATGCGGAGGGACCGCTTGACCTCAACAAAGGTTGAGCTATCAGAGTGTTCCTCATGACTTCCGCAACGAACTCTGCGACTTCCGCTGCTACTGCTACTGCTACTGCTACTGCTACCGCTACTGCTGGTGCCGCCGCTGATGCCACTGCCCCGCTGCGGGTGGCCGTGATCCTCGGCTCCGACCGGCACGGCCGCTTCGGCCCCGTCATCGGCGACTGGCTGCTCTCCCGCGTGCGCACCCGCGAGGACCTGGTCGTCGACGTCGTCGACGTCGCCGAGGCCGAGCTGCCCACCGCCTTCTCGCCGCACCCCGAACCCGACGTGCGGGACCGGCTCGCGCGGGTCGCCGCGCAGATCGACGCCGCCGACGCCTTCATCGTCGTCACACCCGAGTACAACCACTCCTTCCCGGCCGGCCTCAAGAACCTGATCGACCGGCACCGCGCCGAATGGCAGGCCAAGCCGGTCGCCTTCGTCTCGTACGGCGGGATCTCCGGCGGCCTGCGCGCGGTCGAGCAACTGCGCCAGGTCTTCGCCGAGTTGCACACCGTCACCGTCCGGGACACCGTCTCCTTCCACAGCGCGCAGGCCCACTTCGACGACGAGGGCAACCACCTGGACCCGGCGGGCCCCGACGCCGCCGCCAAGGTCCTGCTCGACCAGCTGACCTGGTGGGCACGGGCCCTCCGGGACGCCAAGGCGGTGCGACCGTACGGGAGTTGAGGTTCTCGCCGTCGCCCATCGCCCATCGCCCATCGCCGTCGACGGTGGGCCGCACCGGCGCGCACGGGCGGGTCTCCGGGACACTGTTACGTGGACGCGTACGACCGCAACGGAGGCCCGCCCATGGCCCAACACCCCGACATCCCCGTCGACACCGTGCTCACGGTGCTGACCACGACCGACTCCGCCGACAAGGCGCAGTCCCTCGCCGAAGGCGCGATCGCGGCCCGGCACGCCGCCTGCGCCCAGGTGTCCGGGCCCGTCACGTCCGTCTACCGCTGGGAGGGCGCCGTCACCACCGACCAGGAGTGGCAGGTGCTGTTCAAGACCACCGCCGACGGCTACCCCGCCCTGGAGCGGTGGATCACCGAGGCGCACGACTACGACACCCCGGAGATCATCGCCACCCCCGTGGTGCGCGGCAGCGCCGACTACCTGCGCTGGGTCCGCGCGGAGACCGCCAAGTGACCGACCCGTCCACGCCCTCCGGCCCGCTGCCGTTCTTCGTCTACGGCACGCTGCGCCCCGGCGAGTACAACCACGACCGGCATCTGCGCGGCCGGGTCGAGGCGGAGACCCCCGCCCTCCTCCCGGACGCCGCCCTGCACGAGGGGCCCGGCTACCCGTACCTGGTCGAGCAGCCGGGCGCGGGCCCGGTCCACGGCGAACTCCTCACCGCCCGCCCCGAGTCGTACGCCGCCGTCCTCGCCGACCTCGACCGCCTGGAGGACTACCGCCCCGGCGACCCGCACAACGACTACGAGCGCATCGCCCGCGACGTACACCTCCCGGACGGCACCACCCGCCGTGCCTGGGTCTATGTCGCAGCCCCCGCCGTACGCGCCCGCCTCCAGGCCCGCGCCGCCCGGCTGATCCCGGGCGGGGACTGGCGGGCAGATGACCGGCGGGCCGGGGAGGGGTGGCCCGGGGAGGGGCGTTAGGCCGCTTCCGCCGGGGCCGTCCGCTCCAGGCGGACCGCGCACACCTTGAACTCCGGCATCCGCGACACCGGGTCGAGCGCCGGGTGCGTGAGCGTGTTGGCCCGGCCCTCGCCCGCCCAGTGGAACGGCATGAACACCGTGTCCGGCCGGATCGACCGGGTCACCTTGGCCGGTGCGACCGCCGTGCCGCGCCGCGACACCACCGTCACCTCCTCGCCGTCCGCCACCCCGATCCGCTCGGCGAGCTGCGGGTGCAGCTCCACGAACGGTCCCGGCGCGGCGGCGTTCAGCTCCGCCACGCGCCGGGTCTGCGTACCCGACTGGTACTGCGCCACCACCCGGCCCGTGGTCAGCAGCACCGGGTACTCGGCGTCCGGCTCCTCCGCTGCCGCCCGGTGCGTCACCGGCACGAACCTGGCCCGCCCGTCCTCCGTGGCGAACCGGTCCAGGAACAGCCGCGGCGTGCCCGGATGAGCTGAGGTCGAGGCGAACTCCACTCGCCCGCCCGCCAGTTCGGCCGCCGAGTTGCCCAGACGCTCGGCCGACGGTTCGCCCGCCAGTTCGGCCGCCGGGTCGTCCGGCGCGGCGTCCAGGGCTGAGTCCTCCCCGTCTCCGCCCCCGTCCCCGCTCGCCGCCTCCGCAGGGCACGGCCAGAACACCCCGTCCTCCTCCGCGAGCCGCCGGTACGTGATCCCCGAGTAGTCGGCGGGGCCGCCCGCCGAGGCCCGGCGGAGCTCCTCGAAGACCTCCTCCGGGTCCGTGGGGAAGCCCTTCTCCACGCCGAGCCGCGCCGCGAGCTCGTGCAGCACGAACAGGTCGGTGCGCACCCCGGCCGGCGGCGTGATCGCCCGCCGCCGCAGCAGCACCCGCCCCTCCAGGTTCGTCGTCGTACCGGTCTCCTCCGCCCACTGCGTCACCGGCAGCACCACGTCCGCCAACTCGGCCGTCTCCGAGAGCACCACGTCCGCCACGGCCAGGAAGTCCAGCGAGCGCAGCCGCCCCTCGATGTGCGCCGCACGCGGCGCCGACACCACCGGGTTCGAGCCCATGAGCAGCAGCGACTTCACGTCCCCGCCGAGCGCGTCGAGCAGTTCGTACGCGCTGCGCCCCGGCCCCGGCAGCGACTCCGGGTCGACGCCCCACACCCCCGCCACATGCGCCCGCGCCGCCGGGTCGGTCAGCTTGCGGTAGCCCGGCAACTGGTCGGCCTTCTGCCCGTGTTCGCGTCCCCCCTGCCCGTTTCCCTGTCCCGTGAGGCAGCCGTACCCGGAGAGCGGCCTGCCCGCCCGGCCCGTCGCCAGCACCAGGTTGATCCACGCGCCCACCGTGTCCGTGCCCTTGGACTGCTGCTCCGGACCGCGCGCGGTGAGCACCATCGCGTGCTCCGGCGCGCAGAACAGCCTTACCGCCTCCCGCAGTTCGGGCACCGACACCCCGGTGATCCGCTCCACCAGCTCCGGCCAGTGCGCCATCGCCCCGGCCCGCGCCTCCTCCCACCCGCTCGTCCGCTCCCCGATGAACGCCTCGTCCGTACGCCCCTCCGCCACCACAAGGTGCAGCAGGCCGAGCGCGAGCGCCAGGTCCGTGCCGGGACGCGGCGCCAGGTGCAGGTCGGCCTGCTCCGCCGTGCGCGTGCGGCGCGGGTCGACCACGATCAACCTGCCGCCGTTCTCCCGCAGTTCCGTCAGGTACCGCAGCGCGGGCGGCATGGTCTCGGCGAGGTTCGAACCGACCAGGATCACGCAGCCCGTACGCGGAATGTCCTCCAGCGGGAACGGCAGCCCCCGGTCGAGCCCGAACGCCCGCTGGTGCGCGGCCGCCGCCGACGACATGCAGAACCGGCCGTTGTAGTCGATCTGCGACGTGCCGAGCACGACCCGCGCGAACTTTCCCAATCCGTACGCCTTCTCGTTGGTCAGCCCGCCCCCGCCGAACACCCCGACCGCATCCGGCCCGTGCTCCGCGCGCGTACGCGAGAGGCCCTCCGCGATCCGGTCGAGCGCCTCCTCCCAGGTGGCCGGTTCGAGCTTGCCGGTGGCGTGGGTCCGGATCAGCGGCTCGGTCAGACGCACCCGGGAGGACAGCACCTCGGTCGCCGTACGGCCCTTGCCGCACAGCGCGCCCCGGTTCACCGGGAACGCCCGCTCGACCACGGCCAAACCCCCGTCCCGCCCGGGATCCGGTGCAAGGCCCATCCCGCATTGCAGCGCGCAGTACGGGCAGTGCGTGGGGGTGGGCGATGCCGTGGTCTTGTGCATGCGCTCCAGCGTGGGTCCGGCTTGTTACGGAGCACTGTGCCGCCGCGTTACATGCCAGGTACGGGCACCTCAGCGCTCCCCTCGGCCGACGGTGAGGAGCCGGCCGGCGCCACCGCGTCCGTGGCTGGCCCGGCTGCCGCGTCCGGCTGTCCGCCCTCAGCGGTCCGAGGCCAGCGCCCGCGTGATCCCGGGCTCGCGCGGGCCCAGGAAGTGCGGATCCGGTTCGAAGAACGCGTCGGCCGCGGCCTTGCCGGAGGCGAGCAGCTCTCTGACGCCGCCGTAGTACCAGGTCGCGTCGTGCGGCTCGGCGACGCCCACGCCGTACGACTCCACGCCCGCGTCCTGGCAGAGCGCCACCGCTCTGCGTATGTGGAAGCCCTGGCTGATCAGCACCGCGCGGTCCACGCCGAAGATCTCTCTGGCGCGCACGCACGAGTCCCAGGTGTCGAAGCCCGCGTAGTCACTGACGATGCGCCGGTCCGGGACGCCGCGCGCCGTCAGGTATCTGCGCATCGCGTCCGGCTCGTCGTACTCCTCCCGGCTGTTGTCCCCGGTGACCAGGACCACCTCGACGCTTCCCGCGCGGTACAGCTCCGCCGCCGCGTCGAGGCGATGCGCCAGGTACGGCGAGGGCTCGCCGCCCCACAGGCCCGCCCCGAACACCACCGCGACCTGCGCGCGCACCTCGCCGGGAGCGCGCACCCGGTCCGCCGCCACGGCGTGCATCCACGTCGCCGGAAGCAGCGCGAGGACGCAGCCGAGCATCACCGCCTGCACCACGCGCCGCCACTCGCGCCGGCCGCGCGGCCACCGCATCCACTTCCGCCGACGCAGCAACCCCGCCCAACCCGGCTGCTGCGGCCCGCCCGCGCCGTTCGCCCCGTCGCCCCGCATGTTTCCCCCGATCCCCCGATCCCTTGATGCCCCGGCACCCGCTCCCGGTTCCCCGGTTCCCCGATTCCCCGATTCCCCGATTCCCCCGTGGCCCGGCGGTGCTCAGCCCGCCGATCGACCACTGCCGACAAGTGTGCGACGAGCCACTGACAATCGCCGCACGGCCCCCGTGAGCCGGGAGACATCGACCGTCACCGCCACGCAATCACCGCGCAACGTGGGCACGCCAGCCTTGACGCATGACGCCGACCCACACGCCCGGCGAACACCCCGGGACCCCGACGGACGCCCTGGACCCCCTGGCCAGCACGGCCCAGCTCATCGACCGCATCACGAGCGACGCCGGCCACCGCCTCAGCCACATCCGCCGCCCCGGCCTCGGCGGCGGCCGCCCGCCCGTCCTCGTCGTCGTGGCGCACGGAAGCCGTGACCCGCGCACGCTCGACACCGTGCGCTCCCTGCTCGACTCGGTGCGCGCACGGCGGCCCGAACTGCCCGTCCACCTCGGCCACATCGAGCTGAACGAGCCGCTGCTCCCGGACACCCTGGCCCGCCTCGCCCCCGGCCGAGCCGTCCTCGTACCGCTGCTGCTCGGCCGCGGGTACCACGTCAAGCACGACCTGCCCGCTGCGGCCGCCGCGGCCCCGCACCTCGACGCCCGCGTCGCCGCGCCGCTCGGTCCGCACCCGCTGCTCGTCGACGCGCTGTACGACCGGCTCGTCGAGGCGGGCTTCCCGGCCGGGGCGCGGCGGCGGGACACGGCTGTCGTGCTCGCCTCCGCGGGGTCCCGCGATCCCGAGGGCCGCGCCGACACCCGCGGCGTCGCGGCCGCGCTTGCCGAACGGCTCGGCGTCCCCGTCGTCCCCGCCTATGCCTCGGCCGCCGCGCCGACCGTGCCCGTCGCGTTGCGTGCGCTCGCCGCCCGGGGGCGGGACCGGGTCGCTGTCGCCTCGTACTTCACCGCGCCGGGGCGGTTCGCCGCGCAGTGCGCGGCGGTGGCGCCCGGCGTCGCCTCCGCGCCCTTGGGTACGCACCCGGCGATGGCGAAGCTGCTGCTTCACCGGTACGAGCAGACGCTGCCCGCGTTCGCGACGTCCCCCTCGGGTGGGCTCCAACTCACCTCTGCCTGAGGGGAATTCGGGCACCGTGGGCTTTTCCCCGCCCCGCCCCTTCCCGAAAGTCCTCGCGGACGGCCACGGGGGCCGCGCCCCCGAACCCCCGCCCTCTCGGGGCTCCGCCCCATACCCCGGCCGTCGTTCGGCTGCCGCTGCTGTCGTGGCTGGTCGCGCAGTTCCTCGCGCCCCTGAAGAACCAGCCCCTGCGGCGTTTGAGGAGCGGGGTCCTGGGAGCCGCGCCCCTGAACCCCGCGTTCTCGGGGCTCTGCCCCGTGTCCCGGCTGTCGTTCGGGTGCCGCGCCGTTGTGGCTGGTCGCGCAGTTCCTCGCGCCCCTGTCGGGGCACTCATCTCAGCCCCAGCCCGCACAATCCAGCCCTCCCGGCGTTTGAGGAGCCGGGGTCCGGGGGCTGGCCCCCGAAACGGGGTCCGGGGCGGAGCCCCGAAGCGGGGGCCAGGGGCGGCAGCCCCGAGCGGGGCCGGGGCGGCAGCCCCGGGCAGGGAGCCGGGGGCGCAGCCCCCGAGCGGAGTCCGGAGGCGGCAGCCCCGGGCACGAGGGGCGGGGCGGGGGCGCAGCCCGAGTGGGTCCAGGGGGGGGGCAGCCCCGGGCAGGTGGGGAGCCGGGGCGCGCAGCCCCCGAGCGGGGTCCAGGGGCGGAGCCCCGGGCAAGGGGGGGGGCGTAGCCCCGAGTGGGGCCAGGGGTGGTAGCCCCGGGCAGCTGGGGTCGGGGGTGCCGACCCCGTGGCCGTCCGCCAGGAATTCGGGAAGGGGCGGGGAGGGGAGCAAAACAGGCACCTACAGCTACCGTCAGTGCATGCCCCGCACGTATGACGACCCAGACACCGAACGCTGGGCGCCCGAGCCCGACAAGCGGCCCGGTCGGACCGCCTTCCAGCGCGATCGCGCGCGCGTGCTGCACTCCTCCGCGCTGCGCAGACTCGCCGGCAAGACGCAGGTCGTCACCCCCGGCACCAGGGGGCACGCCTGGGACGCCAGCCCCCGTACCCGCCTCACGCACTCCCTGGAGTGCGCCCAGGTGGGCCGCGAACTGGGCGCCGCGCTCGGCTGCGACCCGGACCTGGTCGAGACGGCCTGCCTCTCGCACGACCTGGGGCACCCGCCCTTCGGGCACAACGGCGAGCAGGCCCTCAACGAATGCGCGGCGGACTGCGGCGGATTCGAGGGGAACGCCCACTCCCTGCGCCTGCTCACCCGCCTCGAACCCAAGCGCTTCGTGGACGACGCGAACACCGGCCGCCCCGTCAGCGTCGGCCTGAACCTCACACGCGCGGCGCTGGACGCCGCCACCAAGTACCCCTGGCCGCGCGGCGCCCACCCCACCGACCCGGCCTCCGCGAAATTCGGCGTCTACGACGACGACCGCCCCGTCTTCGAGTGGATCCGCAAGGGCGCTCCGCCCCACCGCACCTGCTTCGAGGCGCAGGTCATGGACTGGTCGGACGACGTCGCGTACTCGGTGCACGACGTCGAGGACGGCCTGCACGCCGGTCACATCGACCCCAACTGTCTGCACGCCGAGCCCGAACGGCAGGAGATCTACGCCGTCGCCCTCGGCCGGTACGTACCGGAGGGCACCGATCCGGCCGAGCTGGCCGCCGCCCTCGACCGCCTCCTCGACCAGGAGTGGTGGCCGCACGGGTACGACGGGACGGCGGTCGCCCAGGCCCGTCTGAAGGACGCCACCAGCCAGCTGATCGGCCGCTTCTGCCTCGCCGCGGAAGGCGCCACGCGCGCGAGGCACGGCAGCGGCCCCTTGACGAGGTACGCGGCGGAGCTTGTCGTACCGAACGAAACCCGCCATGAATGCGCCGTCCTCAAAGCGGTCGCCGACCGGTACGTGATGCAGCGCGACGAGCAGGAGCGGCTCCGTGCCGACCAGCGCATCGTCATCGCGGAACTCGCCGAAGCCCTCACCGCGCGTGCGCCCGAAGGGCTCGATCCGCAGTTCCGGGCCCTGTTCGACGCGGCGCAGGACGACACCGCGCGGAAGCGGGTCGTCATCGACCAGATCGCGGCGCTCACCGACGCCTCCGCGCGGACCCTGCACGCGCGCCTCACCGGTGGCCGAACCTGAACCGGTCCGATCCGCCCACCTGATGTGATCGAGCCACACAGGGGTGACACTGAGGGGACGGCCCCTTCCCCCACTACGCTCCGTGCGGGACGCTCGAGATGGCGGCCACGCTGCGTGCGGGACGCCCGCAAGTGGCGGCAAGGTTGTGAGGAGGCATCAAGTGGTCGACGCGGATCAGACGTTCGTCATCGTCGGAGGCGGACTTGCCGGGGCCAAGGCGGCCGAAACCCTTCGGGCGGAGGGCTTCACCGGCCGGGTCATTCTCATCAGTGACGAACGTGAGCACCCGTACGAACGCCCCCCGCTGTCCAAGGGCTTCCTGCTCGGCAAGGAGGAACGCGACAGCGTCTTCGTGCACGAGCCCGCGTGGTATGCGCAGCACGACGTCGAACTGCACCTCGGGCTGCCCGCAGTCGCGGTCGACAGCGCCGAGAAGGCGGTCCGCCTCGGCGACGGCAGCGTCGTGCGCTACGACAAGCTGCTCCTCGCCACCGGCTCCGAGCCGCGCCGCCTCGACATCCCCGGCACCGACCTCGCGGGCGTGCACCACCTGCGCCGCATCGCGCACGCCGAGCGCCTCAAGGGCGTCCTCGCCGCGCTCGGCCGGGACAACGGCCACCTGGTGATCGCGGGCGCCGGCTGGATCGGCCTGGAGGTCGCCGCCGCCGCGCGGGAGTACGGCGCGGAGGTCACCGTCGTGGAGCCCGAGGGGACGCCGCTGCACTCCGTGCTCGGCCCGGAGATCGGGCGGCTCTTCGCCGACATGCACCAGGAGCACGGGGTCCGCTTCCACTTCGGCGCCCGGCTCACCGAGATCACCGGCCAGGACGGCATGGTCCTCGCCGCCCGCACCGACGACGGCGACGAGCACCCGGCGCACGACGTCCTCGCCGCCATCGGCGCCGCCCCGCGCACCGCCCTCGCCGAGTCCGCGGGCCTGGAGCTCGCCGACCGGGCGCACGGCGGCGGCATCGCGGTCGACGCGAGCCTGCGCACCTCCGACCCGGACATCTTCGCGGCGGGCGACGCGGCCGCCGCCGAGCACCCGCTCTTCGAGACCCGGCTGCGCGTCGAGCACTGGGCCAACGCCCTCAACGGCGGCCCGGCCGCCGCACGCGCGATGCTCGGCAGGCCCGTCACGTACGACCGGGTGCCGTACTTCTTCTCCGACCAGTACGACGTGGGCCTGGAGTACTCCGGCTGGGCGCCGCCCGGGTCGTACGACCAGGTGCTGATCCGCGGGGACGCCACGAAGCGGGAGTTCATCGCCTTCTGGCTGTCCGAGGGGCGGATCCTCGCGGGCATGAACGTGAACGTCTGGGACGTGACGGAGACCATCCAGACCATGATCAGGGCCGGCGTCCGCCCCGACCCGGAGCGTCTCGCGGACCCGACCGTTCCGCTGGACTCTCTTCTCTGACGGTCGCGCGACGAGAGACGGGGTCGGACGGGAGTGTCAGTCCGGCCCCGTAGAATTCACGCGTGGCAGGACGGATCAATGACGAGGACGTGAAGGCGGTACGGGACGCGGTCCCGATCGACGCCGTCGTGTCCGAGTACCTCCAGCTGCGCAACGCCGGCGGCGGCAACCTCAAGGGCCTCTGCCCCTTCCACGACGAGAAGTCACCGTCCTTCCAGGTCAGCCCGAGCAAGGGTCTCTTCCACTGCTTCGGCTGCCAGGAAGGCGGCGACACGATCGCCTTCGTGATGAAGATCGACCACCTCTCCTTCTCGGAGACGGTCGAGCGCCTCGCCGCCCAGGCGGGCATCACGCTGCGGTACGAAGAGGGCGGGTACAACCCCTCCCACCAGCGCGGCGAGCGCATCCGCCTGGTCGAGGCGCACAAGATCGCCGCGCAGTACTACGTGGAACAGCTGGGCGGCGCCGAAGCCGAGATCGGCCGCAGGTTCCTCGCCGAGCGCGGCTTCGACCAGGCCGCGGCGGCGCACTTCGGCGTCGGCTACAGCCCGGCGGGCTGGGACCACCTCACCCGCTATCTGCGCGGCAAGGGCTTCACCGACAAGGAGCTCACCCTCTCCGGCCTCTCCCAGGAAGGCCGCCGCGGCCCCATCGACCGCTTCCGCGGCCGCCTGATGTGGCCGATCCGGGACATCTCCGGCGAGGTCGTCGGCTTCGGCGCCCGCAAGCTCCGCGACGACGACAACGGCCCGAAGTACCTCAACACCCCCGAGACCCCGATCTACAAGAAGGGCCAGGTCCTCTACGGCGTCGACCTCGCCAAGAAGGACATCGCCAAGTCCTCCCGCGCGGTCGTCGTCGAGGGGTACACGGACGTGATGGCCTGCCACCTCGCCGGCGTCACCACCGCCATCGCGACCTGTGGCACGGCCTTCGGCGGCGACCACATCAAGATCCTCCGCAGGCTGCTGATGGACAACGGCTCGGCCCGAGTGATCTTCACCTTCGACGGCGACGCCGCAGGCCAGAAGGCCGCCCTCCGCGCCTTCGAGGACGACCAGAAGTTCGCCGCGGAGACGTACATCGCGATCGCCCCCGACGGCATGGACCCCTGCGAGCTCCGCCTCGCCAAGGGCGACGAGGCGGTCGCCGACCTCGTCGAACCCCGCACCCCTCTCTTCGAGTTCGCCCTCCGTCAGATCGTGAACCGGTACGACCTGGAGACCCCCGCGGGCCGCGCCGCCGCCCTGGACGAGGCCGCGCCCATCGTGGCCCGCATCAAGAACAGCGGCGCGCAGCACGAAGTGGCCGTCGAGCTCGCCGGCATGCTCGGCATCCTCGACACCCAGTTCGTGGTCAAGCGCGTGGCCCAGCTGGCCCGTTGGGCCCGGGACCGCGGCGGCCGCGGCCCCGCACAGCAGCCCCCGCAACAGCACCCCGCGCAGGCGTACGCGCAGAGCGCACCGCAGCCCGGCTCCGGCGGCCCCGCGCTCAACCTCCGCAGCCCCGCCCACCGCACCGAGCGCGAGCTGCTCAAACTCGCCCTGCAGCACCCGCAGTTGGTCTCCCCGCACTTCGACGCGTACGGCGCGGACGAGTTCACCGCCCCGCCCTACGCCGCGGTGCGCGAGACCATCGCGTACGCGGGCGGCGCCGAGCAGGGCGTCCAGGACCCCTCGGGCTACCTCGCGCGCGTGCGGGACGCGGCGCCCGACGACATGGTGCGCGCCATGGTCACCGAGCTGGCCGTGGAAGCGATCATGCGGCGCACGGTCGACGAGGTGTACGGCGGCGAGCAGCTGGTCCAGGTCCGCCTGCGCGCCGTCGACCGCCGCGTCCGTGACCTGCAGGGCAGCTTCGCCCGCCTCGGCCCGCACGCCGACCCGGAGCAACTCACTGCGGCCCAGAACGAGTTGTGGGTCCTGCAGCAGTACGGCAGAGCCCTGCGCGAGGGCGGCGCCGACGCGCTGTGACGGCACGCCGTGACGGCGGCCCGGACCAACGCCCGTGCGCACAGCTGAAGTTGACTCCTGAGTAACCGTCCGGTCACGGACCGGACTCAAAAAGTGGCCGCACGACTCTCCTCGCGGAGATGTGTCGTACCCCACACTGGGGGCGGTGCCTGAGGTTTCGGAGCGCGGCCGGCCCACCGGGCGTGGGCCCGACGAGCCCGCGGATCCGTTCATCGATTACGGGACGGACGGCGGCGCGGCCGCCGGCACTGGCCTGGACGTACCGCTGCCGCGCACCCCCGACGCGGCGGCGATCACCCTGGAGGTCGCCCCCGTGCAGACCCAGACCCAGACGTTGACGCAACCGACCCCCGGCGCCGCCGACGTCCCGGCCGAGGCTGCCGAGGCCACGGCAGGGGAAGCGGCCCCGACCGTGCCGCCGCAGAGCCGGGTCGCCCACCACCCGGAGGCGGACGCCGCGCCCCCGGACCCCTCCGACCTCGCCGATCCCACGGAACGGTCCGAACCGCCCGAACCGCCCGAACGGCCCGAACCGCCCGAGCCCCGCCCCGTACGCCCGGAGACCAGCGGTCCCTCGGCCGACCTGTTCCGCCAGTACCTGCGCGAGATCGGCCGCATACCGCTGCTCACCGCCGCCGAGGAGGTCGAGCTCGCGCGGCGCGTCGAGGCCGGGCTCTTCGCCGAGGAGAAGCTCACCAACAGCACCGACCTGGACAGCCGACTCGCCCTGGACCTGGACAAGTTGGTCGTCATGGGCCGGATGGCCAAGCGCCGCCTGATCGAGGCCAACCTGCGCCTGGTCGTCTCCGTCGCCAAGCGCTACGTGGGCCGCGGCCTGACCATGCTCGACCTCGTCCAGGAGGGGAACCTCGGCCTGATCAGGGCGGTCGAGAAGTTCGACTACGCGCGCGGCTACAAGTTCTCGACGTACGCGACCTGGTGGATCCGCCAGGCCATGTCCCGGGCCCTCGCCGACCAGGCCCGGACGATCCGCGTACCCGTGCACGTCGTCGAGCTGATCAACCGCGTGGTCCGCGTCCAGCGCCGCATGCTGCAGGAGCGGGGCTACGAACCCACCCCCGAAGAGGTCGCCGCCCACCTCGAACTGCCGCCCGAGCGCGTCGGCGAAGTCCTGCGCCTCGCCCAGGAGCCCGTCTCCCTGCACGCCCCCGTGGGCGAGGAGGACGACGTGGCCCTGGGCGACCTCATCGAGGACGGCGACGCCGCGAGCCCCGTGGAGTCCGCGGCGTTCCTGCTGCTCCGCCAGCACCTGGAGGCGGTCCTGTCCACGCTCGGCGAGCGGGAGCGCAAGGTGGTGCAGCTGCGGTACGGCCTTGTGGACGGGCGGCCGCGCACGCTGGAGGAGATCGGCCGCATCTTCGGCGTGACCCGCGAACGCATCCGCCAGATCGAGTCCAAGACCCTCAACCGCCTACGCGAGCACGCCTTCGCGGACCAGCTGCGGGGGTACTTGGACTGAGCCCCAGTTACGGGAAGGGGCGGGTAGGGAAAAAGCCCGCCCCCGCCCCCGCCCCGCACCCCCTAATCCACCTCAGCCACCGCCTCCGCGAACTGCGCCTTGTACAGCCGCGCATAAGCCCCGTCCGCCGCCAACAGCGCCTCGTGCGCGCCCTGTTCGACGATCGACCCGTCCTCCATCACGAGAATCGTGTCCGCATCGCGGATCGTCGAGAGCCGATGCGCGATCACGAACGACGTACGCCCGTGCGCGAGCCGCGCCATCGCCTTCTGGATGAGCACCTCCGTACGGGTGTCCACCGAGCTGGTCGCCTCGTCGAGGACGAGGATCACCGGGTCGGAGAGGAACGCCCGCGCGATCGTGATCAGCTGCTTCTCGCCGGCGCTGACGCCGGAGCCCTCGTCGTCGAGGACCGTGTCGTACCCCTCGGGCAGCGTGCGGATGAACCGGTCGGCGTGCGCGGCCCGCGCCGCCTCCTCGATCTCGGCCCGCGACACCTCCTTCGGGGCGCCGTACGCGATGTTCTCCGCGATCGTCCCGCCGAACAGCCACGTGTCCTGCAGCACCATGCCGATCCCGGACCGCAGCTCGTCCCGCGACATCCTCGCCGCGTCGACCCCGTCGAGCGTGATCCGCCCGCCCGTGACCTCGTAGAACCGCATGAGCAGGTTGACCAGGGTGGTCTTGCCCGCGCCTGTCGGGCCGACGATGGCGACCGTGTGGCCCGGCTCGACCGTCAGGGACAGGTCCTCGATCAGCGGCTTGTCCTCCTCGTACCGGAAGGACACGTTCTCCAACGCGACCTCGCCGCGCGAGCGCGAAGGACGCTCGCCGGGGACCGGGTCGGTCTCCTGCTCGTCCGCGTCGAGGAGTTCGAAGATCCGCTCGGCGGACGCGACGCCGGACTGCACCAGGTTCGCCATCGACGCGACCTGGGTCAGCGGCATCGAGAACTGCCGCGAGTACTGGATGAACGCCTGCACGTCGCCGATCGACAGCGTGCCCGAGGCGACCCGAAGGCCGCCGACCACGGCGACGAGTACATAGTTCAGGTTGGAGATGAAGAACATCAGCGGCTGCATGATCCCGCTGTTGAACTGCGCCTTGAAACTCGCCTCGTACAACGCGTCGTTGTGTTCCGCGAACAGCTTCGCCGACTCGTCCTGCCGGCCGAAGACCTTCACCAGGGCGTGCCCGGTGTACATCTCCTCGACGTGCGCGTTGACCTTGCCCGTGGACCGCCACTGCTGCACGAACTGCGGCTGCGAACGCTTGCCGACCCTCGTCGCGACGAAGAACGACAGCGGCACCGTGATCAGCGCGACGAGCGCGAGCAGCGGCGAGATCCAGAACATCATCACGAGCACGCCGACGATCGTGAGAGCTGAGTTCGCCAGCTGCCCCATGGTCTGCTGGAGCGTCTGGCCGATGTTGTCGATGTCGTTGGTGGCGCGGCTGAGCACCTCGCCGCGCTGCCGCTTGTCGAAGTACGACAGGGGCAGCCGCGACAGCTTCGCCTGCATGTCCTCGCGCATCCGGAACACGGTCAGGTTGACCGCCCGGTTCACCAGGCGCGTCGCCACCGCCATGAGCAGCCCCGCGACGAGGAACACGCCGAGCGCGAGCAGCAGCACCTCGCCGACGGCCGCGAAGTCGATGCCCTCGCCCGGGGTGAAGTCCGTGCCCGAGAGCATGTCGGCGACACCGTTGTCACCGCGCTCGCGCATCGAGTCGAGCACCTGCTCCTTGGTGGCGCCCTCGGGCATGTCCCGCCCGACGATCCCCGCGAAGATCAGGTCGGTGGCCTTGCCGAGGATCTTCGGCCCGACCACGGACAGCGCGACGCTGAAGAGGACCGCGACGAGCATCCCGTACATCGTCACGCGCCGCGGTTTGAACTGGGCGAGCAGGCGCTTGCCCGAGCCCTTGAAATCCAGGGAACGCTGATCGGGGCCGCCCCCGGCCATCATCCGCCCGCCAGGCCCGGCCATCAGGCTGCCTCCGCTTCCGTGAGCTGGGAGAGCACGATCTCCCGGTAGGTCTCGTTGTCGGCCATCAGCTCGTGATGGCGTCCGGCGCCGACGACCCGGCCCTCGTCGAGAACCACGATCCGGTCGGCCTCGCGGATGGTCGACACCCGCTGGGCGACGATCACCACGGTCGCCTCGGCGGTCTCCCGGCCGAGCGCGGTGCGCAGCGCGGCGTCGGTCGCGTAGTCGAGCGCCGAGAACGAGTCGTCGAAGAGGTAGATCTCCGGCCGCTGTACGAGCGTCCGCGCGATCGCGAGCCGCTGCCGCTGCCCACCGGAGACGTTCGTCCCGCCCTGCGCGACGGGGGAGTCGAGCCCGTTCTCCAGCTTCTCCACGAAGCCCTTGGCCTGCGCCACTTCGAGCGCGTGCCACAACTCCTCGTCGGTGGCGTCCGGATTCCCGTACCGCAGATTCGTCGCGACGGTCCCGGAGAACAGATACGGCTTCTGCGGTACGAGCCCCACGGTCCGCGCGAGCAGCGCCGGATCGAGCTGCCGTACGTCCACGCCGTCCACGAGGACCTCGCCCTCGGTGGCGTCGAAGAGCCGCGGCACGAGCCCGAGCAGGGTCGACTTCCCGCTGCCCGTCGACCCGATGACGGCCGTGGTCTCGCCGGGCTGCGCCACCAGGTCGATGGCCTTGAGCACCGGCTCCTCGGCACCCGGGTAGGCGAAGCCGGCTCCCCGCACCTCCAGGTGCCCGTGCCGCTTCAACTCCCGTACGGGATCGGCCGGGGGCACCACGCTCGACGCGGTGTCGAGGACCTCCTCGATGCGCTCGGCGCACACCTCGGCACGAGGCACCATCATGAACATGAAGGTGGCCATCATCACGGACATGACGATCTGCATCAGATAGGCGAGGAACGCGGTCAGCGCACCGATCTCCATGCCGCCGCTGTCGATCCGCTGCGCACCGAACCAGACCACCGCGATCGACGACACGTTCACCACGGTCATCACGATCGGGAACATCAGCGCGAGCAGCCGGCCCGTGCCGAGCGACACCTCGGTCAGCTCGGTGTTGGCCCCCTTGAACCGCTCCTTCTCGTACGCGTCCCGCACGAACGCCCTGATCACACGGTTTCCGGTGATCTGCTCGCGTAGAACGCGGTTCACGGTGTCGAGCCGCTCCTGCATGGTGCGGAACAGCGGCCGCAGCTTCTTCACGATCAGGCTGACCGCGATGCCGAGCACCGGCACGACGGCGATGAGCACCGAGGACAGCGGAACGTCGAGGCTGAGCGCCATCACGATGCCGCCGACGCACATGATCGGCGCGGACACCATCAGCGTGAACGCCATCAGGACCAGCATCTGCACCTGCTGGACGTCGTTGGTCGTCCGCGTGATCAGGGACGGCGCCCCGAACTGCCCGACCTCACGCGCCGAGAACGACTGCACCCGGTCGAAGATCGCGCCACGCACGTCCCGCCCGAGCGCGGCCGCCGTACGCGCGCCGTAGTACACGGCGCCGATGTTGCAGACCACCTGCACCACCGTGACCCCGATCATCAGGGCGCCGAAGGTGAGGATGTAGCCCGTGTCCCCGCGCACGACACCGCGGTCGATGATGTCGGCGTTGAGGGTGGGCAGGTAGAGAGTGGCGCAGGTCTGCAGAAACTGCAGCAGCACCAGAATGCCTATGGAGTTCTTGTACGGAGCGAGATGGCTCCGTAGGAGTCGTATGAGCACGCGATACCCATCGCAGTAGCCGGAGAGAGCGTTTCAGAGGGTCGCCCCCATCCTCCGGCACTCCACCGGCCGGGGCTCAACCGATTTACGAAACGGCCGAGCCCCGCCCCAGTGGGCCGCTAGGGCCTGTCGTTTGGATCTTGCCGGGGTCGCGGGGTGTGGCACGCGCATCTGCGGCGTTGTCGTCGGTTGCCATGGCTCCGCCATGTCGCCCTCCTCCGCCTTGCAGCTGCACGCACCACACCCCGCTCGGCTCGACCGATCGTCACCGTCGACCAGATCCGGCCTGATCCAAACGACAGGCCCTAGCTCTGGAATGCCCCGGGATGCGTCTGCTCCCGCACCGCCACGTACTGCTGCCGCACGGCCTGCCCGACGGCGTACTCCTCGCCCGGTTCGAAGGCCTGCGCGGACGCGCCCTGCCAGACCGGCGGCAGCTGCGGGTCGAGCGTGCCCTGCGACACCCCGAGCGCCCACGCCGCCTGCCGTGCCGCGCCGAGCGCCGCGTAGTCCGCCGCCTGCGGCACGACGACCTGAGCCCCGAGCAGCATCGGCGCCGCCGCCTGCACCGCCGGAAGCTCGGCGGCCGGCCCGAGCAGAAACACCCGCCGCACCTCCACACCCCGGTTGCGCAGCACGTCGAGGGCGTCGGCGAGCGAGCACAGCATGCCCTCGAACGCGGCCCGCGCGAGGTGCTCCGGCTTCATCGACTCCCGCCGAAGACCGCTCAACGTACCTGCGGTGTGCGGCAGTTGAGGCGTGCGCTCACCTTCCAGATACGGCAGCAGCACAAGGCCGTGCGCACCCGGCGTCGACTTCATCGCGAGCTGCGACAGCCCCTCCAGATCTGTGCCGAGCAACTCCGCCGTCCCGCGCAGCGCCCGTACGGCATTGGACGTGTGCACCACCGGCAGGTGCATCCCGGTCGCGTCCGCGAGCGAGGTGATCATCCCGTGCGGATCGGCGAGCGCCTCGTGGTGCACGGCCATCACGGACCCGGACGCCCCGAGCGACACCACGGCGTCCCCGACCCCGATGCCGAGCCCGAACGCGGCGGCCATCGTCTCGCCCGTGCCGGCCGAGATGAGCAGCCCCTCCGGCGTCGTCCCCGCGGCCTCGGACGGCCCGAGCACCTCCGGCAGCACCGTCTGCTGCCCGAGCGCCAACTCCACCAGATCAGGACGGTACGAGGCGTTCGCCGCCGACCAGTAGCCCGTACCGGAAGCGCCGCCGCGGTCCGCGGTACGCCGGGCCGGCCGGCCGAGCAGCTGCCACACCAACCAGTCGTGCGCCTGCAGCACCATCGCGGTGCGCTGCGCCGCCTCGGGCTCGGTCCGCGCCAGCCAGCGCAGCTTCGTCACGGGCTGCGGCGCCTGCGGTACGACGCCCACGGCCTCGGCCCAGGCCTGCCGCCCGCCGAGCGCGTCGATCAGATCGACGGCGGCGACCTGCGCCCGCTTGTCCCCGCCGACCATCGCGGGCCGTACGGTGCCGCCCTGCGCGTCCAGCGGGACGACCGCGTTCTGCTGTGCCGACACGCCGATGGCCTGCACGCCTTCGAGGAGCCCGCCCCCGGCGGCCTCACCCAGCGAAAGCAGCCAGGCCTGCGGATCGACGTCCGACGGCCTGCCCTCCAACGGATGCGGGGCGTACCCCTGCCTGATCACGGCACCGGTGTCGGTGTCGCAGACGACGATGCGTGTGGACTCCGAAGAGCTGTCCAGTCCGGCGACTATCCCCATGGAGCAAGATTTTGCCCTACGGCACGCGCGCTCCGGGGCGCTGGGGCGATGGGGCTCGGCGCGCTAGGTGTTGCTGGTGCCCCAGTCGTCCTCGTCGCCCTGGCTCTTCTCGCGCAGCGAACGCACCCGGCCGGCCACCGAGTCCGGGACCCGGTCGCCCACCTTCTCGCTCACCGAGGCGAAGGCCTTGCCCGCGAACTGGCGGCCGCTCTGGCCGGCCGACTCCACCGTGTTGCGCACGGCCGGGTTCTGTGCGACCTGGCGGGCCGATTTCTTCAACTGCTCGTAACGCTCGCGTCCTGCCCGCGTGCCGAGCACGTAGCCCAGGGCCAGTCCGGCGACGAACGTGAGCTTGTACCGCATGGCGGCCACCCTTTCCTTACGCCTGACGTCCGGTGCAGGGCGCGTCCCCCGGTACCGATTGGCGGAGCACCCCCCTGCTTGCGCTAATGTATGTGTCGCAGCGAACGCGCGCCGCCCGGGAATCCCCAGGCAGGTGACGTCGTTGCAGCAGGACAATCCCCTGTAGCTCAATTGGCAGAGCAGCCGGCTGTTAACCGGCAGGTTACTGGTTCGAGTCCAGTCGGGGGAGCTCGGTCTCCTGTAGCTCAATTGGCAGAGCAGCCGGCTGTTAACCGGCAGGTTACTGGTTCGAGTCCAGTCGGGAGAGCTCAACGAAAAGGACCCCCTCGGGGGTCCTTTTTCGTGTGCGGCGCAACCGTGTGCCCACCAGCGCAGTCCTCATGGTCGTGCAGAGCTGACCATCGGACGCAGGAGATCGTATGAGCGGCTATGCTGCGGCAGACGGCGCGTACATGTGTACGCGACACGCCGCTTTGGGGCGGTAGCTCAGCCGGTTAGAGCAGCGGACTCATAATCCGTCGGCCGTGGGTTCGAGTCCCACCCGCCCCACCAAGCGGCACCCTGCCTGACCTGCGGAAACGTTTCTCCGTACGTGTCGGGCCCGTTTTTTTTGCCACACATCTGCCACACATGCCGCCCGTACGATGCCTGTCATGGCGAGCGTCAAGACCTACCGGCGGCGCTTCGGGCCGACGTGGCTGAGACCCTCGACGTGTCCGACTCGACGGTGGCGGCATGGGTGGTCGGCCCGAACGTGCCCGACCAGGAGACCCTTCCCGCCCTCGCGCGAGCGCTCGGCCGGGACCTGGGTGCCTCTTTCCCCGCCCGGGGCTCCCGGATCTCATGGATCTTCGCTGCGACGTGGGTGTCTGTACCAGTACCAGATGGCGGAGGTCATCGGCACGAAGAGCGCTGGTCCCGTACGGGGTGCGGAGAAGGGCGACCGGCCGCTGAAGGAGAAGTACCTCCCGGCGCTGGCCGAGGCGTACGGCGTGACCGTGGACGAGCTGAAGCGTGCAAGACCGGTCCCTCGCCAAGGCGCGCGGCGAGGCGGAGCCGGCCGGCGAGGAGCAACCCAGCACTCTCGCAGAGGAGATCACGTTCCTGCTGAACAGCTCATACCCCGGGCAACAGCCCTCAGGAGACACGGAGATCGCTGACGGCGTCAACCGTCATGCCGGCTCCCAGGTATCACGGCCAACGGCGTGGAGGCGCTGAGGATCGGCGAGGAAGAGGAAGCCCCGCCGGTCGTCCGGCAGGGCCTCGCGGACTTCTTCGGAGTCTCCGCTGTACTTCGAACCGTCCGACGCTGTGGCGCGGCAGGTCTACGAGGGGCTGCGCCTCATGTCGGCCGCGAAGAAGGGGAAGGTCGGCCGCATCCGGGCCCGCGGCCTGGATGCGGAGGGCCTGCCCCCAGGTGTCCTGTCGATCTTGAACGACCTTGCGACGGAGTTGGATCAGGCTGACCCGGAGACGAACGACGAGGGCTCGTTCTCCGGCAACACAGGGTCGTTTTGGTGCCCCGCACTGGTCGCCGAACAGGGGCCAGGTCGTGATCACTGATGCTGCCTAAAGGCTTGTCCCGTAACTGATGGGTCTGGTGAGGACAAGGGCGAATGCGGTGTGCTGCCCGTTGGGCCTACCCGGCGAGGGCGAGGTTGTGCAGGCGCGCGATGTCGAGGATGGCGTCGTGGACGCCGTCGCTTTTGAGCGGGCGGTCGCGCGCAATCCGGGGGCAAAGCGCGCCGGGCCGGATACTCAAACCGATCTTTGCGGGACAGTCCTTAGTCGTGGTCTTGGTTGGGGGGTAAGTGACTGAGGCACGGCACCGCGGAGGGGAGCTCAGTTGGGGCCTATTAGGAGGTGCAGCAGCGTGACGACGCCGACGCCGACGAGGAGGGCGGTGCCGAATGCGGGGTGTGTGAGCGCCATGTACGTTGCGCCGGCGCCAGACAGCAGCAGGACTGCAGTACGGACGTCTAGACGGCTATAAATGAGCGCTCCTTGCGGCTCGGGTCCGGAACGTCGGCCTTCGCGCGGATGAGCGGCTCCCAGCTGATCACCACGATGCGTTCGTAGTCCGCTCTGGCTGCGTCGGGCGGGAGTTCGTGGTGGAGGGCGTCCGTGGCCTCAGTGCGCATGACAGCGAAGTTGCCGTCGCTCAGCTCGAAGGGGCCAGGGCAGGTCTGGCCCGTTACGCTGCCGCGTTCGTGGGGGGCTGTGTCGATGCGACGCACGATCTTCAAGTGGGATCCCGGTCCTTTACGGAAGTAGTGGTGAGACGGGGTAGAAGCTCTAAATGTTTGTGCCAGTCGCGCGGGGCACAAACTAGCGCGCCACGAACGCTCCAGATGCTCAAGAAGCGGCTCGATAGTCCCCCAACTGGCCTTGTGTCACCGGCAGTTCACCGACAACCCACCACTCCTCGGTCTCCGCGTCGTCGAGTTCGCGAATGAGTTCGTCGACCATGCGGCCGCTCCCCGCCTCCTGCGGCATGACCGGGTGGCTGGCCCGGTGTGGCCTGGTGGCTTCCCAGTAGCCGCGGAAGAACTTGTTCTGGCACATCACTCTCAGGTGCCCGTGCAGCTCCACCAGGCTGATGTAGCCGACTCGATGGGCGTGTAGGGCGTTGATGTAGAGCGCGTTCGCGAACAGGTACTGGCGCCTGGATGCATGCGAATGTCCTGACAACTGGTGCCGTTTCCCATGTGTGCCCCGCGTGCGGCGCTAACGATCTTTCACATGCTTTCCGGGGGCCTCGGGCCGTGGCTTCTGTGCCTCTGGGGAGCGTTGAGGGGCGTACTCGGGGGCGCATTTATCCTGGCTGGGACTCCCGGTCGGTACTCCTGGGCCGGGACCCTCTGCACGGTCGCGGAGGGTGGCCGCCGTCCGTCGTCCGTCGGCATGCGGTTGGAGTGGGCCACGCACGTCAGTTGGCGTGCCGGGGGAGGGCCTTCCGCGCTGTTCGGGAAAGCGTCGGCGGCGTGCGGATGGCGTGCTCAGGGGCGGTGCGTAGCCCGGGAACGCTGATGGGCCGGTTGAACTGCTGAGGGGCGTTTGGGGTCGGGCGCTGCGCCCCCCCTCACCGGCTTGTCCACTCTCGGCCCAGCGCAGACCGAGTGTCACGTCCCCAGCTGCTGGCTGCCCCGCTCGGTGCATGGGGCCGTCCGGCGGCCAGTACAGCCTGCACGGACTGCAAGGCACCCAGGTCGGCGAGTGGATCGCCGTCGATCAGAAGGAGATCCGCGCGGTATCCGGGAGCAATTCGGCCCGTGGTCTCGGCCAGCCCCAGCGCGGCTGCTGCCTGGGAGGTCGCCATGTCGAGGATCGTGCTGTTCGGCAGCCCGAGGTGGGCGTAGAAGCCGAGCGCGGCCACCAGGCCGTCGAAGCCCGCGCGTTGGACTCCGGCATCGGTGCCGGCGATGAGCGGCACACCTGCCGCAGCCATCTGCCGGACCAGGTCGAACATCGCCGCGGCCCGTTCCTCGCCGAAGAACTTCGGCAGCATGGCCCAGTGCGGGCTGACGACCGGGCAGACGGAGAGGGACCGGTCGACGATCTGCTTCAGGATGTCCTGCCGGAGATCAAGGCCCGTGGCCGTCATCCAGGTGCAGTGCTCGATGGTGTCCACGCCGGCTTCCACAGCCGTTGCGATGCCGTCCGCACCGTGTGCGTGTGCCGCCACGGGCACACCTGCCTTGTGGGCTTCGTCCACTAGCGCTGCGAGTTCTTCGGCCGAGAACTGGCTCTCGAAGCTCTTCGGCCCGTCCTTCGTCAGCCCGCCTCCCGTGACCATGGCCTTGATGACTCCGGCCCCGGCCGCGACGTTGCGACGTACGAGCTCACGTACCTGCGCTTCACCGGAGACCTCGCCGCCGAGGAAGTGGCAGTGGCCGCCGACGGTGGTCAACGGGGTACCGGCGGAGACGATCCGAGGTCCCGGCGTACGGCCGTCCGCGATCTCGGAGTCCAGGCGGAGGGCGAGGCCGTTCCGGTCGCCGAGGTCGCGGACGGTGGTGACGCCCGTGTGCACGAGCTGTTCCGCACGGGCGCGCATGTCCTGGAGCAGGACCTCATCCGTCGAGGCCTCGAGTGTCGCGACCGGGTCGGCTCCGCCGTCGAAGCAGAGGTGCACGTGGGCGTCGATCAGGCCCGGCAGGATCGTCCCGGACGTGTCGGTACGGGGAACGTCGGCGGGGGCCTGGTCCTCGATCTGGTCGCGCGGACCGACCGCGACGATCGACTCGCCGTCGATGAGGACCGCTCCGTTCTCCAGGTAGGTCCCCGAGCCGACCAGCACGCGGGCGCCGGTGATCAGCATTTCGTCTCCTCGCTTGTCGAAGGTCATGCGGCGGTGCGGAGCGCGTCGGACACCGCGATCAGCTGTCGTACGTCTGCTTCCCGATCGCCGCCGTCTCCCATCGCCAGCGGAACCGCCTGGCGAGGTGCCGGGACTCCCTGCCCGATCAGGGCGGAAGCTCGGCGCAGCCGGACTGCGAGCTCTCGCGGGTCGACTTCGCGGAGAGGGAGGCCGTCCTCTTCGTCGGCCAGGTGCGGGCTGATGTCGATGAGGCAGTCCCGGCACTCCACGATCCTGCGGTGGCACCGCCGGTGCACCCCGCGGGCGCGCATCCGGTCCCAGAGGGTTGACGACGCCGGTGGCAGCACGTGCTTCGGGTACGCCTCAGTCAGCAGCTCCCACAGCGGAGCCAGCCGACGGTGAGCACACCGGTGCCGCAGCCACAGGCGTACGGCCGAAGTCCTGGCCCTGGCACCGGAGTACGTGACTCCCGCGACGAAGAGCAGGATGGAGACCACGAGGAGGAAAGCCACAGCCGTCATGACCAGATCCGGCACGCTCGCGCCGGTCGCCCGGATTCCGACGATGACCGCGCGGATCGCGCAGGCCACAGCCACGGCACCGAGGGCGACGGCGGTCATCCACAGACCTGTGGAGTGCGGGCGCCGGGACATGCGGGCGTACCTGCGGGTCCAGTGGCCGGCGACGGCCAGGGCGTACATCAGGTACAGGCCCGCTCCGATGTAGAAGAAGGCGATCTGCGGGACCGTCATGTCCTCGCTGCTGAAGGAGCCGGCGAAGACGTCATGCGGTACGGACTCGGCGGCCACGGTCAGCGCCACGGCTGCCAGGGCCACGACGACTCCCTCGCGCCGGACGCGCCGACGGGCGTCCGGTCCATCAGCCGAGTACAGGTAGAAGGACATCAGGAAGTAAACGGTCACGAGGAGCAGCAGGTTCTGAAGCAACTTCGCTGTTCCGTGCCCGGCCACGGTGTCGATGCCGGAGGAACCGCCGGGCATGGCCAGCGGGTAGGACAGGGCGGCGCTGAGAAGGCAGAGGGCCACCGATCGCAGAGGCGCGTCGTCGGGGGAGCGGCGCCACTGGTAGACCTTCCAGAGGACGGCCGCGTCGAGGACGAGGAGAAGAACTTTCACTGCTAGAGCCACCCTCGCCGGTCACCCAGTGCGGCCTCCACTCGACGCAGCGAGGGGTCCTTCGAGAGCGGCGCCGCGTCGTTCAGCAGCGGTGACCATTCGAGGATGATCGTCGCTGCCAGCTCGACGACGCACTCGTTTCCGTCCTCGTACGAGCAGCGCTGAGCGACCCGCTTGATCGCGTCCGGGGTGACGGTGGGAAGATCATGCGCCCACCCTTCGACGAAGCCCCCGGCTTGGTCCGGGTTGTCAACGCCGGGCATTGCGGCCTGGGCTTGGTTCGCCGCCTCGTTCTCGGCGACCAGGATGTGCCCCACCTCGTGCAACACGGTGTGATCTTGATGCAGGCGAGTCGTCTCCTGCTGGTAGAGGATCACGTCCCTGTTCTCGTACTCGACCCAGAGACCTGACGGTCCCGGCGTCGGCAGAGGTGCCGGCCGGAGGTACAGCGGACGTCCACGCCGCTTCCCCCGGGCGCGGCACAGCTCTTCGATGTCCAGCGGGGGATCGATCCCCAGATCCTGCAACTCCCGACGAAGGAGACGATGCAGATCCCGCTCGACGGTCCGGTGCGCGGCCGCACGCCAACGCCCGAGCCGTCGGCGTCCCGCGCCGCCCTGTGCAGGAATCTTGGGTTCATCCCCGCGACCAAATTTCCCTGGCCACATGAGTCATGCCCTCTACCGGCGGTGATAGTCGCCCGCCGGGCGCACCGCGCCCGTGTAAGCAGACCGTGGCCGAAGGCGGCCACAAGGTTTCCTCTCCCGGAGCTGGGCTGCTGCGCAGCTCACTCGACGCTTGTTCGTTCGAGTTGTCGGCTTCGCAGATTTCCTCCAGGTCGCGAAGTAGGTGCTGTGCCTCTGTGTGAATTCGTGTGCACAGCTTGCGTACGCGACTGTAGATCCTAAGCGACGAGACGGTGACTGCCACGAACAGCGTTACTGAGATGCTGAGGGTCGGGGCGGCGAGGTTCTTTCCCTTGATCTGGCCTGCAAGAACTCCAATGAAGCCAATCATGCACAGCCAGTTGAAGGCGACACGCAGTGAGGTCGCGCGAGAAATTCGAAGCCGCAGATTTGCAAGTCCAAAGTCCTCAGGCTCGTAGCTCGGGCTGAATGCCGTGTAGAGAAGCCAGGCCAAAATGAGTGGCAGGCCCCATGCGCCTGGACCCTCCCTAGAGGCCACGGGTATCTGAGTGGCTGCCCCCACGCATAGTAGGAGCGGATACGCGAATCCGGCGGACGCACTTCGGCGGAGCTTGGTCTTTTGGCTGCGGGAATCCCAGAAGGGCTCCAGTAACTTTGCGCCGACGAGGCTGACGAGCAGAGTGATTCCGACTATGAGCCACCACCAGTTCCCCGCCTTGGGCGAGAAGGCGAGCTGAAACCCAAAGAAGCTGGGGGGATGAGTGACACTCCCAGCAGTGTGCGTCGCCGGCTCGGAATGCGATCAATCCTGGCGTTTAGTTGTTCCTCAAGTCGTGTAAGCCATGCTGGCCTTGCGGTCACGTAAGAGCCTAGATCCTCGGCTTGGTGGAACGTATCGTCCGCAGGACGCTGCAGGGCGAGCTCTTGGTTGCGTCGGGTGAAAGGGGCGAGCGGCTAGGGTGAGTGCCGGGCGTGGGGCAACCGCCTGGAGGGGTACGTGGGCCTGCGCCAACTAGTGATCGACGCGTGGTCGTGGCTGAACTACAAGCCGGTGATGGCCAACGTGGGCTGTCGGGGTGACCGAGTGTTCCGGGAGTTGGTGAGAACCTGGGTGCCGCCGCAGGAGTTGCGGCGGCTGGCCGCGTACAGGGTGCTCGCGTCGTACGACAACAACCAGGCCGGGCAGCTCGCAGCGTCCGGCGGTGACGAAGTCGCGGTGGAGCGACGGGAGTTGGGCGACGCGGCGAACCTGGTGGACACCGCGCTCGGATACCTGCTTGGCACCGAGCAGAAGGTCACGATCCAGGGCGCGGAGAATGCCGACGAGGAGGCCCCGCCTCCGGGCGCGGTCGAGGCGGCCGCGGCGCAGCAGCAGTTGCGGGAGTGGGCGGACAAGGAGCTGCTGGCCCTTCGGGTGCAGCAGGCGGAGCGGTCGGCGGTGCTCCTCGGTGACGGTGTGATGGTGCTGGCGTGGAGCCCGGAGAAGCAGCGGCCGACGCTGCGCGTCTACGACCCGGGGTTCTTCTTCCCGCAGTGGGGCGACGAGGACGAGGACTTCCCGCAACGGGTGCACCTGGCCTGGGAGTTGCCGGAGGACGAGGACGCTGGGCTGAAGTCCCGCGTGCGGCGTGTGACCTACGAGCTGGGGCCGATCGTCGAAGACGTCGAGACCGAGGCTGGCGGGCGGCCGTACCCGTGGGAGCCGGGGCGGACCTCCAACGTGACGTGCTACCTGACGGAGGCGGAGTGGCTGCTGGAGGACTTGAAGAAGGGCGAGACTCTGGACCAGCTGCCGATGGACACGGCGAGCTTCCGGGTACGGCCGGACGGAACCGAGCTGGACCGCCTGGACTTGATGATCGACTTCTTGCCGGTCGTGCACCTCGCCAACACGATCCCCGACGGCGGCGAGCACTGGGGCCGGTCTCTGCTCGCCCGCGTCCTGCAGGCGCTCGACGAACTCGCCGCGACTGACTCGGACGCTTCGGCGGCCTCGGCAACGACGGGCACACCCATCATCGGGCTCTCCGGTGCCCGCCTGTCCGTTGACCGTGCAACGGGCAGGCCGCAGGAACTCCAGGTGAAAGCGGGGGCGGTGTGGCAGCTCGGCGAGACCGGCCGTATGGACGCTCTGGACACTTCACCGCAGCTGGCCGAGCTCCGAGCCAGGGTCGATCACCTGCTGGAGAGGATCGCGTCGAACAGCCGGGTGACCGCGGCCGGGCTCGGCACCCTGAACGCCGCAGAGGTCCCCTCGGGGTACGCACTGAAACTGGCGCTTGGACCACTGGATGCGCTGATCGGGATGATGCGGCTCGCGCGGGAACACAAGTACCGGCTGCTGTTCAAGTTCGTGTAGCGGCTCTACCAAGCCGGCCGCGCGTAGGGATGGACTGCGGGGGACACGTTGCCGGCGCGCCTGGTGTGGGCGCCGCACACGCCGACGGACCGTGCCGCGGTCCTGGACGAGGTCGTCACGGCGTACGGGGCCGGTGTTCTGTCGCTGGAGACGGCCGTGGCGATGCTTCTCGAGGCCGGGTACCCGATCAAGGATGCGTCGCAGGAGGTGGCGCGTATCCGAGCGAAGGCAGAGCAGGAGGCTGCGGAGCGCATGGCGGAGGCTGTTGCTCTGCAGGGAGAGGGAGAGGGAGAGGGAGAGGGAGAGGGAGAGGGCGATGGGGCGATCTCTGAAGGGGCGCTGGCCTAGCGAGCCGAATCTGCTCGTCTCTGCGTAGGAGAGGGGATGAAGTTCCGTGCACGGAGTGCTCAACACGTGTGTCGTGGGTGATCTTTGCTTCCGTGCCCTGCCAGCGTTCTCCGGACAGAGAACCGGATCACGGGGAGCGCGCATGCGAAGTCGAACTGCCGTCGCCACCACGGCCGCCGCCGTCGTCTTGGTGGCGACTGGCCCGCCGGCTGAAGCCAGTTTGCACCAGACGAAGCCCAGTTCGTGGAGCTGTGACTTCGACGATGAGTGCACCAGGAACACGCGCAGCGGTCCTGGTGCCGCAGCGGTCCGGTACTGGTTCCTCGGTGACTTCTCCGACACCCTCATCCGGACGGGCAACGCCAGGTTCGGGTTCAAGCACATCCAGGCCGGTGGTAGCACGAAGAACAAGGCGAATCACCCCACAGACGCGGCGGCCGTCAAGCTCTGGGACAAGGCGCTCAACAACTTCGCCAGGGGAAGCAAGGGGAGAAGTACAAGGGCGGCTGGATTCACACGTACAAGTACAAGCGCGGTTCGAAGGCGCGCACGATGTGCGTCGCAACCGACAGTCAGAACTACCACTACGACCACAAGAACTACGGGCACAAGGGCATCATCACGGCCTACTGGGTTCCCGGCCACGTAGGTTGGAAGGGGTGCCAGAAGGGGTGATGCATGTATGAACGAAAGTGCAGGAGGAGGGCCAACTCCTCACTGGGCCGAAGGAGACATGGTCACTCCGCTCGTGCCGACGGATCATCCGGAGGACGTTGTTGGGGAGGTCGTCATGATCACTGCGAACGGTGGCGTGATGGTCAAGTTCCCCCTTGCCGGCGCCGAGGTGTATTCCCCGGAGGAGCTGACGCGCGCAGTCGAGGGAACGGGCGGCGAGTAGGTTGCGGTAACTAACCGTGATGTCAAGGTAGTTGGTGGGCGGAAGTGCTCGGCGTGGCCGCCCGCAGACCTGGGTGGCTAGACTGGCTGGCAGCGCGGGGGCGCTCTGGAGGAGATGTATGGTCCGGCCCCTGCCTCCTCGCCGTCCCGTCGGCCACCGCCGTGACGGGCGGCCGATCTATCCGATCCTCGGTGCCTCCCCGGAGGACGAGACGATCGCCCAGCTCGATGACGCCCCGGACGACGGCGGGCAACAGCAGCAGGTCACGGTCACACAGGACCGGCTGGGCAAGATGCTCACCAGGGAGAAGGCCCAGGGCGAACGGGCGGCAATCAAGCGCCTGCTGTCCACGCTCGGGTTCGACACCCCGAAGGCACTGTCGGAGTTCGTGTCCGCGCAGCGGGAGGCCGAGCAGGCCGCGCTGTCGGAGGTGGAGCGCCGGGAACAAGCCGCTCAGGAGCGGGAGTTGCAAGTCGCCCGCCGGGAGGAGCTAGCTGCCGAGCGGGAACGGGCCGCGCTTTGCCGGGCCCCGCTCGTGGCGCTCGGCGCGGAAGGCGATGACCTGGTGGACGCGGAGCGTCTGCTCACCGTGGAGGACGACGACGCGGACGAGGCGCAGATCGAGTCGGCGGCGGAGTCCCTTCGGGCGCGGCGTCCGGAGCTGTTCGGCGAGATCCGGATGGCTGTGCCGGCGGCGCCTGCGGGTGCACCGGCCGGACGCGGGCCCACTCGTACGACTCCGGTGTCGAAGCCGGGTTCGGCTGGGCTGGAGATGGCCAAGCGTCGTGGCCTGCTCCCTGAGCCCAGCGAGTCCGCTGTCCAGTAGCGCCAGGCCCAGAGTTTGGGGGACCACGCCCCCTCAATTTCGTGGACGGCATCGCCTCTGGGGGCGGTGTGCCGAGGCGCCGTTCGCTCCGGGGCAGACGCGGGTTCCGGCCGCGCTGCTGTGGCACGGCGCGGTGAAGGCGTCGAGGGTGCCGGGCGGTATCGACGTGTCCGAGCTTGTGTGGCACCCGCGTGCTGCGCAGATCCGTTTCGTCTGAGCGGCGGTCTGAGCTGTGACGATTCAGGATCTACTCAAGGACGTCTCGGTCATGGACCTGACGGCGTTCGCCAGGGCCATTCCGTCCCCGAAGGACTTCCTTCTCACCCAGTCCATCTTCCCGAACGTGGAGATGAGGGAGGTGAAGTGGCGTACGAAGGACTCCGGTCGGTACGTCAATGTCGCGAAGTACCGGGCGTTCAACGCCTCGGTGCCATTCGCGACGCGTGAGGCGTGCAGACGTCTCGTGAGGGTGCGCTGCCCGCGCTGGGCCAGAAGCTCGTCGTTTCCGAGCAGGAGCAGATCCTGCTGGAGGCTTCGCACGGTAGTGATCAAGACCGGCTGATCGAGCTGCTGTATGACGACGTGGAGCGCCACGTCGAGGCGATCCGGTCCCGGCTGGAGCTGTCTGCGGGCGATGTGCTCGCGGACGGCCGTTTCACGCTGGAACAGGAAAGCGGGCTGACGCTGGAGGTGGACTGGAACGTTCCCGCCGCGAACATGCCGGTCGCCTCACGGCCGTGGTCGGACCCGGCCTCCGATCCGATCGCGGACGAGCTGCGGTGGATTCAGCACCTGGACGACATCGGTGCGCCCGAGCCGGAGTTGGTGATCACGAGCCGGAAGGCGTTCAGTTACCTCGCGGCCGACAACGCCTACAGGGCGGCCTACTACGGCAGCGCCAACCCGTCGACCACGCCCACGGCGACGCTCACCCCGCAGCAGATCAACGTGGTGCGCGGCAACTACTCGCTGCCGCCGATCCAGTTCTACAAGGCGCAGGTGCGGGTTGACGGCAAGCCCCGCAAGGTCCTGGCGGAGGACCTGTGGATTCTGGTGCCGCCGGAGCGGGAGAAGTGGGCGCAGACCCTGTCGGGGTGACCGCGGAGGCCCTGGTGCTCTCTCGCGGCACGAACCCGGAGATCATCCGCGAGGACGTGCCGGGCCTGATCATCACGCGTGGTGTGCAGGATGACCCGGTTCAGATCTGGACCAAGGGCCCTGCGGTCGGCATGCCGGTCATGCACACCCCGGACGCGCACATCGTGGCGAAGGTCCTGTGATGGCGGGGCGAGTGCGGCTGAAGGCCGCGGTGTACGTGCAAGACCCAGCCACACGCGAGGAGTTGATCCTGCTCCCCGGCGAGTGCCCGGAGCCGGAGATCGTTGCGCTGATCACGCACCCGGATGCGTGGGACGTTCCGCCAGAGGCATCGCCGGGATTCGAGCCCGGGGCGGATCCCGGCCGCGAGGAGCCCGTGATCCAGGACGTCGACGTCCCGGAGGCGACGGCCAAGAAGCCGGCATCGCGGCGGAACCGCACAGCGTCGGCATGAGCCCGAGGCACCCACCATCTTCTGCTCACTTTGAAGGAGTTCCCCTGTGTCTGACATCTCGACGGACTGACCGCGAAGAAGGACCCGCGCCTGGACATCGCCGATCTCTACGCGTTCCGCGGCGCCACCGGGACAGTGCTCGTGCTGACCACCAACCCCAGCGGCGGCGAAGGGGGAGGCGGGGTTTCACCACGAGGCCCACTAAG
>NZ_JASCIQ010000021.1 GCF_029968035.1 Streptomyces cavernicola | reverse complement strand
GCCCGCCCCCCGCGGCGCGGGGGGGGCGGGGGGGGGGGGGGCCCCCGCGCCCCCCCCCCCCCCCCCCCCCCCCCCCCGGCGGCGCACTCCGGTGTCCCCGGGGGCCGAAACGGGTTAAAGGAGGTCCATGACACGTTTCGCAGCTCTGGCTCTGTTCGCCGCCGGCACGGCCGCGGGCGTCCCCCTCGCCCTGTTGCTCTCGCCGTGGTGGTGGGCGGCGGTCGCGCTGTGCGGGGCGCCGACGCTCGTGGGCGTGTACGACCTGCTGCAGCGGCGGCACACGGTGCTGCGGAACTACCCGATCGTCGGCCATCTGCGGTACGAGCTGGAGTCGGTCCGCCCGGAGCTGCAGCAGTACTTCGTGGAGCGCGACTACGACGGCCGCCCTTACGACCGCGACACCCGCACCATCGTCTACGAGCGCGCCAAGGGCGAGGACGCGGAGGACCCGTTCGGCAGCGAGCTCGACATGTACGAGCGGGGCTACGAGTACCTGGTCCCGTCCATCGCCCCCGTCGACGTGCCCGAGCGCCCGCCGCGCGTACGGATCGGCGGTCCCGACTGCACGCGACCGTACGAGATGGCACTGCTCAACGTGTCCGCGATGAGCTTCGGCTCGCTCTCCTCGAACGCCCTGCTCGCCCTCAACTCCGGTGCGGCGCGCGGGGGTTTCGCGCACGACACGGGCGAGGGCGGGATCTCCGAGTACCACCTGCGGCCCGGCGGGGACCTGGTGTGGGAGATCGGCACGGGCTACTTCGGCTGCCGCACGCCGGACGGCGACTTCGACCCGCGGCAGTTCGCGGACCGGGCGGCGCTGCCCGCCGTCCGCTGTGTGTCTCTGAAGCTCTCGCAGGGCGCCAAGCCCGGCATCGGCGGGGTGCTGCCCGCGGGCAAGGTGAGCGCCGAGATCGCGGCGGCGCGCGGGGTCCCGCAGGGGCGTACGGTCGTGTCGCCGCCGTACCACCGGGCGTTCTCGACGCCGCGCGAACTGGTCCGGTTCCTCGCCCGGATGCGGGAGTTGGCGGACGGCAAGCCCGTCGGGTTCAAGATCTGCCCCGGTTCGCGCACCCAGTTCCTCGCGGTGTGCAAGGCGATGCTCGCGGAGGGGGTCACGCCGGACTTCATCGTGGTCGACGGCGCGGAAGGCGGCACGGGCGCGGCGCCCCTGGAGTTCGCCGACCACCTGGGGATGCCGCTCACCGAGGGCCTGATCACGGTGCACCACGCGCTCATCGGCACGGGACTTCGGGACCGGGTACGGATCGGTGCGAGCGGCAAGGTGGCCACCGGCTCGGACATCGTCAAACGCCTTGCCATGGGGGCCGATTACACCAACGCGGCTCGGGCGATGATGTTCGCCGTGGGCTGCATCCAGGCGCAGCGCTGCCACACCAACCGCTGCCCGACCGGGGTCACCACGCAGGACCCGCGCCGGGTCCGCGCCCTCGACGTCGCCGACAAGTCGGTACGCGTCACCCGCTATCAACAGGCCACCGTGCAGAGCGCGCTGCAGATCATGGCCGCGATGGGCGTACGCGAGCCCGCCGAGCTGACCCCGCACCTGCTGCGCCGCAGGGGCGGCGACGCCGTGTTCCGCTCGTACGCCGAGCTGTACGTACCGCCCGAGCCGGGCGAGCTGCGCACGGCGCCGCCCACGGCCTGGGCGGCGGACTGGGAACGCGCGGACCCGGACCGGTTCACGGTCTGAGCCGCGAGCCGTTCGTCACGTACGGTCCTAGGCCCTGTCTTCAATCTCCTGTCGTCCGCCCGAAGGGCGGGCCCCGCGGCGTCCGGTGCGTGCGCTCGCAAGGCGCGGGAATGGTCTCGTAGCGGAGCTACTAGGGCATTTCCGCAACGCGGCGAGCGTGCGTGCCGGGCGTCGCGGGGCAGGCAGGAGATTGAAGACAGGGCCTAGAGCGCCACCGCGAGCACCAGTGCCGCGCTCGCCGCGCACCGCAACCGGCCGTCCCGGACCGCCGACACCGCCTCGGCCAGCGGGATGTGATGGACCTTCAGGTCGGCCTCGACGGATTCCGGGGCCGCCGGGTACGGGTCGGGGTCGACGGTGCTCCACAGGTGCACGCGGGCCGGGGTCGCGCCGGGCAGCGGGTGCAGGGCGCCGTGGTCGGTCCAGTGGCCGTCGCGGTAGCCGGTCTCCTCGGCGAGCTCGCGCCGTGCGGCCCTCTCGGGGGCGCCGTCGGCCGGGTCGACCTGGCCGCCCGGCAGCTGCCACATCACGCCGGTCAGGTAGTGGTGCTGTTCGCAGACGAGGAGGTTGCCGTGGACGAGGGCGGCCACCCGTACCTGGTCGGGGACCCGCACCCAGTTGTAGGGGCCGGTGCTGCCGTCGGGGAACGTGACGTCGTCGCGGTAGGCGGTGAGGCGCGGGGTCGCGTACAGCGGGGTGCGTCGGTGGCGGGCCCAGGGGCCGAGGCCGCCCGCGTCCCAGGTGGTGTCTTCCCGTTCGTTCATGGGTGAAGTCCTGCCCACGACTGGCCTGTTCATGATGCGCGCGGGGCGGCGGGCGCGGCTGCCGCGCGTACCTGCGACCGGCGAACGCCGAGGCCAGAGGCGGTGTCGCGCAGCCGACCAGCCCCCCATGTGACTGGCATCACAGTTCCCACCAAGCTGTCCGCAGGTCATCATATGACGCGATCGCCGCACCGAATCCGAGCCGGGAGCCGCGCCCCGGACGGCACAGCGAAACGAGGAAGTTTCATGAACGACCAGGTCAGGCAGGCAGCACCACGCGTGGGCGTGGTGGGCCTCGGGGCCATGGGGCTCGGGATGGCCCGCAGCCTGCGCAGCGCGGGCTTCGACGTGGCCGTCCACGATCTGCGGCCCGAGGTGGCCGCCGCGTTCGCCGAGGACGGCGGCACCGCCCACGCCTCGGCCGCTGAGCTCGCGGCCGCCGTCGACGTCCTGGTCGGCGTCGTGGTCAACGCCGCGCAGGTCGAGTCGGTACTCTTCGGCCCCGGCGGCGCGGCCGACGCGCTGCGCCCCGGCTCGGTCTACGTGATGTGCTCGACCGCCGACCCCAACTGGTCGGCCCAGCTGGAGAAGCGGCTCGCCGAGCGGGGCGTGCTCTACCTGGACGCCCCGATCTCCGGCGGTGCCGCACGGGCCGCGAGCGGCGAGCTCACCATGATGACCTCGGGCTCCGCGACCGCGTACGCCCTTGCCGACCCGGTGCTCGAAGCGATGAGCGCCACCGTCTACCGCCTCGGCGACGAAGCGGGCATCGGCTCCAAGGTGAAGATCGTCAACCAGCTGCTCGCCGGTGTGCACATCGCCGCGGCCGCCGAGGCGATGGCCCTCGGCATCAAGGCCGGGGTGCCCGCCGAGTCGCTCTACGAGGTGATCACGCACAGCGCGGGCAACTCGTGGATGTTCGAGAACCGGATGGCGCACGTCCTCGCCGGGGACTACACGCCGCTGTCCGCGGTCGACATCTTCGTCAAGGACCTCGGGCTCGTGCTCGACGCGGCCCGTCCGGAGAAGTTCCCGCTGCCGCTCGCGGCCACCGCGCACCAGATGTTCCTGCAGGCCTCCGCCTCCGGTCTGGGCGGCGAGGACGACAGCGCCGTGATCAAGACCTTCCCCGGGATCGAGCTGCCCGGACAGAAGCACGCCGAGCTGCCCGAGCAGAAGGACGAGGCCTGACATGACCATCCGACTCGGCTGCATCGCCGACGACTTCACCGGCGCGACCGACCTCGCCAACAACCTCGTACGCGCCGGGATGCGCGTCGTCCAGCTGATCGACGTGCCGGCGCCGGGAACCCCGGGCCCGGTCGACGCGGACGCCGTCGTCATCGCCCTCAAGTCGCGTACGACGCCCGTCGACGAGGCCGTCGAGGTCTCGCTGCGGGCCCTGGACTGGCTGCGGTCCGTGGGCGCGGAGCAGATCTACTTCAAGTACTGCTCGACCTTCGACTCGACCCCGGCGGGCAACATCGGCCCCGTCACCGAGGCCCTGTTGGACGCCCTCGGCACGGACTTCACGGTGGCGACCCCTGCGTTCCCCGACAACGGGCGGACCATCTTCAAGGGCCATCTCTTCGTCGGCGACGTCCTGTTGAGCGAGAGCGGCATGCGCCACCACCCGCTGACGCCGATGACCGACTCCGACCTGGTGTCCGTCCTCGGGGCGCAGTCCACCCGCCCGGTCGGCCTGGTCGACCACACCGTGGTGGCCGCGGGCCCCGACGCGATCCGGGACCGCATCGGGGAGCTGCGCAAGGACGGGGTGGGCGCCGCGATCGTCGACGCCGTCTCCAACGACGACCTGCTGCGGCTCGGCGCGGCGGTCCGGGACCTCCCGCTGGTGACCGCGGGTTCGGGTCTCGCCATCGGCCTGCCCGCCAACTGGGGCTTCGAGCCGTCCGCGAGCGCCGCCCAACTCCCGCCCGCCGGGGGCCTGCAGGCGATCGTCTCCGGTTCGGTGTCGACCGCGACCAACGGGCAGGTGCGGGAGTTCCTGCGCGCCGGACGGCCCGCGTTCAGCGTGGATCCGCTGCGGATCGCCGACGGCCAGGACGTCGCGGGCGAGGCCCTGGCCTTCGCCGCGCGGCACCTCGCCGACGGTCCCGTGCTCGTCTACTCCACCGAGACGCCCGACGCGGTCAGGACCGTGCAGGGCAGGCTCGGCGTCGCCGAGGCCGGTGAGCTCGTCGAGCGGACCCTGGCCCGCGTCGCGCAGGGGCTGCTCGACCTCGGCGTACGGCAGTTGGCCGTCGCGGGCGGCGAGACCTCCGGGGCCGTGGTGCAGGCACTCGGCCTCACCGGACTCCGCATCGGAGCGCAGATCGACCCGGGCGTGCCGTGGTGCGCCGCCGAGCTGTCCGGCGGGGACACCCTGCACATCACCCTGAAGTCGGGCAACTTCGGCAGCCCCGGCTTCTTCACCGACGCCTTCGCCCGCCTCGAATCCGCCGGGGAGCCCGTATGACCCGCCTCCCCGAGCAGGCCGTGGACGCGGCCCGCGCCGAGATCGTCCGCGTCGGCACCAGCCTCTTCGACCGCGGCTACGTGCACGCCAGCGCCGGCAACATCAGCGCCCGGCTCGACGGCGGGCACCTGATCACCCCGACCGACGCCGCCCTCGGCTTCCTGTCGCCGGAGCGCCTCGCCCTCGTCGACGCCGACGGCACGCAGCTCGCGGGCGACCGGGCCAGCAAGACCCTCACCCTGCACCGGCGGATCTACGAGGCCGACCCCTCGGCGCGGTTCGTCGTCCACACCCACTCCACACACCTCGTCGCCCTCACCCTGGCCGGCGTCTGGAGCGAGGACGACGTGCTCCCCCCGATCACGCCGTACTACGTCATGAAGGTCGGGCACGTCCCGCTCGTCCCGTACCACCGGCCCGGCGACCCCCGCGTGGCCGACCTGGTCGCCGGGCACATCGCCCGGCGGGCCGCCGAGTCCACCCCCATCAGGGCCGTGCTCCTCGACCGGCTCGGCCCGGTCGTCTGGGGCCCGGACGCGGCGTCCGCGCTCGCCGTGCTCGAAGAGCTGGAGGAGACCGCGCGCCTCTGGCTCCTCACCGAACGCCGACCGGAGCCGCTCCCCGGCCCCGCGCTCGACGAGCTGAAGGCAACCTTCGGCGCCTCCTGGTGACCGCAGGGCCCCTGTGGGCCCGGCCCCCGTGCACCGCCCCTCTCCCCTGCCCGAGAATCCCCTGAGCCGCAGATAGGATTCCGCATGTCCACGTCCACCGCGACGGCCGAGGCCCCCGACCTCGCCCGTGAGAACGCCGTCTTCCGCAAGGTCGTTCTCCGTATCGTCCCCTTCCTGATCCTCTGCTACGTCTTCTCGTACCTGGACCGCGTCAACGTCGGCTTCGCCAAGCTGCAGATGTCCGACGACCTCGGTCTCAGCGAGGCGGCGTACGGGCTCGGCGCGGGTCTGTTCTTCATCGGGTACTTCCTCTTCGAGGTGCCGTCCAACCTGATGCTGCAGCGCATCGGGGCCCGCACCTGGATCGCCCGGATCATGATCACGTGGGGTCTGGTCTCCGGCGCGTTCATGTTCGTCTCGAACGAGACGTGGTTCTACGTGCTCCGCTTCCTCCTCGGCGCCGCCGAGGCCGGGTTCTACCCGGGCGTGATCCTCTACTGCACGTACTGGTTCCCGTCCCACCGCCGGGCCCGCGTCATCGCGATGTTCATGTCCGCGATCCCCGTCGCCGGCATCTTCGGCAACCCGCTCTCCGGCTGGATCATGGACGCCTTCCACGGGAAGAACGGCTGGCAGGGCTGGCAGTGGATGTTCCTGCTCGAAGCCATCCCGGCGATCCTCATCGGCGTGGCCACGCTCTTCTACCTCGACAACGGGGTGCGCGGCGCCAAGTGGCTGTCCGACGACGAGAAGGACATCGTGGAAGCGGCGCTCGCCAAGGACACCGCGCACCAGAAGCACGGCGGCGCCTGGGACGGCTTCCGCGACCCGAAGGTGTGGCTGATGTGCCTCATCTACTTCTGCTTCGTGATGGGCCAGTACGCGCTCACGTTCTGGATGCCGACCTTCGTCAAGTCCACCGGCATCGAGGACACCTTCACCATCGGCGTGCTGAGCGCCGTGCCGTTCCTCGCCGCGCTCGTCGCCATGAACCTCTTCGGCCGCTCCGCCGACAAGCGCCGCGAGCGCCGCTGGCACCTGGTGATACCGAGCCTCATGGGCGCCGTCGGCTTCTCCCTCGCCGCGAGCTGGAGCGGGTCCACCGCGCTCTCCCTGATCGCCCTGTCCTTCGCCGCCGCCGGCGTGCTGACCTGCGCCCCGCTGTTCTGGTCGCTGCCCACCGCCTTCCTCGGCGGCACCGCGGCCGCCGCCGGGCTCGCCGTGATCAACTCGGTGGGCAACCTGGCCGGGTTCGTCAGCCCGTACATGATCGGCTCCCTGAAGGACGCCACCGGCTCGTCCGCGATCCCGATGTACGTCCTGGCCCTCAGCCTCGTCGTCGGCGCGATCGCCGTCCTCACCACGAAGAAGGAGGTCGTGAACCGATGACCGGCTCAGGTCCCGCTCTCCTTCCGACCACAGGAGCAACCCATGCCTAGGTTCGCCGCGAACCTGTCGATGATGTACACCGAGCACGCCTTCCCCGACCGCTTCGCCGCCGCCGCGGCCGACGGCTTCGAGGGCGTCGAGTACCTCTTCCCGTACGACCACGAGCCCGCCGAGCTGCGCCGTCTGCTGGACGAGCACGGCCTGCGCCAGGTGCTCTTCAACGCGCCCCCCGGCGACTGGGACAAGGGCGAGCGGGGCCTCGCCTCGCTGCCGGGCCGCGAGGCCGAGCTGCGCGCCGGGATCGAGAAGGCCCTGGAGTACGCGGCCGCGCTCGGCTGCGGCCAGGTGCACGTGATGGCCGGACTCGTGCCGCAGGACGCCACCCCCGCCGAGTGGGACGCCCATCGGGCCACCTACCTGGGCAACCTCGCCTGGGCCGCCGAGCGCGCCGCCGCAGCGGGCGTGGACCTCCTCATCGAGCCCATCAACACCCGTGACATGCCGGGCTACTTCATCAGCCGGCAGGCCGACGCGCACGCGGTCGTACGGGAGGTGGGCGCCCCCAACCTCAAGGTGCAGCTGGACCTGTACCACTGCCAGATCGTCGAGGGCGACCTGACGGCGACGCTGCGCCGGGACCTGCCCACCGGACGCGTCGCGCATCTGCAGATCGCGGGCGTGCCCGACCGGCACGAGCCGGACGCCGCGAACGAGCTGAACTTCCCCCATCTCTTCGGCGTGGTCGACGCGTTGGGCTTCGACGGCTGGATCGGCTGCGAGTACCGCCCGCGCGCCGGCACGAGCGAGGGGCTCGGCTGGCTGAAGAACCACGAGAACGACCGGTCCGCGGACCACCGAGGAGACCACGCATGAGGATCGTCATCACCGGCGGATTCGGCTTCCTCGGCCGCAAGGTCGCCGAGGCCCTGCTGCAGCGGCGCACCCTCGGCGGGACGCCCGTCGACCGCCTCGTGCTCGCCGACCGGTTCGTGCCCGAGGACTCCCCCGTCCTCGCCGACCCCCTGGTCGAGGTCGTCTGCGGCGACCTCGTCGAACGGCTCGACGAGGTGTTCGCGGAGCCCGTCGACGTGCTGATCCACCTGGCGGCCGCGGTCTCCGCCGAGTGCGAGGCCGACTTCGACCTCGGCATGAGCGCCAACCTGGACACCACGCGGGCCCTCCTGGAGGCCGCCCGCGCCCAGGCCGCCGCCGGCGGTCCGCTGCCGCGCGTCGTGTTCGCCTCCAGCGTCGCGGTGTACGGCTCGGACGCCGCGCTGCCGCTGCCCGCGGTGGTCAGCGAGTCGACGCTGCCCACCCCGCGCTCCAGCTACGGCGTGCAGAAGCGGATCTGCGAGCAGCTGGTCGCCGAGTACAGCCGCCGGGGCTTCCTCGACGGCCGGGTGGCCCGCCTGATGACGGTGTCCGTACGGCCGGGCAAGCCGAACGCCGCCGCCTCCGGCTTCCTCTCCGGCATCGTCCGCGAGCCGCTCGCCGGGCTTCCGGCCGTCTGCCCGGTCAGCCCGGACCTGCGGGTCGCCCTGGCCTCGCCACGGCGCACCGTCGACGGCATCCTGCGGATCGCCGAGGCGGAACGGGGCAGCGGTCCGGGCCACTTCGAGGGGGAGCTGCCGGTGAACCTGCCGGCGCTGACCGTCACGGTCGCCGAGATGCTCGACACGGTCCGCCGGGTCGCCGGGGACGCCGTAGCCGAGCTGGTGACGGTCGAGCCGGACCCGTCCGTCGAGGCGATCGTGGGCTCCTGGCCTGCCGCCTTCGACAACGCGCGGGCCGCGGCGCTCGGCCTCACCCCGGACGACAGCTTCGAGGCGGTCGTCCGGGCGTACGTCGAGGACCACCCGGAGGCCGTGACCGCTCTCGCCCCGACCGCCGCCGGTTCGGGCAGGGCCTGACGGATAGACTGGCACGCATGTTCTCCAAGGTGAGTGGCCCTGTACGGCTCGCGGACCGGGTCGCGGCGATCCTCTCGGAGGAGATCGAGTCCGGCCGTCTGGCCGAGGGCGACAAGCTCCCGACCGAGGTCGAGTTGGTGAAGCAGCTCGGCGTCAGCCGTACGGTGATCCGCGAGGCCGTGTCCCGGCTGCGCAGCGCCGGGCTGGTCGAACCCCGGCAGGGCCGCGGCGTGTTCGTCATGCCGCGGCGCACCCGCCCGCTCGACCTGGAGGCGGACGGCGAGGGCTCCGGCACCAAGGCCAAGGTCCTGAAGATCGTGGAGGTCCGTCGCGCCATGGAGGGCGAGGCGGCCTCCCTCGCCGCGACCCGCGCCACCCCGGCCGACATCGAGCGGATGCGGCAGGCCCTGACGGCGATCGACGAGGCCGTGGCCGCGGGCGGCGACGGGGTGGACGAGGACCTGGCGTTCCATCGGTCGATCGCCGAGTCCACGGGCAACGAGGTGATGGTCTCCACGGTCCGCTACCTCGGCGAGGTGCTGCGCAGCGGCATCCGCGTCACCCGCGCCAACGAGGCCCGCAGGGACGACTTCAACGAGGCGGTCCGGGTCGAGCACCACGCGATCCTCACGGCCATCGAGTCCGGCGACGCCCGCGCCGCCCGCGCCGCGGTCCGCCGCCACATGAAGCACGCGGCCTCCCGCCTGCAGGACGCGGACGACGGCTTCTGGACGGAGACGGACGACCTGGACGTGGACCTGGACGCCAAGTCCTGAGCCCCACCCCTCGGCGACGACACCGCGCCCCGCACGTCAACTCGACGTGCGGGGCGCGGTGTTGTGCGTGCCGGGTACGGGGCGGTCAGCGGTGGATGTCCGCCCCCGGACCGAGCGGCAGGTCCAGGCCGTAGAAGAGGCCGAGGACCGCGAGCCAGGCGATCAGGAACGGGACGACGAACACCGAGAGCCGGGAGAGGACCGTGCCGAGCTGGGCGCTCGGCTCGTAGCGGCGCAGGATCGTCAGCATCAGGAAGACGTACGGGTTGAGCGGCGTGATCATCTGCGTCGCGGAGTCACCGATGCGGAACGCGGCCTGGGTGATGGCCGGTTCCATGCCGAGCAGCATGAACGCCGGGACGAAGACCGGCGCGACGAGCGACCACAGGGCCGAGCCCGAGGTGACGAAGAGGTTCAGGACGCAGACCAGGAGCACGAAGAGGACGAGCCCCGTGAAGCCGGTGAGGCCTGCGGACTCCAGCAGTTCGGCCCCGTTCACGGCGAGCAGCGTGCCCACGTTGGACCAGTCGAAGACGCCGATGACCTGCGAGATCACCAGGATGAGGACGATGTAGCCGGACATGCCGGTGATGGACTCGGCCATCATCCGCGGGGCGTCCTCGGCGCGCTTGAGGGTGCCGACCGTACGGCCGTAGACGACGCCGGCGATCACGAACGCGAGGAACAGCAGCGGCACGATGCCGTTCAGGACCGGCGACGGGACGAGCGCGCCGCCCTCGCCGCGCAGCGGGGAGCCGGGCAGCAGCCAGCAGGTCACCACGACGGCGGCGTAGAGCAGCACGGCGAGCCCGGCGTGGAGCAGGCCCTTGCGCTGGCGTGCTGTGACGGTCACGGAAGGCGCGCCGTCCGCTTCCGGTGCGCCCTCGTTCTCGTCCGCCTCCGCCGCCGGGTCGGGCTGCGGCAGCCGCGGTTCGAGTACGCGGGAGATCAACAGGCCGCCGATCAGGGCGAGTACGCAGCTGGCGGAGGCGGTGAAGAAGTAGTTGACGAGGATGTGCGTGGGCGCACTCTCGCCGCCGGGGAGCACGGCCGCGGCCTGCTGGGTGATGCCGACGTAGAGGGCGTCGAGCGCGCCGACGGAGAACCCGGCGGCGTATCCGGCGCAGACGCAGGCGAAGCCGCCGATGAGTCCGGCGATCGGGTTGCGCCCCGCGTTCTTGAACGCGAGGGCGGCGAGCGGCGGGATGACGAGGATCGCGACATCGCTCATCAGGTGTGCCTGGCAGGCCACGAACGCGACGAGATAGGGAAGCAGCCGCTTCGGGGCCCGCGCGATGGACGCCCGTACGGCGGTCTCCAGGAGCCCGGTCTTCTCGGCGACGCCGACCGCGGCCATCATCAACAGGACGGTGCCGAGGGACGGGAAGCCCGTGAAGTTCGGGATGAAGTTCTCAAGGAGCCAGCGGACGCCCTCCCCCGTGAACAGCCCCTTCACGGCGAGGGTTTCGTTCTCGCCGGGCACGGTGACGGTGGCGCCGTACGCCGCGAGGACGGTGGATACGGTGCCGATGATCAGGAACAGGCCGACGAACAGCAGCACCGGGTGCGGCAGTTTGTTGCCCGCCCGCTCGATGCCGTTCATGACCTTGTCGAGCAAGGTGGGCTTGGCCGGGCCGCCCGCGGGCGTCCGGGCCGGGGTGACCGAGGTGCTCATCCGGCTGCTCCTTCCGTTGGCTCTCCGTCGGCCTGTGCGAGGCCGAGGGTGTCCTTGCGCACGGCGCCGCGCTGGGCGACGAGCAGGACGTTCGCGGGGTCGGCGAGGACCGACACGTCGGCGAGCGGGTCGCCTTCGCAGAGCACGAGGTCGCCCTGCTTTCCGGCTTCGAGGGTGCCCAACTCGTCGGCGAGGCCGAGGAGTTCGGCGGCGTGCCGGGTGCCCGCCTCGATGGCCGCCGCGGGGCTCATGCCGAGCGAGACGAGGTGGGCGAGCTCGCGCAGGTTGCGGCCGTGCGGCACCATCGCGGCGTCGGTGCCGAGGGCGATGCGCAGGCCGTCGGCGATGGCGGCGGAGATGTTCTCGCGGGTGATGCCGGACCAGCGGACCTTCTTCTCGTAGTGGAAGGGCTGCATGGTCGCCTTGTCGATGCCGTCGAAGACGGTGGACAGGGTGGGCACCACGAACGTGCCGTGCTCGCCTGCGAGTTCACGGGCCTGGGCGGTCATCCCGTAGCCGTGCTCGACGCTGGTGACGCCGCCGCGGATGGCGTTGAGGATGCCCGCCGTGCCCTGGGCGTGCGCCGCGACGGGGCGGCCGCCGTGCCGGGCGACCTCGTCGACGACGGTGCGGATCTCCTCGACGGTGAGGCCCTCGTCGTCGGGCTGGTCGTACGGGCTGCTCATGCCGCCGGTCGCGCAGAGTTTGATCACGTCGGCGCCGGAGCGGAGCAACCGCCGTACGGCGACGCGTACTTCGTCGGGGGTGTCGGCGATCTCGCCCATGCCGGAGCTGGGGTCGAAGCCGCAGTCCGTGTGGAAGTCGGCGTGGCCGCCGGTGTGGCTGAGGATGCGGACGGCGGTGTGCAGGCGGGGGCCGACGGTGAGCCCGGCCGCGACCGCGTCGCGGTATCCGGCGGGCAGTCCGCCGAGGTCGCGGGCGGTGGTGATGCCCGCGTCGAGGGTGATCCGCAGCCGCTCGGCGGTACGGAACGTCTCGACCGTCGGGTCCGACTCGTGCCGCCTGACCATCTGCCGGGCGGACTCCACGGCGAGGTGGACATGGGTGTCGATGAAGCCGGGCAGCACGGTGCGGCCGGCGGCGTCCACGGTGCGGGCGCGGGCGGGCGCGGCGGGGGCCGTGGCGGCGGGGCCCGCGTGGACGATCGTGCCGGTCTCGTCGATGTCGATCACGGCGTCCTCGACGGGGCCGGCGCCGGTGCCGTCGACGAGGCGGGCCCGGACGATGCGCAGGGAGGAGAACTGTGCGTGGCTCATGGCGGACGATCGTCGGTTTACGGGACGGCATGCAGGTAAAATCGCCGGAATCCGTCACTCGGCCACCCCTTCACGCAGGATTCGGCACCCCTCATGGAGACGCAGCGAACGCACACGGAGCCGGACAGGGCGCACACCCTGGACGAGCTCGACCTGGCGATCGTGCACGCCCTGCAGATCCAGCCGCGCATCCCGTGGGTGCGGGCCGGCGAGGTCCTGGACGTGGACCCGGTGACGGTGGCCCGGCGCTGGGAGCGGATGGTGCGCACGGGCATGGCCTGGGTCGACGGCTATCTGTCCCCCGGCAACGACGACGGGGTGTACGCGCAGATCGAGATCGACATGGACGGGCGGCCCAGCGAGGACACCATCGGGCTGCTCGCCCGCGACACCTGCGTACTGAGCCTCAAGCAGACCTCCGGGGGCCGCGACCTGCTCGCGATCGTCGGCGCCGCGGACCTGGACGGCCTGGCCCGGCTCGCGGGCGAGCGGATCTCGCAGCTGCCGGGCGTACGGGCGGTGCGCAGCCACGTCATGACGGCGACGCCGTTCGAGGGCGCCTCGTGGCGGCTGCGCAGCCTCACCCGGCGGCAGCGGCAGGAGCTGGCCGTGGAGCGCCCGAACCTGCCGCAGGAGCCGCTGCGCCCGCTCGACCGCCGGATCGCCCTCGCGCTCGGCGCGGACGGGCGGATGCCGCTGACGGAGCTCGCCGAGACCGTGGAGGCGTCCACGGCGACGGTGCGGCGCCGGCTCCGCGTCCTCACGTCCACGGGCCGGCTCTCGCTGCGCTGCGCGCTCGCCCGGCCGCTGACGGGCTTCCCGATCTCGGTGGTGTACTTCGGCTCGGTGCCGGCCCAGCACCTGGACGAGACGGTGAGCGCGCTGCGTACGCTGCCCGGCCTCAGGATGTGCAGCATCACCGCGGGCGCGCACAACCTGGTCCTGGACATCTGGCTGCCCGACCTCGCCGACGTGCACACCACGGAGGCTCTGGTGAACCGCCGCCTGGCCCATCTCGACCTGCGCATCACGGAGCGGGCGGTGGTCCTGCGCACCGTCAAGCACGTGGGCCGCATCCTGGACCGCAAGGGCCGCAGTGTGGGGTCGGCGCCGCTCAACTACTGGGACAAGTAAGGGAGTCCAGAGCCGTCGAGTTCCTACTCCTTCGCCGGGTAGGCGATGCGTGCGGTGATCGCGGCGATCCTGCCGGCCGACTGCTCCGGATCCGCGGCCGGTTGGACGATGTGGCTGACGGTGAGCCGGACGATCGTCTCGACGGCGAGGCTGCGGGAGGCCGCGTCGACCTCGGGCCAGGTGTCGGCCGCGTACGCGTCGAGCATGGCGGTGGCGGTGTCGAAGACCGGCTCGGGGCGGGTGGTGAGGTAGGCGAGCAGCTCGTCGTCCTGGCCGCCGCGGGCCGCCGTGAGCACGGAGCGGATCAGCGGGTTGGCGTCGGCGCGATGCAGTACGAAGCCGACGCCCGCGGCGGCCGCGGCCTCCAACGAGTCGCGGTGGGCGTCGAGTTGCTCCTGGATGCCGAGCAGGAACCGCTCCGCCTCGCGCTCGACGAGGGCGAGGCCGATGGCGCTCTTGGGGTTCGTGCCGAATTCGTTGTAGACGGTCTGGCGGCTGCATCCGGCGCCGCGGGCGACGGGCGCGACCCGCAGCCGCGCCCAGCCCTCCTCGGTGACCAGCCGATACGCGGCGTCCAGGATCTGCTCCCGGAGCAGGGTGCGGACAGCTTGCCGAAAGCGCGTCATGGTGCCCCAACTCTAGCTGTCCCAGAGCCTGTTACAGCTGTTGACACTTCCCTGACGAACTGTCTAACTGCTGGACGGGAATCGCGCCGGACGTAACTCACTCCCCCAGGCGCAGCCCACCCACCCCCGCACGGTGCAACCCACCCACAAGGAGGGCGTGACATGGCCGGCACGACGGGGATCCCGGAGCCCGACTGGCGGGATCCCAAGCGGTACCTCTGGCTTCTGGGTCTGATCATCCCGGCGTTCCCGTTCATCGCCTGGGGCCTCGTCGCCGCCACCGGCCAGGGCCTCTTCTGGTGGACCGGCGTCGTGGTGCTCTACGTGATCTTCCCGGTGATCGACCAGCTGATCGGCAAGGACGCGGCCAACCCGCCGGAGAGCGCGCTCGCCTGGCTGGAGCAGGACCGCTACTACCGCTGGTGCACCTTCCTCTACCTGCCGCTGCAGTACGCGGGCCTGGTCCTCGGCTGCTGGCTGCTCACCCGCGGCGACCTGGGGCTCGCGGACCGGATCGGCCTGACGATCACGCTCGGCGGGGTGGCGGGCATCGCCATCAACACCGCGCACGAACTGGGCCACAAGAAGGAGCAGTTGGAGCGCTGGCTGTCCAAGGTGGCGTTGGCGCAGACGCTGTACGGGCACTTCTTCATCGAGCACAACCGCGGCCACCACGTCCGCGTCGCCACCCCCGAGGACCCGGCGAGCGCCCGCCTCGGCGAGAGCTTCTGGCGCTTCCTGCCGCGCACGGTGTACGGAAGTCTCCGCTCGGCGTGGGGACTTGAGCGCCGCCGGATGGAGCGGCGCGGCAAGAGCCCGTGGTCGCCGCGGAACGATGTCCTGAACGCCTGGGCGATGTCGCTCGTGCTCTTCGGGGCGCTGGTCGCGGCGTTCGGCGTCGAGGTGCTCCCGTACCTCCTGGTGCAGGCCGTGTTCGGCTTCAGCCTTCTGGAGGTCATCAACTACACCGAGCACTACGGCCTGTTGCGGGCCACCACCTCCGCCGGGCGGTACGAGCGCTGCGCGCCCCGGCACAGCTGGAACAGCAACAACGTCGCCTCCAACGTGTTCCTCTACCACCTGCAGCGGCACAGCGACCACCACGCCAACCCGGTCCGCCGCTACCAGGCCCTGCGCCACTTCGACGAGGCGCCCGAACTGCCCACCGGGTACGCGGGGATGATCGTGCTCGCCTACTTCCCGCCGCTGTGGCGCCGCGTGATGGACCACCGGGTGCGCGCCCACTACGACGGCGACCTGTCGCGCGCCAACGTCCAGCCCGGCAAGCGCGCACGGTACGGGGTGACCGCGTGAGCCGATTCCGCTGCCCCGTCTGCGACTTCGTGTACGAGGAGGCGGCCGGTGCGCCCCGCGAGGGCTTCCCGGCCGGCACGCCGTGGGCGGAGGTGCCCGACGACTGGCCGTGCCCGGACTGCGGGGTGCGCGAGAAGACGGACTTCGAGGAGCTGTAGTCCAGCCTGGTTTCCATGCCGGAAAACATTCAGTTGCCATGCCGGAAAGTCACCCGTACTCTTTCCGGCGTGGAAACCGACAAGGACACCCCCGAGCGCCCCGACTCCGAAGCGACACAGCCCACTTCGGAGGAACCCACCCCAGAGGAGCCCACTTCGGAGGAGCCCGCCTCCGAGGAGCCCACTCCCGAAGAGGCACTCCCCTCTCCCGCCGAAGCCAGCACCGCGCTCGCCGACGCGGTGCGCGTGAAGCAGGAGATACAGGCCCGCTCCGCCACCCCTTGGCCCCTCTGGTTCGCGACGGTCCTCACCGCGTACGTCGCGCTCTTCCCCTTCGCCTACGGCGGGATGCTGAGCGACCGCGAGTGGCTGCTCCCGAACTCGGCCTGGGCCGTGACCCTGGGCGTGTCGACCCTGCTCTACCTGGGCCTCTTCACGTACGTCGGCGCCGCCTGGCGCCGCCGCACAGGCGTCGCGCTGCGGTTCGACGTCCTGCCCAGGAAGGTGACCGTGCCGCTGACGATCGGCCTGCCGGTCCTGCTCATGGGCTCGGCCTGGGCGTTCAAGGCCACCGCGCAGCCACTCTGGCTGATCGCCGCCTCGGTCGCGGCCGCCGCCGTCTCGATCGCCTTCCACCTGCTCTTCGTACGACTGCACCGCAAGGTCTCCCCGGCCTCCTACGCCACGGCATGATGAACGGCTTCGACCACCTCATCCACGCCCCGAACCGGCTGCGCATCTGCGCGCTCCTGGAGGCGGCGGGCGAGGCCGAGTTCGCGGTCCTGCAGGAGCAACTCGACCTGTCCGCCTCGGTGTTGAGCAAGCACACCGGCACGCTCATCGACGCGGGATACGTGGAACAGCGCAAGGCGGTGCGCGACACCCGGCAGCGGGTGTGGCTGCGCCTGACCCCGGCGGGCCGCAGGGCGTACGCGGGGCACCTGGCGGCGCTCAGGGAGATCGTGGGCGAGTGACGCGGCGGTCGGCGTCTCGTATCCCAGATATCCGGGCACGAGCCCGGGACCGGCGCCACCCCCGGACGTAATCTCCCGGTATGGCCCCTGTCCCCGCCGCAGCCCAAGTCCTCGCCATCCTCCGTTACCTCGCCGGTCAGGCGGGCCCCGTGCCCGCCGCCGCGATCAGCCGTGACGTGGGAGTGCCCCGCTCGACCACGTACCACCTGCTCGACACCCTGGCCCGCGAGGGCTTCGTCGTGCACCTGCCGGAGGAGCGGCGGTACGGGCTCGGCGTCGGCGCCTTCGAGCTCGGCTCCGGCTACAGCCGCCAGGCCCCCTTCCAGCGCCTGGCCCGCGTGCCGCTCGCGAAGCTCGTCGACCGTACGGGCCACAACGCGCACCTCGCCGTCCTGCACGGCCGCGAGGTCATCTACGTCATCGAGGAGCGCGCACCCGGCCGGGCACCGCTCGTCACCGAGGTCGGGGTGCGGCTGCCCGCGCATCTGACCGCGAGCGGGCGCGCCGTCCTCGCCGGGCTCCCGCAGGCGCAGGTGCGTGCCCTGTTCCCCGACGCCTCCGCGTTCGTGCTGCGCAACGAGGTGGGTCCCGGCTCCCTGACCGCGCTGCGGCAACTCCTCGTGGAGGCGCGGCGGCGCGGGTACGCCACGGAGGACGGCGAGGTGACGACCGGCTTCGCCTCGGTGGCCGCGGCGGTCCTCGACCACCAGGCACACCCGGTGGCCGGGGTGGCCGTCACGTTCCCCGTCGCGGAGGTCGGCCCGGAGGAGCAGCAGCGCATCGCGGCCCAAGTCTCCCGTACCGCGGAGCAGTTGAGCCGGAGGATCGGCGGCAGCGCAGGCGCCTGACCCGCCCCGCCCCGCCCCGTAATCCCGTACTCCCGTACTCCCGTATACGAAAGGACCCCTCCCGCCACCGGGTGATCGGTGGCGGGAGGGGTCCTCGGTTCGACGGACCGGCCGAGCGGGCGCCGGTCAGCCGGGAGACACCCCGAGGGGTGTCAGCCGAGCTTGCCGGTGACGGACTCGGCGGCGGCGAGGGCACGGCCCTCGGCCACGTACTGCACGGCGAACTCGATCTCCGGGGCGAGGTACCGGTCGGTGCCGGGGCCCTCGACGTGCTCGCGCAGGCCCGCGACGACGGCCGCGGTGGCGGGCGACGGCGTGAGCGGGGCGCGCAGGTCGAGCGCACGGGCCGCGGTGAGGATCTCCACGGCGACCACGCGGGTCAGGCCGTCGATGGCGCGACGCAGCTTGCGGGCGGCGGCCCAGCCCATGGACACGTGGTCCTCCTGCATGGCGCTGGAGGGGATCGAGTCCACGGAGGCGGGGGCGGCGAGCCGCTTGAGCTCGGAGACGATGCCGGCCTGCGTGTACTGGGCGATCATGTGGCCCGAGTCGACGCCGGGGTCGTCGGCGAGGAACGCGTTCAGGCCGTGGTTGCGGGCCACGTCCAGGAAGCGGTCCGTACGGCGCTCGGAGAGCGAGGCGAGGTCGGCCACGGAGATCGCGAGGAAGTCCAGGACGGCGGCCACGGGAGCGCCGTGGAAGTTGCCGTTGGACTCGACGCGGCCGTCGGGGGTGACGACCGGGTTGTCGATGGCACTGGCCAGCTCGCGGTCGGCGACGGTCTCGGCGTGCGCGAGGGTGTCACGGGCGGTGCCGTGCACCTGCGGGGTGCAGCGCAGCGAGTACGCGTCCTGGACACGGGTGCACTCGGGGCCGCGGTGGCTGGCGACGATCGCCGAGTCGGCGAGCAGCGCCGTCAGGTTGGCGGCGCTGGAGGCCTGGCCGGGATGCGGGCGCAGGGCCTGCAGGTCGGCGGCGAAGACGCGGTCGGTGCCGAGCTGGCCCTCGACGCTCATCGCGGCGGCGATGTCGGCGGTACGCAGCAGCATCCGCAGGTCGGCGGCGGCCATGACGAGCTGGCCGAGCATGCCGTCGGTGCCGTTGATGAGGGCCAGGCCCTCCTTCTCGTGCAGCGTGACCGGGGTGAGCCCGGCGGCGGCGAGCGCGTCGGCGGCGGGCATCAGCTCACCGTCGGCGTTGCGCACCTGGCCCTCGCCCATGACGGCGAGCGCACAGTGGGCGAGCGGGGCGAGGTCGCCGGAGCAGCCGAGCGAGCCGTACTCGTGGACGACCGGGGTGATGCCGGCGTTGAGCAGGTCCGCGTAGGCCTGCGCGGTCTCGGGGCGGACACCGGTGCGGCCGGTGGCCAGCGTCGAGAGGCGGAGGAGCATGAGGGCGCGGACGACCTCGCGCTCGACCTCGGGGCCGGAGCCGGCCGCGTGGGAGCGGACGAGGCTGCGCTGCAGCTGGGCGCGCAGGTCGAGCGGGATGTGACGGGTGGCGAGGGCACCGAAGCCGGTGGAGACGCCGTAGTGCGGGACCACGTCGTCGGCGAGGTTCTCGATGACCTGACGGCTCTTGGAGATCTCGCCGAGCGCTTCGTGGCTGAGGGTCAAGCGGGCCCCGTGCCGGGCGACGGACACGACATCGGCGGCGGAGAGGGGGCCGACCCCCACGGAGATTTCGTTCATAGGTCAATCAAGCCTGAGGACAGGGGGCTTTCGGCAGGGGGTCGCAAGGGGTTCCTGTCTGGGATCCCAGACGATTGCCCTCCGGCAAACGAGGACCGGCGGCACCGCGCGCTCGCGGTACCGCCGGTCTTTTTTCCCCTCCCCGCCCCTTCCCGAAAGCCCTGCGGACAGCCCCGGGGGCTCCGCCCCCAAACCCCCGCTCCCCGGGGCTCCGCCGCCCCAGACCCCGCCGGGGCTGCCGCCCCGGAACCCCACCACGGGGCTACTCCCCGGAACCCCATCGTCGGGGGCCAGCCCCCGAACCCCCCGCTCCTCAAACGCCGGAGAGGCTGAATCTGCCCCCTGCCCCTCGAATGCCGGGGGCTGGTCTTTTGCGGAGTCGGGCGAGGTTCTGCGAGCTGAGGCGGGATTCAGCCCCGGCAGGGGCTGGCTTTTCAGGGGCGCGGGGAACCGCGCGACCAACCACCACGGCGCAGCAGTCGAATGACGGCCGGAGTCCGGGGCGCAGCCCCCGGCAGGGGCGCAGGGAACTGCGCGACCAGCCACCACGGCGCAAGCACCCGAACAACAACCGGAGCTGGGGGCGAAGCCCCCGACGAGGGGCGCGGGGAACTGCGCGACCAGCCACGACGGCGGGAAAGCCGAACGACAACCCGGGGCACGGGGCGAAGCCCCGAAGCGGGGCCCAGGGGCGGCAGCCCCGGACAGAGGCGCGGGGCGCAGCCCCGGGCAGGGACACGGGGGGCTCAGCCCCGGGCAAAGGCGCGGGGGCGGCAGCCGCCGGGACGGGGGTCCGGGGGCCGCCGCCCCCGGGTGGCCGTCCGCTGAGGACTTCGGGAAGGGCGGGGAGGGGAGAAGAGCGCTAGCTCCGGGCCCCAGCCTCCACCGGCTCGGGAACCTCAGCCTCCACCGAGGCCGCCGCCGCGTCCGCCTTCCGCAGGCCGGGCCGTACGAACAGGTAGAACACTGTGGTCATCAGGGCCAGCCACACGCCGCCGACGATCAGGGCGATCCGGCTGTCCTCGGAGAAGCCGAGGAGCACGACCACACCGGCCATGAAGACGATGGTGATGATCTGCCCGTACGGCCAGAACGGGGCCGGGTACTTGAGCTCCGCGACCTCCTGCGGGGTCATCCTGCGGCGGGCGGCGACCTGCGAGAGCAGGATCATCAGCCAGACCCAGACGGTCGCGAAGGTCGCGATCGAGGCGATGACGAGGAAGATCCGCTCGGGCATCAGGTAGTTGAGCACCACGCCGAGGAGCAGGGAGCCGATCATGATGCCGACGGTCATCGTGGGCACGCCGTTGGCGGAGACCTTGCGCATGACCTTGGGGGCCTGGCCGCGCTCGGCCATGCCGTACATGATCCGGCCGGCGGCGAAGATGTCGCTGTTGATGGCGGAGAGCGCCGCGATGATCACGACGAGGTTCAGCACGCCGGCGGCGGCGGTGACGCCGAGCCCGGCGAAGATCTCCACGAACGGGCTGCCCTCGGCGCCGATGTGCTTCCACGGGTCGAGCGACATCAGCACGGCGAGCGTCAGGACGTAGAACAGGATGATGCGCACGGGGATGGAGTTGACGGCCTTCGGGATCGTCTTCTCCGGGTCCTGGGCCTCACCGGCCGTGACGCCGATGATCTCGGTGCCGCCGAAGGCGAACATCACCACGGCGAAGGAGAGCACCAGGCCCTGCACGCCGTTGGGCAGGAAGCCGCCGTGGCTCCACAGGTTGGAGATGCTGGCGCCGTTGTCGCCGCCGATGCCGAAGACGAGGATGGCGAGACCGCCGAGGATCATCGCGACGATGGCGACGACCTTGGCGAAGGAGAGCCAGAACTCCAGCTCACCGAAGACCTTCACGCTGAACAGGTTCATGACGCCGATGACGGCGACGGCCGCGAGCAGCCAGATCCAGCGGGGCACGTCCGGGAACCAGAAGCCCATGTAGAGCCCGAGGGCGGTGATGTCGGCCAGACAGACGACGATCATCTCCAGGGCGTACGTCCAGCCCGTGAGGAAGCCGGGCAGCCGACCGAGGTATTTTGTTGCATATTCGCCGAACGATCCGGCGCACGGACTGCTCACCGCCATCTCGCCCAGCGAGCGCAGCACGAGGAAGACCGCGGCGCCACCGATCAGGTAGGCCAGGAGGACACCGGGTCCGGCCGCCTTGATCGACTCCGATGAGCCGTAGAAGAGACCGGTTCCGATGGCGGAGCCCAGGGCGATGAAGCGTATGTGCCGGGACTTGAGCCCGCGCTGCAGGGACGACGAGGTGTCGGTGGTCAAGAAACTGCCTCCTTGGAACGACCGTGTTCCGGACGAGGTGGCGGGGTTGGTGGCGTTGAATCATGGGCGGGCCGGACTCGGCGGCCTCCAGCGCATCCCGCAATGACGGATCGCAATAGCGAAGGCCCTTGTATATGCCTGTATATACAAGGGCGTCAAGAGGTGGACCAGTGAGTGAACGGGATACGACGTCGAGCGCCTCGCCCGCCGTCGGGCGCGCTTTGGACATTCTGCTGCATCTCGCCGGACGCTCCGGCCCGGTGCAGGCCGCGGCCCTCGCGCGCGAGCTCGGCATCCCCCGCTCGTCGGCGTACCACATCCTCACCGTCCTGGTGGATCGCGGCTTCGTCACGTACCTGCCCAAGGAGCAGGCGTACGGGCTCGGGGTCGCGTCCTTCGAGATCGGCTCGGCCTATCTGCGGCACGAGCCCCTGGAGCGGCTCGCGCATCCCATCCTGCGCAGCGCCGCCGCACGGCTCGGGCAGACCGTGCACCTGGGCATCGTGCACGGCGCGGAGACGGTGTACCTGCTCAAGGAGCGCCCGCCGTCGGGCCGTTCCGGCGAGGCTGACCTGGCGCTCGTGACCGACGTCGGCGTACGGCTCCCCGCCCACCTCACGGCCAACGGCCGGGCCGTCCTCGCGCACTCCTCGCCGGCCCAGCTGCGCGCCCTCTTCCCGCGCCAGTCGAACCTGATCACGCGTACGGGCAAGGGGCCGCGCTCGCTCGCCGAGCTGATCGACCTGCTCGCCACCGACCGGGAGCGCGGCTGGTCGGAGGAGGTCGAGCTGGTCTCGGAGGGGTTCAGGTCGCTCGGCGTCGCCGCGTTCGACCACAACGAACGGCCCGTCGCCGCGCTCAGCTCCACCTGGCAGCGGCACTACAGCAAGCACTCGCCGGACGAGGTGCGCGAGGTCCTGGAGCACGCCGCGACCCGGCTCACGGCCGCGATGTCCGGCCGCCGACCCGCGACGGGTACGCGGCTCAGTGCGCGTCGAACGACCCCTCAAGGCGGTAGCGCGAACCGGGGTGCATCAGCCGGGCCACGCTGACCGCCGCCTCCCCCGACCAGGTGCGGCGATGGATGAGCAGGCAGGGCTCGGACGGACCGATGCCGAGGATCTCGCACTCCTCGGCCGACGGAAGCACCGCCTCCACGATGTGCTCGCCCCGGCCCAGCGGCGCGACCTCGGACAGGAACGCGTACGGCGTCCCGGCCGTGAAGTCCTGCTCCAGATAGCCCGGCGCGAAGTCCGGGTGCACGAAGCGGTCCTCCAGCTGGACCGGGGCGCCGTCCTCCAGGTGCACCACCCGGGAGCGGAACGCGCTGCGCCGCCCGTCGAGCCCCAGCTGGGCGCTGACCTCCGGGTCCGGCAGCTCCTCGCGCAGGGACAGCACCCGCGCGGTGTGCTCGTGGCCCCGGCCCTTGATCTCGTCGGCGATGTTGTGCACCTCGACCAGGGCCGAGCTGCTCTTGCGGCGCCCCACGAACGTGCCCACGCCCATCACGCGGCGCAGCAGGCCCTCGGCGCTCAGCTCGCGCAGGGCGCGGTTGACCGTCATCCGGGACAGGCCGAGGGACTCCACGAACTGGTTCTCCGAGGGCAGCGCCTCGCCCTCGCGCCAGCGCCCGCCCGCGATCTCCCCCGCCACCAGGTCCTTGACCCGCTGATAGGCGGGGGCAGAGCCCGGCTCCTGCTCCGCGTAGAGCCTGGCGATCTGATCCGCACTCACGACCAAGCCGTCCACCGTCCTCGTCCCCCATCGGTCCGACGTGCCGCTTTCCCGAAGATTCACCGGAAGTCTAGGCGAGCGGGCTTTTCCAGCTCAGGCCGCCTGGAGCAAGGCCTCGGAGCCGCTACGGGAGAGCCCGCGCGACGGAAGGCGTTCTCGGATCCGAGAACTTCGCGCCCGTTCGCTGGATCGGGGCTTGCGCTCGGCCTGTCATGGAGCAAGCGGGCCTCGTGCCGCAAGCAGCCGCGTACCGACATACCGGCGTGCCGGCACGTGCCCGCGCCCCTCATCAGCACCTCCGCAGCACCTCCGTAAGCAACCTGGAGAGAACATGACCGGCGTTTCCCCCGATGCCCGCCAGATCCGCGCACCCCGCGGCAGCGAACTCACCTGCCTCGGCTGGCAGCAGGAGGGCGCCCTGCGCATGCTCATGAACAACCTCGACCCGGAGGTCGCCGAGCACCCCGAGGACCTCGTGGTCTACGGCGGCACCGGCAAGGCCGCCCGCAACTGGGAGGCGTACGACGCGATCGTCCGCACCCTGAAGACGCTCAAGGACGACGAGACGATGCTCGTGCAGTCCGGCAAGCCGGTCGGCGTCATGCGCACCAGCGAGTGGGCGCCGCGCGTGCTCATCGCCAACTCCAACCTGGTCGGCGACTGGGCGAGCTGGGAGGAGTTCCGCTCCCTGGAGGCCCGCGGCCTCACCATGTACGGCCAGATGACCGCCGGTTCGTGGATCTACATCGGCAGCCAGGGCATCCTCCAGGGCACCTACGAGACCTTCGGCGCGGTCGCCCGCAAGAAGTTCGACGGCACCCTCGCCGGCACCATCACCCTCACCGCCGGCGTCGGCGGCATGGGCGGCGCGCAGCCGCTGGCCGTGACGATGAACGACGGTGTCGCGATCTGCGTCGACGTCGACGAGACCCGCATCGACCGCCGCATCGGCACCCGCTACCTGGACGTCAAGGCCGACAACCTGGACCACGCCCTGGAGCTGGCGGTCAAGGCCCGCGACGAGCGCCGCGGCCTGTCCATCGGCGTCGTCGGCAACGCCGCGGAGATCTTCCCGGAGCTGCTGCAGCGCAAGGCCCCGATCGACATCGTCACCGACCAGACCTCCGCCCACGACCCGCTGGCCTACCTGCCCGTCGGGATCTCGGTCGAGGACTGGGACAAGGAGCGCGAGGCCGACCCGGCCGGTTTCACGGAGAAGTCCCGCCAGTCGATGCGGCTGCACGTCGAGGCGATGGTCGGCTTCCTGGACGCCGGCGCCGAGGTCTTCGACTACGGCAACTCGATCCGCGACGAGGCCCGCAAGGCCGGCTACGACCGCGCCTTCGACTTCCCCGGCTTCGTCCCGGCGCACATCCGCCCGCTGTTCGAGGAGGGCCTCGGCCCGTTCCGCTGGGCCGCCCTGTCCGGCGACCCCAAGGACATCGAGGCCACCGACAAGGCGATCAAGGAGCTGTTCCCGGAGAACAAGCACCTGCACCGCTGGCTGGACATGGCCGCCGAGCGCGTCTCCTTCGAGGGCCTGCCGGCCCGTATCTGCTGGCTCGGCTACGGCGAGCGCCACCGCGCCGGCCTGAAGTTCAACGAGATGGTCGCCAACGGCGAGCTGTCCGCCCCCGTCGCTATCGGCCGCGACCACCTGGACTCCGGCTCCGTCGCGTCCCCGTACCGCGAGACCGAGGCCATGCTCGACGGCTCCGACGCGATCGCCGACTGGCCGCTGCTCAACGCCCTCGTCAACACCTCGTCGGGCGCCTCCTGGGTCTCGATCCACCACGGCGGCGGCGTCGGCATGGGCCGCTCCATCCACGCCGGCCAGGTCTGCATCGCCGACGGCACCGAGCTGGCCGCGCAGAAGCTGTCCCGCGTCCTCACCAACGACCCGGGCATGGGCGTCATCCGGCACGTCGACGCCGGTTACGACCACGCGAGCGACGTGGCCCGCGAGCGCGGCGTGCGCGTCCCGATGGCCGAGGGCGACGCCAAGTGAGCACCTCCCTCGCTGTTCCCGTCGACTCGGCCGCGCAGCCCTGGCGCGGCCGGGACGACGGTCCCGGTGACGCCCACCTGCGCTGGCACCACGTCGTCACGACCGAGGCCGACAGGCCCGGCCCGTGGGACGCCGCGTTCGTCGGCTTCCGCAGCGACGAGGGCGTACGCCGCAACAAGGGTCGCCAGGGCGCGGCGAACGGTCCGCGCGAGCTGCGCGCCGCCCTCGCCTCGATGGCGCTCCCGACGCGGCTCACCGCCCTCGACGCCGGTGACGTCCAAGTCGCCGACGAGGACCTGGAGTCGGGCCACCGCCGCCTCGGCGACGCCGTGGCCGCGCTGCTCGACAGCGACTCCCCCGTGATCGTCCTCGGCGGCGGCCACGAGGTGGCGTACGGCACGTACCTCGGGCTGCGCGACAGCGCCGTCGTACGGTCCGGCGGACGGCTCGCCGTGCTCAACCTCGATGCGCACTTCGACCTGCGCGACGACGTCCGGCCCAGCTCGGGAACGCCGTTCCTGCAGATGGCGCGGGGCGAGGAGGAGCTCGGCCGGCGGCTCAACTACCAGGTTCTGGGCGTGAGTCAGCCGAGCAACACCGAGCACCTGTTCCGTACGGCGGACTCGCTCGGCGTGCGCTACCTGCGGGACATCGAGTGCGGGCTGCTCGACGTCGCCGAGGTGGACGCGTTCACCGACGCGTTCGTCGACAGCGGTGACGTGCTGCACCTGAGCATCGACCTCGACGTGCTGCCCGCCGCGGTGGCGCCCGGGGTCAGCGCCCCGGCCGCGCACGGCGTGCAGATGGAGATCGTGGAGCGGGTCTGCGCCAGGATCGCGGCGAGCGGGAAGCCGCTGGTCGTGGACGTGGCGGAGCTCAACCCCGACCTCGATGTCGACCACCGCACCGCCCGCGCCGGCGCCCGTCTGGTGCACCGCATCCTGACGTCGCGTCACGCGGCGCTCACCGCCGGAGCCTGAGGGGCTCCACCACAGCTGGTCGCCGGGCCGCGTAGCAGAGGACAGCCGCGGCCCGGCGACCCAACCAACCACTTCCCTCACGTCCGGGTGTCCCTCACACACACGGACTACCGGGGCCGGGCGTGTGCGGCGCCCGGCCCCGCTCTTATGACCAGCGCTTTCGCTCTCCGGCGCGGACGGGCGACGCCCGTTCGGCGGCCTCGGCCGAAATGCTGACGCACCGGCGCGCCGCGTTCCATGAGAGCGCGGCGCGGTCAGGCAGCCGACGCATCCGTGACGACGGCCCGCGCCGGGAAGTGGGGTTCCACATGCGTCCTGCACACCTGCTCGGCTCCCTCGCCCTCTCCTCCCTCGCCGTCGTCGGCGTCGCCGGGGCGGCCGTGGCGGACGAGCAGCCGTCCCTGTCCATCACACCGAGCCCCGGCCGGCCGGGCGGAACCGTCGTGGTCTCCCTCTCCGGCGGCTGCTCCGCCTCGTCGGCGACCGCCACGTCCGACGCGTTCACCGGCAGCGTGCCGCTCTCCAAGGGCTCCGCCGGGGTCTACACCGGCAACGCCACGATCCGGTCGAACGCCACCCCCGGCAACCACACCGTCGACGTCGACTGCCCCGGCGGCGCGACGTCCACCTTCACGATCCGCATCGCGTCAGCGTCCCCGACCAGCTCGCCGACACCGACCGGCGTACGGGGCGGGCTGGGCGGTGCGCAGGGCGGCACGACCTCCACGGACATCGCGATCGGCGTCGGCATGGTGGCGCTCGCGGGCGCGGGGACGGTGCTGGTCCTTCGCCGCCGGGCGCGCGCGAACGCCTGAACTCCCGTACCCCTGGGCGGTGTTGGCTCCGCCCCCTGGGGCTGGGGCTGGGGTTGTACTTGTGGTTATTCCTGTGGCTGTGCTTGTGCCTGTGGCCGTGCTTGTTCCTGTGGCTGTGCCTCGCAACCCCGTTGCAACGTGCCGGGGTGTGCACTGGCGGCATGGTTGACGAACCCCGCGTGGAGCTGACCCCCGCGGCCGCCGAACTGGTGCGGCGGCTGCGGGCGGACCACGGACCGCTGATGTTCCACCAGTCCGGCGGCTGCTGCGACGGCAGTGCGCCGATGTGCTTCCCGGAGGGCGAGTTCCGGACCGGGGACTCCGATGTGCGGCTCGCCTCGCTGCGGGTGGAGGGGGTGCCGGAGGCTGTCGGGTTCTGGATGTCGAAGAGTCAGTACGAGGTGTGGAGCCATACGCGGTTGGTGGTGGATGTCGTGCCGGGGCGCGGCAGTGGGTTCTCCCTTGAGGCGCCGGAGGGGGTGCGGTTTCTGATCCGGTCGCGGGTGGTGGGCGGGTAGCGGCGCGCGGGGCCTTTTCCTTTTCCCCTCCCCGCCCCTTCCCGAAAGTCCTCGCGGACGACATCTGGGGGCTGCGCCCCCATACCCCGCTTCGGGGCTTCGCCCCCTGCCCCGGTTCGTTCTTCGTCTGCTGCGCCGCCGTGGCTGGTCGCGCAGTTCCCCGCGCCCCTGAAAACCAGCCCCTCCGGCGTTTGAGGAGCGGGGGTCCGGGGCGGAGCCCCGGGGCGGTGCGCAGGGCCACGTCGCGGCACACGGCGACGCACCCTGGTGAACTCCCCTACGGACTGGGACAGTTGAGCGGATCGGTCCTGGGACGCTTCAGGGGGGTCTGTTGTGCTGCGCACGGCTCGGCTCATACGGTTCGGACAGATCCGGCGGCGCAGAGCCGCCACCACCGCCCTCGCCTGCGCCGCCCTGGTCGGCGCGACCCTCGCCGGGGCCGCGCCCGCCAGGGCGGAGCCGTACGGACCGGGCGACGCCCCCGCCGTACAGGTCGCCCCCGGCGTCGAGTACCGCTCGTTCACCGTCGAGGCCTCGCACGGCCCGGCCCAGGCGCACCTGGTCACCGTGGATCTGCGGGACCCGCGCACCAGCCTAGACCTGCTGCACCCGGGCGCGGTCGCCGCACGCGGCACGATCTCCTCGATGGCGAACTCGGCGGACGCGGTGGCCGCGGTGAACGGCGATTTCTTCAACATCAGCGAGACCCAGCACCCGGGCGTCGAGGCGACCGGCGCATCCGTCGGCCCCGCCGTGGCGGACGGGCGGCAGCTCAAGGCGGCCGTGCCGGACGGCCAGCGCTTCGGCCCCGCGCTGCCCCCGGGCACGCACACGCCGCACGTGTTCGGCGTCGGCCTGGACCGGCGCGCCCGCCTCGACCGGCTCGACCTGCACGGCTCGGTCACCACCGAGCATGAGCGGCTGCCGCTGGGCGGGCTCAACCAGTACGCCCTGCCGGTCGGTTCGGTCGGCGCGTTCACCTCGGACTGGGGTGCGGTGTCCCGGCTCCGCTCGGTCTGCGGCACGGACACGGACCGCGCCGCGCCGTGCAGTACGGACACGCACGAGGTGACGGTCCGCGCCGGGCGCGTCGTCGCCACCGCGGACACGCCGGGGGCGGGCCCCGTCGGCCCGCACGAGACGGTCCTGGTGGGCCGCGAGTCGGGTGCGCAGCAGCTGCGGAAGCTGGCGGTGGGCGATCCGGTCGACGTACGGCATCGACTGGTGGCCGAGGACTCGCTCGTACCGTTCCGCTTCGCGGTCGGGGGCTATCCCGTACTGCGTGACGGTCAACCCCTGGAGGGGCTGGATCCGTTGACGTCGGCGGTGCGCTCGGCGGTCGGCTCGTCGGACGGCGGGCAGCGGCTCCACCTGCTCGCCCTGGACGGCTCCCTGGAGTACCGCACGGGTCTGACGATCGCCGAAGTCGCTGCGCTCATGCGGGAGTTGGGTGCGCGGGACGCGTTCAGCCTGGACGGCGGCGGGTCGTCGACCCTCGCGTCCCGCGAACCGGGCGCGCCGACGGTGACGGTGCGCAACCATCCGAGCGGCGGGGTGGAGCGCCCGGTGCCGAACGGGATAGGCGTGTTCGTACGAGGGTGAGCCGACGGTTCCCTATGAGTCCCCGCCCACCAACGGCCGCAGCGACCCCAGCAGCGAGCCGATGCAGATCTCCCTCAACTCCTCCTGGTCGAAGGCTGGTTGCTCCTGTTGCAGCCATTCGACGCACAGCACGCGGACGAAGACCAGCCAGCTCATGACGACCGCGCCGACGGCCTCGCGGGGCGCGTCGCCGAGGGTGCCGCCGTCGAGGAGGCGCTCGCACATCACGTCCAGTTCCTCGGCCATCATCGCCTGGACGGTCTCGTCGCCGGCGAGCACGCGGTTGGCGGCGAGCACGGCGTGCCGGTTGGCCGCGAAGTAGTCGAAGTGGGCGTCGAGCCCGTCCCGCAGCTGCTGTTCGAGGCCGGCGGAGGGGTCGAGCCGGACCGTGTCGATCAGGCGGTCCGTGGCCTGCCGGTAGACGGCCGTGAACAGGTCCCGCTTGTTCGGGAAGTAGCGGTAGAGGAGGGCGCGGGAGACACCGGCGCGCGCGGCGACCTGGTCCATGCGGACCTCGTCGTAGGGCTGCTCGGCGAACAACTCGGCCCCGATGTCGAGGAGTTGGGCGCGCCGGTCGGCGGGGACGAGTCGTTGGCGTCGGTTCGGTGTCACGCCCGCAGCTTACTTGACACACGTCTACTTGTGCCCTTGCCTTAGCACTTGTTGGACACGTGTCCACTAAGGCGCGTGTCGCCCACGTCGAAGGGACGGTACGTCGTGACGAAGGCCGGTTGGCTCAAGGGCCTCGCTCTGCTGATGGGTTACGCATGTGTGGCCATCGGGCTCTTCCACGTGGTGCTCGGCATCGCGTCCGTGCCGGGCGAGGAGTCGGCGGGCGCCACCGTGGACAGCCGCGAGCGGTTCTACAACGCGATCTTCCTCGGGTACGGGCTCAGCTGGCTCTGGGTCGCCCGGCAGTCCCCGATCCCGGCGAAGCTGGTGCACGCGCTGACCGCCGTGTTCCTGCTCGGCGGCATCGGGCGGCTGCTCTCCATCGCCGTGCACGGACTGCCGCACTGGTGGCAGCTTCCGCTCACCGCCCTCGAACTCCTCCTGCCGCCCGTCTACTTCTGGCTCGCCTCCGCCGACGAGCGCGCCACCGCGGCCCGTACGCCTACTGCCGCCGCCCCGAATCCCGCACCGCGGCAAGGCCGTTGAAGACCCCGACGTAGGCCGTGCCGTCCGGGCCGAGCGTGATGGGCGCCCAGTTGTTGTCGTACGACGGGCCCGTGCCGACAAGTCGCTTCCAGCGGCGCTCGCCGGTGCGGAAGTCGACGGCGGTCAGGTACCAGGCGTCGATGCCGAGGCGGTTGGGGTCCTTCTCGTAGAAGTAGAGGAGCCCGGCGGTGGTGGAGAGCTTGGGCACCGTGGACGGGGAGCGGACGTCGCTCTCCCAGACGGTGTCACAGCCGCTGCCGTCCGCGCGTACGTCGATCCGCGTCGCGCCGCCGACGACGCTGCGGCCGAAGGTCAGCGATGTGACGTTCTCGTAGCCGTAGTTGTTCTCGACGACGAGGCTGTTACCCCAGCTGATCAGGGAGTTGTCGGTGGTGGACGCGCCGGAGCCGAAGACGGGGACCTTGCAGACGAGCCGCTGTTCGGCCGGTACGTCGGCGTCGCGGCGGTAGACCAGGACGTTCATACGGTCGTCGGCGTTGTCGGTGATGGCCACGTACCGCTCGCCGTGCGCGCCGAACAGGTCGGGCGTGGTGCCCGAACCCTGGTTCACCGAGCCGGGTTTGGCGCCGGTTCCCCGGTCGTACGGCTGCCGCCAGAGGGCGCGCGGGGTGTCGTCGGCGTCGGCGCGGAAGCTGTAGAGGGCGTGGTCGCTGACGATGGAGACGCCGTCCTCGGCGACGGAGAAGGAGTTCTGGATCTCCTCCCCCGCCAGCCGGATCGAGCGCACCGCGCCGGTGTCCGGGTCGACCGTGCCGATGCGGCCCTGCCGGGTCACCCACCAGATCCGGCCCTCCCAGTCGGGCATCACGGAGGTCACCGGGTCGCACTCGCCTCGCGGGTAGAGGTTGGTCCAGGACACACAGTCGTGCGGCACGTGCGAGGTCAAGTCCCACTCGTCCTCGACCTCGAACTCCCAGCTGCCGTCGGGTAGTTGACGGTGCGCGAGCCGGAGCACATGCTGCCGCGAGTCGGCGAGGACCAGGCGGTCCTGCTCGTCGAGATAGGAGTAGGCGCCACCCGAGGTGTCCTTGAAGATGCGGGAGAAGTCGAGCCGGGTGATGGCCTCGACGGTCGACGGGCGCTGCGGCAGGGCGTACTCGGCGAGCGTGTCCAGTGACTCCGGGTCGAGGAGTTTGACGAGGAAGCCCTTGAACGTGCCGCAGACGGTGACGATGCGGCCCGCCGAGTCGAACGTGACCGTCGCACACTCGCCGCCGAGCGCCGCCATCTTCTCGCTGTCGACGACAGGCCGTTCGCCGAGCGGCCCGTTCCACGGGTACGTACCGCTGCCCGCGGCGTCCGCGTGCATCCCGCTGCGGCCGTTGGGCGCGAGATACGGATGCTGCGGCGGCGCCTCGCCCGGCAGCGGATCGGCCACGGCGGGCGCGCCCACGTACGGGGCGACGAGCCGGTGTCCGGGCGCCTTCGGGATCTCCTCGGCCTGTACAGGACTCGGCGGGACGAGCACGGCCACGACGGCGAGAGCCGGCGCGGCCCAGCAGCGGCTGAAGGTGCGGCGGGTCCGGGACATGCGCAGAAGCTAGGGCGGACGGCGTGAAGTGTCCATGGAAAGCTGAGAGTTGTTCATCAACTGGGATGTTCCGACCTTCGCCACCTTCCTCGGAAGCCCGTCTCCTGGGTCTACGACAACCACGTCCGGGAGGAGATTCCGAGCTTCCGGATCGGCCAACAGCTTCGATTCTCACCGACCGAGGTCATCGATCGGATGGCGAAGTATTGCCGAGAGTCGTCGTAGCTCCGGCGCATTCCGGAGACCTGCGGCCTGACATCTGGATCGTTCAGATCGGGGTCAGCTATAGAAGCACCGTCAAAGCTACTGGCCGCTCGGTGTTCCAGTTCAGCACTGACGGTCATGTTGCCCGGTAGGACGGCGAGCACTCATGCCTTGGAGCAACACCCTCGACCCGGCCAGTCACAGAAAAATCCTCGCCCAACGCCGCGAACGCGCCCGTATCCGCAGCGAGAAGGGCATCCGCCGGGGCGGCCGAAGTCAGGCAGCCGCTGCCTAAAACTGCGCGCACTCCCCGGCGGCCGCGCACTACGGTGGGATACATGGCCGAGCCCTCCGTGCGGGATTTCTACGACGATTTGGCCCACGACTACCATCTGATGTTCCGGGACTGAGACGCAAGCATGGCCTACCAGGCCGAGGTGTTGGGCGAGCTCGTCCGCCAGTCCCTCGGCGCGGGACCGCACACCGTCCTGGACTGCTCGTGCGGGATCGGCACCCAGGCCATCGGGCTGGCCCTGGCCGGGCACCGGGTCGTCGGCAGCGACCTGAGCCCGGTCGCCGCCGCGCGCGCCGCCGCCGAGGCGGCGGCCCGTGGCAGCCGGCTTCCGGCCGCTGCGGCTGACATGCGCCAACTGCCTTTCAAAGAGCCGTCATTCGACGTCGTCCTCTGTGCGGACAACTCGCTCACACACCTACTCTCCGGGCAAGCTCTCCGAGCGGCACTCCTCGGCATGAGACGGGTACTCCGAGACGACGGACTGCTCGTGATCACCGTCCGGGACTATGACGAGACGCGCCGGACCAGACCTACGTCGACACCGCCCCAGGTTTCGCAAGCACGCGACGGTCAGGCGATTACCTTCCAGCTGTGGCACTGGCACGAAGACGGCGAGCGCTACGACCTGGAGCACTTCCAGCTCATCCCCGCAAAGAACACCTGGCAGGTCCGAGTCCGCCGGACCACCCACTGGGCGCTGACGCCCCCGCAGCTGACAGAGTTCGTGACTGAAGCCGGCTTCACCAACATCGCCTGGCACAGTCCGGCTTCCAGCGGGTACTACCAGCCCGTGCTCACCGCACAGCGCACTCCCTCAGCGCAGTAGCCCAGACATCGGCTCCGCCATGCCTAAATTTCCGTTCATCCATGGCAACCCGGTGAACGTTGCCGGTCACAGCACTAGGGCGCTTTTCTGGACCACCTCGCTGATCAGACGAGGATGGCCGGCGATAGGGAGTACGGCGAGGGAGACGTTGCGGTCTTGTCGAGAGCGGGTGGCCAGGCCGCGCGGTCTGGGAGACCTTCGGCGCCACCGTCAACGATCTCGCGGGCAGCTTGGACCGCCGCTCCTGACTGCTGGCGCCACGGCCGCTGTCCAAGACCACGACGGCCGTGGCCATCAGCGCCGCCCGCCGGACCGGTGCCTGATCGTCCCGGACGACTCATTGAGGGGAAGGGCGTCGGCGCATAGCCTGATGGGGCATGGCGCGGCAGGTGAGAGGCGGTGAGCCCGGTGACCACGCTCGAACGCTTCCTCGTACTACGAACGTCGGACATCGACGAGTTCCGGGTGAATCTCGCCCAGCACCTCACGCCGCACAAGCTGACGCCGGTCGGCATCACGAGTGCCGTCCACACCGACCTGTCGGTGGCCGACCTCGGGCCGGTACGCCTGATCCACGGGTACAACGCCGGGGCCGAGCTGCAGGTGCAGCTGACTGATCGGGTCTCCTACTACGACGTGAATCTCGCCCTGGCCGGCACCAACCTCCTGTGTGCCGGAGCTGAAGAGGCCGTACTCGACGGGCGGACCGCCGCGGTCATCTCGCCTCGGATGCTGGCCACGATGCGGTTGAGCGACGGCTACAGCCAGCTCCACGTCCGTATCGAGCGGTATGCCCTCGAACGTCATCTGGAAGAGCTCCTCGGGCGTGATGTGCCGGGCCCGATCCAGTTCCGTGCCTGCATGGATCTGGCCCAGCCGGCCATCGCCTCCTGGTCGCGCGCGGTCCGGCTCCTGGTGCAGGATCTCGAATGCCCCGGTGGTCTGGCCATGACGGGTGAACACGACCCGTGGTCCCGATTCCTCATGACCGGCCTGCTCCTTGCGCAGCCGCACAACTACTCGGAGCAGCTCGGACAACGCCCGCACTCCGCACCTCGACCGGCCGCGCTCCGGCGGGTCATCGACCTCATCGAGCAGGACCCTGCGGCGGCGCTCACCCTGGACCGGCTCGCACGGGAAGCCGGCGTGACACCGCGGTCCCTGCAGCGCCACTCCAAGGAGTACGTCGGGCTCTCACCGCGTGCGTACGTGCAGAGTGTCCGGCTTTCCCGGGCCCACGACGACCTGCGGCAGGCGAGGCCGGGCGTGACCGTCGCCGAGGTGGCCTTCCGGTGGGGATTCGGCCACGTCCCCCGCTTCGCGGCTGCCTACCAGGAGCGGTACGGCGTGCCCCCATCGGTGACACTGCGCCATCACGCCTGAACGCGGCGTCTGTCATCACGCCTGAACCCGGCGTCTGTAACCGCTCTTGAAACCGGCCTCCGCGACCGCGACCGAAGACGGTTCCGCAGCTGTGCCTGAAGGCAGCATGTGACGGCCGGCACTCGTCATGTCGCCCGCCGGATCACCTCGTCGCTAAGCGGATCGTCAAGCCGGTCGGCTGTTCCTACCGTCGTGCCCACCTCCAGGAGCCTCAACTGAGAGAGCCCGGACTTCCTCGTCTACGGAGACATCACATGGATCTTGAGTACGACGTCGCGATCGTGGGTTACGGCCCCAGCGGTCTGGTGCTGGCTTCGGCGCTCGGCAAGGCCGGTCACCGGGTAGTGGTTCTCGAACGCTGGCCGAGCCTCTACGGGCTGCCCCGGCTGACGCACATAGACGGCGAGACCGCACGCGTCATCGCCTCGGTCGGCGACATCGCACACGCGCTGCGCGACGCCTGTCCGGTGTCCGACTACCGCTACCTCGACGGCGCGGGCGAAGAGCTCATCGAGCTGGACTGGCGAGGCGAGTCGTGCGGCTACCCGGCCCACCTCTCCATCTACCAGCCCGACATCGAGGACGCCATCGACCGGCACGTGCGGGCCGCGGGAAGCGTGGAGGTCAACCAGGGCTGGGCGGTCGTCAACGTGCAGCCGTTCGAGGACCGCGTCGTGGTCACGGCCAGACCGTGGAGCCAGTCGCGCACCGGCCAGTGGTCGCACACCGGCGAGGAGCGCACGCTCACGGCGAAGTACCTCGTCGGCGCCGACGGCGCGAACAGCTTCGTACGGGCGACCCTGGGCATCGAGCGCAGCGACAACGGCGTCGACGACCGGTGGCTGAACATCGACACCGAGCAGCTGCGGGAGCTGCCGGACAGGTTCGCGCGGGTCACGGTGTTCTGCGACCCCGAGCGCGGCCATATGCACATGCCCATCGGCAGGAACCGGCAGCGGTTCGAGCTGGCCGTCCTCCCGGACGAGGACCAAGCGCCTTTCGAGGAACCGGAGTTCGCGTGGGAGTGGCTGAGAAGGACGCACGGCCTCGGCCCGCAGGACCTGCGAATCCTGCGCCAGGTCGTCTACACCTTCCAGGGCCGGATCGCCGAGTCGTGGCGCCGGGGCCGGATCCTGCTGGCCGGCGACGCCGCGCACACGACCCCGCCGTACCTGGGCCAGGGCGCCTGTTCGGGCATGCGCGACGGCATCACCCTGGGCTGGAAGCTGGATCTGGTGCTGCGCGGCCTGGCCGACGACGCGTTGCTCGACAGCTACGAGGCCGAACGCCGGCCGCACGCGACGGAGATCACCGAGATCTCCACCGTCCTCGGCCGGGTGGCCAACACCCATGACCCGGTCGAGGCGGCCGCCCGCGACGAAGCGTTCCGGACCGGCGACGTGCCCCCGCTCCCGCCGTTCCCGGCCATCGGCGCGGGTGTCGTCCACCACAGGGCGGACGGCACGGCGAGCCGCCCTGCGGGCACGCTCGCCCCACACGGAGTCGTGCGTACGGGGGCTGGTGAAGGGCTGTTCGACGACGTCGTCGGCCGTGGCTTCTCCCTGGTGAGCGCCCTCGACTGGCGCACGGTCCTCGACGACGGCCGGCTCTCCTTCCTCCACGCCCTCGGCGTCAGCACCGCGACCCTTGCCGACGGCGCGGACGACTCGGTCGACGATGTGGCCGACGCCTACGGTTCGTGGCTGGCCGACCAGGGCTGCGAAGTCCTGATCGGGCGCCCTGACTACCACCTGTTCTGGGCGGGCCCCCTGACCGGCCTGCCCGAGGCCGTCGACCAGCTCCGGACCCGCCTGGCGTGGACCGGAAACCGTGCGAGCGTCGGAGCCGCGTCATGAGCACATCCCAGCGTTCACTGCCTCCCACCGAGGCACCTTCAGCCGAGGCCAATTCCGCTGCGGCTGAGGTGACTTCCGCCGAGGTGCCTCCGGCGGAGGTGCTCTGGCGGGCGATGTCGCCCACCCGAATGCTCGACTGCGGCATGGACCACGCCGACATCCTCGCCCTGCGGACCCTGACCGACGCCGGAATCCCCTGGGACGAGGCGACCCAGCGCCTGGCCGTCGACCGGCAGCGGTCCGCCCGTACGGCCCTGGACGCGGGCCACCGGGTCACCGCGCACATGGCGTCCCGGTCGGCCGCCGCCGACCTGCTCTTCGCGCAGATGGCCTTCAACCACGACGTGCCACGCAAGATCGAGCTATACGGCCGGTTCACCGAAGCGGTCGCCGCGGCGGGCTCTCTGGCGGAGCCGGCCTGGGAGCACGTGTCGCTGCCCTTCGGCTCCGGCCGCCTCTTCGGCTGGCTCGTCCGGCCCACCGGCCCTGTACAGGGCACCGTGATCGTGTTCGGCGGACAGAGCGGATGGGGCGCCGCCTACCTCAAGGCCGCCGACGCGCTGACCGCCCGCGGCCTGGCCGCCTTCCTCGTCGAAGGCCCAGGCCAGGGGCAGACCAGGATGACCGGCGGCCTGCTCCTCGACGTCGATGTGCGCGCCGCCTACTCGACCTTCGTCGATCACGTCCTTGCCGACCCGTCGCTCGGCGGCCGGGTCGGCCTGTGGGGCAACAGCATGGGCGGCTTGTTCGCGGCGACGACCGCCGCCGCCGACGCACGGGTCGGCGCGGTCTGCGTCAACGGGGCTCCGGCACGGCCCCGCCTGCTCGGCATGCGCACCTTCGACGATCAGGCCGCGGCGATGCTCGGCACCAGCGATCCGGCAGCTGTCACGGCCAACTTCGAGCGCCTCGCCCTGCGCCCCGAGGACCGCATTTCCGGCTCGGTCCTGGTACTCCACGGAGGCCAGGACCCGATCGTCACGCTCGAGGAGCAGCAACCCTTCCTCGACGCGGGACCCGCTGGATCGACCCTGCGCGTCTGGGACGACGGCGAGCACACGATCTACAACCACGCCGACGAGAAGACCGCCTACGTCGCGGACTGGTTCACCGACCACCTCCGTGGCGGGAAGGAGTAAGGCATGGACTTCGACGAACACACCGCGCTCGATGCGGTCCTTGCGAGCTTCGACGACACCCCCGATCCGCGACAGCGTGAGATCCTGCGCGCGGTGACCCGGCACCTGCACGCACTGGTGCACGAGCTGCGGCCGACCACGAGCGAGTGGGAGAGCGCCATCGCCTTCCTCACGGCCGTCGGCCGGATGTGCGACGACACTCGGCAGGAGTTCGTACTGCTCTCCGATGTACTGGGTGTGTCGATGCTGGTCGAAACCATGAACGGCGATGAGCACGGCACCGACGGCACGGTTCTGGGCCCGTTCCACATGACCGAATCGCCCCGCCGAGACCTCGGCGACTCCATCGACGAGGTCGACGCGGACGCCTCCTGCGTCATCACCGGCACCGTCACCGACCCCGACGGGACACCTGTCCGCGACGCCGTCATCGATGTGTGGCAGTGCGACGAGCACGGCTTCTACGACGTGCAGCAGCCGGGCGTCCAGCCGCCCGGCAACGGCCGCGGCCTCTTCCACGCCGACGACCAAGGCCGATTCTGGTTCCGCACCGTCGTGCCCTCCCACTACCCGATCCCGACCGACGGACCGGTCGGCCGCCTCCTCCACGCCGCCCGACGGCACCCCTTCCGCCCGGCCCACGTACACGTCATCGCGACCGCTCCCGGCTTCACGTCGCTGACCACCCACATGTTCGTGGCCGACGGTCCCTACATCGACAGCGACGCCGTGTTCGCGGTCAAGCAGAGCCTGGTGCGCGAGTTCGCCGAGTCCACCGACACCACGGAAGCCGAGCGCTACGGCGTACCGGTGCCGTTCCGGCACGCGCACTTCCCCATCCGTCTCGTCCGAGCAGGAGATCCTTCATGAGTTCCTTCGTCTACGACGCCCTGCCGATGCGGGTCGTGTTCGGCTCCGGCAGCCTCGCCCGCGTCGCCGACGAGGTCGAGCGTCTCGGCCTGCAGCGGGTGCTCGTGCTGTGCACCCCACAACAGCGCGAACTGGCCGACCAGGTGGCCGAGTTGCTGGGCAACCGGGCCGCCGGAGTCTTCGACCAAGCCCGGATGCACGTGCCGGTCGAGACCGTCGAGGCGGCCGGCACCGTGGCCGTGGATCTGGAAGCCGACGGCTGGGTGGCCGCCGGCGGCGGGTCGACCATCGGTCTCGGCAAGGCACTGGCGTTGCGTACCGGGCTGCCCGTCGTCGCCGTCCCCACGACCTACGCGGGCTCCGAGATGACCCCGATCTGGGGGCTGACCCAGGACGGCCGCAAGAAGACCGGCCGCGACCGGTCGGTGCTGCCCCACACCGTGATCTACGACCCGGACCTCACCCTCTCCCTGCCCCCGTCGGTGTCCGCGACCAGCGGCCTCAACGCCCTCGCGCACGCGGTCGAGGCGCTCTACGCGCCCGACGTCTCCCCCGTCGTCTCCGCCATGGCCGAGCAGGGCGTACGCGACCTCGCGGCAGCCCTGCCCCTCATCGCCGCAGATCCCGGCGACAGCGCCGCCCGCGCGGCGTGCCTGCAGGGCGCCTGGCTGTGCGGCGCCTGCCTCGGCTCGACCACGATGGGCCTGCACCACAAGCTGTGCCACGTGCTCGGCGGCATGCTCGACCTGCCCCACGCCGAGACGCACGCCGTCGTACTGCCGCACGTGGCCGCGTACAACCTTCCGGCAGCGCCGTCCGCCGCCGCTGCCCTCAACCGCGCACTCGCCACCGATGACGCCGCCGCCGCCCTGGCCTACCTCGGCTCCCGACTCGACGTACCGCCCGGCCTGCGCGACCTGGGCGTCGCCGCATCCGACCTGCCTCGGATCGCCGCCGAGGTGCTGGCCCACCCGTACGCGAACCCCCGGCCGGTCACCGGTCCCGACCTCGAAACGCTCTTGCACACCGCGTGGAAGGGCCGCACCTGACCCGTCGCCCAGGGCCTTGCGGACGGCTACTGGTCCGGGCTGTCGTGTTCCTGAGGTGAAGCGGGAACTGGCCCAGCCCTCCAGCATCGCCTCGAAGGCCGCGTCTTCGGGATGCAGAAGCGATACACCGTCGAGCAGCACCAGACGAGCGGAACCGTTGGGTACATCTGTGGTTGTAACGCCGGTCATCGGATGAGAGATCTACACCAATTGGGTACGCCAGGAACCCTTCAACTTGTCTCAGACGGAAGTGCGTTGACGAAGCCACGCCGTCGACCCCGCGAAGGGCGATTTCACCGCGCACAGCTGGTGGTCGGACAACCCGCTACTCGCCAAGCTGTCGGAGCTCGGCGTGCAGGGCCACATGGGAGTGCTCTGCCCCAGCCCGTCCCCTGCTTTCGCCCGGGGCACATCCAGCACTTCATCGGCAGGCTGCGCGACCTCGAGAAGCCGGCCGCTGCCGGCGGGTCGTCACCGAACCTGCTGAACGTGCTCGACGCCGACCACCGTCCGAACGGTCACAACCACACGGAAATCGTCCGGAACCTGCGATGGCGCATCTCGTCCTTCATCGACGACGAACTGCGCAGCCGCTCAACACGCCTCATCGACTACCAGCGCCCCTGGGCGAAAGTACATGAACTGCTGGACGACCGAACGGTGCTGTTGACCTGGTTCCTCTCTGCGGTCGTGAGCGGTGGGGCCGTACTGCTCGCCGTGACCGGACAGGGCCGGGATCTCGACGAAGCAGACGCAAACAGCAACCGGCATCCGGTGGCGGACCAGGACGGCGACGGTGGGGTCTTCGCGTACGACTTCCTGGAGGCCGACTTGAGAGGTGTCCGGCTGGTCATCCTCGCAGCATGCGAATCCGCACGGGGAAGATTCGACCGCGCGGACAATGTCCGGGGCATCCCGTCGGCACTGATCGCTCGTCAACTGGGGTCTTTCAGGAGCGGCGCATCTGCCAGAGGGCGGCGAGTTTCCATTTGCCCCATGCCGGCGAGGCCAGTCCGGCGGCCGATTGCCGGGCTTTCAGGCGGGTAATCGTCGATCGGCCCCGCGTACAGGTTGCGGGTGCGCTCGGCGTGGGATCACAGCATGACTGGCTGGATCCGCACAGCTCACCCTCAATCGGACGACAGAAAGGCGGAGACCTGCCGTGGCAACGCGGCCACCCATGGGCCGGACTTCGCGAGCCTCCACAGGCTCGTCATCGAGTCGCCTCCCATGCTGGACGCAGAGCGTCTGAGGCACTTGGCCGACCGAGAGGCGCTGACCCAACATGAAGCAGACGACTACGTCCGGAGGGTCGAACGCGCGTCAGCCGCCGGGTGGCGAGCATCCAACACCCCGTTGCCCAACGTGCCAGCGGCGCGGGAGCCCGCAGACCAACCCCGAGCACAAGCCTGAACAACCAGTCAGCGAATCCGATCTGGCTCAGCGTGAAGTTCTCCCAGCCGGTGAAGAGGCGATCGGTCGTGGAGGAAAGACGGTCCTCCTGACGTCGGCGTCACAAGAGAGCTCTTCAGAAGCTGCACCGCGCTCTGCTCGCCGAGCTGAACGCGGCAGGCGAACTCCACTGGGCCCGTGTGTACGTGGACGGCTCCCACATCCGCGCCAAAAAGAGGGAGCCGCGACCGGTCCGTCGCCGGTCGATCGGTGGAAGACGGGCAGCAAGCACCACCTGATCTGTGACGGGAAGGGCATCCCGCTGCACGTCATCATGACGGCCGCTAACGTCAACGACATCACCCAGACCCTCCACCTGGTCGACGGCATCCCGCCCGTGTCCGGACGGGTCGGCCACCCGTGCTGTCGACTCGACTCCCTGCTCGGCGACGAGGCGCACGATTCCAAGGCTGTGCGCGGCTAACTGCGACGCCACCGAATCCTGCCGGTGATCTCTTGCAAGGGTTCCCCGAACATCAAGGGACTGGGCAAGCTCCGATACGTCGTCGAGCAGACCTTCGCCCTGCTCCACCAGTCACCTGATGCCTGCTGCCGGACGAGTCATTCGTGCCAGGATGGTGGGTTGACACATGTGGCCAGATGGATCCCGTCCGCAAGACCCGTCACGGCAGCTTCACTCACAGCCGCCCTCTCCAGACCGGACAGAACAACCCCTTCCCAAAATGCACGTGGGCTGGTTGTCCAGCGGTGACCCACGTACATCCCTGGGCCCGCATCTCAACCATGCGCAGCGGGTGCTCAGCATCCACATCCACAACCGCACTCGGGCTTTCGTGCAGTGTCTGATCTTCGGCGTAGTCCTGACTGTCGGCGGTGCCAGCTACGGGACGACGCAAGGCGCATTCGGCTGGGCATTGGCGCTCGCCGGGCTGGGCACCCTGGCGTTCGGAGTGTGGTCCCTGGTCAAGAGCGTGGGTCTTCGACGCGAACTGCGCCGCATCAGCCGGCCCCAGTAGCAGGTGGCAGCGAGCCCCGGCCCCAGGCGTGTAGGCGAATTGACTCCATGCCCGACGAGCAAGAAGAAGCGCGTTACCACCACCCAGTCGTGGTCTCCGGAACCCAACGCGCATGCGGACAAAGAAGAGAGGAAGATCCGCTTATGAACCAGGAACGCCCGACGGAAGTCGACGACTCCGAATTCATGGACATAGCCAGGGATCCTGAGCACTTCACCCAGAGCCGCGCCAGGTCGCTGTGCTTCTGGAAAGGCCTCGCCCGCTACTACAGCGTGACCGCGGGCGGGCAGACCGACAGGAACGCGGCCTGGTACTACCCGCACCCGAGCCCACTCGCCCGGAGGATCAAGCATCACGTCGCCTTCGGCAACGGTGTCGTCGTCGAAGAAGCCGCCCCGCAGGTGAAGCAGTGAGCGCCGCGCGCGTGCTGCGAGGCATGGGCTGGGCCGTGGGTACTGGTGGTGTCCTGGCCGCCGGTTACCTGGGGCTTGTGACCGGTGCCGTTCCCGTCGATGTCGGTGTGGGGCGCCGAACGCGGCCGCTGGGCCCGCAGAGCGTCGACATCGACGCACCGCGGGAGACGGTGTTCGACGTGGTGGCGGGCCCGTATCTGGGCCGTACGCCGCGGACGATGCGCGAGAAGCTGAGCGTGCTCGAGCGCGGCAGCGACCTGGTGCTCGCCGAGCACTTCACACCGATCGCCGGCGGACGGCTGCGAGCGGTGACCGTGGAGACGGTGCGCTTCACCCGGCCCGAGCGGATCGACTTCCGCCTGGTGCGCGGACCCGTGCCGCACGTCACCGAGTCCTTCGTCCTTGCGGATGCCGGGGCGGGGACGCGGCTCGTGTACGAAGGTGAGCTGGGCACCGACCTGTGGCGGCTCGGGCAGTGGTGGGGCGGGGCGGTGGCCGCGCGCTGGGAGGCTGCCGTCGCCGACGCGCTCGCCTCGGTCAGGGCCGAGGCCGAACGCCGCGCCCGGCCACACCGGTGAGGGATCGGCGCCCGGTTCGGTGAGCGCGCTTACAGATCGGACCGCCGCGTCGCCCGTAGCGTCACGCACATGGTGCTCCGTCTCGTCCTCGGCACGGTCTGCACGGCGATGGCCGTCGGCCAGGTGGCCTCCGTCACCGACATGCCGGCCGTTCTCGGTGCCTACGGCCTGGTCCACGGCGCCCCGGCCGGCGTGCTCGCCGCGCTGCTGATCGCGGGTGAGCTGGTGTGCGGAGCGTGGTTCCTGGCCCGTCCCCGGTCGACAGCGATCGTCCCGGTGTGGGTGTACGCGGCCGTGTCGCTGATGTGGTCGGGCCTTGCCGTGCAGGCGTACGCACGGGGCCTGACGGTCGACAACTGCGGCTGCTTCGGCAACTACCTGACCCAGCAACTGAGTTGGCCGGTCCTCGTCCAGGACGCCCTGGCCTTGCTGTACGCCGTACTGCTGCTGCGCACGGCCCGCAGGACGGCGGCCACCCGGGGGCCGACGGGCGGGGCGGAGGCGGGCCGCGATGTCCCCACCCCGTAGACGCACACCGTTACTGACCGGCCACACCTCCCCCTTCGAGAAACTGCGAGGAACCGCGAGATGACGCAAACCCCGGCGCCGCGGCGCAAAACGGACCGTGACGAGGTGTTCGTGGAGTTCACCAAGTCGATCTGCCCGATGTGCAAGACGCCCGTCGACGCACAGGTCAACATCCGCGAGAACAAGGTGTACCTGCGTAAACGCTGCCGCGAGCACGGCGAGTTCGAGGCCCTGGTGTACGGGGACGCCGAGGAGTATCTGGCCTCCTCACGGTTCAACAAGCCCGGCACGATCCCGCTGACGTTCCAGACCGAGGTGAAGGACGGCTGCCCGTCGGACTGCGGGCTCTGCCCCGAGCACAAGCAGCACGCCTGCCTCGGCATCGTCGAGGTCAACACCGGCTGCAACCTCGACTGCCCGATCTGCTTCGCCGACTCCGGCCACCAGGCTGGGGGCACCTCCCGCTCGAGCGAAGCCGAGAGTGGGGGAGGCTACTCGATCACGCACGAGCAGTGCGAGCGAATGCTCGACGTCTTCGTGGAGTCCGAGGGCGAGGCGGAGGTGGTGATGTTCTCCGGCGGCGAGCCCACCATCCACAGGCACATCCTCGACTTCATCGACCTCGCCCAGGCCAGGCCGATCAACAACGTCAACCTGAACACCAACGGCATCCGCCTGGCCACCGACCAGAACTTCGTCGCCGAACTCGGCCGACGCAACCAGGTGCCGGGCAAGTCGGTCAACGTCTACCTGCAGTTCGACGGCTTCGACGAGCGCACCCACCGGGAGATCCGCGGCCGTGACCTGCGTACGTTCAAACAGCGCGCGCTCGACAACTGTGCCGATCACGGCCTGACCGTCACGCTCGTCGCCGCCGTCGAACGTGGCCTGAACGAGCACGAGTTGGGGGCGATCATCGAGTACGGCATCGACCACCCCGCCGTACGGTCGGTGGCGTTCCAGCCGGTCACGCACTCCGGTCGGCACGTGCCGTTCGACCCGCTGGACCGGCTCACCAACCCCGACGTGATCCGGCTCATCAACGAGCAGCGCCCGAAGTGGTTCCAGAAGGGCGACTTCTTCCCCGTACCGTGCTGCTTCCCGACCTGCCGCTCCATCACCTACCTGCTCGTGGACGGCGAACCCGGCAACCGCACCGTCGTCCCCATCCCCCGGCTGCTGAACGTCGAGGACCACCTCGACTACGTCACCAACCGCGTCATGCCCGACGCCGGGATCCGCGAGGCCCTGGAGAAGCTGTGGTCCGCCTCCGCGTTCATGGGCACGGAGACCACTGAAGAGAAGCTGCGCACGACCGCCGAGGCACTGGACTGCGCTGGCGCGTGCGGCATCGACCTGCCCGAGGCCGTGAAGCAGCTGAACGACAAGGCGTTCATGGTCGTCGTGCAGGACTTCCAGGACCCGTACACGCTCAACGTCAAGCAGCTGATGAAGTGCTGCGTCGAGGAGATCACGCCCGACGGCCGGCTCATCCCGTTCTGCGCGTACAACTCCGTCGGCTACCGCGAACAGGTTCGCGCCGAGCAGTCCGGAGTGCCCGTCGCCGACGTGGCCCCCAATGCCTTGCGCATCCAAGACCGGCTGACCACCACGCCGTACGGCTCCAAGACCGAGCGCAGGGACGGGAGTTCACGGTGAACGCCGAAGACGACCTCAAGGCGTGCTGCGCCGCCGCCTACTCCTCCGACGTCGTCACCCTGCTGCTCGGCGACTCCTACCACCCCGGTGGCGCGGCCCTGACCCGGCGTCTCGCCGACGGCCTGGGCCTGGCCGAGGGCGCCCGCGTGCTCGATGTGGCCTCCGGCCGCGGCACCACCGCCCTGCTCCTCGCCAACGCCTACGGCGTACGCGTCGACGGCGTCGACTACGCGCCCGCCAACACCGCCCTCGCGCGGGGCGCCACCGAGGCCGCCGGGCTCTCCGCGTGGGCGGTCTTCACGACCGGCGACGCCGAGCAACTTCCTTACGCGGAGGACGTGTTCGAGGCGGCGGTGTGCGAATGCGCCCTGTGCACCTTCCCCGACAAGGCCCGCGCGGCCGCCGAGTTCGCCCGCGTCCTGAAACCCGGCGGCCGCCTCGGCATCACCGACGTCACCGCCCACCCGGACCGGCTCCCGCCCGAACTGACCGGCCTGACCGCACGGATCGCCTGCATCGCCGACGCCCGGCCCCTGGAGGAGTACGCGGAGATCCTCGCCGAATCCGGGCTCCGTACGGTGCGTACCGAACGCCACGACCAGGCCATGCTCCGCATGATCGACCAGGTCGAGGCCCGCCTGAACCTGCTGCGCATGACCTCCGCGGGGCGGCTCGCCGAGGCAGGAGTGGACCTGGACGCCGCCCCCGCCGTCCTCGCCGCAGCACGTGCCGCCGTCGCCGACGGCACGCTCGGCTACGCCCTGCTGATCGCCGAAAAGACACCCTGACACCCACTGCCTACCGGCCCGTAGGTAAGCGCCCTCACATACGTGCCCCGGTCCACCGCCATAGCGTCACAAGCGAACGCAGAACGACCAGCAAGGAGAGGAGTTCACCGTCATGGCCAGCACCGTGCACGTTTCCCCGCACACCGCGACCATCCCGCTCCACGCCCTCCACGGCGCGGCGGCCGGCCTGGTCGGCGGTGTCGGGATGGGCATCTGGATGTCGGTGTCCCGCCCGATGACGGACACCGCGATGATCACCATGGTCGCGGGCCTGCTCGGCTCCACCAACGCCCTCGCCGGCTGGATCATCCACCTCGGCATCGCCCTCTTCGCCGGCGCCGGCTTCGGCGTCCTCCTCGGCCGGTACGCGCAGAGGTCGGGGCCTGCCGTCATCCTCGGGCTCGGGTACGGGGCCGTGTGGTGGGTACTCGGCGCCCTGTGGGTCATGCCCGCGAACATGGGCATGCCGGTGTTCGAGTGGAACGACGTCACCAGCTCCAGCCTCGGTGCCCACCTCGTCTTCGGCCTGCTCGCGGGCCTGGCCTACTCCCGCATCGCCCAGATGACCGGCAAGCACAGCCAGGGCACGTCCCGGCGATGACACCGATACCCGACGCACCCGACGGCAACCCGACCGCCCCGCCCGAGAACCCGCCGACGCACGGCAGCACCCCCGACGGCGGGGCGGTGACCTACTGTCTGGCCGAGAACACCGGCTCACTGGGCGCCCCCGCCTGGGGCGCCGCACCACCGCCCTGGGCCCCGGGGCGACGCGAGGAGATCCACCACATGGCCGACGACCACGACAGCGGCACGGACGCCCCCGACCGCACCTGGTGCATCTCCGAGGTCGACATCTTCCGCGACCTCTCCGAGCAGGAGATGGACGCCATCGCCGCCGCGGCCCCGATGAAGACCTACACAGCCGGAGAGATCCTCCACTCCCCCGCCCAGCCGTCCGAAGTGCTGTTCATCCTCAAACGCGGCCGGGTCCGCATCTTCCGCGTCTCCGCCGAAGGCCGCGCCCTGACCTGCGCGATCATCAGCCCCGGCACGATCTTCGGCGAAATGGCCCTGCTCGGTCAGCGTATGTACGACAACTACGCCGAAGCCCTCGACGACGTCACCGTCTGCGTCATGAGCCGCGCCGACGTCCACAAGTTCCTGCTGTCCGACGCCCGGATCGCCGCCCGCATCACCGAGATCCTCGGCCGCCGCCTGGCCGACCTCGAACAACGCCTCTCCGACAGCGTCTTCAAGTCCGTGCCCCAGCGCATCGCCACCACCCTGACCACCCTCGCCACCCGCACCGACACCTCCGCCGGCAAGTTCCGCCCTGGCCCCCGCCACCCGCAGATCGCCCTCACCCACGAGCAGTTGGCCGCCCTGGCCGGCACCTCCCGCGAAACCACCACCAAGGTCCTGCACGACTTCGCCGACCGCGGCCTGCTCCGCCTCGCCCGCGGCCGCATCACCGTCCTCGACCCGGCCCGCCTCCTAGACGAAGCCGGATAGCCGCCCGCCCGCCCGGACGGCTACGGCTACGGCTACGGCTACGGCTACGGCTACGGCTACGGCTACGGCTACGGCTACGAGCCGAAAGCGGACGACGCCGCGCTGCCCCCCGACTGTCAGGCCCTTCGGCATCGACCGCTACCCCGCACCGCAGGCATGGGGTGCGCGGCGCCGATGACTCCGTCGACGGCCTGACGGATACGGGCCGCCGCCAGGGCGGGGTCGGGACTTCCGGCGTCGAGCCAAGCGATGACGGCCTCGATGGTCAGGGCGGGGATGACCTGGGCCGCCCAGTCGAGCCACGGGCCCGCCGGGATGCGCTCCGCGAGGTTCTGCCGGGCGATCTCCCGCGAGGCGCGGGTCAGGGTGTCGACCAGGTCGCGGAATTCCGGTTCGCGTGCGGCGTGCCGGAACAGCAGCCGGAACCCGTCGGGGTCGCAGGAGGCGGCCTGCAGCAGGGCGGGGATCGAGTCGTCGTCGAAGGAGTCCTCGCCGACGGTGCCGGCCAGCCGCCGGCAGGCGCGGTCGAGGACAGCGCGGTACAGGTCGGCCTTGGACTCGAAGTGCCGGTAGAGCAGCACCCGGGTGATCCCCGCCTCCGCCGACACGTCCTCAAGGCTGGTGGCGGTGAAGCCCGCGCGGGCGAAGGAGCGGGTGGCCGCGTCGAGGATCTGCTCCCGCCGCTCCGCCTTGCGCAGCCGCTTCACCGGCGTCGCGCCCGCGGCCCCGGCAGTTCCCTTCTCCGCCATGCGGTTCCGCCTCCTCTTGTTTACTTCAGCGTGTACACGTAATTTTGTTTACGTCAGCGTACACAAATTACGTGTGTACAGGAGGACCCATGCCCGTACGCCTCCCCTTCGACCAGCCCGGTCCGCTCGACGTCCCGCCCCTGCTGCGTACGCTCCAGAAGCAACACCCTGTCCACCGCATCCGCACTCGGGTCGGCGACGACGCCTGGCTCGTCACCGACTACGACCAGGTGCGCAGGCTCCTCGACGATCCCCGGCTCGGCCGCTCCCACCCCGACCCCGCCCGCGCGGCCCGCTCCGGGGAGTCGGCCCTCTTCGGCGGTCCGCAGGGCGACTACGACAGCGAGAAGAGCGACCACGCGCGGATGCGGAGTCTGCTCCAGCCGCACTTCACCCCGCGTCGGATGAAGGAGTTCCGGCCCCGGGTGGAGCGGCTGACCGAACAGCTCCTGGACGAACTCGAATCCCAAAGCCCGCCCGCCGACCTCCACTTCGCACTCGCCCTCCCCCTCCCGATCCTCGTCATCTGCGAACTCCTGGGCGTGCCCTACGAGGAACGGACCCAGTTCCGCGCCTGGACGCAGGCCGCCGCCGACATCCAGGACCGCTCCCGCTCCGAACAGGGGCTGGGCGACCTGTTCGCGTACGGACAGGAACTCGTGGCGCGCAAGCGACGTGCTCCGGGCGCCGACATCATCTCCGCGCTGTGCGCGAGCGACGGCGTGCCCGACGACGAGATCGCCATGCTCTCCATGGCCCTGCTGTTCGCGGGACACGAGACGACCGTCGTCCAGATCGGCCTCGGCGCACTGCTCCTCCTCACCCACCCGGCACAGTGGCAGGCCGCAGTCGAGGACCCCGGCCTGCTGCACGGAGTGGTCGAGGAGATCCTGCGGATGCCGGGAAAGAGCGGTGGCGGCATTCCCCGCTACGCCCGCACCGACATCGAGATCGCCGGTACCACCATCACGGCCGGCGACCTCGTCATGCTCGACACCGGCGCGGCGAACCACGACCCGTCCGCCTTCACCGACCCCGACAGCTTCGACGCGACCCGCACCACGCCGGCGCACCTGACCTTCGGCCACGGTGCCCGTTACTGCATCGGCGCCCCACTGGCCCGGATGGAACTCCACGCCGTCTTCGCCCAGTTGATCCGACGCTTCCCGCACCTGCGGCTCGCCGTACCCGTCGAAGCGCTACGCGTCCGCACCGACACCCTCACCGGCGGCCTGGAGTCTCTGCCCGTGACCTGGTGACCGGCGAAAGGGGCCGTCGGCGTCCTTCCCTGCCGAGCCGGGCGCCGGAGTGGGTCATGCCGCGGCTGTCGCGGGCTGCGGTGTGCGGAAGGATGCGCTGATCCAGGCGAGGGTCAGGGAGATGGCGGCGGCGAAGGGGATCCACAGCACGCCGGGTCCGTCGACGATGATCCCGCCGATAGCGGCTGCGGCCGCGGTGCCGAGGTAGAGACCGGAGATGTTGAGCGAGATCGCCGTCATGGGTGCTTCCGGCGCGGCTTCGATGGTGCTGGCCTGCAGGGGTGGGTTGAGGGCCCAGGCGAAGACGGACCAGGCGGCGATGCCGGCCAGCAGGAGCGGGAACGGCGCGCCGAGGGCGAGGAGGGCGCCGGTGGCCGCGAGGGCGATCGCGTGGCCGCCGACGACCATCAGACGACTGCGACGGCCGCCGTAGCGATCGGCGAGCCTCCCGCCGAGGAACGCTGACGGGACACCGATGACGCCGACCAGCAGAAGCACCAGCGGCAGAGTGTCCGTGCCGCCCTGGTGCTGCTCCAGGAGAGCGGAGAGGTAGCTGTAGAACATCAACCCGCCGACTCCGCAGAGGAACACGGCCAGGACGAGCCGCAGCACCCGCGCGCTGCGCAGAGGACGCAGGCGCTCGGCCAGACCGGCTGTCGCAGCCCCCTCCAAGCGGGGCAGCCCGAGGGCCAGGACGACGATCGCGGCGAGCGCGACGATTGCGACCAGGACGAAGGTCGAGCGCCAGCCGAGCAGGGAGCCGACCCATGCCCCGACCGGCACGCCGGTGAACAGCGCCACGGTCAAACCGGCGGTGACGACCGCGAGGTAGCGGCCCTGCCGATCAGGCGGGGCCCCCTGCGCGGCGGCAGCGAACGCCGTGGAGGAAACCACTGCCGCGGCCAGCCCGGCGATGGCCCGCAGCACGATCAGGGCGCCGAAGGTGGGCGCGAGGGCAGCGGCGACGTTCGCGACCACGAACACCGCCAAGGCAGCCAGGATCACGCGGCGCCGCGGGTAGGGATCCAGCACGACCGCCATGACGGGCGCACCGATGGCGAAGGTGAGCGCGAACACGGAGATCAACTGACCGGCCATGCCCGTGGAGACCTGCAGATCGTCGGCCAGCTCGGGCAGGAGCCCGGCGATCACGAACTCGTCGGTTCCCAGGGCGAGCGTGGCGACGAAGAGCCCGACCAGCCAGCCGGGTAGGTGAAGAGGCATCATGCACGGCACCTTATTCGATGTTCGCCGAACATCGAATAAGGGGGTGGGGTGCGATACTGAACGGGTGGCCAAGGATGCTCATCACCCAGACCTCGACGACGTAGCGCTGACAACAGTCCTTGCTGCCCTGTCCGATCCACTGCGCTTGGGGCTCGTGCGCCTCTTGTCCGACGGGATCGAGCGCCAATGGGGAGAGCTGGACGCACCGGTGGCGAAGTCCACACTCAGCCACCACCTGAAGGTGCTCAGGTCCTCCGGTGTCACCCGAACTCGCGAGGAAGGCACACGCTGCTACGTACACCTGCGGTCCGACGAACTCGAGCAGCGATTCCCCGGCCTGCTGCCGAGCCTGCTGGCCACCCCAGGACACGGCGCCACCACCGTCGGCATCAAACAGCCACGTCAATCTGCCCGAGACAGCGCTCCCCCCAGACCCGGATCCGGCCGCAGAACCGTCACCAACGTCTCACCCCGCAACAACTAGAGCCTGTCCGATGGGTCCAGCCTGAGTCACGGGCTCTGACTCGCTCGCCCCATCCGAGGCAGTCGAGGCCGTCACCCAACTGTCTTGCGGTGATGCTGAGTAGGCGTTTCTGGGCGCGGGCGTTCAGGTCGCGGGTGCACTCGACAAGGGCTCGACCACCACGGGTCACCCCCGCTGAGGCTTGTCCCGAAGTCCGTCCACGTGGTGGCCCAGCACAGCTCGTAGTCGAGTCGAAGCAAGGCTTGCCCGTGCTCGGGGGTGAGCCAGACCCGCAGGGGCCGCCGCCGGGCCGAGAGCCCTCCGTGTCCCATTGGAGTCCCGCTGTCCCGAGGCACCCTGAGTGTGGTGTAGCCGTCGGGGCGCTTCTCCGGCTTGGCCGCATAGGGGTTGAGCGGTCCGTCCACATCAAGGAACAGCAGCGGTCGGTTCACGATCTCCCCCCTGCCGAACCAGGAGGCTGACGCCCTCCGCCGGGGTCGGCCCTGGGGCCTGCCTCTGCAGGATCGGCAATTGCTGGTCGCAGCTCACTGACGCACGAACTTGACGCTCCGCCAGCTTGCTCCGCTGTTCGGCGTGGTCGGAATCCGGCGCGAAGGCCGCCGTCGGACTGACCACCACGATCGCCGACGGCGGCCACCCGGGCACCGGCCCCTCGTCATGCCGCGCCTCCGCCGCAACGGTGAAGCACCGCCCAAAACAGCCCGCTTGACTAGGCGTCAGCTAATCGCCACGCGTCCTCTACTCGCCTCCGGCCTGGTCCAGCTCCGCGCACCACTACCCGCCTCCGATCAGGGTCTACGGCGGCCACATACCTCACCCACCGCTCCCGCTCGGCCTGGTACTCCTCGATGGCCTGCTCCGAGACCGCGTCGATGTAGCGGAAGTTCACGCTCAGCAACGTCCGGACGGCGGCGAGGACGCGTACGGGATCCGGGTAGGTGCGGACGAGCTCGTCGATGGCCCAGGTCAGGTGGATTTGCTGGCCGAGTCGGTAGGCCCGGACGAGGGCGGTCGGTGTGACGCCGTGCTGCGCCAGCCTCCGCGCGTACTCCCGCGCACCCTGCGGTGCTCTGAGCTCGTCAAAGCCGACCTCGCCCCGGTAGACGTCGGCCGCCAAGCGGTTCCGCTCACTGCTGACGGCGGCAGAGGCCGACTCCAGGGTGGGCGACACGTTGCGCCAGGTCGCGCGGGACGCCGACGCCGAACTCGTCTCCGACCTCTGCGAGTTCCGCAACATCGGACTGCCGTCGGCGCATCACTGGACCACGCAGCGCAACGGGGCATCGTTCGGCACCGACTACCTGTCCCGGACAGCCCTGGGCAACGCCAACATCTTCGTCAACCCGCCGAACGAAACGGCCTACTACTACCATGACCTCGACTCCACAGGTGCGCGGCTGCACGGAGCCAACACCTACACCGTCACCTTCACCGCCGACGGGACTCCGCCAGTCAAGGGCTTCTGGTCGTTGACGCTCTACGACGAGCACCACTTCTTCCACCCCAACGACTGGGCGGACGCGGCGGTCCTCGACCAGATCTGGACACCGCCGGCGGTCCACCGGCTCCCTTGCCTTGCGTCCCCTAGCCACCTCTTGCCACCGTGTGACTGCCGCGTGATGTCCCGCCGGACTCCGGCCGAGCGGATGCGGGACCGCGGCGGCTCAGGAGATGACCAGGCCGCCGTCGACGGTGAGGGTGGTGCCGGTGACGTACGCGGAGGCGTCCGACGCCAGGAACAGGACCGCGGCGGCCAGTTCGTCCGCGTCGCCGGGGCGGGAGATGGGCAGGTCGCGGACCCGGGCGTCGAGGTAGCCGTCCTCGTATTCGTCGGTCATCTCGGAGGCGAAGAATCCGGGGGCGATGGCGTTGACGCGGATGTTCTTGCGGGTGCTCCACTGCGCCGCGAGATCCCGGGTGAGTCCGAGCAGCCCCGCCTTGGAAGCGGCGTACGCGGCCTGCGGCAGTCCGGCGGTGACCAGCCCGAGAACGCTGGAGATGTTGACGACGGAGCCGCCGTCGCGCATCACGGCGGCCGTGGCCTGGGCCATCCAGTACGCGCCGGACAGGTTGACGTCGAGGACGGACCGGAACTGCTCGGGGGTCTCCCGGCCGGCGGGGACGGCGGAAGCGACCCCTGCGTTGTTGACGAGCACACCGACGGGTCCGAACGCGGCGGCGGCCTCCGCGAGTGCCCGGCAGTCGTCGGGCGAGGACACATCGGTGGGCACGCACAGCGCCCGGCGTCCGGCCTGTTCGACCAGGGCTGCGGTCCCGGCGAGGCGGTCGGCGCGGCGGGCGGCGAGGACGATGTCGGCACCCGCTTCGGCCAGGCCGCGGGCGAAGGCCACGCCGAGGCCGGAGGACGCTCCGGTGACGATGGCGACCCGGCCGTCGAGCCGAAAGCGGTCGAGGATGCTCATGGTGAACTTCCGTTCGTTCTGCTGGTGTTAGGCGTCAGATGGCGGTCGGCGTGGACCGGCTGGTGACCTGGATCAGATGGAGATGCCGCCGTCGACCGGCAGGACGACTCCGGTGACGTACCCGGCCTCCTGGGAGGCGAGGAATCCGACGGCGGCGCACATCTCGGCGGGGTCACCGAAGCGGCCGAGAGGAATGGCCGCGGTGAGCTCGGCGCGCTTGTCGTCGGGGATGGAGGCGACCATGCGGGTCTCGGCGTTCGGCGAGATGGCGTTGACGGTGACACCGAAGCGGGCGAGCTCCTTGGCGGCGGTCTTCGTGAAGCCGATGATCCCGGCCTTGGCGGTGGCGTAGTTGGCCTGGCCGACGTTGCCGTGCAGCCCGGAGTAGGAGGTCACGTTGATCACGCGCCCGTGCCCTTGGGTGCGGAAGTGGGGGACGCAGGCGCGGGTGAAGCGGAAGGTTCCGTCGGCGTGGACGGTGACCACCGCGTCCCAGTCGTCGTCGGTGAGCTTCCACAGCACCGCGTCGCGCAGAATGCCGGCGTTGTTGACCAGGACGTCGACCCGACCGGTCTCGGCCACCGCGGTGGCCACCACCTGCTCGACATCGGCGGTGTTGGCGACGTCCGCGGTGAGTGCGTGGGCGTCGATCTCCTTGGCCGCGGCGGCGAGTTCGTCCCCGTCCCGGTCGACCAGGTAGACGTGCGCGCCGCTGTTGCGGAAGAACCGGCCCAGTTCCAGGCCGATGCCGCGGGCGGCGCCGGTGACGATGACGGTGCGGCCGGTGAAGTCGTACGTGAGATTGCCCATGGGGTGCTCCTGTTCAGGTGATGACGCGTACCCGGTACGGGGTCAGCTGAGGCGTTCGAGGACGATGGCCATGCCTTGGCCGCCGCCGACGCACATGGTCTCCACGCCGAACTGCTCGTCGAGGGTGCGCAGTCCGTTGATGAGGGTGGTCATGATGCGTGCGCCGGTCATGCCGAAGGGGTGGCCGAGGGCGATCGCGCCGCCGTGCACATTGAGCCGGTCGGCGGGGATGCCCAACTCGCGGTAGGAGGCGATGACTTGTGCGGCGAACGCCTCGTTGATCTCGAAGAGGTCGATGTCCGGGACGGACAGGCCGGCGTGACCGAGCGCCTGCCGGGTGGCGCCCACGGGTCCGAGCCCCATGATCTCCGGGGAGAGTCCGGAGACTCCGGTGGCGACGATCCGGGCCAGTGGGGTGATCCCCAGCTCACGTGCCTTGGTGTCGCTCATGATGACGACGGCCGCGGCGCCGTCGTTGAGCGGGCACGCGTTTCCGGCGGTGACGGTGCCCTCCGGACGGAAGGCGGTCGACAGCCCGGCGAGGGTCTCGTACGTGGTGCCGGGGCGCGGGCTGTCGTCGGTCGCAACGACCGTGCCGTCGGGCAGGGTGACCGGCGTGATCTCCCGGGCGTAGAAGCCGTTCTTCACCGCCTCGGCGGCGAGCAGTTGGCTGCGCAGGGCGTACTCGTCCTGCTCGCGGCGGCTGATTCCGCGCACCGTGGCCACGTTCTCGGCGGTCTGGCCCATGCTGGTGTAGATGTCGGGGAGCAGGCCGTCGGCCCGTGGGTCGGACCAGCGGGCGTGGGTGTGCGCGTACTCGGCGGTGCGGGCCCGTGCTCTGGCGAAGAGCGGGTTCATGGTGTCCTCGGGGTCGAGGCCGGCCGAGGTGAAGTGCCGGTAACGGGAGACGCATTCCACGCCGGCGCTGATGAAGGCGTGGCCCTCGCCGGACTTGATCGCGTGGAACGCCATCCGCGCGGTCTGCACCGAAGACGAGCAGAACCGGTTGACGGTCGTGCCCGGCAGGGCATCGAGGCCGAGCTGGACCGCGACGCGGCGCGCGATGTTGCCGCCGTGCTCGTCGTGCGGTTCCGCGCAGCCCATGTGCAGGTCGTTGAGCTGCGTGGGGTCGAGCTCGGGGATCTGGTCGAGGGCGGCGCGGACGGCGGTGGCGGCCAGGTCGTCCGGGCGGATGTCCTTCAGGGAGCCTTTGAATGCGCGCCCGATGGGGGTGCGGGCGGTGGCGACGATGACGGCCTCGGTCATGGTGCGGTGCCTTTCGGGAGGGGTGCAGAGGGTCTACAGGCCGAGGTCGCGGCCGATCAGTTCCTTCATGATCTCGTTGGAGCCGGCCCAGATCTTGGTCACGCGGGCGTCCTGCCAGGCGCGGGCGACCCGGTATTCGTTCATGTAGCCGTAGCCGCCGTGCAGTTGGACGCAGGTGTCGAGGACGTCGTTCTGGACCTGGGCGGACCACCACTTGGCCTTCGCGGCGTCGATCGCGGTCAGCTCACCGGCCACGTGCGCGGCCACGCAGTTGTCGACGTATGCCTGGGTGACCTCGACGGCGGTCACGAGTTCGGCGAGGCGGAACTTGTTGTACTGGAAGGAGCCGACCGGTTGCCCGAACGCCCGTCGCTCCTTGGTGTATTCGATGGTCTCCCGCAGGATCTGGTCGGCGTGGGCGATGTTGGTGACCGCGGCTCCGACCCGCTCCTGCGGGAGTCGTTCCATCATGTGGATGAAGCCGCGGTCGACCTCGCCGAGCACGTTCTCGGCGGGGATCCGCATCCGGTCGAAGAACAACTCGGCGGTGTCGGCCTCCGGTTGGCCGACCTTGTCCAGCTTCCGGCCCCGCTCGAACCCCTTCGTGCCGGCTTCGACCGCGAACAGCGTGATGCCCTTGGCCTTCTTCTCCGGGCTGGTCCGGGCCGCGACCACCACGAGGTCGGCGGAGTAGCCGTTGGTGATGAAGGTCTTGGAGCCGTCGAGGATCCAGTCGGCGCCGTCCCGCACAGCGGTGGTGCGCAGGGCGGCCAGGTCCGAGCCCCCGGAGGCTTCGGTCATGCCGATCGCGGTGACCAGCGACCCGTCGCAGAAGCCTGGCAGCCACCGCTTCTTCTGCTCGTCGGTGGTCAGCTCCACCAGGTACGGCGCCACCACGTCGGTGGATGGACAGGCAGGAGGCGAAAGCGGCGGACACCTTGGCCAGTTCCTCCCCAAGGACCGCGCTGAACCGGTAGTCCCCCGCGTCGCCGCCCCCGTACTCCTCGGGCACAAGGAGGCCGAGGAAGCCCTGCTTGCCGGCCTCCGTCCACACCTGACGGTCGATGGAGCGCTGAGCGATGAACCTCTCATGGTGCGGCCGCAGTTCACGGCCGATGAACGCCTGGACGGAAGCCCGGAAAGCCTCGTGGTCGGTGTCGAAAAGGGTGCGATACATGGTTTCACCTCAGAACGGGGAGGAACGCGCCGGAATGGCCACAGCACCGAGAAATCCCACGCTAAGCAACCGCTTAGTTGGTAAGCGTTCGCTCAGTGTGCTGGCAGGAGTGGAATCCGTCAACCGGCCAGCCACGCCGGTCCGCCCAGGCCACCACCAGCGGTACTGCCCCGGCGCCCGCCTCCGACCAGGCATCAAGGTGCGACAGCACGACCGTGTGGTGATCGGCCGCCCCCTCAGACTCCGGGGCGAGCCGCCCGCAGGGCGTCCGCGAGGCCCGCCTCTGACGCCCCTGTCGCGACGGCGACGGAAAGCTGTCCGCCGAGGAAGTCACCACCGCGATCGTCGACTACTGGACCGACCAGCACCGACCAGCACGGCCCCGGCCGCACCCGGCAACCGGCGGACCGGCGACCCCGACCTGGGCGCACCTTGAACCGACCATCACGTGAGGCGCGTGTCCAGCGGTGGCGGCCACGTACTCGCGGAACGGCCCGCCGTGAATGGCCAGTTGAGCGAAGAGCGGTGCCGTGTCAGTGGCCCGTACCCGGCGGTGCTGGACGTGGTGGCGCACCAGAGCCGAGCCTCACAGACCGAAGAGGGCGGCGGCGCGCCGGGATTTGGCCTGCTCGATCCCGCGCCGCCCGCCCGCAGCCGAGGCAGGCCCTGCCGGACCCGGTGGGAAGCGCGACACGACGCCTCATTCAGAACACCCCTTCTGCGGCCTGGATTTGAGGCCGCGCCGGCGCAGGCTCGGCCCCGTCGGCGGGTACACGCGGGCTTCCCACGAGAGCGCCGACGCCCCGGCCTGGTTGGCCTGCGGCGCAACCCATAGGGTCAGGGCATGGTCGAGAAGCAGGCTCGGGGCGCGGCACGGGGACCGGGGCGCCCGCGGGAGGAGAGGGTCACTCACGCGGTGCTCGAAGCGGTCGTCGCGCTGGTCGCGGAGGAGGGGATGAGCGCGGTCACGATGGACGCGGTGGCTCTGCGTGCGGAGGTGAGCAAGCCTGCCATCTACCGGCGCTGGCCCACCAAGCAGAACCTGATCATCGCGGCTGCCGAGTCGCGCATCGGCCCCCTGTCCGTCCCCGACCTGGGGGACTTCCGTGCCGAGCTGCGCGAGGTGCTCACCGCGCGCATGGAGGCGTACCGCAGGCCCGGGACCGACCGCCTCATCGCCGGCGTCGTCGGCCTGGCGGCCGAGGCCGGAGCCGGGCGCAGCGCGTACGGGGCCTACACCGCCCGGGTCATGAGCGAGACCCGGCACATCCTGGAGCGCGGTATCGAGCGCGGGGAGGTGCGGCCCGACACCGACGTCGGGGCCGCGGCGACCCTGGTGGCCGCGCCTCTGGTGTTCCGCTTGGTGAGCGAGCAGGAGCTGCCCGACAGCCGGCTGGTGGACGAGCTGGTCGAGCTGGTCGCCCGCGCCGTGGGCGTTCAGCCCTGAGCCCAGGGTTCACGCCCGGCCGGAGTCGGCTGCCTTGAGGCGGTCCTGAAATTTTGCTGTGCCCAGGCCCTTGCCCCGACGCGTCGCAATATCGATACTCCCGTTAACGAAATTGGTTTCGTCACCGCGGAGGAGCCCTCATGGCAACGACCGTCGTCACCCCGAAGCCCGCCCTCGACAAGCCCCTGATGCACTACGGGCAGCGTGTCCTGAACCGCACGGCTCCGGGCGCCCGCCGGACCGAGTACCGGATGCTGGACATCGCACCGCTCACCCCGCACATCGGCGCCGAGATCACCGGCGTCGACCTCTCCCAGCCGATCGGCGACGGCCTCGCCGACGAGCTGCGGCAGGCCCTCCTCGAGTGGAAGGTGATCTTCTTCCGCGACCAGCACCGCTTCACCCCCGAGCACCATGTCGCGCTCGCCGGGCTCTGGGGCGAGCGGGAGGCGAACCCCTTCTTCCCCAAGGCCGACACCGCCGGTGTCTCCCGCCTGGCCAAGGACGCCGCGATGATCGGCAACGAGAACATCTGGCACAGCGACCACTCCTTCATGGCCGCGCCGGCCCTGGGTTCCGTACTGCGCGCCATCGAGGTGCCCCCCGCAGGCGGCGACACGATGTGGGCGGACATGGGGGCCGCGTACGACAACCTCTCCGAGCCCCTGAAGGACCGGATCGAGGGACTCACCGCGGTGCACGACTGGGTGCCCAGTTGGGGATCGACCATGACCGAGGACCAGATCGCCCCGCTGCGCAAGACCCTGCCGCCGGTGGAGCATCCGGTGGTCGTCCGCCACCCGCAGTCCGGACGCAAGGTGCTCTACGTCAACGAGCCCTTCACCACACGGATCGTCGGCCTGTCCGACACCGAGAGCCGCGAGCTCCTCGACGAACTCGTCCTCCAGGCCCGCGTCCCCGAGTACCAGATCCGCTTCCGCTGGCAGCCGGACTCCATCGCGATCTGGGACAACATCGCGGTCCAGCACTACGCGATCAACGACTACTTCCCGCAGCGACGCGTCATGGAGCGCATCGCGATCGCCGGCGTCCCCCTCTCCTGATCCGCTCCTCCGCCGCCCGCACCACGTGCGGTGCCGGGCCCCAGCACGCTTCCTGGAAGCAGGCCCGCTTCCACGTGCGTCCACCTCGTGACCGGCAATCCCTTTCGGAGGACCTCGTGACCGCCGCCGGAACCGCACCCAGACAGTTCGACAAGACCCCGCCGGCAGGCCGGGGCGCCGGCGCCCGCGCCTGGACCGTCACCGCCCTGCTCGTGGTCTTCATGATGGTCAACTTCGCGGACAAGTCCGTGCTCGGCCTCGCGGCCGAGCAGATCCGCACGGACATGGGCCTGTCGGCCACCGACTTCGGACTCGCCAACAGCGCCTTCTTCCTGCTCTTCTCCGTCGCCGGCGCCGCGGTGGGGCTGCTCGCCGACCGCGTACGACCGAAATGGCTGCTCCTGGCCATGGCCCTGCTCTGGTCGATCGCTCAGACACCGGCCGCGCTGGGCGGCGGTCTGGCCGTACTGATCGGGTCGCGCGTCATGCTGGGCGCGGCCGAAGGTCCCGCCTTCCCCGTCGCCCAGCAGGCCGCGATGTCCTGGTTCCCCAACCATCGGCGCAACCTCCCCGGGGCCCTGGTCACCCTCGGCGTCACCCTGGGCGTGATCACCGCCGCACCCGGCCTGACCTGGGTCATCAACCACCATGGCTGGCGTGCCGCGCTCTGGGTGCTGGCCGCCGTCGGAGTGCTGTGGGCCGTCGCCTGGGCCCTCCTCGGCGCCGACGGACCGTACCGGACCAACACCCCGGAGGCCCCCTCCACCACCTCCGGGCCCGTCTCCGACACCGCTGCGGCCAGGCCCGCCTACCGGCGGATCCTGGGCACCCGCACCTGGCTCGGCACCACCCTCGCGTACTTCACCAGCTACTGGACGCTGGCGCTGATGCTCGCCTGGCTGCCCTCCTACCTACGCAGCGGCCTGGGCCACTCCCCAAGCGCCTCCGCCAACCTCGTCGCCCTCACCTGGGTCCTGGGCGGACTCACACTGCTCGGCCAGGCCGCCGTCACCGGATGGCTCATGCGCCGCGGCGTCAGCAGCCGCTGGGCGCGCGGCAGAGTCGGCAGCGGCCTGCTGTTCATCGGTGCGGCCGCCTGCCTGGCCGTACCCCTGGTGGACGGCACGGCAGCGAAGACCGCACTCCTTGCCGTCGGCCTCGGACTGGGCGGTTCCTTCGCGGCCGTCGCGGTCACCACCATCACCGAACTGGCCCCGCCCGCCCGGCGCGGCGGCGCCCTCGGCACGATGAACGCCACCGTCACCACCGCGGGCCTCATCGCCCCCGCCGTCGTCGGACACCTGCTCGACACCCAGGGCGAGACCGGCTACCAGAGCGCCATCGTGCTCTCCGGAGCCCTCCTGCTCCTTGGCGCCCTCGCGGCCCTCACCCTCATCGACCCGGCCCGCGACGCCACCCGCGCCAACACCTGACACACCACGGCCCGCCGACTGCGACGCGCGTCGGCCGCTCATGTCCCACACCTGACCGAAGGACGACGACAGATGCTCAACCTTGCCATGCTGCTTGAGGATTCCGCACGCGAGCAGCCGTCGCGTGAGGCGGTCGTGTGCGGATCAACACGGCTGTCCTACGCGGCAGTTGAGGCGGCAGCCAACCAAGTGGCGCATCTGCTGGTCGCCTCCGGTATCGAGCCGGGCGACAGGGTCGCGCTCGCCTGCCCCAACGTGCCGTACTTCCCGATCGTCTACTACGGCATCCTCAAGGCGGGCGGCGTCGTCGTACCACTCAACGTCCTGCTCAAGTCCCGTGAGATCGCCTACCACTTGGAGGACTCGCAGGCGAAGGCGTTCCTCTGCTTCGAAGGCACAGAGCAGCTCCGCCTCGGGGACGAAGGCTGGGCCGGCTTCCAGGCGGCGGAGAAGTGCGAGCACTTCTTCCTCCTGACCGCGGATCCCACAGCCTCCTCACCGATCGCCGGCGCACAGACGCTCGGTGCCGCCCTTGAGGGCCGGCCGACGACGTTCGAGACCGTGCCGACCGAGCCGCAGGACACCGCGGTCATCCTCTACACCAGCGGCACCACCGGGCAGCCCAAGGGCGCCGAACTCAGCCACGCGAACATGCTGCTCAACGCCCGGCTCTACGACGTGATGTACGAGTGGCACCCACACGACGTACAGCTCATCGCCCTACCGCTGTTCCACAGCTTCGCCCAGACCACACAGATGAACGCCGGTTTCTACTCCCGCGCGACGCTGGTCCTGCTCCCCCGCTTCTCCGCGGCCGACGTGCTGACGCTGACGCAACGCGAGCAGGTCACCTTCTTCGCGGGCGTCCCGACGATGTACTGGGAACTGCTCAACGCCGACACCGACAGCATCGACCTCGATGCCGTCCGCGCAACGCTCCGGGTGGCCGTCTCGGGCGGCGCCCCGCTGCCACCGGCGGTTCTGCGCGGCTTCACCGAGAAGTTCGGCGTGCAGATCCTGGAGGGGTACGGCCTCTCCGAGACCTGCCCCACCGCCACCTTCAACCGCCAGGACCGGCCCGTCCGACCGGGCTCGATCGGCCTGCCGGTATGGGGCGTTGAGGTCCGGGTCGTCGACGAGGACGGCCGGGAGGCACCCGTCGGCGAGCCGGGCGAACTGGTCATCAAGGGCCACAACGTCATGAAGGGCTACTTCGGACGCCCCGCGGAGACGGCCGAGGCACTGCGCGACGGGTGGTTCCACACCGGCGACATCGGCCGCCGCGACGAGGACGGCTACCTCTACATCGTCGACCGGGTCAAGGACCTCATCATCCGCGGCGGCTTCAACGTCTACCCGCGCGAGGTCGAGGAAGCCCTCATGACCCACCCCGCCGTCAGCCTCGCCGCCGTCGTCGGCGTACCGCACAACCGCCACGGCGAGGAAGTCAAAGCCTTCGTGATCCCCACCCCCGAAAGCACCGTCACCGAGGACGAGCTGGTGGCGTGGAGCAAGGCGGCCATGGCCGGCCACAAGTACCCACGGCTCGTGGAATTCCGCGAAGCCCTGCCGCTCGGCCCCACCGGAAAGATCCTCAAGCGCGAGCTGGCCTGACACCGCCCCGCCCCCCAAGGAGAGCGACCACCGATGAACCACCGCAGCAAGATCTACGTCGACGGGGCCTGGACCCCGTCCACCGGCAGCGAGACCACACAGGTCGTCAACGCCGCGACCGAACAGGTCATGGGAAGCACCCCCGCCGGCACCGCCGAGGACGTCGACCGCGCGGTGACCGCCGCCCGACGGGCCTTCGCGGACTGGTCGCAGACCCCCGCCGAACAGCGTGCGAAGCTGCTCGACCGCGCCGTCGAGGCCCTCCTCGACCGCCAGACCGAGCTCGCCACCCTGATCAGCCAAGAGGTCGGCATGCCCTACCTCCACAGCAACCTCATCCAAGTCGGCCTGCCCGTCATGTCGTTCGCCACCGCCGCCGAACTCGCCCGCTCCTACGCCTTCACCGAACAGCAGCACAACTCCCTCGTCGTACGCGAACCGATCGGCGTGGTCGGCGCCATCACCCCCTGGAACTACCCGCTGCACCAGATCGCCGCCAAGATCGCCCCGGCCCTGGCCACCGGCTGCACCGTCGTCCTCAAGCCCAGCGAAGTGGCACCGCTGAACGCCTTCGTCCTCGCCGACATACTCCACGAAGTCGGCCTGCCCGACGGGGTGTTCAACCTGGTGAGCGGCAAGGGAACAGTGGTCGGTGAAGCCATCGCCGCCCACCCCGAGGTGGACATGGTGTCCTTCACCGGGTCGACGCGGGCCGGGCGCCGCGTCGCTGAACTCGCCGCCGCCACGGTCAAGCGGGTCGCCCTCGAACTGGGCGGCAAGTCCCCACTCATCGTCCTCGACGACGCCGACCTCACCGCCGCCGTGACCCGCGGCGTGACCGCCTGCTTCCTCAACACCGGACAGACCTGCTCCGCCCTCACCCGGCTGATCGTGCCCCGCGCCCGCCTTGCGGAGGCCGAGCAGATCGCCAAGACCGTCGCCGAGGCCATCCCGGTCGGCGACCCGTTCCAGCCCGGCACCGTCCTCGGCCCGGTCATCTCCGACCGGCAGCGCGAAACCGTACGCGACTACATACGCCGCGGCATCGAAGAAGGCGCCCGCCTGGTGACCGGCGGCACCGAACCACCCCAGAGCCTCGACACCGGCTACTACGTACAACCCACCGTCTTCTCCGACACCACCCGCGACATGGCCATCGTCCAGGAAGAGATCTTCGGCCCCGTACTCGTCATCCAGGCGTACGACGACGAGGACGACGCGATCCGCATCGCCAACGACACCCCTTACGGACTCAACGCCGGAGTGTTCTCCGCCGACCTCGACCGAGCCCAGCACGTCGCACGCCGCATCCGCAGCGGACAGGTCGAGATCAACGGCGCCCCCTGGAACCACCACGCCCCCTTCGGCGGCTACAAGCAGTCCGGCACCGGACGCGAACTCGGCACCCACGGCCTCGAAGAGTTCCTGGAGACCAAGGCCATCCAACTGCCCTGACCCGCACCCGACTCCCACCGGATCCCCGACCCTGGAGACGTTGACGCAGATGAGCACTTCGCCCCAGCCGAACGCTTCCCTCACCGACACCCAACGAGCCGGCATCGCGGCGCTCGCCACCACACTGGGAGCCCCTGCCTGTGCTGCCGCGGACGCCGCAATCGCCCTCGGCCAGCTGCCCCACGAGCAGCGGACCGGCCTGCTCCAACTCCTGGAGGCCATGGACTTCCTGGGCCTGCGGCACCAGCCGCCGCACCTTCGTCGGACCCTCGTCCGCATCGTCGAGAACACCTCCCCCGACACCAAAGCCGGGATGGACGGCTGGCGCCACCTGACCAACGCTCCATAACGGCCGACCAGCCTCACGCAGCCCCAGATGGCCGCGACCGCGACCGCGGCGGGCCCTCGGACTGCGGCACCGTCCGCCGGCCGGAAGACGCTCCCGTGCCGGGGGCACCGGATACAGGCCTCCAGCGCCTTGCCCTCGTCCAGGGGGGGCATCCGGCATGGGTACAGACGGCCGACAGCTCCGATTCTCACCGACCGAGGTCATCGATTGGATGGCGAAGCATTGCCGGGATTCGTCGTAGCACATCCATGCGCCATCTGCTCCGCATGGCCGCAACCAACGGGGTGGCAGGGAATGGCGATCCGGCGTGGTCGCTGCCCTCCACACCGCTCCCCCGAGCATCCTCCTGACTCATGGAGGCGCCGTGATCAACCATCCCAACATCGCCGTGTTCAAGCGCGCCATGAATGCCTTCACCGCAGGCAACATGGACGCCCTCGCAGAAGTTTTCCACCCCGACGTGCGATGGCACGTGCCTGGGCAATCCCCGCTGGCGGGCGACTTCCAGGGCCGTGACGCCACCTTCGCCTCGTTCGAGCTCGATTTCCGACTCTCCGGCGGCACTTACCGACCACAACTCCACGATGTGCTCGCCAACGACGCGCACACCGTCGCCCTGTTGCACGCAACTGCGTCCCGTGAAGGGAAGGAACTCGACATGGACTACGCCATCGTGTTCCACATCAGCGACGGAAGGATCACTGAGGGCTGGGAACTGTGGACTGATCTGAGAGCGTTCGACGCTTTCTGGTCGTAGAGTCCCGCCCCGGCGTGCGCACCGGCCGAGGGGCAGCGCTGCCTCAGAGCGCTGCCCGGTGAGATCGACCCTTTCGTCCCGTACGGCGCCGAGGCAATCCTTTGGCGAGATCGCACCGAGGCATCCGACGCGATCTCGAACTGGGCGAGCGGCGTTATCCCAGAGCGGACTCATTTGCCCGGTCTCAGTTGACCGCCTGACGCTTCTCCGGCCGCCCACGTCTTCGCGTCCTCGTGCCGCTCCTCCCGGCCATGGCGTACGCAGACGTCATGGCCAGGCATGCGTGGGCACCTTCGCCACCCGAGCCCCCAGCGCCGCCACTTCAGGGCCGCGGGTCCCTGGTCTGCCCGACGCAGAGACCCTGCATGTCCAAAACCGACCGCCAACCGAAACCGCCCGGTCGCTGACGCCGGCGAGGCTGACGCAAACAGCCAGCACCAGGACTAGGGCGTCTCCTTCGGATCTTGCCGGGGGCGCAGGGCATGCTCGCGGTTCGGTGCACAGCGGATGCCGACTCCGGCGCGCGTGTGCCCGCCGAGGGATGGTTCCTCTCTGCGTGTCAGACTCTCAACGGTGGCAGCGAGGCGAAGAAATCAGGGTCAAGCGCCAGGGACTTCGGCCCAGAGTTGCAGCAACCATTCCTCGACGCCCTCGAAGTGCATCTCGTCGACAGAGCGGGCTGCTGCTTCTGCGCGACCGCGGCAGTAGGCACGGAGATGGAATCTTCCGGACGCACCGAGTTCCGCTGGGCCTCCACAGGGGCTGTGGTCCCACTCTCGCAGTTCGACCCGCCCGGTCTGACTGTTGATCACAGCCTCCTCCAGGGCTTCCCAGGAGCCCTCGGCTCGGGGTGGTTCATCAGGCCAGACTTCGAGACTGACGTCCGGGTAGAAGTCATTGGCCGCCGTGCGGAACAGTACGCCGCGATCCCCTTGGATCACGATGCGGTCGGACCCCTTCCACGAGGGGAACTCGGGCAGCGACTCCTCATCGGCCAGCAGGAACTGCCGGTATTCGACGCGAGGACGCCGATGGGCGGTAGCCAGAGGGCTGTTGGCGCTGGCCATGAGCGGGCTTCCTTTCATAGGCCCGTCGCTACTACGGCGGACGACGCCGGCGCAGCGACGGGGCCAGCTTGCTACTGGGGGCGTCTGCGGCGACCACTGGATGACGATCACGTAGAAGCCGTCATCTTCCAGCACCCGCCGGCGGTTGCAGAAGGCCAGCTCGGGCCGCTCCTGCGCGTCGGCGATGCGCTGGGCGCTTTCGATCACGTCAGGGTTGCTGGTGCTCAGGTTCGCCCGTTCGCCACAAATCCCCCTGTGTGGCTGCCAGTTGGGCCTTCACGGTAGAACGCACCACTGGCAATTCCCCCCGACCCGCACACACGTACACGGCCAGACTGCCGCCGAGGGGCACATCAAGCTCCTCCATCACCCCTGGCAGTCACTGCATGTAGTCGACTGCGCCCCGCCGGATTCGGGGGCGGTAGATTTTCGGCATGGCGATACGTGGTGGCGATGATGCCGAGTCCGTACGCGAAAGGCCGGCGAGCGGGGGCGCGGATCCGAGCACCCATCAGCTCCGGCTCTTTCTCACCCTGGCGGAGGAACTGCACTTCGGGCGGGCCGCCGCGCGGCTGTTCATCACCCAGCCTGCATTCAGCCAGCAGATCCGGTCCCTGGAACGGCGTCTGGGGCTCCAGTTGATCGACCGGACCTCCCGAGCTGTGGAGTTGACCCCCGCTGGGCGTGCCCTGCTACCGAGAGCACGTGCCGTCACGGAAGCCATGGCTGAACTGCGTCGCGAGGCCGAGGCCCGGTCGCGGGCGGTGGCCGAACGCATCGTGATCGGCACGCTCTCGGCCGAGCCCGCGATGCCGCACACCCACGCCATCCTCGACGAACTGAACAAGCGGCAGCCAGGACTGACCGTCGAAATACGCAGCCTCAACTTCGTCAACCAGTACGACGCGTTGGCCTCTGGCGAAGTGGACGCCGCTTTTCTGCGTCCGCCGGCCCCGCCTGGCATCCAGGTGTTGCAACTGGCCGAGGAGCCCCGCGTCGTCTGCCTCCCGGCCGAAGACCCCCTCGCGGGCGAGGCCGAGGTGAGACTGGATCAGCTCTCCGGACGCCCCATGGTCACCATGCCGCCGGAGTCGCCCAAGGAGTGGCGTGACTACTGGGCCATCAACCCACGCCCCGACGGATCGCCCCTCCACTTCGGCCCGTTGGCCGTAGACGTGGAAGGAGTGCTGCACGCGGTCTCACGCAGACAGGCCATCGGCATCCTCCCCGCCTCGGCCCGCACCTTCTACCCCCGCCCCGGCATCGTCTACCGGGACCTAACGGACGCCCCCTCGTGCACGATGGCCCTCGCATGGTTCGCCAAGAACCGCGACCGCGCCGACATCGCCCTGCTCCGGAACATCGCACACTCCGTCGTACACAACACCGCATTACAAGAAGAGACCACCGCTTTACAAGAAGAGACCCCCGACTAGAACCAGCCCAACCACCCGTGGCGGAGGGCAGGGGGGCCAGCCCGGGGCGCCGAGGAGCGGCGCCATCAACGTCGAGTTGTGGGCCTCCAGGCTGACCCGCGAACACCGACCAGACCGGGGTCCGCCGTGGGCGCATGCGGCGCCGCTCACCGGCACATGCCAGAAGTCACCTGAATTCGACGGTGACCCGCCCGACTCCCTGCCCTGGAAGGGTGAAGGGGCAGTTTGCGGAGGTCTGCGCCCTCTCCCCCGGCATGACGAGCACCCAGCTGGAGTACTGGTCCATGGCCAGGCCGCATACGACGTGGACGCGGAATTCGCCCACCCCATCACCGAGGTTGGTACACCGACCTGCCCCGGTTTCGCCGCCGTTCTGGATCTCGGTCATGCAATCGAAGCGCGGCGCTGACTGAGCGGGTGCAGCAGCGGTGAGCGCGGCTGCACCGGCCAGAAAGCCGACGGCCAGCAGATTGCGGATGCGCTTACGAGTACGCATATGTCCCCCGTTTCTGTGTGCATGACATGTGAGGTGCTGATCTCCAGTATCGACAGGCAGCACCCTCAGGACCAGCGCTCCTTGATTCGACTAACCATCGCGTTGATAGGGAGGTGTGTATGGATCCACCACCGGACAGGTCCTCCATCGAGGCAAGTGGCCGTCCCTCGCCGAGGCGTTCGGTCGGTCTTCCCGACGGCGATGCCCTAGCTGCGGGCGCGCTGTTCGGGTCGCCGAGCGAGCTGCCTTCGAACCACCTTGTCCGCCCTCAACTCCCCGTCCGGTAAGGCGCATTGGCAATCACTCGCGGGCAGTAGCACTTGCGCCGACAAAGCCAAGCGCAACCAACTCGCCATCCTCCGCATGGTGTTCTGCCTTCATCGCGGGACGATGCAGCCAGCTGTTCACCAAGCGCAACGATCCGGCCCGCCACCCTGCAGCACCGCCCGGCAGCACCGCCCGGTCTCAGGGCTTGAGGTCGCTCACCAGGTCCGCCGTGGCTGTCAGGCCGTTCTGGATGGTCGGCGCGAGGCTCGTGCTGGCCAGGTAGAAGCCGAGCAGGACGCACACCACGGCGTGCGAGAGCTTCAGCGCGCCGTTGCGCAGGAACACCACCGCGAGGATCAGCAGCAGCAGGAACACCGAAATCGAAATGGCCATCGCGACACCCTCCTCCGCCACGTCAACTCCGTGGCTCACGGCGGACAGTGTGGCGGAGGGAGGGCGGCGCGCAGGCGAGTGACATGTCCCCCGAACGTGTACGGACGGAAGCTGCCGAACAGGCGTCCCCTCAGCGGTCGTAGGCGTCGAGGAACGCTTCGAGCGCCGCCAGGTCGTCCGTGTTGAGGTGGTCGACGTCGGCGCCGATCAGCTCGGACCAGACCGCGGCGCGCGCCGCGCCCGCCTGGTCGGGCGTGGCCCAGAACCGCACCCGCTGCCCCCGCCCGTGCGCGGCGCCGACGATCGCGTGCAGCTCGGCCCGCTCCGCGGCGGGCATCGGCCCGACGCCCTGCCAGCTGAAGGTGTTGGACCAGTTGTCGCTGATCAGCGGCATGAAGGAGGCGTCGTCCGGGCCGCCGAGGTCGGCCAACCTGCCGTCGTAGAAGGCGTACCGCACGCGCTGCGCGGCCATCGGCTCCCGCGCGGCCCGGTCCCCGGACACGACCACGGTCACGGCCCCGCTCCGCACCCGCCCGTGGTCGTACGCGGTGAGCATGCGGCGGTACGGGGCGAGCCTGCGGTGGAGTTCGAGATATGTGGCGGCGCCCTCGTTCTTCAGGTCGACGAGGAGCTGGACGGGGCGGCCGTACCCCGCGTACACGGAGCCGCCGTTGGCGCGGACTCGGGCCTGCAGCGGGTCCAGGTAGAGGGACTCCAGGGTGCGGGTGGGGTCGAGTTGGCTCGGTTCGTGCGCGACGAGCAGGCGGCCGTCGACGAGGAACACATCGGCCTCGACGCTGGTGAAGCGGTGGTCGAGCGCGTCGAGCAACGGCCGGGTGTGCAGGTAGTCGTTGTGCGCGTGGGCGCGGCGCAGCGGGGGCTCGGTGTGCGCGGCGGCGCGCTGGGCGGGGACGGCGAGCGTACCGACCGCCGCTGCGGCGAGGGTCGTGACGGCTCTGCGGCGCGTGAGGCGGTTCATGCGTGTCTCCCTGACGGCGTCGGCTACGGCGTCAGGGAGTATGCGCCCGATCACGGCTCCAACGGCAGTGCTGTGCACGGGAGTTGGCCGGACGGACGGCCGCGGTTCACTCGCCCGGAGAGGCCCCGAGCCCGTCCCACTCCACGGTCCGGTCGCACCAGCGCCGCAGCAGGACCCGGTCGTGACCCACGGCGAGGAGGCCCGCGCCGCTCTCCGCGCGGTACTCCTCGACCACGGCCACGAGCGCGGCCGTCGTGGAGGCGTCCAGCATCGCCGTCATCTCGTCGCACACCAGCCAGCGCGGCTTCAGGATCAACGCGCGGGCCAGGCAGGCGCGTTGCAGCTGGCCGTCGCTGACCTCGTGCGGGCGGCGGCCGAGCAGTTCGGGGCCGAGGCCGACGCGCTCCGTCAACTCCCGTACGGCGTCCGCGACTTCGGCGGAACGGCCGTTGGCGCGCAGCGGTTCGGCGACCAGGTCGGCGAGGCGCAGGCGCGGGTCGGCGGACAGCCGGGGCTGCTGGAAGACCACGCCGAACGCGGTGCGCTGGGCGCGCGGGGCGCGGTGCCGCCAGCCGCCGGCGGGGGTGCCGTCGATGACGACGCGGCCGGCGTCGGGCCGGTGCAGGAGGGCGGCGACGCGGGCGAGCGTGGACTTGCCGCAGCCGCTGGGGCCGAGCAGGCCGACGGCCTCGCCGGGGGCGACGGTCAGGGAGACGTCCCGGAAGACGGGCGCGCGGCGCTCGTACCCGGCGGTGACGTCCTGGAGTTCAAGCACGCTGGGCCTCCAGGGCGTGGTGGCAGGCGACGCCGTCGACGAGCAGCGGAAGCTCCTCGCAGGCCGGGGTCGCGGACGGGCAGCGCGGGGCGAAGGCGCAGCCCGCGGGCAGGTCGGCCAGCTCGGGCGGCATGCCGGGGATCGGGGTGAACTCCCGCTCGGGCAGGGCGTTCAGGAGGCCCCGCGCGTACGGGTGGCGGGGTCCGGGCTCGCCGAAGAAGGCGCGGGCGTCGGCCTGTTCGACGATGCGGCCCGCGTACATGACGGCGATCCGGTCGGCGATGCGCTCGGCGGCCGCGAGGTCGTGGGTGATCATCAACAGGGCGCGGGTGTCGCCGGTGTGCCGCTTCAGCTCGTCGACGGTGCGCTCCACCAGGTCCCGGTCGAGCCCGGTCGTGGGCTCGTCGGCGAGCAGCAGCGGGGCGTCGCCGATCAGGGCGAGCGCGGTCGCGGCGCGCTGGGCGAGGCCGCCGGACAGTTCGTGCGGGTGCCGGTCGAGGTGGTCGGCGGGGAACGCGGCCCGCTCGGCCGCCGCCACCGCCGCCTTGCGCACGTCCGGCTTCGGCGTTCCGGTCAACTCCCGTACTGTCTCCTCCAGTTGGGAGCGGACCGTGCGTACGGGGGTGAGGTGCGCGGCGGGCGACTGCGGGACGAGCCCGATGCGGCGGCCGCGCACGGTGCGGGCCAGGGTCTGCTCGTCCGCGCTCAGCAGGTCGATGTCCCCGCCGAGCAGGGCGCTGCCCGCGGTCTCGGCGTTGCCGGGGAGCAGCCCGAGCAGCGCGGAGGCGAGCACGGACTTGCCGCAGCCGCTCTCCCCGACCAGGGCCAGGCATTCCCCCGAGCCGAGCTCGAAGTGCGCGTCGCTGACGGCCCGCACGAAGGCGCCGCCGCGCATCCGGAAGCGTACGGAGAGGCCCTGGACGGAGAGGACCGGTGCGGCGGGTGTGGTGTCCGTGGCGGTGGTCACAGCATCAGCTCCGATCGGCGGCGCGGGTTGAGCCGCTCGCGCCAGGCGCCCGCGAGCCCGGCGATGGCCAGGGTGGGGACGATGATGAACAGGCCGGGGAACAGCGTCGGCCACCAGTCGCCGGCGAGCAGCGAGCTGCGGGCGCTCTGCACGAGCGTGCCGAGGCTGGCCTGGTGCGTGGGCAGGCCGAGGCCGAGGAAGGACAGCGCGGACTCGTGCCAGATGGCGTGCGGGATCATCAGGACCGCGGCGAGCCCGGCCTGTGGCAGGACGCCCGGCAGCAGATGGCGCACGGCGACCCGCCACCGGGACGCGCCGCCGGAGATCGCGGCGTCGACGTACGGCCGGGAGCGCAGCGAGAGCACCTCGGAGCGGACGATGCGGGCCGTGGACAGCCAGTGGGTGAGGCCCACGGAGATCACGACGGGCCAGACGCCGGGGCTGAACATCGCCACGATGAAGATGCCGAGCAGCAGGTGCGGCACGGACGAGAACAGGTCGACGAGGCGCATCGCGACCCGGTCGAACCAGCCGCCCGAGGCCGCCGCGGCAGCCCCCACGGCGGTGCCGATGACGGTCGCCACGACGGCGGCGACGAAGCCGACGAGGAGTGAGACGCGCAGCCCGTAGATGCAGCGGAGCAGCAGGTCGCGGCCCACGTCGTCGGTGCCGAACGGGTGGGCGAAGGACGGGGGTTGGAGCTTCGCGGCGAGGTCGACGGCCTGCTCGTCGAGCTGCACGAGCGGCGGCACGATCAACACGGCGAGGACGACGAGCGCGACGATCACGGCGGAGCTGCGCACCCGCCACGCGCGCGTGGAGCGGCGTACCGCACCGACCGGTTTCCAGGTGAGCTCAGCCATCGAATCCCACCCTCGGGTCGGCGAGTCCGTACAGGAGGTCGGAGATCAGGTTGCCGAGCAGCACCGCGATCGTGGCGAGCACGGTGAGCGCGGCGAGCAGCGGGAAGTCCACGGAGGTGGCGGCCTGCACGGTGGCGGCGGCGATGCCGGGCCAGCTGAACACGGTCTCCACGAGCAGCGCGCCCGTGATGAGTTCGGGCACCCGCGAGCCGATCAGGGTGAGCACGGGGAGCAGCCCGGAGCGCAGGGCGTGGCCGAGGAGCACGGTGCGTGCGGCGAGCCCGCGCGCGCGGGCGCCGCGCACCGGGTCCTCCTCCAGGGCGTCGGCCACGCCCTGGCGTACGTAGAGCACGAACCAGGGCAGCTGCGAGATCGCCAGGACCGCGGCGGGCAGTACGAGGTGGCGGGCGACCTGGTCGAAGGTGACGACGGTCGAGCCGGTGTCGGTGAGGCCGCCCGCGGGCAGCACGCCGAGCTCGAGCGCGAACAGCCACATGGCGAGGAGCCCGAGCCAGAACGGCGGGGCGGCTTCCAGGGTGTACGCGAGGGAGGTGACGCCGCGGTCGAACCAGCCGCCCTGGCGGCGGGCGGCGAGGACGCCGAGCGCGCTGCCGACGAGGACGGCCACGGCGAACGCCACGGCGGCGAGCAGCACGGACCAGCCGAGCCGCTCCCCGATGACCTGGGCGACGGGCTGGCGGAGCACCGCCGAGTCGCCGAGGTCACCGGTGACCGCATGGGTCAGCCACTCCCACCAGCGGGTGACTAGCGCCTTGTCCACGCCGAGGTTGACCCGGAGCTGGTCCAGGGTCTCCTGCGAGGCGGTGAGCCCGGCGGTGCCCGCGTACGCCTTGACGGGGTCGAACGGGGAGGCCGCGGCGACGGCGAAGACGCCGAAGGTCACGGCGAGCACGACAGGCACGGCGAACAGGGCCCGCCGTGCCGTCATGCGCGCCATGGGCCCCCAAGGAAGCCTGGCGGTACGGGAGTTCACTTCTTCGGCTGCCAGTCCTCGACGTCCCACCACGGGCCGGAGGCGAGGCCGTGGTCGTGCGGCTCGACCTGCGTGGAGCGCTCGCCGAAGCGGCTGCTCAACACGTACAGGTGGTCGATGTGCGTGAGGAAGGTGTAGCCGGGGTCCTTCACGAGCTCGCGCTGGATCGTGTCGTACGCGGCCTTCCGCTCGCCCTTGTCGTCGGTCTTGCGGGCGTCTTCGAGGGCCTTGTCGACCTTGGCGTTGTCGTACCAGGCCATGTTGTTGAAGCCGTCGCCGGAGAGCTTCGAGGCGAGGAGGCTGTACTGGTCGAAGTCGGGGTCGGCAGGGGAGCCGCCGCCGGCGAGGACCGCGTCGGTCTTCATCCTCGGCTCGATGACCTCCCAGGTGCCGGCCTGCACCTTGACCTCGACGCCGGCCTTCTTGGCGTCGGAGGCGTAGGCGAGGGCGTGGTCCTGGCGGAGCTTGTCGCCGGAGAGGTACCAGAGCGGGAAGGAGGCGCGGCGGCCGTCCTTCTCGCGGATCCCGTCCTTGCCCTTCTTCCAGCCGGCGTCGTCGAGGATCTGCTCGGCCTTCTTCAGGTCGTGCTTCCGCTCGGTGCCCTTGGTGAACCACTCGCTGTCGGTGGGCACGGGCCCGTAGGCCTCCTTGCCCTCGCCGTAGAGGATGGAGTCGACCATGGCCTTGCGGTCCACGGCTACGTCCAGGGCGCGGCGGACGTCGGTGTCGCCGGTGACCTTGTTGTGGGTGGGCAGGGTCACGAGCCGGTAGTCGAAGCTCTTCGCGGTGTACGTCCTCATGCCGCTCTCGCCCTTGAAGCCCTTGGCCAGGTTGGGCGGCAGGATCGCGCCGTCGAGGTCGCCGGAGCGCAGGCGGGTGGCGCGGACGTCGTCGTCCTTGATGATCGCCATGGTGAATTCCTTCACCTTCGGCTCACCGGCCCAGTAGTTCGGGTTGGCCTTGAAGGTGAGCTTCTCGCCCTTGGACCACTTGACCAGCTCGTACGGGCCGGTGCCGATGGGCTTGGTGGTGAACGGGCCGCTGTTCACGTCCTGTTCGCCGGCCACGTGCTCGGGCGCGATGGGCAGCACGGTCCGCTCGGCGAACGGCGCGTAGGGGTACTTGAGATGGAACACCACCTCGCTGTCCCCCTCGGCCTCGACGGACTTCAGCGCGTCCAGCTCGGTCTTGTACGCGTTGTTGGTCTTCTCGTCGAGGATCGTCTCGTACGTGAAGACGACGTCCTTCGCGGTGAACGGCTTCCCGTCGGAGAACTTCACGCCCTCGCGGAGCTTGTACGTGTACGTCCTGCCGCCGTCGGAGACCTTCGGCAGTTCGGCGGCGAGGGCGGGCTGGAGCTCCATGTTCGCGGCGCGGGTGAGCAGCCCGTCGAAGATCTTGGAGTTGCCGTCCTTGCCGTAGCCGAGGAGCGGGCTGAGGCTGTCGGGCTCGTAGGCGATGCCGACGACCGCCGATCCGGACATCGCACCGTCCGGGGACGTCTCACTCGGCGCCGAGCAGGCCGAGGCGGCCAGAGCCAGCGCGGTGACCGCTGCGAGCGCACCGCCCGCTATGCGTATCGATCGGGCCGTCATGCCCACACCCCTGTTCAAGATCAGCCGTTATTGCGAACAGCTCGCAATTATGCCGCACGTAAGCGGGGCGTAATGGGCAGGGGCCGCCTCGGCTCCGTACCGCTCGCCCGCGCGGGGGCCCGCTCGGTAAGTTGATCTTCTCTGGACAGGAAAGGGGGGTGTCATGACCGAGCGCACACCGCAGGAGGGCGAGGCCCGGCCGAGTCCCGTGACGCGCGACCGCAACCCGCTGGAGTACTGGGCCCGCGCGGCGGTCGCCCCGGAAGCGCCCCGTGCCGCTGCGACCCCCGCGGCGCCGCCCGCATCGCCTGCCGCGGCCGAGGCGCAGGAGCACCTGCTCGACGCGATCACACGGGCGACCCGAGCCCTGGACGTGGCGGAGCCGGGCGCGCCCGCGGAACTTGAACGGCTGGCGCGGGCCTATGCGTTGGCGACTTCGAGGTACGCGGGCGGCTGAGTTCGCGCTTGCGTGCGGCCGGCCCGGGTCAGGGGCCGGTGAAGCCGATGCTCTCGCGCCAGCTGAGTTCCTCGATGCCGTCGCCGCCGCTCTTGCGGAAGACGACCCGGTAGCCGCTCCAGGAGAAGCGGGTCCACTCCCAGCGGTCGATGTGGTCGATGGGCTCGACGTCCCAGTCGGTGAGGCCGTCGTCGCCCACGGCGGCGATCGCCGTGTCGGCCGCGGGGTCGTTGCAGCCCACGTCCCAGTGCGCCATGACGGCCACCGTGTCGCCGTACGCGCTGAGTTCGACCGGGCATTCGGTGTCCCCGGGCTCGGCATGGAGCACACGGGGCTTCGACCAGGGCTCGCCCTTCGCGCTCTGGTGCCGCTCGACCAGGCCCTGCTCCGTGAACTCGACGAACACGCGGCGGCCGTCCGCCAGCTCCAACGGCCTGTCCGCGTCGTAGTCGTGACCGTTCGCCGTGGGCTCCTGCGAGGGCCACTCGGCGACGGGAAGCCACACCGCGCCCGCGAGGAACCACACTGCGAGAAACACTGGTGCACGGCGCAGCCGCATCAAAGCCCCCGTTGTCTCCGGCCGCCCTCCGGCCGGGCGACGCCCGCCAACCCTGACACAGGGCCGACGCCGCCCGGCCGCGCGGGGCCACCGGCGACTTACGGCGCCTGCAGATCCACCAGCTCGGCGATCGCCTCCCGGTGCCGGCCCGCCGAGCCGAGGCCCGTCGCGTCGGCCTTGGCGCGCTTGAGGTACAGGTGCACCGGATGCTCCCAGGTCATGCCGATGCCGCCGTGCAGCTGCAGCGCCTCCTCGGCGGCGTGGACGGCCACCGGGGAGCAGTAGGCCTGCGCGAGGGCCGCGGCGAGCGGGGCCTCCGCGCTGTCCGTGGCCAGGGCGTCGGCCGCGTTCCGGGCGGCCGCGCGGGCGTTGACGGTCTCCAGCCAGAGGTCGGCGAGCCGGTGCTTCAGTGCCTGGAACGAGCCGACGGGCCGGTTGAACTGGTGCCGGTCGCGGGTGTAGGCGACGGTCTCCGCCAAACACCAGTCGGCGAGGCCGAGTTGCTCGGAGGCGAGCAGTCCGGCCCCGGCCCGCAGGCCCCGCCGGACCGCCGTGTCCGGGTCCTCGCTGACCGGCTCGCCGCCGCGCGCGCCGTCGAGGGTGACGTCGGTGAGGGGCCGGGTCAGGTCGAAGGAGGTGCGCGGGGTGACGGTGACGCCGTCCTGGTCGGCGGCGAGCGCGTACAGGGCGTCGTCGGTGGCCACGTACAGGAGGTCCGCGCCGGCCGCGTCCGCGACGGCCGTCACCGTGCCGTGCAGCAGCCCGTCGGCGCTGCGGCGCACCCGCGGGTACGGGCCGTGCGGCGCCGTCGCGAACGGCACGACGAGCGCGCCGACAAGCCGCCCGGACGCCAACTCCCCGAGCTGCGCGGCGACTTGGGGCCGCTCCTGCGGGCAGCCGAGCAGCAGCTCGGTGGCGATCACCGCACTGCTCAGATACGGCACGGGCGCCACGGCGCGGCCCAGCTCCTCCAGAACCACCGCCGCCTCGCGGTGCGTGGCTCCCTGGCCGCCGAGCTTCTCCGGTACGAGGAGTCCGGCGAGGCCCATCTCCGTCGCGAGGGCCTTCCACAGCTCGCGGTCGTGCGGCTCGTCGGTCTCGATCCGGGCGAGGACGCCGCCCGCGGTGCAGCGGTCGGTCAGCAAGTCCCGTACCACGGACCGGAGTTCGTCCTCGGTCTCCGAGTAGAGGAGGTCTGCGGAGGTGCTCACCTGGCCAGGTCCTTCCATGCGACGTCCTTGTCGGTGCGCGGCTCGGACGGCAGTCCCAGGACGCGTTCGGCGACGATGTTGAGGAGGACCTCGCTGGTCCCGCCCTCGATGCTGTTGCCCTTGGCGCGCAGATAGCGGTAGCCCGCGTCGCGCCCGGTGAAGTCGACGATGTCGGGCCGGCGCATCGTCCAGTCCTCGTACGACAGGCCCTCCTCGCCGAGGAGTTCGAGCTCCAGGCCGCTGATGCGCTGGTTGAGCCGGGCGAAGCCGAGCTTCATGCCGGAGCCCTCGGGTCCTGGCTGGCCCGCGACGAGCTGCTGGCGAAGGCGTTCGCCGGTGAGCCGGGCGACCTCGGCCTCGACCCACAGCTTCAGCAGCTCCTGGTGCAGGTCGTGGGTGCGCAGCTCGGGGCGCTCGCGCCAGGTCTCCACGACCGGGCCGATCATGCCGCCCTCACGGGGCAGCCGCATGCCGCCGATGGCGACGCGCTCGTTCATCAGCGTGGTCTGCGCGACCCGCCAGCCGTCGCCGACCTCGCCGAGCCGGTGCGCGTCGGGGATGCGCACATCGGAGAGGAACACCTCGTTGAACTCGGCCTCGCCGGTGATCTGCCGCAGCGGCCGCACCTCGACGCCGGGGTCCGTCATGTCGCACACGAAGTAGGTGATGCCGCGGTGCTTCGGCTGGTCGGGGTCGGTGCGGGCGATGAGGATGGCCCACCGGGCGTTGTGCGCGTTGGACGTCCACACCTTCTGCCCGTTGACCACCCAAGCGTCGCCGTCCCGTACGGCACGGGTGCCGAGCGCCGCGAGGTCGGAGCCCGCGCCCGGCTCCGAGAACAGCTGGCACCACACCTCCTCGCCCAGCCACAGCGGCCTGAGCCAGCGCCGCTTCTGCTCCTCGGAGCCGTACGCGAGGACGGTGGGCGCGGCCATGCCGAGGCCGATGCCGATCCGGCGCGGGTCGTTGTCGGGCGCGCCCGCGTCCTCCAACTCGGCGTCCACCACTGCCTGTTGGGCGCGCGGCAGGTCGAGCCCGCCGAGCCCTTCGGGGAAGTGCACCCAGGCGAGCCCGGCGTCGAAGCGGGCTTCGAGGAACGCCTCGCGCGGGGTGCTCGCGGGCGGATGGGCGGCGAGGAACTCCCGTACTCGGTCCTGGAGTTGAGTGTCGTCGAGGGTCATGCCGCGGCTCCTTCCGGTCCGGCCGGGACGATCGCCACGCGGCCGGTGGTGACGCCGTCGGCGACGCGCTGCACGGCGGCGGCCCCGTCCTTCAGCGCGACCCGCTCGCTGACCAGCGGCTTGATCGCGCCCTTGGCGGCGAGTTCGGTGAGCGTGTCGTGGCAGCGGCGGACCGCCTCGGGGTCCTTGGTGTTGTAGAGGCCCCAGTGCAGGCCGACGACCGAGTAGTTCTTGACGAGGGCGTGGTTGAGCGCGGGCGTCGGAATCGCGCCGCTCGCGAAGCCGACGACGAGGATGCGCCCCTCGAAGGCCACGCACTTGGTGGACTTGGCGTACGCGTCGCCGCCCACCGGGTCGTAGACGACGTCCGCGCCACGGCCCCCGGTGGCCTCCTTCACGACGGAGATCAGGTCGTCGGAGCGTCGGTCGATGACCACGTCGCAGCCCAACTCCTCGGCCACGCGCGCCTTTTCGGGCCCGCCCACGACGCCGATGACCTGCGCGCCCGCGGCCTTGCCGAGCTGCACGGCGGCCGAGCCGACGCCACCGGCGGCCGCGTGCACGAGCAGCGTCTCGCCGGGCTGCAGCGCGGCCCGCCGGTGCAGGCCGAACCAGCCGGTCTGGTAGCCGATGTGCAGCGCCGCGGCCTCGGCGTCGTCGAGCGCGTCGGGCGCGGGCAGCAGGGCGGCCGCGTCGGCCACCGCATACTCGGCGAAGCCGCCGTACGGCAGGGCCGGGTTGGCGAGCACACGGCGGCCGTCCTCGGTCTCGCCGCAGATCTCCACGCCGGGCGTGAACGGCAGCGGCGGCCGGACCTGGTACTGGCCGCGGCAGAGCAGTGCGTCCGGGAAGTTGATGTTGGCCGCCCGCACCTTGAGCAGCACCTGCCCCGCACCGGGCGTGGGCGCGTCCGTCTCTTCCAGGCGCATCACCTCGCCGGGCTCGCCGTTCTCGTGCACTCGCCATGCCTGCATGCGGGGCCTCCACGGAGGGGTCGTAGAACCGGACTCGACCGCATACTAAGCGGTCGCTTGCCTCCTGGGAACCCGTGCCGAGCGCATCCGCGGCTACTTTTTCGCCGTCGGCTTCGCCCGTACGTGCATCCGCTCGCCCTGCGGCCCGAAGAGGCTGAGGAACTCCACGCCGCCGTCGCCCGCCGGACCGAACCAGTGCGGAAGGCGGCAGTCGAACTCGGCGGCCTCTCCGGTGCCGAGCACCACGTCATGGTCGGCGAGCAGCAGCCGGAGCCTGCCGGAGAGGACGTACAGCCACTCGTACCCCTCGTGCGTGCGCTGCTCCGGCACCTCGGTGAGCTGCGGGATCACCACCTTGTACGCCTGCAGGCCGCCGGGCTGGCGGGTCAGCGGCACCATCGTGCGGCCGCCGCGCACGATCGGCTTGGCCCGGACGCGCGGGTCGCCCACGGGCGGGGCGCCGACGAGCTCGTCCAGCGGGACCTGGTGGGCGCGGGCGATGGGCAGCAGCAGTTCCAGGCTGGGCTTGCGGTGGCCGGACTCCAGGCGGGACAGCGTGCTGACGGAGATCCCGGTGGCCTCGGAGAGCCCCGCGAGGGTGGCCCCCCGCTCCTTGCGGATCCGACGGAGCCGGGGGCCGACCTCGGCGAGGACGTCCTCCGTCCCCTCGGGGGCGGGCGGCTCGTCGTGCGGATGGGCGTGCGGGGTGCGCTGCGGCTCTGAGGTCATGCGGTCATTGCAGTTTCGGCAAGTGGGCTTGTCAAGACGGCCATGCGGTGGGGCGGGGCCGTCCTCGTCGAGACAGCGCCGTTCGCGTACGCCCATGGACCTTTGCGGCGCGCCCCGCTATCGATGCCCCATGACGGACTCGACGCACCCGCCAAGACTCCCCGGACTGCCCGCCCCTCCCCCGCTCGGCGCGAGTGCCCTGCCTCCCGGTACGTACGAGGGGAGCCGGGTGCTCGTGACGGGCGGCGGGACCGGGCTCGGCAAAGCGGTGGCCGCGGAGTTCGCGCGGCTCGGCGCGGACCTGGCGATCGCGAGCCGAGACCCCGCGCACCTGCGCGCCGCCGAACACGAACTCGGCGCGTTCAGCGGCGAGGTGACGATGCATCAGTGCGACATCCGGGACCCGGACCGGATCGCGGCCGTCGTCGACGAGGTCGCGGCGACCGGCAGCCTCCCGGACGTCCTGGTCAACAACGCCGCCGCGAACTTCCCCGTACCGGCCGAGGACATGTCGCCGAACGCCTGGCGCTCGGTCGTCGACATCACGCTCAACGGCACGTTCTACATGACCCGCGAGTTCGGCCGCCGCCACCTCGCCGCGGGCACCCCGGCCTCGATCATCGCCGTGGGCGCCTCGTACGCGTGGACGGGCGGGCCCGGCTTCGCGCACAGTGCGGCGGCCAAGGCGGGCGTGAAGAACCTGGTGGAGACGCTCGCCGTGGAGTGGGGCCCGTACGGGCTGCGGGTGAACGGGCTCGTGCCAGGCCTGATGCCGCACGCGGACATGACGGCCGACATCCAGGAGGGCCTGGAGAGCTCGCACGGCGACCGGGATCTGCGCCAGCCTGCTCTACGGGTGGGCGCGCCGAGGGAGTTGGGCTGGGCGGCGACGTTCCTGGCCTCGCCGTACGCCCGGTTCGTCAACGGGCACACGCTCGTCGTGGACGGGGCGAACTGGCAGCGGCGGGACGTGGTGGGGGCGCCGGTGACGCCGGTGCGGGAGCAGTTGGGGCGGGGGCCGTTCGCGCCCTGAAGGTGGCGCTCGCTCACGTGCCGTCGAACTTCGGGGTTCTGCGGGCCGCTTTCGCCGCGTACCCCTCGCGGACGTCCTGGGAGGTGAGGGTGACGGCGGCGGACATCGCGGTGCGGTCGAGGGCGGCGGTGAGACCCGCGTCCGCGAAGGCGTCGACGTCGCGCTTGATTCCCTGCACGGCGAGCGGGGCGTTGGCGGCGATCTCGACGGCGAGTTCGCGGGCGGTGCGCTCCAACTCACCTGTCTCTACGCTGAGTTGGACGAGGTTGAGCCGTTCCGCCGTGGCCGCGTCGATACGGCGGCCGGTCAGGGCGAGGAGTTTCGCCCAGCCCGCGCCGGCCTCGCGGGCGATGCGCAGATCGCCGCCCGCGTCCACGGCCACGCCCAGCTGGGCCTCGGGCAGGGCGAACACCGCGTCGTCGGCGGCGACCCGGACATCGGCCATCAGGGCCAGCTCGAAGCCGAAGCCCAAGCAGTAGCCCTGCACGGCGGCGACGATGGGCTGCGGCAGCGTCGCGAAGTCGGCGAAGCGCTCGTGCACCCAGCGGATGCCCTCGTAGTAGTTGCGGGTGCGCTCCGCCGGGGAGCGGCCGGTGATCGCGCCGCCCGGCGCCGTGACGTCGATGCCCGCGCAGAACGCCCGCCCCTCGGCGCGCAGCAGCACCGCCCTGATGGAGTCGTCGAAGCGGATGCGGTCGGCCATGAGGCCGAGCTGCCGGGTCGACTCCCAGCTCCAGCCGTTGAGTTGCCGCGGCCGGCAGAGGGTGAGGACGCCGATGCCGTCCTCGACGTGGAGGCGCAGGCGCTCCTCACCCTCCGGGATGTCCGTGCCGATGGTGTCGATCACGCCGCCGCCCCCTTACGTCTTTGACGGTCCGTCAAGAAGCGGCGTCAGGTTAATGGTTGCGGCTCAACGGCTGAAGACCTCGAACCCGACCGCGGGGCGGCCGCCGAAGCGGTCGGCGACCTGCGAGGTGCCCATGTCGAGGATCGAGCGCGCGTACGCCTCCGGGTCCTCGTCCGTCAACGCCTCGATGTACGCACGGTGTTCGAGCAGCGAACGCACCCCTCGCTCATAGCCGGGCCCCGCGTCCTGGGCGTGCGTCGGGGTGTCCGAGCCGGCGACCGCCACCCAGCGCACCCCGTTCCACGGCTCCAGGCCCTGCTCGATCAGCTCGGAGAAGATCCAGCGGTTGCCCGCGTCGCCCACGGCGTCGAGAGTGGCGCGGCCGACGGCGACGTGGTCGGGGGTGTTCCAGTACGCGCCGCCCGCCCAGGTCTCGCGGTGGTTGAGGGTGATGACGAGCTCGGGCCGGTGGCGGCGTACGGCGGCGGCGATGTCGCGACGCAGGTCGATGCCGTACTCGATGACGCCGTCGCGGTGGTTGAGGAACTCGACCTCCGACACGCCCACGACGGCGGCGGAGGCCCGCTGCTCGCGTTCGCGCAGCGGGGCGCACTCGGTGGGCGGACAGGTGTCGATGCCGGCTTCGCCGCGGGTGGCGAGGACGTAGGTGACGTCTCGCCCGCCGTCCGTCCAGTGCGCGATGGCTGCGGCGCAGCCGTACTCGAGGTCGTCCGGGTGGGCGACTACGGCGAGGGCGCGCTGCCAGTTCTCGGGCATGGGCTTCAACTGATCGGTCATGGGGGCAGGTTATGTCCCTGCGGACCTGCACGGTCGACGGCCCTGCGGACCGCCCCGGGGCTGCCGCCCCCGGCCTCCGCTTCGGGGCTCCGCCCCGGACCCCGTTTTGGATCCCCACCCCGCCCCTTCCCGGCTGTGTCCGATATGCGGCTGCCGCCGCGTGGCTGCCGTCGGCCCCTGGGGGCCAGCCCCCAGACCCCCGCTCCTCAAACGCCGGAGGGGCTAATTTTGGGCGGCGAGACGTGCCCCTTTAGGGGCGCGGGGAACTGCGCGAGCAACCACAACGGCGCTGCAGCCGGATGACGGCCGGGATCCGGGGCGGAGCCCCGGAAAGGGGGCCGGGGGCTGCCGCCCCCGGGTCAGAGGTCGTCGCGGGTCAGGGCGAGGAGACGGTCCAGGACGCGCCCCCCGCTCGCCCGCACCCCATCATGCTCGAACTCGTTCGTGACCCAAGCCCGCAGCCCGCGGATCGCCTCGGCCGTGGCCAGAGAGTGGGCCGTGTCGACGTACAGGTCGTCGTGGTAGATCGCCGCCGCAGCCGGCACCGCGTTCCCCGAAAGACGCGACGCGTCGTACAACGGGGCCCAGTCCGCGCGGGACGCGAGGAGTTCGGCCGTCTCGCGGAGCGGCGCCAGGGACGGGTCGACGTCGAAGTGCCAGGGATGCACCGTCTCCCCGGTGAAGAGCAACGGCGCGTCCCCCGCCAGCGTGCGCTCCGCGTCGAACTCCGGGAACTCGCCCCGCACCCGCTGCGCCGACCACTCGGTGGGCCGACCGCCCTGGGCGTAGATCGCCTCGTGCACGAGCGCGTAGAGGGGATGGCCCGCGTACGAGAGGAGGGCGTGCGCCTCTTCCCGGAAGGCGTCGGCGAGTTCGTGGCCGTCCGGGGTGCGGACGAACGCGTTCTCCAGGAGGAAGTGCAGCCGGTGGCTGCCCTCGCCGGAGCCGAGCAGGATGCCCAGGGACTGGAACGCCTCGACCGTCAGCCGGTAGCCGCCGCCGAGCGTCACCGGGCCGTGCTCGGCGAGGTGCGCGGCGATGCGGCGGGCGCGCTCCACGTCCTGCGGGTAGCGCGCGTAGTGCGCCTCGACCTTGCGGCGCATGCGCGGGTACGCCGCCCGGTACACGTCGTCGGCGTGCGCGTCGAGGGACGGCAGGCCGCCGGTGAACAGGGCGGTGCGCACGCCCTCGGGCGCGGTGGACAGGTAGTGCGTGAGGCAGAACCCGCCGAAGCTCTGGCCGAGGACCGTCCACGGGGCGCCCCCGGTGAGCCGCGCCCTGATCGTCTCGCAGTCCCGGACGATGGCGTCGGCCCTGAAGTGCGCCAGGCAGTCGGCCTGTTCGCGCGGTCCGCCGCGCAGCGGCAGCGTCTGGCGGTTGGCGGGGGTGGAGCGGCCGGTGCCGCGCTGGTCGAGGAGCAGCACCCGGTACTCCTTGAGCGCGCGGCCGAGCCACGCCTGCCGTCCCACGAAGCGGCGCGCCCCGAAGCCGGGGCCGCCCTCCAGGTAGAGCAGCCACGGCAGTTCGGCGTCGGCCCGGTCGCTCGCGACGACCTCCCGCGCGTACACCTCGATCCGCTCGCCGTCGGGCCTCGCGTGGTCGAGGGGTACGTCGAAGGTGTGGTCGGTGAGGACGACGCCGGGCTGACGGTAGCTGGTCAAGGGGGCTCCTTACTTCTGCGGCGGCCTGCAACGTATCAACGCGGCGCGATCGCCTCGCACCGCGGAACGACGGCCCCGCGACAACGACGGCTCCGCGACGCGGAACGATCCCGTCCGACTCCTCCCCAGCGCCCGCCCGCACGCGTACGCTGCGGCACATCCGATGATCGTCGCGGAAGGAGACGCATGCGTGTCGCCCTGTTCCTGACCTGCGTCAACGACACTCTCTATCCGGACACGGGCAGGGCCGTGGTGAAACTCCTGGAGCGGCTCGGCGTCGACGTCGACTTCCCCTCGGGGCAGACCTGTTGCGGTCAGGCGCACTACAACACCGGCTACCGGCACGGCGCCGAGCCGCTCGCCCGGCACTTCGCGGAGGTCTTCGCCGGGTACGACGCGATCGTGACGCCGTCCGGCTCGTGCGGGGCGATGGTGCGGGAGCTGTACCCGCGGATGGGGGCGCGGGCCCGCGCGGAGGGCCGCGGCGAGTCCCTCACCCGGGCGCTCGCCCCCGTGGTGCCGAAGACGTACGAGCTGACCGAGTTCCTCGTCGACGTGCTCGGCGTGACGGACGTCGGCGCGTACTACCCGCACAAGGTGACGTACCACCCGACCTGCCACGGGCTGCGCTCGCTCGGCCTCGGCGAGCGGCCGACGCGGCTGCTCGCGCAGGTGCGCGGCCTCGAACTGGTCGAGCTGCCGGGCGCCGAGGAGTGCTGCGGCTTCGGCGGCACGTTCTCCGTGAAGAACCCGGACGTGTCGGCGGCGATGGGGCTCGACAAGGTGCGGGCGGCCGAGTCGACCGGGGCCGGGGTGCTGTGCGCGGCCGACAACTCCTGCCTGATGCACATCGGCGGCACGATGACCCGCCTGCGCAGCGGGATGCGGCCGGTGCACATCGCGGAGATCCTGGCGAGCACGGAAGAGGAGCAACTCACGTGACACATACGTTCGTCGGCATGCCCGCCTTCCCGAAGGCCGCGCACGACGCCGTACGGGACACCACCCTGCGCGGCAATCTGCGGCACGCCACGCACACCATCCGCGCCAAACGCGCCAAGGCCGTCGCCGAGTTGGAGGACTGGGAGCGGCTGCGCGAGGCGGGCAAGCAGATCAAGGATCATACGCTCCGTCACCTCGACCGGTATCTGGTGCAGTTGGAGGAGTCCGTGACCCGCGCGGGCGGCACCGTGCACTGGGCGGCCGACGCGGACGAGGCCAACCGGATCGTCGCGGGGCTCGTACGGGCGACCGGCGAGCGCGAGGTCGTCAAGGTCAAGTCGATGGCCACACAGGAGATCGGCCTCAACGAGGCGCTCGCCGAGGAGGGCATCACCGCGTACGAGACCGATCTGGCCGAGTTGATCGTGCAGTTGGGGGACGACCGGCCCAGCCACATCCTCGTCCCCGCGATCCACCGCAACCGGGGCGAGATCCGCGACATCTTCGCCCGCACCATGAGCGAGTGGGGCCGCCCCGCGCCCGACGACCTCACGGACACGCCCGCCGAGCTCGCGGAGGCGGCACGCCTTCATCTGCGGGAGAAGTTCCTGCGCGCCAAGGTCGGCATATCGGGGGCCAACTTCATGGTCGCCGAGACCGGCACGCTCGTCGTCGTCGAGTCCGAGGGCAACGGGCGGATGTGCCTGACGCTTCCCGAGACGCTGATCTCCGTCGTCGGCATCGAGAAGCTGGTGCCGACCTGGCGGGACCTGGAGGTGTTCCTGCAGACCCTGCCGCGCTCGTCGACGGCCGAGCGGATGAACCCGTACACGTCGATGTGGACCGGGACGAGGGACGGTCTCACCGGAGAAGGCGACGGGCCGCGGAACTTCCACCTCGTCCTGCTCGACAACGGCCGCACCGACACCCTCGCCGACGAGGTCGGCCGCCAGGCCCTGCGCTGCATCCGCTGCTCGGCGTGCCTGAACGTCTGCCCGGTGTACGAGCGGGCCGGCGGGCATGCGTACGGCTCGGTCTACCCGGGGCCGATCGGGGCGATCCTCAGCCCTCAACTCCGGGGCACGGCAAGCGAGATCGATGCTTCGCTGCCGTACGCCTCGTCGCTGTGCGGGGCCTGCTACGAGGTGTGCCCGGTCGCGATCGACATCCCGGAGGTGCTTGTGCATCTGCGGGAGCGGGTGGTGCAGGGCGGGCCGGTCACGCGGCGCGGCGCGAAGGTCACGCTGCAGCCCGCGAAGGGGCACGCCGCCGAGCGGGCCGCGATGCGCGCCGCCGCCTTCGCGTTCACGCATCCGGGCGCGCTCGCCGCGGGCCAGCGCCTCGCCGCCCGCACCCGCCGCTTCCATCCGCGGCGGCTGCCGGGGCCCGGCCGGGCGTGGAGCGACAGCAGGGCCGTGCCGAAGGTGCCCGCGGAGCCGTTCCGTGACTGGTGGCGGCGTACGCGCGGCGAGACGGGAGGAGACAGGTGAGCAGCAGGGACGTCATCCTGAACCGGATCCGCAGGGCGCTGAACGGCTCCCCCGGCGCCTCAGACGGCCCCGGCGGCTCCGGCGCCCCCGGTGCGGAAGAGCCGGTCGACCGCTCGTATCTGACGGAGCACGGCGCGCGCAGTACCGAGGAGACCGTCGAGCTGCTGGCGGAGAACCTCGCCGACTACCGGGCCATCGTGCACCGCAGCGACGCGGACGGGCTCGCGGAGTTGCTCGCGCGGCTCCTCGCGGTGCGCGGCGCGCGCAGCGTCGTCGTACCGCCGGGTCTCGACGCGTCCTGGCTGAAGGCGGCGGACCCGGTGCGGGTGCACGACCGGGCGGAGCTGACGCCGCAGCAGCTGGACGAGGTGGACAGTGTGGTCACGGGCTGCGCGGTGGCCGTCGCCGAGACCGGCACGATCGTGTTGGACGGCTCGCCCGATCAGGGCCGGCGCCGCAGCACGCTCGTGCCCGACCACCACATCTGTGTCGTACGCGTCCCGGACCAGGTGGTGTCGTCCGTGCCGCAGGCGCTGCAGCGGCTCGATCCCGTGCGGCCGCTGACGTGGATCTCGGGCCCGTCCGCGACCAGCGACATCGAGCTGGACCGGGTGGAGGGGGTGCACGGGCCGCGCACCCTGGAGGTGGTTCTGCTGAGCGGCGCCTGAGGTCTCCGCCGCTCGGTCGACGCGGACGCGCGAGGGGTCGGACGGGGAGAGGTCGGGTTCGAGTCGGTTTCGGGTGCGTAGGGGCTGGGGCGCGGTCGGAGTACCGGCCCAAGTGACGTTTGGAGAGGGTACGTTGGGCAGGATCGGTCCTTGTGAAGAAAAAGGACCGCATCTCCTGGATCGCCCTGGCCGCCGGGCTGCTGATCGCCGGCACCGCGTGGACGACACTCCGGATCGCTGACGACGCCACCGAGACCAGCGTCGGAAAAGCCCCGAAGCCGACCTCGGACGTCCATGTGGACCCGCTGGAGAAGGGCCAGATCCTGGCCGCCGACCGGTGGCCGAACGCGTGTGCCCTGGTGACCCAGGAGGACGTCGAGGCGATCCTTCCCGATGCCGAGGAGATCCGGGAAGAGCCGCCGCTCGGCGTCTACACGCCCTCCATCAAGGAGTTCGCCGCGGACTCCTCGTGGAAGGAGAGCGAGAACGCCACGTACGGCAGGTGCGAGTACGTCATGGAACTGCCGGGCGAGACGTTCACGGCCACCCGCGTGTGGGTTCGGGTCGACGCCGTGGCCGACCCCGAGCTCATCGCCCGCTACTTCGACAAGGCCGCCCCCGTCTCCCACCAGCGCTTCGGCACCGACGGCTGCGCCAACGACGGTGGCCTGGAGGACAGTTGGACCTGCCGCAAGGGTCCGTTGATGTTCACGGTCGGCGGGCAGACCACCGCGACGTTCGAGGGCCGGATGGACGCGACTCCCACTGCCTGGCGTGACGACGTGGGCCCCGAGTTCGTACGGGCAGTCGCAGCGAAGCTCGGCTAGGTCGTGTCCGGCCTAGGACCGCCCGCCCTGCAGCAGCCCCTTCTCCTTCAAGTAGGCCTCCGCCACGTCCTCCGGCAGGCGGCGCCAGCTGTCGACCTGGCGGTTGAGCGCGGTCAAGTCGGCTGTGGTGAGTACGGAGTTGAGCTTTCCCAGGGCCTTCGCCACGCGGGGGTCGCCGGCTCGGGCGCGGTTGACGACGGGGACGATGTGGTCGGCGTTCTGGAGGTGCTTGTCGTCCTGCAGGAGTACGAGGCCGAACGTGTCGAGGGTGGCGTCCGTGGTGGTGGTGAGGACCATCTGGTCTCGGCCGTTCTGCACGGCCTGCTTGGCCTGGGTGGTGCCGACGCCCTTGGGGTCGACGGCGGTGATCCTGATGCCGTACGTCTTCTCCAACCCCGGCTTGCAGTACGGGCGTTGGACGCACTCGTCGCCGGCGGCGAGGCGTACGGGGAGCCCGGTGCGGCCCAGGTCGCCGAGGGTCTTCAGGCCGTGCTCCTGCGCGAAGGCGGCGGTGACGGCGAAGGCGTTCTGGTCGACCGCGCGGCCCGCGTCGAGGACCGTGAGCCCGCGCGCGGCGGCCAGTTTCCGCAGGGCGGTCATGGTGGCCGTCAGGTCGGGTGAGCCGACGGGCTTCGCGTCGGGGCCGTTGGCCTTGGCGTTCAGCCAGTCCGCGAAGGTCGCCGCGTACTCGGGCACGACATCGATCTGGCCGTTCTCCAGGGCGGGTTCGTACAGTTCGCGGTTGGCGACGGAGAGGAGCTGGGTGCGGTAGCCCTGCTCGCGCAGGAGCAGCGCGTACATGTGGGCGAGCAGGTCGCTCTCGGTGAAGCCCGCGGATCCGATGGTGAGGCTGCGGCTGTCGCCGGGCGGTGCGGTGACCTCGCCCTGCTCCTCCAGGGACGGGCCCGTGGTGCAGCCGGTGATCAGGATCGGCAGGACCAGCAGCCCGGCGAACGCTCCGGCGGCCCGTGCGCGAGCTGCCCTCATGCGGTTGCCGCCTTCCTGCGGGCCAGGCCTGGGGTGAGGCGTTCGCCGACTTCGAAGCAGGCCTCGACGAGCAGGGCGAACACGGCGACCAGCACCGCGCCCGCGACGACCTGCGGCGTGGAGGCGAGGTGGAAGCCCGCGGTGATGATGCGGCCGAGGCCGCCGCCTCCGGCGAGGGCCGCGATGGTGGCGGTGGCGACGAGCTGGACGGCCGCGATCCGCACCCCGTTGACGAGCTGGAAGCGGCGGGCGAGGAGTGCGAGGGGGACGGCGAGGAGCATCGCGATCGTGACGGACAGCCCGGTCAGGGAGAGGTGTTGGAGGAGGGCGTCCGTGAGGAGGTGGCGGCGGGTGCGGAGGTAGTCGCCGCAGAGCCGTTCGTTGCGCGCGAGGCAGTCGTCCGGGGGCGCGGTCACCCGTCCATTGCAGCCCGCTGCGGGGGGTGAGGCGCGTCTTGGTGAGCCGTACGGGGGCGGGGGCGGCGGGGTTCGGTGCGTTCTTCTCCCCTCCCCGCCCCTTCCCGAAAGCCTGCGGCGCTGTTCGTTCGGCTGTCGCGCCGTCGTGGCTGGTCGCGCCCACGCGGCGGAGCCGCAAATGTCACAGCCGCGCGCCCCTGTCGGGGCCCGTGTCGCCGCCCCAAATTCAGCCCCTCCGGCGTTCGAGATGGGGGTCCAGGGGGGGCAGCCCCGGGGAGCGGGGGCCTGGGGGCGCAGCCCCCAGGGGCTGTCCGCGGGGCTTTCGGGCACGTCACGATGTCCGCCCGGCTCGTGGAGCGCATCGACTGCCCGGCGTACGGCCCGCCCGCGTACCTGCACCGCCTGGCCAGGATCCTGCCGACCATCGCGTACGGACCCGCCATGTACGGCTCGACCCCGGTCGCCGAGGAGGTCCTCGACAAGCTGCAGCGGGAGATGGCGGGCGACGAGTCCGTGCAGCCGCTGATGCGGACGGGCAACCGCATCCACATCATGACCGCATCCACACCATGGAGGAGGCCTGGCGCACGGCGCACGCCAACCCGTACTACCGGCGCACGATGCGCTACGGCGGCGAGCGGATCATGCCGTTCCTGCAGGACGCGGGGCTCGTCGGCGGGCCCGGCCTGCCGCTGTGGCGCAAGGCGTATCTGCTGCAGCAGCCCCGTCGTTCCAGCGTCAATTCCCCTTCCTCTGCCTGTCATTGACGTACCGTCACGTCGCCTAGGCTGACCTGCCGTGACGAACCACATCGACGACATACTCGCCCCGCTCAACCCCCTCGATCCGCGCGAGTGCGCCGGCTACCGGCTCGTGGCCAGGCTGGGCGAGGGCGGCATGGGCACCGTGTACCTCTCGCACACGCGGGGCGGGCAGCCCGTGGCGTTCAAGGTGATCCGCCGCGAGTACGGCCAGGACCCGGACTTCCGGCGGCGGTTCGAGCAGGAGGTGCGGGCGGCCCGCCGGGTCCAGGGCTACCACCTGGTGCCGGTCGTCGACCACGACACCTCCGGTGAACTCCCGTGGATCGCCTCGGAGTTCGTGCCCGGACTGTCCCTCGCCGACGCCCTCGCCGCGCACGGCCCGCTGCCGCTGCCCGCCGTCCTGCAGCTGGTCGGATGTACGGCGAAGGCACTCGGCTCGATCCACGCCGCGGACGTCGTCCACCGCGACCTGAAGCCCGCCAACGTGCTGCTCAGCTCGACGGGCCCGTACGTCATCGACTTCGGCATCGCGCAGGCCGCCGACGCCACCCAGCTCACCCGCAGCGGCGGCGTCATCGGCACGCCGCAGTACATGTCGCCGGAGCACGCCCTGGGCGAGCCCGTCGGCGCGGCCGGGGACGTGTTCGCGCTCGGCCTGATCGCGGCGGTCGCGGCGACCGGGCGGCACCCGTACGGCGAGGGCGGCGCGACCGCGCTCGGGGTGCGCATCGCCAACACCGACCGCACGCCGCCGGACCTGAGCGGCTACCCGGCGGCGCTGCGCACGGTCCTCGAACGCTGCCTGACCGCCGACCCCACGGACCGCATCGGCACGGACGAGTTGGCCCGGCTGTGCGAGCAGGCGGCGGAGCGGCCGCTCCGTGCGTTCGACGGCTGGCTGCCCGCGCCCCTCGCGGAGCGGATCGCGCACCGGGAGGCGGCCGCCGCCCACCCGCCGACGCCGACCCGGCCGGACACCGCCGCGCACCTGGCAGGGCAGCCCACCGTCACAGCACCGCCCCGCCCCCGGGCCGCGCCCACACCGCCTCCGGCGGCCGCCGCTCCCCCGGCGTCCGGCCGCACCCGGCCCGCGCTGCTCGCCGCCGCAGCGGTCGCCGCGGTCGCGCTCGCCGTGGTCGTGACGTGGACCCTCGCGCGGCCGGACGCGGGCGCGGACGACGACCCGCAGGCCGGGCCGACCGGCGGCAGCGCGAAGCCGACGGCGACCGACGACCCGACGGGCGCACCGAGCGACGCCCCGTCGGACCCCGCCTCGCCCCGACAGCCCACGTACACCGCCGTGTTCAAGGACAAGCCGCTGACGCTGCGGGCCCCCGCCTGGAACTCCGGTACGCATGTGGACCTGGACGCGCCGAAGGTCTTCCCGGACGGCGAGATCGGCGAGGACGAGGGGATGGAGCTCACCTACCAGGACTGGAGCGACCACGACCTGCGGTTCCTGACGCCTGTGGGGCGGAGCGCGGGACGTACGCCCGAGGCGTGCAGGACCGGCGTCGACACGGACACGCTGCCCGCCGCCGTGCCCGGCGCCCAGCTGGAGAAGGGCACGACGCTGACCGAGGGCACCGTGCTGTGCACGGTCACCAGCGACAACAACCTGGCGATGCTGCGGATCACCGAGGTCGTGCCCAGCACGGACGAGGGCCTCTCCAGCGACATGCCGGACTACGTCACGTCCCTCACCCTGTGGCAGATCTCCGAGTAGGGCCACAACTCCCGGCCCAACTGGGACAGTTGACCCCTACGGCAGTGCGAGGCGGGCCACCGCGCCCGTCTCCAGGGCCACCCACAGCGCGCCGTCCGGGCCCACGGTGAGGCCGTGCGGCTCGGACGAGGGGGACGCCAGGTCGTAGCCGGTGATCTCGGGGCGTTCGCCGGGGCGGGCGGTGATGCGGCCGATGCGGTTGCCGCCCCACTCGGTGAACCAGCAGTCGCCGGGGCCGGTCGCGACGATCGCGTGCGGCTTGGCGGCGGGGCCGGGCAGCGGGAACTCCTCGACCGTGCCGTCCAGCGAGATACGGCCGATGGCGTTGGCCATGATCTCCACGAACCAGAGGGACTCGCCGTCGCTGGTGATGCCCACGGGGCCCGCGCCCGGCGTGGGCAGCGGATGGATCGCCACGTCCCCGTCGACGGTGATGCGGCCGATCGCGTCGGCCTGGTTGAGCGTGAACCACAGCGCGCCGTCCGGGCCTTGGACGATCGCCGAGGGGAAACCGCCCTCCACGGGCAGCTCGAACTCGGTGACCCGGCCGTCGACGGTGACGCGGCCGATCCGGTCGGCGCTCAGCTGCGTGAACCAGAGCGCCCCCTCGGGCCCCGGCGCGATGCCGTACGGGCCGCTGTCGGGCGTGGGCGCCGGGAAGGAGCTCAGCTCGCCGTCGGTGCTGACGCGGCCGATGCGGTGGTCGCCGTTGCGCGTGAACCAGAGCGCGCCGTCGGAGCCCGGCACGATCACGGTCGGCCGGCAGTCCGGCGCGTCCAGCGGGAACTCCTGCACGGCGCCGTCGGTCGCGAGCCGGGCGATGCGGCCGCTGTGCACGAGCGTCACCCACAGCGCGCCGTCGGCCCCGGCGGCGATGCCGTACGGACCGTCCTGGGCGCCCGAGACGGTGAACTCCTGTGGGACCGGGGCGACTTGGCGCGACACGGTGGACTCCTTCAGCGATCGGTCGTGGTCGGGTACGCGATCACCATGCCAGAGTCTGCTCCGGTATCGGGCCCTCGGTCGGTCCGCCCTGCAGGAACGCGAGGCGGCTCGGCACGGCGTTCCGTTGCTTCGCACCGGAGGTCCGGGCTCGGCTCGGAGCAAGCTCAGCGGGGCTCCATCCCGTCCTCGGCGAGGACGCGCTGCGCCACTGCGAGGGCCGCGTTCGCGGACGGCACGCCGACGTAGACGCCGCACTGCAGCAGCACCGCGCCGATCTCCTCGGGGGTGAGGCCGTTCCGTACGGCGGCGCGTACGTGCATGGCGAGTTCGTCGAGGTGGCCGTGGGCGACGAGGGCGGTGAGGGTGACGAGGCTGCGCTCGCGGCGGCTCAGGGTGGGGTCGGTCCAGATCTCGCCCCAGGCGTAGCGGGAGATGAAGTCCTGGAAGCCCGCGGTGAGCCGGGTGGTGCGCGCCTGGGCGCGGTCGACGTGCGCGTCGCCGAGCACCTCGCGGCGTACCGCCATGCCGGGGCCGGGCCCGGGAGCGGCGAAGTGTTCGCGCAGGGCGGCCAGGACGGCGGCGGGTTGTTCGGCGGGCGCGAGGTGCGAGGTGTGCGCCAGTTCGGTGAGCCTCGCGCCGGGTACCGCGTCGGCGATCTCCCGCGCGTGCACGGGAGGTGTGGCCGGGTCGTCGCGCCCGGCGAGGACCAGGGTGGGCGCGGCGACGGACGGCAGGTCGGGGCGGAGGTCGAGGGCGGCGAGCGCGTCGCAGCAGGCGGCGTAGCCTTGCGGGTCGGTGCGCCGCAGGTCGTCGACGAGCGTGCGCCCGAGGCGGCCTTCGCGCCCGTTCAGGAACCCCGGCGTGAACCACCGCCCCGGTGCCCCTTCGGCGACCGCGTCCGTCCCCGACTTCCGTACCAGGGCGGCCCGTTCGAGCCAGGGCTCGGGCGCGCCGAAGTGGGCGGAGGAGCAGATCACGGCGAGCCGGTCGATCCGCTCGGGGTGGTGCGCGGCCAGCCAGAGACCGACGGCGCCGCCGAGCGAGACGCCCGCGTAATGGAAGCGTTCGAGGCCGAGGCGCTCGGCCAAGTCCAGTACGAGGGAGCCGAGTTGGGCGACGGTCGCACCGGGCCCGATGAGCTCTGCGGGTGACTCGCCGTGTCCGGGCAGGTCCCAGCGGACGGTACGGAACGCCGAGCTCAGCTCGGGCGCCACGGCGTCCCAGAGGGCGGTGGAGGTCCCGAGGGAGGGGCCGAGGAGGAGGGCGGGCCCGGTCGGGGGTCCGTCGGCGTGGTGGTGGAGCGTGTCGTTCATGGCTGGCTCATTCGTTGCTGCTGGCTGAGGCGGTGCTGCTGGCTGGGGCGGTGCTGCTGGCTGAGGCGGTGCTGCTGGCTGAGGCGGTGCTGCTGGCTGAGGTGTTGCCGGCTCGTGCGTTGCTCTCGCGTTGCTCGCTCGTGCGTTGCCGGTCAGGAGGGGCTCAGCGCCGGGTGAGGGCACGGTCGGTGAGCGCCGCGGCGGCGCCGGTGTAGCGGGTCGGGTCGGCCAGGTCGGCCAGGTCGAGTGCGGCGACGGCCTTTTCGTCGAGTCCGGCGGCGCGCAGCAGCTCCGCCCAACTGTCCACTCCTGTAACGCCGTTGGCCGACGCCTCGGTGAGGAGTTGCTTGGCGTGTGCTCGGCCCAGCGGTCCGGAGAGCGCGGCGGCCAGGCGCTCGGTCACGATCAGGCCGCCGGTGAGGTCCAGGTGGGCCCGCATCCGGTCGGGGAACACCCGCAGCCCCGCGGCGAGTTCGGCGGCATCGCGGGCGGCCCCGCCGACCGTGCGCAGCAGGTCCCGCAGCGGTTCCCACTCGGCGTGCCAGGCCCCGGCGGGCCGCTCGTCCGCGGCGGCGACGCTGCCGTACAGGGTGGCCGCGAGGGCGGGGGCGCGCCGGGCCGCGGCGGCGATCAGCGTGGCCCGTACGGGGTTGGACTTGTGCGGCATGGCCGAGGAGCCTCCGCCGCCGCCCTCGGCGACCTCGCCGATCTCGGTACGGGAGAGTACGAGGACGTCGGCGGCGAGCTTGCCGAGCGCGCCCGCCGTGAAGGCGAGCGCCCCGGCCAGGTCGGCGACCGGGGTGCGCAGGGTGTGCCAGGGCAACTCGGGTGCTGCAAGTCCGAGTTGGCGCGCGTACGCCGAGACGAGCCGCAGCTCGCGCCTCTCCCCCACTCCCCCGAACGCGCCGGACGCGCCGGACGCGCCGGACTCGGCTCGGCCGAATGCCTCCCGTCCGAACTCGCCGAACGCAGCCAACGTGCCTGCCGCACCGCCGAGTTGGGCGGGCAGCGCGGCCCGTACGGCGGCGAGCCGGTCCCGGGCGTCGAGGACCAGGGAGCGCCAACCGGCGGCCTTCAGGCCGAACGTGGTGGGCACGGCGTGCTGGGTGAGGGTGCGGCCGGGCATCGGGGTGTCCCGGTGCTCGGCGGCCAGTCGGCCCAACTCCCCGACGGCCCGTTCGAGTTCGGGCAGGACGAGGGCCAGGGTGCGGGAGGCGACGAGCATCGCCGCCGTGTCCAGGACGTCCTGGCTGGTCGCGCCCCGGTGGACGTACGCGGCGGCCTCCTCCGGCACGGCCGCCGTGAGGTCCGCGACGAGCGGGATCACCGGGTTGCCGCCCGCGCGGGCGCGCACCGCGAGGCCGCGGACGTCGAACCGCTCGGCGCGCGCGGCCGCGGTGACGGCCTCGGCCGCCCGTGCGGGAGCGAGCCCGAGCTCGGCCTGCGCGCGTGTCAGAGCCGCCTCCGCGTGCAGCATGGCCTGCAGGAACTCCCGGTCCCCGGTGGCGAGTTCGGCGGGCGAGGCGACCCGCCCAGGCCCGAGCAGCCCGACGTCCTGGACGCCGCCGGAGCTGTCCTCGTACGTCATGAGAACTCCAGGAACACCGTCTCGTCCGGCCCCTGGAGGCGCAGGTCGAAGCGGTACGTGGCGTGTGGTTCGGCGGTGGCGAGGAGCGTGGCGCGGCGCTCGGGCGGCAGGGCCGCGAGCAGCGGGTCGGTCCCGGTCGCGGGGGAATCACCCGGCACGTACACGCGCGTGAACAGGTGGTGGGTGAGGCCGCGGGCGAAGACGCAGACGCTCAGGTACGGGGCGTGCGGGCCGCGCGCGCCGGGGCGGAGGGTGCGGATCGCCCAGTGGCCGTCGGCGTCGGTGGCGACGCGGGCGAAGCCGGTGAAGTCCACGCCGTTGCGGCCGAGGAAGCCGCCGGTGACCGGGTCGCGCCGCAACGAGCCGCCCTGCTGCGGCAGTTGACCGTCCGCGTCCGGTCCCCAGAACTCCAGGAGCGCGTCCGGTACGGGCGCGCCCGCGCCGTCGAGGACCCGGCCGTGCACGGTGACCGTGTCGGGGTGGGCGTACGGGGCGGCCTCGGGGCCGCCGGGGAAGGGGAGCGCGTAGCCGTAGAACGGGCCGATGGTGTGTGACGGGGTGGGCGCGTGCGGGACGGGCGCGTGCGGCGTGCGGGTGCTCATGTCAGCGTCCCTCCTCGATCCAGGTGGCGGCGGGGCCGTCGAGCACGATGTCCCAGCGGTAGCCGAGGGACCGTTCGGGCCGGGACAGGTCGTGGTCGTAGGCGGCGACGAGGCGCGCGCGGGCGGCCTCGTCGGTGACGGACTGCAGGATCGGGTCGTACGCGAAGAGCGGGTCGCCCGGGAAGTACATCTGGGTGACGAGGCGCTGCGTGAAGGCCGAGCCGAACAGTGAGAAGTGGATGTGCGCGGGCCGCCAGGCGTTGGCGTGGTTACGCCACGGGTACGCGCCGGGCTTGATCGTGGTGAAGGCGTACGAGCCGTCGTCGCCGGTCAACACCCGCCCCACACCGGTGAAGTTGGGGTCGAGGGGTGCGGGGTGCTGGTCGCGCTGGTGGGCGTAGCGCCCCGACGCGTTGGCCTGCCACAGCTCGATCAGCTGGCCGCGCACGGGCCGGCCCTCGCGGTCGAGGAGCCGGCCGCTGACGGTGATGCGCTCGCCGAGCGGTTCGCCCTGGTGCTGCCGGGTGAGGTCGCTGTCGAGCTCGGTGACGTCGGTGTCGCCGAAGGCGGGCGAGGACAGCTCCGCGGCCTCCGGGTCGAGCCGGGTGTCGACGGCGACGGGCGGCTGCGTGGGGTGACGCAGCGCGCTGGAGCGGTACGGGGCGTAGTCGCGCCTCGGGTGGTGGCTCGGTTCCGCGCCCTCGGCAAGGCCCTTCTCGTACGCCTCGCGCTCGCGCGCCATCCGGCGGTCGATGTCGGCCTGCGTCAACTCCCCTGCGGGGGCGGGCTGCCGGGGAACCGTCCTGGTGGACTCGGACATGGACGTCAACTCCTGGCGTTCGAGTACGAGGGCGAGGCCTCCCGTCCCCTGAATTAATCCCATGAATTAATCAGTGCACTGACTATCTCTTCATGAGTCGGAAGCGTGGCATCATGTGTGGCCCGGGTCAAGACCCTCAGTACAAGGAGCATCTCGGTACGCGGGGCATCTCGTACGGGGAGCGCCCACCGCCTCCGACGGAAGGACGTCCGTGCCCGCGCTGGACCTCAGCACACACCCCGGCCACCTGGCCCGCCGGCTGCAGCAGGCGCACACCCTGCTGTGGCACACGGTCGTTTCGGAGGACGTCACCTCGCCCCAGTTCGCGGTGCTCAACGCGCTGATCGGCGAGGGCGGGATGGATCAGCGGACGGTGGGCGAGCGAGTGGGCCTCGACCGGTCCACGGTCGCCGAGGTGATTCGCCGACTTGTCGACCGGGGCCTGCTGGACAAGGTGCGCGATGCGCGGGACGGGCGGCGGTCGGTCCTGCACGCCACGGAGGAGGGCCGCCGCGTCCACCGCCGCCTCGCCCCGCGCACGGCCCGTATGAACCAGATCTTCCTTGCGCCGCTGGACGCGGAGGAGCAGGCGCTGTTTCTGGGCTTGCTGCGGCGGGTGGCGGATTCGGCGGAGGGGTTGCGGGGGTAGGGGTTTCCCCCACCCCGCCCCTTCCCGAAAGCCTGCGGCGCTCTCGCGTTCGTCTGCTGCGCCGTCGTGGCTGGTCGCGCCCACGCGGCGGAGCCGCAAATGTCACGGCCCCGCGCCCCTGACAGCCAGCCCCCTTCGGGGCTCAATCAGCCTCTCCGGCGTTTGAGGAGCGGAGGTCTGGGGGCTGGCCCCCGAGGCGGGGTCCGGGGCGCAGCCCCGTGGCGGGGTCCAGGGGCGGCAGTCCCGTGGCGGGGTCCAGGGGCGGCAGTCCCGTGGCGGGGTCCAGGGGCGGCAGTCCCGGGGGGCGGGGTCTGGGGGCGCAGCCCCCAGGAGCTGTCCGCAGGACTTTCGGGAAGGGGCGGGGAGGGGAATCAAAAGGCCCGAGGGCCTACTCCGGCTGCGTGGCGATCTGGATCAGGTTGCCGCACGTGTCGTCGAAGACCGCCGTCACCACCGGCCCCATCTCCACCGGCTCCTGCGTGAAGTGAACCCCCAGCGCGGCCAACCGCTCGTACTCCGCCCGGACGTCCGCGACGGCGAACTGCGCGATCGGGATGCCGTCGGTGACGAGCGCGTCGCGGTACGGCTTCACCGCGGGGTGCCCGGCAGGCTCCAGCAGAAGCTCCGTGCCGCCGGGCTCCTCGGGCGAGACGACCGTCAGCCACCGGTCCTCCCCGCCCACCGGCACGTCGTGCTTCTTCACGAAGCCGAGTACGTCGACGTAGAACCGCTCCGCCTTGGCCTGGTCGTCGACGAAGACGCTGGTGAGATGGATCTTCATGGGGTGCTCTCTTCCGGTTCGGGCTCGGGCCACCGCTCGGTGATCTGCCGGAGCGGGGCCGTGTTCAGGTCGTGGTACTTGTAGCGGCCCTCCCGCCTGGTCTCGACGAGCCCCGCGGCCTCGAGCACGGCGAGGTGCTGGGAGACCGCCTGGCGCGAGATGCCGAGCTGGTGCCTCATGCTCAGCCGCCCGCAGATCTCGAACAGTGTCTGCCCTGAGCGGTCCGCGAGCTCGTCGAGGATCGTGCGGCGGGTGGGGTCGGCCAAGGCTTTGAACAGTTCATCGGCCACGCCGCCCAGCATAGGCAAGTGACGACTTGCCTATCAACTCCGAGCCCAGGAAAGACCCCAGGCCCGAGTCCCGCCCGAGCGAACCCAGCCGACCTGGCCAAGCCATCGCTTCGCAAGGTACTGTGCATTGCATGGAACCAGGCAAGGCGAGCAACCGCTCCGCCGGAAAGGCCGAGAGCCAACTCCGCAAGGGCGTGTTGGAGTACTGCGTGCTCGCGCTGATGCAGGACGGCCCCCGCTACGGCGTGGAGCTGCTGCGCGAGTTGGAGCGGTCGGGGGCGTTGGCGACGAGCCAGGGCACGGTGTATCCGCTGCTCTCGCGGCTGCGCAGGGACGAGCTCGTGGAGACCAGTTGGCGCGAGTCGACGTCGGGCCCGCCCCGGCGCTACTACGAGCTGACGGACGCGGGACGTGCCGCGCTCGCTGAGTTCGCACGGATCTGGCCCGGGTTCCGGGACGCAGTGGACCACTTTCTCGTACCGCCGCAGGGGCGGTCCGAGTCAACTGGAGGGGAAGCATGAAGGCCGCAGAGAACACAGAGATCGACGCATACCTCGCGGCCGTGCAGCGGGAGGCCGCGGCGCTGCCGCCGGAGCGCCGCCAGGAGCTCGTCGCGGACCTCGCCGAGCACATCGAGGTCGCGCTCGCGGAGCGCCCGGACGCGCTGTCCGAGGTGCTGCGCGAGCTGGGCGACCCGCGCTCCATCGCGGCCACCGCGCTCGCCGAGTCCGGGGTGGGCGGCGTGCCGGGGAAGGCCCCGGAGCGGGGCTTCCGGGACCGGATCCCGGCGCTCCTTCCGGTGCTGCTCATCGCGCTCTCGCTGCCGCTCGGCTTCGTCCTGATGCCACTCGGCACCATCGGCCGCCTGGCCGCGCTCGTGCTGCTCTGGGTCGCGACGTGCTGGAAGGTCCGGGACAAGGCGATCGCCACGTTCCTCGCCTTCGTGGCCGTCCTGGGCATCAACATCGCCGTGTACTACATCGACCCGCCCAACCCCACCGTCATCGACGTGATCACCGCCGTGCAGATCGGCCTTGCGCTGATCGCCGCCAGCTGGCTGTGGGCGACGCGCCGCCGCTGACCCGCAGGGCCCGTACAGCTGATCCGCAGGGCCCGTACACAGGGAGCGGCCCGTGGACACTCGCCGCCGAGTGTCCACGGGCCGCCGCGTTCCGGGCCGAAGCCCGCATACCTCCCATCGCCCATCGCGCATCGCTCATCGCGCATCGCCTATCGCGTAGGCCTCACAGCACCGCGATGCCCAACGGCCGCTCACCCGCCGTGAGTCGGGAGGTCTTGCCGCTCTCCACGTCGACGATCGTGATGCCGTGCCAGTAGCCGTCGCGCGTGAAGCCGCCGCTGACGTAGGCCGTGCGGCCGTCCGGGGAGACGGCGACGTCCTCGTGCGGACCGCCGAGCGGGATCACCCGCTCCTTGCCGTCCTTCGTGCGGATTGTGAGCGACGGGTCCTCGTCGTCGGAGCCGATGGGGCCGGTGCCGACGACGAAGAGGGTGCCGTCCTCGGTGATCGTCGCGCCGTGCTGATGCGTGTTGGCGGTCATCGGCTCGATGCGGGAGTCGCCGGTGCGCGGGTCGACCACGACCAGCTTCTCGCCCTCGAAGGGGAAGAGGAGCTTCCCGTCGGAGGGCCGTACGACCGCGTAGTGCGGCTTCAGCCAGGAGCCGAGGCCGCCCTCGGTGCCGTACGGGGCGACCTCGATGCGACGCGACTCGCCCTCGCCGTCGGTGGGCACCACGGTCACGTCGAAGGAGTCGTGGTCCGTCGCGTACACCTCGCGGCCGTCGCGTGAGACGTCCACGTCGAAGGGCCTGCGGCCCACCGGGTCGGTGTCGGTCACCTCGCGGGACTTGGTGTCGATGGTCTCCAACACCCCGTTCCCGCCCGGCACGTTGACGCCCACGTACACGTGCTCGCCGTCCGGCGCGAGCGCGATGCCCATGCCGCCGCCGCGGTACTCGCCCGTCGCCGGGGGCCCGGAGTCCGTCTTGTACGGGATGAGCACGAGCCGTTCGCGCTTCTGGGTGTCGACGACGGCCACGCCCTCGGCGGTCGCGACCCAGGCCCGGCCGTCCTCGCCGACGACCAGGCCGTACGGGGCGGTGCCCACCTCGACCTTGTCGATCGGGCCCTTCTCCGGGTCCACGAACGTGACGGTCTCGCCGCCGAAGTCGGCCACGAGGAGGGTGCCTTCGGGGGTGCGCCCGGCGGGCTCGGAGCCGGGGGCGACCTTCGCGGGCTCGTCGCCCTCGCCCGGACCCGCGGCCTGCGTGCTGCTGCAGCCGGCGAGCAGCGTGACGGCCGCCGCCGCGACCACGAGTCCGGTACGGCGGGCCCGCGTCGCACGACTCGTACGCCCGCTCATCGTCCGACCGCTCATCTGCTGCCCGCTCATCTGACGCCCGCTCACCTGACGCCCGCTCATCGAACGGCCCTCAGCAGACCCGCGATGCGCTCGAAGCCGCGCCGCTCGGCGTGGACGAGGGCGGTGACGCCTTCGCCGTCCGGGAGGTCCGGCGTGGCCCCCGCGGTGATGAGCAGCTCCACGATCTCCTCGTGGTTCCGGCCGCCGTCGCCGAGGATCACGGCCTCCAACAGGGCCGTCCAGCCGAGGTAGTTGACGTGGTCGACGTCGATGTCGGACTCGCGAAGGAGGGCTCGTACGTAGTCGACATGGCCGCGCTCGGCGGCGGGGATCAGCGCGATGCCGCCGAAGCGGTTGCGCAGCGTGAGGTCCGCGCCGGCCGGGAGGAGGAGGCGCATCATCTCGACGCTGCCGGTGACCCCGGTGACCAGCCACGGGCTGTCGTCACGGGCGTCCTGCGCGTTCGGGTCGGCGCCGGCGGCGACGAGTGCACGGGCCGCGTCGACATGGTCGGCGCTCGCGGCGAGCAGCAGCGCGGTGCGCCCCTGGGCGTCGCGGGCGTCCGGCTGCGCGCCGGCGTCGAGGGCGGCGCGCACGGCCGCAGCATCGCCCTGCGCGGCCGCCGCCAACAGGGCCCGGTCCTGCTCGATCGTTCTGGTCACTGCCATCCCACGCTCCTCGGTCCTGTCTGCCGAGTCCATACTGCGGCCGCGGGGAGTCCGCGACGGTCGACGTACCGGCTTCGGGGTGCGGGCGCAATGGGGGACGTGGGGGTCAGCCGATCGGTGGATGCGGGCGCGGCCACCCCGTGCTCCTCCCCACCCCACCCCTCCCCGAAAGCCCTCGCGCACAGCCCGGGGGCTCCGCCCCCCGCCCCCCCCTTTGCTCGGGGCTGCCGCCCCTGAACCCCGCTTGGCGCTGCCGCCCCTGGACCCCTTGCTCGGGGCTGCCTCCCCTGAACCCCGCTTGGCGCTGCCACCCCTGGACCTCGCTCGCGCCGCCGCCCCTAGAACCCTGCTCGGGGCTGCCGCCCCGGACCCCCTTGCTTGGGGCCGCCGCCCCTGGACCCCGCTCGGGCTGCCGCCGCGGGGCTCCGCCCCAGAACCCCCGAGCGGGGCCTCCACCCCTAGGCCCCGCTCGGGGCACCACCCCTGGGCCCCACCCCTGGGCTCCGCCCCGGACCCCATCTCGGGGGCCAGCCCCCGGCCCCCCTCCCCAAGTCCTCGGCTGCGCTCGAGCAGGGGGACCCCCATCTCAAATGCCGGAGAGGCTGAATTTGTCCCCGCGCCTCAGCTGCCCGGGAGGGGCTGGATTGTGCGCACTGCGGCTGTGATGAGTGCCCTCTCAGGGGCGCGGGGCTGCGATGAGTGCCCCGTCAGGCGCGCAGGGCTGTGCCATTCGCAGCTTTGCCGCGTGGGCGCGACCAGCCACAACAGCGCAGCAGCCGAACGGCGGCCGGGCCCCGATAGGGGCGCGGGGAACTGCGCGACCAGCCACGACGGCGGGCCAGCCGAACGACAGCCTGGGTCCGGGGCACAGCCCCGAAGCGGGGTCCAAGGGCGACAGCCCCAGACGGGGGCGGGGGTGCAGCCCCAGGTGGGGAGACGGGGCGCAGCCCTAGCCCGGGGGGGGGACGGGACGGGGCCACAGCCCCCGAGGCTGTCCGCAGGACTTTCGGGAAGGGGCGGGGAGGGGAAAGACTGCCGCGCCGGTGCAGAGCCACCCTGAGTCCGCGAGCTCCACCGCGCCGCCCGCCAGGTCAGGTCGGCCACGACATGTTCAGCGCCCGCTCGAAGTTGCCGCCCCCCGAACCCATGGAACCGTCCGAAAGACCGTCAACGGATTTGCGGCGCGCGGGAGTTGAAGCCCCAGGCCAGGCTCCACCCGCCGCACCGCCAGTCGGACGCCGCGGGCCGCCCGCCGTACGCACCGGCCGGGGCGGCGCTCCTGGTCGGCCTGAACGGCGGATACTTCGGGGCGGCCGCGGCCGCGCTGATGCTCGCGGTGCTCGCGCTCTCGCTCTCCCTCTCGGCAAGCGAGCCGCTGCCGGTGACCAACACGGTCAAGAACATCACCACCGGCGCCGCCAACGTCACGGCCACCGTGGCCTACGCCTTCCCCGCCCCGGCCCAGCGGGCCGCCACCGCGGCGCTCGGCCGCGGCCTCGGCCTCGGCCGTCTCGTCGGCAGCCGCCTGGGCCCGGTCGTCGTCCGCCGCCTGCCGGAGCAGCCGCCGCGCATCGGCCTCGCCCTCGCGGGGCTCGGGTTGGCGGAGTCGCTCCGGTGCTAGGGCGCGCATCGAGTCGTGATCAATCGCCATCAGTCGCCGGGAGTCGATCCCGGGCTGAGTTCGGTCGCCTGCCAGGGAGAACCCAGGATGCGACCTGCGAAGATGACGCCATGCTGCAGGTTTGTCTCAACGGTGCTCGAAGCCGTGCCGAGTGTTCCCATCTGCCGGTAACTGCCGACGAGTTGGCGGTGGCGGCCCGTGCGGCTGTCGCCGCCGGCGCCGATGACGTCCATCTGCACCCCAAGGACCGCGACGGTCAGGACACGCTGGAACCCACCGCCGTCGCCGCCGCTGTGAGCGCGGTGCGGGTCGCTGTCCCGGGCATTCCGGTTGGGGTTACCACCGGCGCATGGGCCACGGCGGACCCTGATGCCCGTGCCGCACAGGTCCGGTCCTGGACCGTGCTACCTGACCACGCTTCCGTGAACTGGCACGAGGACGGCGCCACCGATGTCGCCGCGGCCTTACTGGACCGGGGCATCGGCATCGAAGCCGGCATCTACTCCGGCACTCCCGCGGCACAACGGTTTCTGGACTGGCCCGGATCCCGCCGAGTCCTGCGCGTCCTGGCCGAGATCACCGAGACCACCCCGCAGGAAGCTCTCCACGCCGCAGCCGGCCTGCTGGACGGACTCGGATCGGCTGCCGCACCGATTCTCTTGCATGGCGAAGACACCGCCGCGTGGCCCATCCTGCGACTTGCGGCCTCCCGCCGCCTGGATGCCCGTATCGGCCTGGAAGACGTGCTCCACCTCCCCGACGGTGCCCCCGCTCCGGGCAACGCCGCCCTCATCCTCGCAGCACGCGAGATCATGCAGCGCGCACCACAGGGCACGCACTAGCGAGTCACGACTCCGTGCTCTGCCTAGCGGGCCGCACTTGCGGTCGGCAGCGACGTGAACCTTGCTGGTCCGCCCGCCCCGCGAGCATCCCAGGAGGGCGGCCTCCAGAGAGGTGAGCACGTCCTTTCTCCTGTGCATCCCCACGGCATCGTGGTGGGCTACGGGCCGATGAACTCCCACTCCTCGTACGCCAGTTGCATTCACGTCACGCAAGATGATCTACCGGGCCAGAGGCTCAGGGCGGGGTCGCTCCGGCTACGAGGCGGCCACCCGACGGACCCGGCCCGAACGCACACCCCTACGCTCCCCGCATGAAGATCGAACCCGTGCTCACGAAGCTCGTCGAGGATCTGGAGAGCCGCGTCTCCGCCCAAGTCGCCGCATCGGTGGAGGAGTTGGCGGCACACGGCGACCGCGTGGTGCCAGAGTTGCTGCGTGGCGCGGCCGACAAGAATTCGACACGTCTCCTCCAGCCGTACGCGAGAGTCCTCGAACTCATCGGGCCACCGGCGTTCGACGCGGTCCTCGCGGCAGTGCGTCGCGAGGAGTTGAACGGCTGGCTGTCCGGCCGGCTGCTCGGCGCCTTCGACGAGCGCTGCGCCGAGCAGTACGCGGCACTGGCGGTCGAGCCCGACCACAGCCTGTCGTACGCCGGCTTCCAGGGGCTGATCAGGCTGCGGGTGGACTCCGAGGCCGGGCTGCGGGCCCTCCTCGACGCGTTCGCCCGGGAGGGGCGCCCCAGCTACAAGGCCGAGGAATACGCCCGTACCATGCACGACTCCTACGCGCCGCGGTTGCGAGCCCTGCGCCGGGACCCCACAGCTTCCCGGTCGGTACGGCGGGCGGCGCTCGGCGTCCTGATGGAGGTCGGCGGGCTCGACGCGCTCGACGAGCGCGACCGCACGCTGGTGGAGCGGCTGGTCCGGGGGAAGATCCCGGGCGAGGTCCCCGAGCTGCCGTCGCCGCGGCTCAGCGGCTGGTGGACGGCCGTGCCGGGGGCGACGTACGAGGGCGTCTTCGACGCGCTCGGCCTGCACGACCCCCGCCCGGTGACCGTCGCGGCGGGTGTGGCGGCCGCGATGGGTCGGACGATCCGGGCACCCGGCTCCGAAACTCCCGAGCGAGCCGTCGGCCGGGTCTTCGTGACGCCGGAACTGGACGGCTGGCGGCTGGTGTTCGGCCAGTTCGACCTGCTCGTCGGCGACGACCACTTCGACGGCATGATCCACACGGTGGAGCGCCTCAGCCGCGCGTGCGGCCGGGCCCAGCTCTTCTTCCTGGACGACGCGGGCGGCGCGGACCTCTGGTTCGTGGCCGAGGACGGCCTGGTGATCCGGCGCTACGCGGCGGAGAGCGTCCCGGAGTGGGAGGGAACCCCGCTGCCGTGGGAGACGCTCGCCGTGGACGACCCGGACTTCGACGACGAGTTCGACGAGTTGGACGACGTGGAGCCCGACGCGGGAACCGCGGGTGCCCGTGCCGCCTGCGGACACCTGTCGGTCGATCCGGACCTGGTCGGCGCGGACACGGTCGTACGCGGACACGGCTGGCTCGCGGTCACAGCGCCGAACGTGGGGCACGGGCCGTTCCCGGGGCTGCTGCCCGTCTGATCCGCGCCGACCGTCCTCGACCCGACCCTGACCGGCGGTCGCAGGCAACTTCCGTACGACCAGGGCGAGTTCGCGGTACACGCGGATGAGACGGTCGGCGGCTTGCGGGGGCACGGCCACGCCACCGCTCCCCGCCGCGCCCAGGGCCCCGCGAGCCGCGAACGGCCCCTCGGGGTCGGCGGTCGTACTGTCGGAAGTCGTCACCGAGGAGGTTCTGATGCGCAGCGTGACCTATTCGATGAACGTGTCGCTCGACGGCTACATCGTCGGGCCGGACGGGGACTTCAACTGGTCGGAGCCCGACCCCGAGGTCTTCCGGTTCTGGATCGACGAGATCCGCGGGGTCGACGTCCACCTCCTCGGCCGGAGGCTGTACGAGACGATGCTGTACTGGGAGACCGCCGCACAGGACCCCGCGCTCGGCGCCGCCGAACAGGAGTGGGCGGCGCTGTGGAATCCACTCCCGAAAGTGGTGTTCTCCACGACCCTGTCGGATGTGCAGGGTAGGCGCGCCCGGCTGGCCTCCGGCGGGCTCGCGGAGGAGATCGAGCGGCTGCGGGCCGAGCCGGGCGAGGGTGAGATCGCGATCGGCGGTGCGACCCTCGCCGCCGCGGCGGCCGCCGCGGATCTGATCGACGAGTACCGGACCATGGTTCATCCGGTCCTCCTCGGCGGCGGCATTCCGTTCTTTCCCCGCGATGAACGCCGGGTCGACCTCGAACTCGTCGAGACCCGCACCTTCAACTCGAAAGTCGTCCACCTCCGCCACCGCGTGGCGCGTTAACCGGCCAATTCCCGCCACCCGCACCGATTCAGGCACGGAATTCCTCCGCACTGCCGCTACGATCACCGCATGCTCACCACCTTCCGGAGTTCTGCGCCGCCGCAGGCCCGCCCACGCCGGGCGCGGCTGTGGCGGCTTCTCTGGTCGGTGGCCGTGCTGCTCGGCGTGCTCTACACGCACGGCGCGAGCGGCGAGATCGTCGCCGAACACGTCTCCCCCTCCACTTCCGCGACCTCGGCGAGCCCCTCGACCGCCACAGCCCGGGTCGAACCGCCCGGCCACCACGGCGGGGACACGGCCGAGCACTCCGCGCAGGACTGCGCGTCCGGCCAGCCCCAGCAGGCGGCCGAGCCGGCCCCGCCCGCCCTGTCGCCGCTCGACTGCACGGCGCAGCCGGGTGCGTCACACGCCCCCGTGAAGTCCCGTTCCGCGCCCGTCGATTCACCGACCGCCGGACGAGATCCGGCCGTGTTGCGCATTTAGACCGAAGGGCACGTCTTTTCGAACCGGTCGCCGCGTATTCACCTGCGCGCCCACCGCTTCGCACGCCTCCGTCACTCGCGCACGGATTCTCGAATTCACGAATCCATCAGGCGTGAGTTCACAGACTCATGAGTTCACGGGTCCCGGTTCACGGATTCACGAGTTCACGCGTACGCACAGCGGCTTTCGCCTGCGCGGAAAAGCCCGCCCCGGCGGCAATTTCCCGTACGCCCCGGTGAATTCGGGGCGCGACCTCCTCCCCCTGCGGCATCCGTCCGTACGGAATTCCCGCGACGGAGTGCCGCCCCTTCAGCCAAGCGAAGGCACTGCCTTGAACATCCCCGTCACACACGCACACCCCCCGCTCCACCGTCTCCCGCACCTCCCTCCCCTCACCCGCACCGGCCAGGGCCTCGCCGGGCTCGTCGGGAACACGCCCGTCCTGCGGATCTCCGAGCCCCTGACCCCGGCCGGGCGCGGCTTCTGGGCGAAGCTGGAGGGACTCAACCCGGGCGGCATGAAGGACCGGCCAGGGCTGCACATGGTCGAACGGGCCCGCGCCCGGGGCGAGTTGACGCCCGGCGCCCGGATCGTGGAGTCCACGAGCGGCACCCTCGGCCTGGGGCTCGCCCTCGCCGCGATGGCGTACGGGCATCCGCTGACCCTCGTCACCGACCCCGGCCTCGAACCGTCCATGACCCGGCTGCTCGGCGCGTACGGCGCACGGATCGACGTCGTGCCCGAGCCGGACCCCGTCGGCGGCTGGCAGCAGGCGCGGCGCGACCGGGTGGCCCGGCTGCTTCGCGAGGAGCCCGGCGCATGGTGCCCCGACCAGTACAACAACCCCGACAACACGGCCGCGTACACCCCGCTGGCCCTCGAACTCACCGCGCAGCTCGGGCAGATCGACGTCCTGGTGTGCAGCGTCGGCACCGGCGGGCACTCGGCGGGGGTCGCGCGGGTGCTGCGCGCCCTGCACCCCGGCATCGAGGTGGTCGGCGTCGACACGATCGGCTCGACGATCTTCGGGCAGCCCGCGAGGCCCCGTCTGATGCGTGGCCTCGGGTCCAGTATCCACCCGCGCAATGTGGCGTACGGGCAGTTCGGCGAGGTGCACTGGGTGGCCCCCGCCGAGGCCGTGTGGACCTGCCGGCGGCTCGCCGCGTCCCACTACGCGACGGGCGGTTGGAGCGTCGGCGCGGTCGCGCTCGTCGCGGGCTGGCTCGCCGCGAACCGGCCGCCGGACGCGCGGATCGCCGCGGTCTTCCCGGACGGCCCGCAGCGCTATCTCGGCACGGTGTACGACGACGCGTACTGCGCTGCGAACGGGCTCCTCGACGCGGCCCCGCCCGCCGAGCCCGATGTGGCGGGGCGGCCCGACGAGAAGGAGTTCACGCGCTGGACGCGCTGCACGACCGTCGTCGACCCGCGCGCAGCCGAGACGGCGCACGGAACGGCGACTGCGGACGGCACGGCCGGCACCGACGGCACGGCGGCGGCAGGGGGCGAGCGGTGAAGGGCATGCTCGCGCAGGTGCGGTCGCACGATCGCGCCGTCCAGCTCCTGATGGTCAATCAGTTCACCATCAACCTCGGCTTCTACATGCTGATGCCGTACCTGGCCGCCCACCTCTCCGGCACCCTCGGCCTGGCCGGGTGGGTGGTCGGACTCGTGCTCGGCGTGCGGAACTTCAGCCAGCAGGGCATGTTCCTGGTCGGCGGCACCCTCGCCGACCGGCTCGGCTACAAGCCGCTGATCGTCGCGGGCTGCGCCCTGCGCACCCTCGGCTTCGCGACGCTCGCCCTGGTGGACTCGCTGCCCGCGCTGCTCGCCGCGTCGGCGGCCACCGGGCTCGCCGGGGCGCTGTTCAACCCGGCGGTGCGGGCGTATCTGGCGGCGGGCGCCGGGGAGCGCAGGGTGGAGGCGTTCGCCCTGTTCAACGTCTTCTACCAGGCGGGGATCCTGCTCGGCCCGCTCGTCGGCATGGTGCTGACCGGGGTGGACTTCCGGGTCACGTGCCTGGTGTCGGCGGGGATCTTCGCAGTCCTGAGCGTCGTGCAGATCCGCGCGCTCCCGGCCCGCCGCGCGGCCGCGCCCACGGGGGACGGCGGTACGGAGAGCGTGCTCGCCCAGTGGCGTGCGATCCTCGCCAACCGGCCGTTCCTGCTGTTCTCGGCCGCCATGATCGGCTCGTACGTCCTGTCCTTCCAGGTGTATCTGGCGCTGCCGCTCGAAGTGCGCCGGCTCGGCGGGGACGGGGAGTCCGGGACGGCCGCGGTGGCGTTGCTGTTCGCGGTGTCCGGGCTGAGCACCGTCATCGGGCAGACCCGGGTGACCGCCTGGTGCAAGGCCCGGATGGCGCCCGGTCAGGCCCTCACGTACGGGCTCACCGTGATGGGCTGCGCGTTCCTGCCGCTGCTCGCCGCGTCCGCAATCCCCGTACCGGACAAGGGAGTTGCGCTGTGGCTGCTCGCGGCCGTGCCGCCCGCGCTTGCGGCGCTGCTGCTCGCGCTCGGCACGATGATCGCGTACCCCTTCGAGATGGACACCATCGTGCGGCTCTCCGGCGACCGGCTCGTCGCCACGCACTACGGCCTCTACAACACGATCTGCGGCATCGGCATCACCCTCGGCAACCTGCTCACCGGCGCGGCCCTGGACGCCGCGCGCGCCGCGGGCCTCGCGGCACTCCCCTGGCTGGCGCTGCTCGCACTCGGCCTGGCCTGCGCGACATCCCTGTACGGCCTGCACCGCTCGGGCCGCCTGGCTTCCCCTGTCGCGGAACCCGCGCCCCGATAGGGGCGCGGGGAACTGCGCGCCCAGCCACGACGGCGCGGCAGACGAAGGAGACAGCGCCGCAGGCTTTCGGGAAGGGGCGGGGAGGGGATAGAGGCCGCTGCTACGGAGGACCGGTGTCCGCCGCCCACAAGGCGGCGGACACCGGCGCGGGCGGCGAGGGTCGCGCCCGGCACGCGCGGGCGGCCGTCCGCGTGCAGGGCGCGGGAGTCCAACGGCACGGCCGCACGCGCGAGTTCGGCCACTTCGCAGGCGGCCTGGGCCACGGCGAGGCGGGCGCGCAGGCCGTCCGGGCTGGGGTCGGCGCTCTCGTACCGCGTCATGGGCGCGCTCACCCCCGTACGAAGTAGAGGACGGTCATCGTCACGGCGATGGTGAGGATCACTGCGCGCAGCACGCGGTCCGGGAGGCGGCGGGCCACATGGGCGCCGGTGAAGCCGCCGGCGACCGCACCGGCCAGCATCCCGGCGAGGATCAGCGGGGTCGCGAGGGCGTCCGAGGCGATCAGGAAGAAGGCGGTGGCGCTCAGATAGACGGCGGCGAGCTGGGCGACGCGCATCGGGTTGCCGGTCGAGGGGTCGAGGCCGAGGCCGATGCTCCAGACGGCGAACATCATGATGCCTACGGCTCCGCCGAAGTATCCGCCGTAGAGGGCGAGGAGGAACTGGCTGGCGAGGACGGCCCGCGCGCTCATCCCGAGGGGCCTGCCGAGCGCCCCCGCGACCCAGCGCGAGAGGTGTCGGCCGAAGGCCAGGACGAGGGTGGCGAAGGCGAGCAGCCAGGGCACGGCCGCCTCGAAGGAGGCGGAGGGCAGGGCGAGGACGAGCAGGGCGCCGAGTCCGCCGCCGACCACGCTGACCAGGGTCAGAGTTGGGGTGGACGCCGGTCCTACGGGGGCGAGTTCGCGCCGGTAGACCCAGGCGCTCGCGACCGCCCCCGGCACGAGCGCGATGGTCGACGCGGCGTTGGCGGTCACCGGGGGCAGGCCGACGGCGACCAGGGCGGGCAGTGCCACGAAGGTGCCGCCGCCGCCGACGGAGTTGAGCATTCCGGCGACGACGCCGGCGAGCAGGACGAGCAGCGTCTCGGACATCGACCGAGCATCGCCCGGCGGCGGGCGGGCGCACAATGCGTGATCGCTGTACGCAGCCTAAGGCTGCGCCTGAGGCAGCGGCCTAGGCTGGCCGGTATGCGCTACGACCTGGACGACCTCCGCCTGTTTCTGCACATCGTGACGGAGGGCTCGATCACGGCGGGCGCGCGCCGGATGCATCTGAGCCTGCCCTCGGCGAGTGCGCGGGTGCGTTCCCTGGAGCATCACGCGGGCGTGACGCTCCTGGAGCGCGGGCGGCGCGGCGTGCGCCCCACGCCCGCGGGCGCGACGCTCGCGCGGCACGCGCGCGAGGTGCTCGACCGGACGGCCCGCCTGGAGAGCGCCGTCGCCGGCTACAGCCGGACCCCCACGACGCCCCTCACGCTGATCGCCGGCGGCTCGGCGATGCACCGGCTGGTGCCGCAGGCCCTGGTGTCGTTCCTGCGGGAGCACCCGAACGTCGACGTGACGCTGCGCGAGTGCCGCACCCCGCAGACCGTGCGGCTCCTCGCCGACGGCGAGGGGGACCTCGGGGTGGTGGTGGACGACGAGGCGCGCGACTGCGGGCTTCGCCTGGAGCCGCTCGGGGACGACTCGCTCGTGGTGGCGGGCCAGGCGGACGGGGTTCTCGCGGGCCGTACGTCGATGACGTACAGCGAGGTGGCCGAGCATCCGCTCGTCGGGCTCGACGCGGGCTCCTCGCTGCGGCGCTGGATCGACAAGCACCTGGGCCCGCACGCCCCGGCGGTGCGGCTCCGTACCAGCGTCGCGAGCCTGCACACCCTGATCGCCCTGGCCGCGGCGGGCGTCGGCCTCGCCGTGGTCCCGCGCCGCGCCGTCGACCCCGCCCTCCCCCTGGACGTGTGCGAGCTGCGCGAGCCCTGGGCTCGGCGCACCCATCTCCTCGCCCGGGGCGTCGGCGAGAGCCCGCACCCGGAGGCCGTCGAGGCGCTCGCCGAACATCTGCGGCGGGCCGCGGGCGGCGACCGCGAAGAGTGACCGGGGCACTGTGCAAGCGGCCGGAAGGGCCGATCCCGGGGCGGGGAATAACCCGGCGACCTGCTACGCTTAGCGTGTTAGTTGAAAGATGAACTAATACGGAGGTGGCTCCCATGCAGTTCGGGATCTTCACTGTCGGCGATGTCACGCAGGACCCGACCACGGGCCGCACGCCGACCGAGCGCGAGCGGATCAAGGCCATGGTCGCCATCGCGCTGAAGGCCGAAGAGGTCGGCCTCGACGTCTTCGCGACCGGCGAGCACCACAACCCGCCGTTCGTACCGTCGTCCCCGACCACGATGCTGGGGTACGTCGCGGCGCAGACCGAGAAGCTGATCCTCTCCACCTCCACCACCCTCATCACCACCAACGACCCGGTGAAGATCGCCGAGGACTTCGCGATGCTGCAGCAGCTCGCGGACGGCCGCGTGGACGTGATGATGGGGCGCGGCAACACCGGCCCGGTCTACCCCTGGTTCGGCAAGGACATCCGGCAGGGCATCCCGCTCGCCGTCGAGAACTACGCGCTGCTGCACAAGCTGTGGCGCGAGGAGTCGGTGAACTGGGCGGGCAAGTTCCGCACCCCGCTGCAGGGCTTCACGTCCACGCCGCGCCCGCTCGACGACGTGCCGCCGTTCGTCTGGCACGGCTCCATCCGCTCGCCGGAGATCGCGGAGCAGGCCGCGTACTACGGGGACGGGTTCTTCCACAACAACATCTTCTGGACGCCCGACCACACCAAGAAGATGATCGAGCTCTACCGCACGCGGTACGCGCACCACGGCCACGGCACCCCCGAGCAGGCCATCGTCGGCCTCGGCGGCCAGGCCTTCATGCGGAAGAACTCGCAGGACGCCGTACGGGAGTTCCGCCCGTACTTCGACAACGCACCCGTGTACGGACACGGGCCGAGCCTGGAGGACTTCACGCAGCAGACCCCGCTGACCGTGGGCTCCCCGCAGCAGGTGATCGAACGGACCCTGTCCTTCCGGGAGTACGCGGGCGACTACCAGCGCCAGCTGTTCCTGATGGACCACGCGGGGCTGCCGCTGAAGACCGTCCTGGAGCAGCTCGACCTGCTCGGCGAGGAGGTCGTGCCGGTCCTGCGCGAGGAGTTCGCCAAGCTGCGCCCGGCCGGAGTGCCGGACGCCCCCACCCACCAGTCCCTGCTCGCCGCCAAGGAAGCCGCCGAGGCCGCCGCCCCGGAGGCCGCGACCGCAGAAGGAGTGACCACCGTATGAAGCTGACCGTCGTATCGGCCGGGCTGAGCGTCCCGTCGTCGACCCGGCTGCTCGCGGACCGCCTGGCGGCCTCCGTGCAGGCGCAGGCGGCGGGCCCCGTCGAGGTGCGGGTCGTCGAGGTGCGGGAGCTCGCGACGGAGATCGCGCAGAACTTCACCAGCGGCTTCCCGGGCAAGGCCCTGTCGGACGCGCTCGACGCGGTGGCGTCGGCGGACGGACTGATCGTCGTCACGCCGGTGTTCTCCGCCTCGTACAGCGGCCTGTTCAAGTCGTTCTTCGACCTGATCGACAAGGACGCGCTCACCGGGAAGCCCGTGCTGCTCGCCGCGACCGGCGGCAGCGCCCGGCACTCCCTTGTCCTGGAGCACGCCATGCGCCCGCTGTTCGCGTATCTGCGGGCCATGACCGTGCCGACCGCGGTGTACGCCGCCTCCGAGGACTGGGGCGCGGCGGGCTTGGACGGGCGCATCGAGCGGGCCGCGGGCGAGCTCGTCGGACTCACGGAAGGCGGCCTGGTGAATCACGTGCCGGCCGCGGCCGGCACGGGCGACGACTTCGACGTGGTGCCGTTCGAGGAGCAACTGGCCGCGCTCCAGGCCGAGTAGCGCCTCCTGCGGCAGCGGTAGCAGTACGAGAAGGAAGGGAACAGCCATGACCGACGCGTTCGACAGCCTCGACAGGTTCGACAGCGTGGGCCCCGACGGCCGGGCCACCGAGGACCGCTGGGCCGGCGCGCTGCACCTCTTCGACGACGGGCCCGAGGCCGCCGTCACCCGCGAGGAGTCCCCGGTGGAGCGCTGGGAGCGCGCCGGGCTGCTGTTCGGGGAGAAGCGGTACACGGCGGCCGCGCGGCTGCTCGCCGAGGTGGTCGAGGAGTTCCCCGAGCACACGGCGGCCCGGATGCTGCTCGCCCGCGCGTACTACCACTCGGCCCAACTGCGCCGCGCCGAGGCCGAGTTGCGGATCGTCGTGGAACGTGACCCGGTGGACGCGTACGCCCATCTGATGCTGGGCCGCACCCTTGAGCGGCAGAGCCGGAAGGACGAGGCGGCGCCGTGGCTGCGGATGGCGGGGGCGTTCTCGCCGGAAGCGGTGGAGTAGGGCCCGCGGAACAGGGGCTGGTCGCGACGGCGGCCGGGTGCGTGCGCTGCACCCGGCCGCCGTCGCGCGTTCGTACGGGTCTGCTGTAGCGGGTCCGCGAGGTCGCTCTCGTGGGGGTCGACGTTCGCCAGGCTCAACCTCGACGTGGTGCACGGCCGGATCGTCTACGTCGAAGTCCTCGACCGCCCGCCGCTCCAGGACCGGCGCACCCCCCTCTGAGGCGCGGCGGCGTCCTCGTACCGGCTGGTCGTACGACGTCGGACCGAGGCCTGTTGGGTCTCTGCGCCGAGGCGGGGCGCCGACCGGCGCTCCTAGGGTCGTGGAGGTCTGTAGTGAATCCCGTACCGAAAGAGGAGTCCTCGTGATCGTGGTGACCGGCGCCACAGGGAACGTCGGCCGTGCCCTGGTCGAGCGGCTGGCCGGAGCAGGCCGGGCCGTGCGGGCGGTGAGCCGCAGTCCGGAACGGGCCGCGCTGCCCGCGGGCGTGGAGGTGGTGCGTTCCGACCCGGACGGCCTCTTCGACGGCGCTTCGAAGCTGTTCCTGCATCTGCAGGGCGCGACCGGCGAACAACTCCCCGACCTGCTCGAACGGGCGGCGAGGGCGGGCGTACGGCATGTCGTCCTGCTGTCGTCCGGCATCGTCGGGGCCGCCGACGAGGACGAGACGCATCCCATCCACGCCTGGCACGCGCAGGCCGAACAGGCCGTCCGTGACAGCGGGTTGGCGTGGACGTTCCTGCGGCCGAACGCGTTCGCCGCCAACGCCTTCCAGTGGGCCGAGCAGATCCGCGCGGGCGACTCCGTGCGCGCGCCGTTCGCCGGTGCGCTCGCGGCCCCGGTCCACGAGGACGACATCGCGGCGGTCGCGGAGCGCGCGCTGCTCGACGAGGGCCACGAAGGCGCCGTCCACCGGCTCACCGGCCCCTCGGCGACGACCAACGCGGCGCAGGTCGAGGCCATCGGGCGTGCGGTGGGCCGGGAGTTGGCGTTCGTCGAGATCTCCGTGGACGAGGCGGCGGAGACCATGTTCCCCGGCATGCCCCGGGACTCGGTGCGCGCGATCCTCAAGTCCACGGCGGAGAAGGGGTTTTCGCCGCCCGAGGTCACCACGACCGTGGAGCGGGTCACGGGCCGCCCGGCGCGCACCTTCGCCGCGTGGGCCGAGGACCACCGGGAGGACTTCGGGGGCGTCAAGGTGTGAGCGCCCAGCCGTAGGCGATCAGGGGACGGCAATCAGCTATCGGCTATCGGCTATCGGCTATCGGCTATCGGCGAGTGCTCTCACGCCACGTGCGCGACGACGAATCCGCTGCGCGGCCGGGTGGGCATGCGGTGCAGCGGGATACGGAGGTCCTGGGCCGGCACGTCGTAGGAGAGGCGGGACAGGCGGGGCAGCAGCGCGGCGAGCACGGCGACGGTGATGTCCTCGCCGGGGCAGCGGTGCCCGGTGGCCGCCTCGCCGCCGCCCTGCGGGACCAGCTCGTCCCGGCCGGGCTCGCGACCGGTGAACCGCTCGGGGTCGAACACGTAGGGAGATTCCCAGAGTTGGGGGTCGTGGTTCTGCCCGTACAGGTCGAGGAGGACGAACGCGCCCTCGGGGATCGGCTCTCCGTGCCACTCCAGGCGGCTCGGGGCGAGGCCGGCCACGAAGGGCGCGAAGGGGTAGAAGCGGCGCACCTCGTGGGCGAAGGCGCGGGCGTAGCCGCCACGGTCCTGCGCCAGCGGAGCCCGCAACTCGGGGTGCCGGTGCAGCGCGTGGGCGCCGAACACCGCGTACCAGGCGATGGCGGCGGTCGGGCGGAGGACGTTCAGGATCTCCACGGCCGCCGTCCGCGCGTCGAGGGGCGCGCCGTCGGCGTCACGGTGGGCGGCGACCGCCCGTACGACCTCGTGCGAGGACGAGAACGAGGACGAAGGAGCGGGTGAGGGAGTGGGCGACGCCGTACGGGAAGACGGTGCCGTACGGGAAGACGGTGCCGGGGTCTCCGTCAGCGCTCTGCGGCGCAGCTCGTCGACGAGGGCCGCGAGGCGTTCCTCCTGGCGGCTCCGGGCGCGCCTGGCCCGCCAGTGCCGGGGTCCGGCCGTGGCGAAGCCGTCGACCATGGCGATCAGATCACGCGCCAACTCCCGTACGTCCCGCTCCGGTTGGTCGGCGAGCGGCGCGCCCGCCCAGGTGCACACGGCGCGGGTGAGGAGCAGGCCGAACTCGTCGAAGAGGTGCACGCGGGGCCGGCCGCGCCACTCGCCGAGCGCGTGCTCCCACTCGACGGTCACATGCTCGACCAGGTCCTGGACGGCGGCCCGGTCCTTGAGCAGGTTGACGAAGAGCTCCTTGCGGGTGCGGTGCTCGGGGCCGTCGAGGGTGTGCACGGCGCCCTTGCCGAAGAGGGTGCTCAGGACGGGTTCGGGCAGCGCGGTCCGGCGGCGCACATGGTCCTCGTCGTAGAAGAACCGCACCGCCTCGGGGCCGCGCAGGGCGACGGCGGGTCTGCCGAGCAGTCGGGTGCGGACGGGGCCCGGTCCTTGACTGCGGGTCAGGTCGGGCAGCCAGGCGTAGCCCTGGCGCAGGAGGGCGAGCGACTCGTCGAGCATGGGTGACCTTTCGCCGGTCCCCTCACCGTAGGCAGCAGGAGGCGGGACCGCGCACGCGCAGACCGTCGCACGAGCGAACATCACGCCTGTGACCTGCACCTTCGCTTCGCGTTTGCTGCCGCGGGCACAGAAGAGCACAGTGGGAACCGAGCCCGAGAACAGCACAGCCACGGCCCGGCGGCCATGGCCGCGCCGGCCGCACCGGCCGCGGAGGAGTGCCGGGTGCCCGTACGCACCCGCAGCGTCCGGTTGTCGCCGCCTGCGAGGGGTACTCGCCGGGCGGACGAGATCCGCCCCTGCCGGCCCCGCCCCGATGTCTCACCAGGAGGACCGCATGCCTGCAGGCTCCAGCGCGAAGCGCGAGCGACAGTACGAGCACGTCAAGGAGAGCGCCGAGGAACGCGGAGCCTCGAAGAAGCGGGCCGAGGAGATCGCCGCCCGCACGGTGAACAAGGAAAGCGTCCGCGCCGGCGAGTCCCGCACCGCGAGCAGGACCTCGACCGAGGACCCCAAGTCCGCCCCCGAACGCGGCGGCCGGCGCTCGCACTCGGGCGCGCAGGGGCCCACCAAGGACCAGCTCTACGCGGAGGCGCAGAAGAAGAACATCGAGGGCCGCTCCACGATGAACAAGCAGGAACTGCGCCGCGCGCTCGGGCGCTGACGACGGCACGCCCCCCAACAGACACGCCCCAAAAAACAGCCCCCGACAGGAAGAAGGAGCCGGAAGCACGATGGGTAACCAGATGGACGTCGTCCGGGCGAAGCTCGCCCGCATCAAGGCGGCAAAGAAGTACACCGACGGCGTGGCCCTGCACCGCGAGGAGCAGAAGCAGGAGGGCCGTCGGGAGTCCGAGGAGATGCGCCGGGCCGAGGCGGCGGCGAAGGCCGAGAAGGCGGCCCGCCGCACAGCCAGGCATCACGAGGGCGACCGCCGCCGTTGACCGCCGGCCCGCTGACCCGCGACCGCGACCCGTCGACCCGGCCGGCCGACGCGCCGGCCCCCGAGAGGAGCGCCCCATGCCCGCCGACCCGGAGCCCGCGCAGACCTCGAAGCGCGAGCCCGACGCCGTACCGCACGATCCGCAGGACCAGCAGGCCGGCCAGGACGACCGCGGGAACGACGACCGCTGGGACGTCCCGACACCGGGCGGGGACCCGGACGAGAGCGGCTCCGAGTCGTCCCACGACGACGTGCCGGACACCGACGAGGCAGGCACCGGACGCAGAGGCGAGCAGCAGGGGCGGCCGGCGCCCCCTACGGAACAGCCCTCGACTCGTCCGGAGCCGCAGGAGCCATCCGGCTGAGGACCCTCAGCGGCTCAGATCCCTGGGGCCCCTGGGATCCCTGGGCTTCTCCCACGCCTGACGTTCCGCGTTCGCGAGCCACTTCAGGTACCAGTCGGCGTACGTGACCCGGGCCTCGCTCTCGCCCCACGTCCGCACCGGCAGGACGCCCTCGCCGACCGCGCGCACGTCGTCCCACATGGTGCCGCGCTCGTCGCCCGTGAGGGCGAGGACGGTGTAGTAGGCGCAGCCCTGTTCGCTGATGCAGAGGGTGCCGTCGGTCAGGTTGTCTTCCAGCTCGTCCCAGCGCTGGTCCCACTGCGCGTACTCCCGCCAGAACCTGTCCTGCTCCTCCTGCGATGCGCCGTAGTCGGCCGCCCGGGGCTCCAACTCGTAGTGGGCGTTCAGCTCTTGGGTGCGCTCGGGCCGGAAGGGGAGCGCGGCGGCGGGCAGGCTCCCCTCGGCATCAGCTGCGCCTTCGGCATCGGCTTCGGCTGCGTCGGGCACCCGGTCCGTGCCCGGCCGTGCGAAGGGGAACAGGCCGTAGTCGGGGCCCGCGCCGCCCGCGCCCACCTCCAGCAGGAACGTCCGGTACTCCTCCGGCAACCTCACCCCCAACTCCCGTTCCCCCTGGGCCACTTGCGCCTCGTCGAGCACGGGCATCAACTCGAACCGGTGCCCCGAATCCAGGAACTTCGCGCCGAACACCTCCTGCCAGTACGGCGCTTCGCGCAGGGCGAGCACCCGTTCCCGTACGCCGGTCCAGATGCTGTTCACGTATGTCTCCCCCGTCGGACCTCGCTCGCAAGGGTCGCTCCCCCGCGTCGCGTTGCGTCCATCTAAAACCCCACCCGTCACACCAGTCTCGGCACCCCGCGTTTCGGCCACCGTGCCGCCGTCCGTACCCGCGTCAGTACGGCGACCACGCGTTCGAGCCCTTGTCCCTCAAGGGCCGTGACGCGTCCGGAATCGAGCGCGTTCGAATCCGGGGCGGCGTCGTTGATCCGGGCACTGCCGAACCATCCAGGTGCGGCACAACACCCAGGAGGTTGCCGGTGACCGCGACCGACACCACATCCGACGAGAACGCCGCCGACGCCGACGCCCCTGCCAGCCCGTCGGGCACCCCTCCCCCGCCCGCACCCGCGACGATCAGGTTCGAGGCGCAGCACGGCAAGAACCCGCTGGCCGACGTCACGTTCGGGGCGATGTGCCGGCGGCTGCCCGCCGTGCTCGCGCACACCGCCCGGATGGCGTGGGCGGTGGACCGGGCGAGCGTCGTGCTGCTGCTCGTCTGCCAGATCCTGACCGGCGCGGCGGCCGCCGTGGTCCTCGCCTTCACCGCGCGGGCCATGACGCACCTGCTCGGCTCGGGCGCCGTCGCCGAGCGTCTGCACGGCGCCCTGCCCGCCCTTGTCGTGGTGACCGCCGCCGCGGCCGCGGGCCGGATCAGCACCGCCCTGTCGACGTACGCCAACGGCCGCATCACCCCGCTCCTCACCACCGAGGCGGACATCGCCCTGGTCGAGGCCGTGTGCCGGGTGGAGGCCTCCGCGTACGGCGAGGACGGCTTCGCCGACCGGCAGGAGGCCGCCGAGGTCGGGATTACCCGCACCCGCCTGATGGTGCAGGACGCGCAGCGGTTCCTGGCCGCGCTGGTGCGGATGGTCGCCGCGAGCAGTGTGATCACCGCGCTGCATGTGCTGATGCTGCCGCTGCTGCTGCTCGCGGTGCTGCCGGCCGGCGTCGGCGCGGTGCTGTCGGCGCGCGTGGACTACGAGACGCACTACCTCAACGTCGGTGACCGCAACGTCCGTTCGATGATGCGCTGGTGGGCGACCGCCTCGCAGTTCGGCGACGAGGTGCGCGCCAACGGCATGACCGGCTACCTCACGTACTGGTACCGCGCCCTGTCCACCCGCATCGACCGGCGGACGCGCTCCGCCGCGCCGCGGATGCTGCGGATCACCCTGGCGACGAGCGCCCTGGGCGGGGTGTTCCTGCTCTGCGCCTGGGCCGCCCTCGCCTGGCTCGCGAGCAGCGGCCGGGTGGCGCTGCCCGTCGCCGCGACAGCGGTGGTCGCGGTGCAGACGACGCTCGCCGCGCTCGGCCAGTTCGTGATCTACGGGGCGGCGATGTTCCACACCTCCCTCTATCTGGCGGACATGCGCTCCTTCCTGGACCTGGCGGCGGCGCGGGCCCCGCAGCGCGGTGCGGGGACGGTTCCGGAGCGGGTGGACGAGATCCGCCTCGACGAGGTCGTGTACCAGTACCCGGGCAAGGACGCGCCCGCCGTCGACGGGGTCTCGCTCACGCTGCGCCGCGGCGAGATCCTCGCGATCGTCGGCGAGAACGGCTCCGGCAAGTCGACGCTCGCGAAGCTCCTCACCGGCATCCTGCTCCCGGACAAGGGGCAGGTCCGCTGGGACGGCGTCGATCTGGCCGAGGTGTCCGCCGAGGCCGTGTGGCGGCGCACCGCGCTCGTGCCGCAGATCTTCGCCCGCTGGCCGTTGCGGGTACGCGAGAACGTCACGCTGGGCCAGCCGAAGACCTTCGACGACGACCTGGTGTGGGAGACCGTGGACGCGGTCGGCATGCGGGGTCCGGTGGAGGGCCTGCCGCAGCAACTGGACACACTGCTCGCCCGCGAGCTGTTCGGCGGCGCGGAACTCTCCGGCGGCCAGTGGCAGCGGCTCGCCTGCGCCCGCGCGCTCTACCGCCGTACGCCGCTGCTGATCCTGGACGAGCCGACCTCGCAGATGGACCCGCGGGGCGAGCACCGCATCTTCCTGCAGATCAAACGCATCGCCGCGGAGCGCGCCACCGTCGTCGTCACGCACCAGCTGGAGAACACCCGGCTTGCCGACCGCGTCGTGATGATGCAGGACGGCCGGATCACCGAGCAGGGCACGTATGACGAACTGGTCGCGGCGGGCGGCGTGTTCGCGGAGCTGGTCGCGCTGGCCAAGAACCGGTGAGGGAGGAGGACCGTCAACTGCCCTGCCGCGCCCGCCCGTCGGGGAGCGGGCCGGTGGGCCCGCCGCCCCTGACGGTCGTGACGACCATGCAGGCCATGACGAGCACGGAGGTCGTCAGGAGCACCGCGAAACACACCAGGGCCGGGTTGACCCAGCCGGGCACCAGGTCGTGGTCGGCGTTGCAGGCGTTGCTCAGCGGGAACGACCCGTCCATCTCGTCCAGGTGCCGCTCGCGGTACGCCGCGTCGTAGTGCTGTCGCCGCGCGATGCAGGGCTCGTAGGCGTCCAGGGCGACGGCGAGCTTGCCGGACACCCACGCGTACAGCAGCCCGAAGAGCGACACGGGCGCCGTCGCCACGGCGAACATCTGCCAGGCCCTGCGCGTCCGCCCTGCCCTCAGGGCGGACGCGCCCCGCCACGCGGCGACCAGGAACAGCGCCGCTCCGCCGAGGAGCACGGCCCCGAGCCCCGCGAGGAGCGGCCCGAAGGCGAGCAGCGCGAACCCGGCCATCAGGGCGAGACCACCCAGGTAGAGGCGGCGTTCGAGGCGCTGCCCGGTGGCGCGGTCCGGCATCGGCGGCCCTTCGTCCGTACGGTCGGGAGGCCCCATGATGCCGGGGCCCGCGGGGCGACAGGGCCTAGGTCGTGTCCGGAAAGTCCCGTCGTCCGCCCGGAGGGCGGGCCCTGCGGCGAGAGTGCGTGCCAGGCGTCGCGGGGCAGGCGGGACTTTCCGGACAGGGCCTAGCCTCGGAGCATGACCAGAACCGACCGTGTCAGCCGTTGGATCGACGCGTCGAGGGCAGCCGTGTACGGCGCGCTCGTGGACCGGGGTTCGCTGGAGGCCTGGCTGCCGCCGGAGGGCATGCGCGGCCGGATCGAGCGCTGGGACCCGCGGCCCGGCGGCGGTTTCCGGCTCGTGCTCGACTACCTCGACGCGCGCGGCGGGCCCGGCAAGACGTCGGCGGGTACGGACGTCGTCGACGTCGCGTTCGCCGAGCTGACGCCGCCTCGACTCGTGGTGCAGCGCGTGGTGTTCGAGGCCGAGGACCCGGCGTACGCGGGCACCATGACGATGACCTGGGAGTGCGCGGAGCGGGCCGGCGGCACCGAGGTGACCGTCACCGCGAGCGACGTGCCGCCCGGCATCGACCGCGCGGACCACGAGGCGGGCATCGCCTCGTCCCTCGCCCACCTGGCGGCGTACGTCGAGGGACGGGGCCAGGGGGCGTCTCCCCTGGGCCCCTAGGGGGCGTCTCCCCGATCTTTGCGGGTCCGCGACGCCTGGCACGCTCCCCCAAGCTCTCGGCTGCGCTCGAGCAGGGAGGTACCCCCATCGCCGCACGCCCGAATCACCCAAGTACGTCCAGTACGAGGAAGATCCGGTCGCACGCCGAGAGCACGCACCAGACGCCGCGGCCTGATCCGCAAAGATCGGAGAGACACCCCCTAGAACTCCGTATCGTCGCCCCACTGGTCGAGCAGGCTCTCCTCGGACTCGGCCTCCGGGGTGCGGCCCGGACCGTGCAGGGACTGCTCGGTCCAGATGACCTTGCCGCGGCTGGTGTAGCGGGTGCCCCAGCGCTCCGCGAACCGTGCGACGAGGAACAGGCCGCGGCCGCCCTCGTCCGTGCTCTTGGCGCGGCGCAGGTGCGGGGAGGTGCTGGAGCCGTCGGCGACCTCGCAGATCAGGCTGTTGCGGTCGTGCAGGAGCCGCAGCCGGATGGGTTCGCTGCCGTACCGGATGGCGTTGGTGACGAGTTCGCTGACCACCAGCTCGGTGGCGAACGCGGCCTCGTCCAGGTCCCAGTCCGCCAGCTTGCGGGTGGCGTCGGAGCGTACGCGGGACACCGCCGCCGGGTCGGCGGGCACGTCCCACTCGGCGACCCGGTCCGGGTCGATCCGGCGCGTGCGGGCCACGAGGAGCGCCACGTCGTCGGCGGGCCGCTCCGGCAGGACGGCGTCGAGGACGGCCCGGCAGACCTCGTCGGGGGTGCGGTCGACCGTCGCGGCCAGGGTGTCGCTCAGCAGGGCGAGGCCGATGTCCAGGTCGCGGTGGCGGTCCTCGACCAGGCCGTCGGTGTAGAGGGCGAGGGTGGCGCCCTCGGGGAGCTGCAGTTCGGCGGTCTCGACGGGCATGCCGCCGCCGAGGCCGAGCGGCGGCGACACCGGCACGTCGGGGAACTCGGCGGTGCCGTCGGGGAGTACGACGGCGGGGCCGGGGTGTCCGGCGCGGGCGAGGGTGCAGCGCCCGGTGACCGGGTCGTAGATCGCGTACAGGCAGGTCGCGCCGAGCATCATGCCCTCGCCGACGCCTTCGGGGTCGGCCTCGTCGGCGTCGATGCGGGCGGCCAACTCGTCGAGGTGGCCGATCAGTTCGTCGGGGGCACGGTCGAGGGCGGAGAAGTTGTGCACGGCGGTGCGCAGCCGGCCCATGGTGGCGGCGGCGTGCAGCCCGTGTCCGACGACGTCGCCGACGACGAGGGCGACGCGCGCGCCCGGCAGCGGGATCACGTCGAACCAGTCGCCGCCGACGCCCGCCTCGGCGGGCAGGTAGCGGTGCGCGACGTCGAGCGCGGACTGTTCGGGCAGGGCGCGCGGCAGGAGGCTGCGCTGCAGGGTGACGGCGACGGCGTGCTCGCGGGCGTACCGGCGGGCGTTGTCGATGGACAGGGCGGCGCGGGCGGACAGCTCCTCGGCGAAGGACACGTCGTCCTGCGTGAACGCCTCCTGTTCGGAGCGCCAGAAGTTGGCGCAGCCGAGGACGACGCCGCGGGCCCGCAGCGGCACCGTGATCAGGGAGTGGATGCCGGCGTCCAGGACGTCCTGGGCCCGCTCCGGGTCCTGGTCGCGCCAGCCCTGCGTGCCGGCGAGGTCGGCGGCGAGCACGGCGTGCCCGGCGGCGAGGCCCTGTGCGATGGGGCTCGCGGGCACGAAGTGGACGGTTTCGCCGGCCGGGTAGAGCGGCGGGTCGGCCTGGACGCCGCGGACGGCGATCCGGCGCATGGCGGTGTCCGCGGCGTGCGGTTCGTCGCCGCGGATCACGGCGTCGAGCAGCTCGACGGTGGCGAAGTCCGCGAACCGGCCCACCGCGATCTCGGCCAGCTCCTCGGCGGTACGGGCCACATCGAGGGTGGTGCCGATGCCCACTCCGGCGTCGTAGAGGAGTTGGAGGCGCTCGCGGGCGAGTTCGGCGCGTCCGGCGAGGGCGCGCAGCTCCGTGGAGTCGCGCAGCGTGGCGACGCTGCCGGCGGGGCCGCTGTGCGGGTCGACGGGCCGTACGTTGACGGCGAGGAGGCGGTCGCCGACGAGGTGCACGGCGTCGGTGACGGCCTCCGTGGAGGTGAGGAGCCGGGCGGTGGCGGGGGCGAGGCCGAGCTCTCCGACGTGCCGCCGCTCGGCGTCGGCGGGCAGGTCGAGCAGGCGGCGGGCCTCGTCGTTGGCGAGGAGCAGCCGGCCGTCGGCGCCGACGATGAGGACGCCCTCGCGGACGGAGTGCAGCACGGCGTCGTGGTGCTCGTACATCCGCGTCATCTCGACCGGTCCGAGGCCGTGCGTCTGGTGCCGCAGGCGTCGGCTGACCAGGGCCGCGCCGCCCGCCGCCACGACGAGGGCGCCGCCCGCGGTGCCGAAGAGCACGGGGAGCCGCCGGGCCACGTCCCGGTCGACGTGCTTGACGGTGACGGAGGTGGACACGATCCCGGCGACCGTGCCGTTCGGCCGGAAGACGGGCACCACGGACTGGACGACGTCGGACTCCCCGCCGGGCAGGATCGGCCCTTCGGCACTCTCGACGGTCGTACGGCCCTTGAGGGAGGGTTCGAGGGTGCCGACGAAGCGTCTGCCGATCTGCGCGGGGTCGGGGTGGGTGTAGCGGATGCCGCGGGTGTCGGTGACCACGACCGCGTCGAGCCCGGAGCGCTCGCGGGCCGCCTCGGCGCGGGGCTGCAGGACGGCGGTGGGGTCCGGGCCGTCCAGGGCGGCGACCATGCCGGGGCTGTTCGCGAACGTCTGGCCCGAGACCAGCACTTCCTCGCGGGCCTGCTCGTTGGCCTGGCTCCTGACCTGCACGACGATGACGAGGAGGGTGGCGACGACGAGGATCGCCACGATCGTCAGCTGCAGCAGGAAGACCTGGGTCGCGACGCTCCGCGCCTTCAGCGGGCCGCGGCGCCCCGGCGACCGCCCCGGCGGCTCGTTCCGCCCCTGCGGCTGGGGCGACGGACTCGACATCCGGCGCGAGGATCCGTTCATGCCCATATGTTCCAGTCTTCCCGACCCTGGCGGTGATTGGGGCCTTTGCGGCCCCGGACAGCGGTCGACCAGGCGATCCGCACGCCGCAGTATGCCGTCCCGCCCTGCGCACCGGGCCCCCGGCCCGGCCTCCGCCCCGCCCTCGCTCCGTGCTCGCATCGGCGGCTGCGGCAGCCCGTCGCCGCCGATCACCCCTTAACGACCGTTCAGCGAAGGCCCGCATCCCCGTACCGCTCCCGCAGCCGGAACTTCTGGATCTTCCCGCTGGCGTTGCGCGGCAGGGCGTCGGCGAAGACGACCGAGGTGGGTTTCTTGTACGAGGCGAGCCGCTCGCGGCAGTGGTCGATGAGCTCGTCCTCGGTGGGCGGGTTCCGCGGGTCGGCGGGGACGACGACGGCGCGCGGGGTCTGGACCCACTTCGGGTGGTCGACGCCGATGACGGCGACCTCGGCGACGCCGGGGTGGGCGTCGATGGCGGCCTCGACCTCGGCGCAGTAGATGTTCTCGCCCCCGGAGATGATCATGTCCTTCTTGCGGTCGACGACGTAGACGAAGCCCTCGTCGTCCATCCGGCACAGGTCGCCGGAGTGGAACCAGCCGCCCGCGAAGGCCTCTTCGGTCTCCTTCGGCTTGTTCCAGTAGCCGAGCATGGTCGTCGGCCCCCGGTAGACGATCTCCCCCACCTCGCCGACCGGCACGTCCCGCATCTCCTCGTCGACGATCCGCACCTCGATGCCGGGCAGGGGTGTGCCGACCGAGCCGGTCTTCCGCAGCGCGTCCTCGGCGCGCAGCATGGTCGTCGTCGGGCTCATCTCCGTCTGCCCGAACGCGCTGTACGCGGGGGCCTGCGGGAAGCGGTCCCGCAGCGCCTCGAGGACCGAGGGCGGTGCGGTGGACGCGCCCCAGACGAGGGTGCGCAGCGCCAGGTCGCGGTCCTCAAGACCGGGCACCGCGCAGATCGCCTGCCACTGGCTCGGCACCAGGAAGCAGCTGGTGATGCGCTCCCGTTCGAGGAGGTCGACGAGGGCTGCCGGGTCGAAGTGCGGGGACGCGTCGATGACGACGCGGCCGCCGTCGAGGAGTCCGCGCAGCGTGTTGTTGAGGCCGCTGATGTGGAACATCGGCACCCCGATCAGCACCGCTCCCGGCTCCTGCTGGATGCCGCCGGTCGCGCACAGCGCCGCGTACGAGGCCATCACCAGGTTGAGGTGGGTGAGGACCGCGCCCTTGGGGCGGCCGGTGGTGCCGGAGGTGTACATGATGTAGGCGGGGTCGTTCTCGGGCACGTCCACGCCGGGGTCGGCGGCGGGCGCGGCGGCGAGGGCGTCCTCGTAGGACTCGGCGTCCGGGCCTGCGGCCCGCGGGTCGCCGCCGGTGACGAGCACGGCCCGCGGCCCGCCGTCCGGGCCGCGGCGCGCGTCGGCGCAGACGGCGGCGGTCCGGCCGTCGACGAGCAGGACGCTCGCGCCGCAGTCCGCCAGGATGTACGCGATCTCCTCGGCGACGAGCCGGAAGTTCACCGGCACGCCCACCGCGCCGAGCCGGGCCGTGGCGAGGAAGGCCTCGGCGACCTCGACGGCGTTGTGCATGACGATCGCGACCCGGTCCCCGCGCCCCACCCCGCGTACGGCGAGGGCGTTGGCCAACCGGGAGACGCGGGCGTCGAGTTGGGGGAAGGTGAGGGCGCGGCCCCCGTGCTGCACGGCGATCCGGTGCGGGAACTTGCGGGCGCAGCGGGCGAGTTGGGCCCCGTACGACATGCGGCGGGCGGCGGACACGGCGTCGACGGCGTGCTCCTGCATGGGCTCTCCCTCTGCGTCTGCGGTGCCGTGCTGTGCCGTGCGCGCGCATCGCCTGCGGAATCGCTGTCCTGCCTGCGGAGTCACCGTTCCGGGAGGGGCACGCCTCGGGCCACTGCACCTAAACGATCGTTCGACAGCGGCACTTTGGCAGGCGGGCCCAGCGGTGTCAACGGACCGAATCCCGCGATTGTTAATGACAGTCGTTTTCATGTAGCGTCCTCGCCGTCCCACCCCCGACTCCCGAGGAGCCCTGATGGCCGTCCCCAAGCGGAAGATGTCCCGCAGCAACACCCGCCACCGCCGCGCCCAGTGGAAGGCGACGACCGCTCAGCTCGTGCCGGTCACCGTCGACGGCGTCACGCACCTCGTGCCGCAGCGCCTCGTCAAGGCGTACGAGCGCGGCCTCGTCCGGCCCGAGGGCTGAGCCGGCATGACACCTGAGCCTCTGCTGCCCGTGACCGTCCTCTCCGGGTTCCTCGGCGCGGGCAAGACCACGCTCCTGAACCATGTCCTGGCGAACCGCGAGGGCCTGCGCGTCGCCGTCGTCGTCAACGACATGAGCGAGGTCAACATCGACGCCTCCCTTGTACGCGGCGGTGAGGCTGCCCTGTCGCGCACCGAGGAGCGTCTGGTCGAGCTGACCAACGGCTGCATCTGCTGCACCCTGCGCGACGACCTGCTCGACGAGGTCGCGCGGCTCGCCCGGGAGCGGCGCTTCGACCACCTGCTCATCGAGTCGAGCGGCATCTCCGAGCCCATGCCGGTGGCCGCGACCTTCGCCTTCGAGCGGGACGACGGTGCGACGCTCGGCGGCCTGGCCGAGCTCGACACGATGGTCACGGTGGTCGACGCCGCGGGCTTTCTGCCCGAACTGGCCGGCGGGGACGAGCTGGTGGAGCGCGAACTCGCCCCGTACGAGGACGACGAGCGCACCGTCAGCGACCTGCTGACGGACCAGGTGGAGTTCGCCGACGTGCTTGTGCTCAACAAGCTCGACCTGGTCGACGCCGACACCGCCGACCGGCTGCGCGCGACCCTGGCCCGCCTCAACCCGGCCGCGCGCGTCGTCCCCGCCGTCCAGGGCCGGGTCCCGGTCCGCGAGGTCCTCGGCACCCGCCTCTTCGACCTGGAGCGGGCGCAGCAGGCCCCCGGCTGGGTCAGGGAGCTCAACGGCGACCACGTCCCGGAAACCGAGGAGTACGGCATCTCCTCCACCGTCTTCCGCTCCCGACTCCCCTTCCATCCCGGCAGGTTGTGGAGCTTCGTGACGGAGGGACTGGACAGCGGGGCGTACGGGGAGGTGCTGCGCTCGAAGGGCTTCTTCACGCTCGCCAGCCGCCCGCACGTGACAGGGCTCTGGTCGCAGGCCGGCTCGGTCGCCCGCTTCGAGCCGTCCTCCGCGCGCGACGCCGCCGACCCCGCCGACGCCGCCCCGGGCGCGGACCGTACGGGCCCCGCACTCGCGCAGGAACTCGTGTTCATCGGCACGCACTTGAACGCGCAGGCCCTCGACGGTGCGCTGACGGCGTGCCTGGCGCGCGGCGACGAACACGGCAAGGCGCTGGCCTCCGACGACCCGTTCCCCGCCTGGGACACGTACGGGATCGACGAGGCGTGCGAGCACGAGCAGGCGCACGCGCACGCCTGAGCCGGTGTCCGCCGCTCCTCAGCGGAGCCGTCGGGCCGCCCGGCGCATCCGGCGGCGCAGGACCCGTACGGCCCCGGCCGGGCGAAGGGCGCGCAGCGCGGTCCGGTCGGGCCTCTTCTGCTGGGGTGTGAGCGGCAGCAGATAGCGGGTGCGGTCGCTTTCGAGGAGGCAGAGCGGCGGCCCGTCCCCGCTCTGCACGGGGGCGAGCAGGATACGGAAGGGGCGCGGCGGGTCGTCTGGCAGTTCGGCGTCGAGCACGGCGGTCTCCCGGCCGAGTTCACTGCGGTACGCGACGACCTTGCCGTCCACAAGCAGCTCGACCGCGCCGTGGGCGCCGGCCACCTCGACCGTCACCGAGTGGCCGCCCCGGTCGATGTGGAAACGCTGGCCCGTGGCCATGACCTGCTCCTCCCGCTGGTGCACGGGGCTCTGCCTCCAGCGTAGGCGCCCGCCGGGCGGCAGGTCGTGCGGTACGTGGACTCCGCGCGGTCGAGGAGCGGGGCGCGGGCGCCTGCATGAACTCATCCTGGTGCACGGGGAGTTGCGGCGGGCGAGACGCGGAGGCCGGGCACGGCGAGGCGCCGCGGAAACCAGGTGCGGGCCGTCGGGTCCGTGCGGTGTGATCGGGGCATGGCGATGGGGGCGGTTGTTGCGGGCGTGCCGGATGTCGACGGGGTGGGCGGGGCGGTGGCGGCGCTGCGCGCGTGGCAGTACGACGCGGCGCCGATGCAGTTGCATCCGGGCGACGTGGGCTGGTTCTGGCGGTCGGGCGCGCGGGCGACCGCCGCGGCGCTCAGGACGTGGAGCCGGGGCGGTCGGGTCCTAGGCCGTGTCCGTAAAGTCCTGCCTGCCCCGCGACGCCTGGCACGCGCCCCCAAGCTCTCGGCTCCGCTCGAGCAGGGAGGTGCCCCCTTCGCCGCACCGGGCACACTCCCAAGTACATCCAGTACGAGGGCGTGTGCCCGGCACGCCGAGAGCACGCACCAGACGCCGCAGGGCCCGCCCTCCGGGCGGACGACGGGACTTTACGGACACGACCTAGCCGTCGGCCTCCTGGACGGCCCGCGGCTGCTGCGCGTGACGACCGCGCCGGACGCGCGGCGGGACGAGGAGCTGGCGCGGCGCCTGCTCGCCAACCTGACGGGGCCGGGGCGTGGCGTGCTTCCCGAGGGCAGGGTGAGCGTCGAGGCGCCGGCCGGTGCGCTGGTCGGGGAGCTCCTGGCCGAGGCGGGCTGGGACCTCGACGAGCCGTGGACGCCGCTGCGCCGCGACCTGGCCGAGCCGGTGCCCGCCCCGGACGTGCGGATCGAGGTCGTCGGGGCGGACACGGCCGCGGAGTTCGCCGCCGTGCACCGCTCCGCCTTCGACGGGTCCCGGTTCACCGCCGCGCACTGGCACGCGCTGGCCGGCGGGTCGCCGTACGCCGACGCCCGGTCCCTGCTCGCGTACGACGGACAGGGGCGCGCGGTGGCCGGGGTGACGGTGTGGTCGGCCGGGCCCGGTCGACCCGGGCTGCTCGAACCGATGGGTGTGCACCGCGGCCATCGGCGCCGCGGCCACGGCCGGGCGATCAGCGTCGCCGCGGCGAGCACCCTGCGGACGCTCGGCTCGTCGACGGCCCTGGTCTGCACCCCGAGCGGCGACACGGCGGCCGTGGCCACGTACCGGTCGGCGGGGTTCCGGGCCTGCGCCGAGGTGCGGGACCGCGTCAGGGAGGCCGAGGTGCGGGACCGCATCAGGCGGTGAGGCGCGTACGCCGCCGGGAGTACGTCGACTGCCTCCGCCCGCGGGACGTCAACACCGGGCGCCGGCTGGGAGGTTGAGGGTCGTCCGCCGAGACCGACCACCGTGAGGGCTCACCATGACCAGCACCCGCTCCGGCTCCCCCGACTCCCCGACCTCGCCCCGCTCCGCCCGCACCCCCCGCTCCGCTGCACCGTCGCCGCTGCTCCCGGTGCTCGCGTACACCGCGCTGACGGCCGCGTACGTGGTGACCAACCGCGAGACCCCGCAACCCGACGCCTCCGGGCGGGAGGTCCTCACATACGCGCAGACGCACAGCACCGCCATCAACCTGGGCGCCCTGCTGCTCACGGCCGCCGCGGCAGCCCTGGTGTGGGCCGCGCCCGCCCTGCTGCGGACCAGGGCCCCGCAGGGGCGTACGCGCACATGGGCACTGGCCTCCGGGGTCCTGGCGGCCGTCGCACTCGTCGCGAGCGGGGTGTTCGCCTTCCTCGGCGGCGCGCTGCCCGCCGACGGCGACCCCGGCGAGGCCCGCGACCTGGCCGACCTGGCGTTCCTGACCGGCGGCCCGGCCTTCGCGGCGACCCTCGGGCTGCTCATCGCGGGCGTCGCGCTCAGGAACCCCCCGCTGCCCGGCGCACTGCGCGTGACCGGTTTCGCCCTTGCCGCGGCCGGGCTGATCTCCCTCCTCACTCCCGCCGTCGCCGCGTTCGGCTACCTGCTGCCGCTGGTCCGCTTCGGCGGCCTGATCTGGCTGATCGTGGCGGCGGTACGGGTGCGGCGGAGCGGCCGTACGGAGGCGGGGACGGGGGCTGAAGCTGGGACTGGGGCTGGGGCTGTCTGAGGGGTCCCAGGGTTGGAACTCCCGCTCAGGCGACGAAGTCGTACACCGCGAAGTCGGCCACCGGCCGGTAGCCGATCCGCTGGTACAGGCCGTTGCTCGTCGGGTTGGCCAGGTCCGTGAAGAGCAGCACCTCGGCCGCGCCCGCCGCCCGCGCCGCCCTGCTCGCCTCGTACGTGGCGGCGCCCGCGTAGCCGCGGCCGCGCAGGGGCGCCGGGGTGTAGACGGGCCCGATCCGGATCTGCCCGCCGACGGCCGGGGTCACTCCGGCCATGGACACGGGCGCGCCGTCCGTCGCCTCCCAGAGGGTGAGGCGCCGGGCGGCGATGCGCACGTCGGCCCACGTGCCGGAGTCGGCGGGCAGGGCGTTGCCGACAGCGACGGCGAAGTCGTCGTGCCAGCGCACGAGTTGGTCCCGGTCACCCGCCCCCGCGAGCCGCGCCCGCCCCTGCGGCCTGGGTCCGGGCGGGGTGAGCGTGCCGAGACGGTAGAGGCGCTCGCGCTGGTGCAGGGTCGGGACCGCCCCGGCGTGCCGCCGCCAGGCCCCGGCGAACGCCTCGGCGGTGTCGCGGTCCGCGATGACGCCGGGGAGGGTGTGGCCGGCGGCGGCCAGTCGGGCCGCCAGGGCGTCGGCCTCGCCGAGGGTGAGAGGGGTGAGGCTGAGGCGACGGGGCGGCGTCCGGAAGAAGGCCGCACGGACCTCTCCGGCCCGCTCCAGAAAGCCGAACACGGGCTCTCCCCCGCCGTACGCCTGCGCTCCGCGCACACGCAGCGTCTCGGTCACCGTCAGCGGCAGAGTGTGCAGAACGGGCCGCGAACGCAGGAAGTCCCCTGCGCGGGCCAGGAAGTCGTGGACGTCGTGGGTGAGTCGCCAGTGCATGGGGTGCGAGTCGTCCGGGCGCATGCGCCATGGTCTCGCACGGGGCAGGTGCGGGGCAGCCGGGTTTCAGGCCCCCTTGCCGCGACCTGCCACACGTTCGAACGGGGAGCGCCACCATGACCGCGCGCAAGAACGGCGACAGTTTTCCGACGTCGGCCGGCACGCCTCGCCGGACGGCGGCCAACTCGGCGCGCCCAACGCGGTGTTCGCGGTGCTCACCGGGCGGCGCGCGGGTCACGGAGTGGGACGTGCCCGCCGACTCGCCGCCCAAGACGGACGGCCGCTTCGACCAACAGCCGCTGCTCGACGCCCCGTTGGGCCTCGCCGTGCCGCAGGACCACCCGCCGGCGCGCAAGCGCCGGGGCACGCTCACGGACGCCGCGCGGGAGGAGCGGATCGTCGGCGGCCCCGACAGCACGCACCACCAGCCGACTGCGCGTCAGATCGCTTCGCGGATCGCCCGCTCGAAGCCTTCCACGTGCTCCCGCGCGAGCCGGGCGGCCCGGTCCGGCTCGCCCGCGACGATCGCCTCGATCAGCGGGCTGTGCTCCTCGACGTGGCCCGACATGTCGTCCAGGTGGTCCATGAACAGGCACCAGATGCGGGTGGCGAGGTTGTCGTGGCGCACCAGGGTGTCTTCGAGGTACGGGTTGTGCGTGGCCGCGTAGATCGCGCGGTGCACCTGGAGGTCGAGGCGCATGAGCTCGGCCGCCTCGTCCCGGCCCGTGTCGGCCACGCTCTTCAGCTCGGCGAGCAGCGCGCTGAGCGCCTCGCGGTCGGCGGCCGTGGCGCGGCGTGCGGCCTGGGCCGCGGCGAGGGGCTCCAGCTCCTGGCGGACCTCGGAGATGTACGCGAGGTCGGTGATGTTGACCTCGGTGGCGAAGGTGCCGCGCCGCGGGAACGTGGTGATCAGACGCTCGTACTGGAGCCGCTTGAGGGCTTCGCGCACCGGGGTGCGGCCCAGGCCGAGGGACTGCATCAGCTGGTCCTCGTTGATCGGGTCGCCGGGGCGGATCTCCAGCATCACGAGGCGGTCGCGAATGGCGCGGTACGCCTGCTCGGCCAGCGACAGCGCATCGCCCCGAGGGTCGGTCGCGACCTGCTGCATGAATCCCCCTTGCCTACCCAGCGCACCCTGTGTGCCGCATGTCGAGTCTAGTGACGGGCCCGTACGACGGTTGACTCGGTCAGGTTTCTCGCGCCTCCCGGCAGTGTGCGGCACCACGTACTGCCCGATGCCGGACCGCCGTGGGTGCAGGCACGGCGGTCCGGTGGTCCGGTGGTCCGGTGGTCCGGTGGTCCGGTGGGAGACGCCCCCTAGGCCAGGACGTTGCCCTTCTCGACCTCGATCGTGGTGTCCGGGCCGTGCCCGGTGTGCACCACGGTGTCGCCGGGCAGGCTGAGCAGCCTGTCCCGGATGGAGCGCACGATCACGTCGTGATCGCTGAACGACCGGCCGGTGGCGCCGGGACCGCCGTTGAACAGGGTGTCACCGGTGAAGACGGCTCCGAGGTCGGCCGCGTAGAAGCACACCGCGCCGGGCGCGTGCCCCGGCGTGTGCAGCACCTGCAGGGCGGTGCCCGCGACCTCGACCAGCTCGCCGTCCTTCAGGTCGGCGTCCCAGCGGCTGCCGGGGTGCGTCAGCTCCCACACGGGCCGGTCGTCGGGGTGCAGCAGGACGGGCGCCTGCGTACGGGCGGCCAGCTGGGGCGCGACCCGGACGTGGTCGTCGTGGGCGTGCGTGCACAGGATCGCCTTCACGCGGCGGTCCCCGACGAGCTCCAGGATGCGGTCGACGTCGTGCGGGGCGTCGATCACCACGCACTCCTGGTCGTCGCCGATCACCCACACGTTGTTGTCGACCTGGTGGGTCTCGCCGTCGAGGGAGAACGTCCCGGAGGTGACGGTGTGCTCGACACGTACGCCGCTCACAGGACCACCACCGAGCGCAGCACGTCGCCGTGGTGCATCCGCTCGAACGCGGACTCCACGTCGCCGAGGGTGATCTCCTCGCTCACGAACGCGTCGAGGTCGAGGCGGCCCTGCCGGTAGAGGTCGATCAGCATCGGGAAGTCGCGGGACGGCAGGCAGTCGCCGTACCAGCTGGACTTGAGGGCGCCGCCGCGGCCGAACACGTCGATCAGCGGGATGTCGGGCAACTTCATGTCCGGCGTGGGCACGCCGACGAGAACCAGGGTGCCCGCCAAGTCGCGGGCGTAGAAGGCCTGTTGGTACGTCTCGGGGCGGCCGACCGCGTCGATCACCACATCGGCGCCGAAGCCTCCGGTCAGCTCCCGGATCGCCTCGACCGGGTCCGTCTCCTTGCTGTTGACGGTGTCGGTGGCGCCGAGCTCCTTCGCCCAGTCCAGCTTCCGCTCGTCGATGTCCACGGCGATGATGCGGGACGCCCCGGCGAGGCTCGACCCGACGACGGCCGCGCAGCCGACGCCGCCGCAGCCGATCACCGCGACGCTCTTGCCGCGCCCCACCGCGCCGGTGTTGATGGCGGCGCCGAGGCCGGCCATCACGCCGCAGCCGAGGAGCCCGGCGGCGGCCGGCGAGGCCTCCGGGTCGACCTTGGTGCACTGCCCGGCGTGGACGAGGGTCTTCTCGGCGAAGGCCCCGATGCCGAGGGCGGGCGTCAGCTCCGTGCCGTCGGTGAGCGTCATCTTCTGGGTCGCGTTGTGCGTGGCGAAGCAGTACTGGGGCTCGCCGCGGTTGCAGGCGCGGCAATCGCCGCACACGGCACGCCAGTTGAGGACGACGAAGTCGCCGGGCTCGACCTGGGTGACGCCCTCGCCGACGGTCTCCACCAGGCCCGCGGCCTCGTGGCCGAGCAGGAACGGGAACTCGTCGTTGATGCCCCCCTGGCGGTAGTGCAGGTCGGTGTGGCAGACGCCGCACGCCTGCACCTTCACCACGACCTCGCCGGGCCCGGGGTCGGGGATGCGGATCGTCTCGACGGTGACGGGCGCGTCTTTCGCCCTGGCGACTACGGCGCGGACTTCTTGCATTCCGGTGCTCCTGTGTCGGTTTGCGTACGGGCTGATCGGTTGCGTACCAGATATTCGGCTTGCGTACAGACTGCCTCAACGGGGCCGGGTCGCGCGGCCCTTGGCGCGGTGGTCGCGGGCAGCGCCGGGGCCTGCCAGGCGATTGATATATCAATTCCGGTCGCAAGGTATGCCCGGCGACCGCACCGGTCAAGGCCCGCCGGGCGAACGCCCGGCGACCGTCCGCACACTCGTCGTGCACACCCCCTTGACCCGTCGCCGCGCTCGGGCCTACCTTCCTGGAAGCGCTGATATATCAGTCACATATTAATCCTTCTCGCAGCGCTCTCCGCTTGCTTCCTCCAGTACTTCCTCCAGTGCTTCCCCCAGTGCTCTCCGCACTGCTTCCCCGTGGTTCGAAGGTGGTGTTCGACATGGCAGCGAATCCGTCGGTGACCGATGACGGAGCTCTCCTCTCCCTCCCCCTGGCCGGTCTGGACCCGGAGCTCGCCGCAGCGGTCTCCGCGGAACTGCACCGCCAGCAGTCCACCCTCGAGATGATCGCTTCGGAGAACTTCGCGCCGGCCGCCGTCATGGAGGCGCAGGGCTCCGTCCTCACCAACAAGTACGCCGAGGGCTACCCGGGACGCCGCTACTACGGCGGCTGCGAACACGTCGACGTCATCGAGCAGTTGGCCATCGACCGGGTCAAGGAGCTGTTCGGCGCCGAGGCCGCCAACGTCCAGCCGCACTCCGGCGCCCAGGCCAACGCGGCCGCCATGTTCGCCCTCCTGAACCCGGGCGACACCATCCTCGGGCTCGACCTCGCGCACGGCGGGCACCTCACGCACGGCATGAAGATCAACTACTCCGGCAAGCTCTACAACGTGGTGCCGTACCACGTGAGCGAGTCCGACCTGCGGATCGACATGGACGAGGTCGCCGAGCTCGCCCGCGAGCACCGGCCGAAGCTGATCGTCGCCGGCTGGTCCGCGTACCCGCGCCGGCTCGACTTCGCCGCGTTCCGGCGGATCGCCGACGAGGTCGGCGCGTATCTGATGGTCGACATGGCGCACTTCGCCGGTCTCGTCGCCGCCGGGCTGCACCCGAACCCCGTGCCGTACGCAGACGTGGTCACCACAACGACGCACAAGACGCTCGGCGGGCCGCGCGGCGGCGTCATCCTCAGCAAGGCCGAGCTCGCCAAGAAGATCAACTCGGCGGTCTTCCCCGGTCAGCAGGGTGGGCCCCTGGAACATGTGGTCGCGGCCAAGGCCGTGGCGTTCAAGGTCGCGGCGAGCGACGCGTTCCGCGCGCGGCAGCAGCGCACCCTCGACGGCGCCCGCATCCTCGCCGGACGGCTGCTCGCCGACGACGTGGCCGAGGCCGGCATCACCGTCCTCACCGGCGGCACCGAGGTCCACCTGGTCCTGGTCGACCTGCGGAACTCCGCGCTCGACGGACAGCAGGCCGAGGACCGGCTGCACCGCATCGGCATCACCGTCAACCGCAACGCGGTGCCCTTCGACCCGCGCCCGCCGATGGTCTCCTCGGGCCTGCGCATCGGCACCCCGGCCCTGGCCACCCGCGGCTTCGGCGAGGCCGAGTTCCGCGAGGTCGCCGACGTCATCGCCCAGGCCCTCAAGGACGAGCAGTTCACCGAGGAGCGCGCCGCGCTGCTGCGCGAGCGCGTCGAGAAGCTCGCCTTCGCCTTCCCCCTGTACCCGCACCTGAACGGAGAAGCGGCATGACCACCGAGTCGCTGCCGGAGCACCCCGACTGGCTCTGGCGCAACCCCGAACCGCGCTCCTCGTACGACGTGATCATCGTCGGCGCGGGCGGGCACGGTCTGGCCACCGCCTACTACCTGGCCAAGGTCCACGGCATCACCAACGTCGCCGTCCTGGAGAAGGGCTGGCTGGCCGGCGGCAACATGGCCCGCAACACCACGATCATCCGGTCCAACTACCTGTGGGACGAGAGCGCCGCGATCTACGAGCACGCGCTCAAGCTGTGGGAGCAGCTGCCCGAGGAGCTGGACTACGACTTCCTGTTCAGCCAGCGCGGCGTGCTCAACCTCGCGCACACCCTGCAGGACGTACGCGAGAGCGTGCGCCGCGTGAACGCCAACAAGCTGAACGGCGTGGACGCGGAGTGGCTGGAGCCGGACGAGGTCGCCAAGGTCTGCCCGATCCTCAACGTCTCCTCGGACACCCGCTACCCGGTGCTCGGCGCCACCTACCAGCCGCGCGCGGGCATCGCCAAGCACGACCACGTGGCCTGGGCGCTCGCCCGCCGCGCGGACGAGATGGGCGTGGACCTGATCCAGGGCTGCGAGGTCACGGGCTTCGTCAAGGACGGCAACCGGGTCGTCGGCGTCGAGACCAACCGGGGCCGCATCAACGCGGGCCGGGTCGCGCTCGCCGCCGCCGGGCACAGCAGCGTCCTCGCCGAGAAGGCCGGCATCCGGCTGCCGATCCAGTCGCATCCGCTGCAGGCGCTCGTCTCGGAGCTGCACGAGCCGGTGCACCCGACGGTCGTGATGTCCAACCACGTGCACGTCTATGTGTCCCAGGCACACAAGGGCGAGCTGGTGATGGGCGCGGGCGTGGACTCGTACAACGGGTACGGGCAGCGCGGGTCGTTCCATGTGATCGAGCACCAGATGGCCGCCGCCGTCGAGCTGTTCCCGATCTTCGCGCGGGCCCATGTGCTGCGCACCTGGGGCGGCATCGTGGACACCACCCCGGACGCCTCGCCGATCATCTCCACCACCGAGGTGGAGAACCTGTACGTCAACTGCGGTTGGGGCACGGGCGGTTTCAAGGGCACCCCGGCCGCCGGCTGGACGTTCGCCCACACCATCGCGACCGGCGAACCGCACGCCCTGAACGCCCCGTTCGCGCTCGACCGGTTCACCACGGGCGCCCTGATCGACGAACACGGCGCCGCCGCCGTGGCCCACTGAGAGGAGCCGACCATGCTGCTGATCAGCTGCCCCTGGTGCGGGCCGCGTGACGAGACCGAGTACCACTATGGGGGCCAGGCACATGTGGCCTACCCACACAGCCCCGCGGACCTCGACGACCGGCAGTGGGCCGAGTACGTCTTCTACCGCGACAACACCAAGGGCCCGTTCGCGGAGCGCTGGATGCACAGCACCGGCTGCCGCCGCTGGTTCAACGTGCTGCGCGACACCGTCACCAACGAGGTGCTCGCCGCGTACCGCATCGGAGAGCCCCGCCCCGAACCGCAGCAGGCCGCAGCGCACGCCGCGGCTCAGGCCGTCGCGCACGCCGGAGGAGAGCGATGACCCAGCAGGAGCACCGGCTGCCGGACGGCGGCCGCATCGACCGGTCCACCGTCCTCCGATTCACCGTGGACGGGCGGGAGTTGACCGGTCACCCCGGTGACACCGTCGCCTCCGCGATGCTCGCGAACGGCGCCGTGAACGTCGCCCCGTCCCTGTACCGGGGCCGGCCGCGCGGCATCGTCTCGGCCGGGGTCGAGGAGTCCAACGCGCTGATCCAGGTCGAGAGCCACTGCTCGGAGGGCATGCTGCCCGCGACGACGGTGGAGCTGTACGACGGCCTGACGGCCACCACGCTCTCCGGGATGGGGCGGCTCGACCCGACGCCCGACACCGCGGCGTACGACAAGAAGTACGTGCACACCGACGTCCTGGTGGTCGGCGCGGGCCCGGCAGGTCTCGCGGCCGCCGCCGCTGCCGCCGAGTCCGGGGCGCGGGTGATCCTCGTCGACGACCAGCCGGAGCCGGGCGGTTCGCTGCTCGCCGGGCGGGGCGACACGGTCGCCTCGCAGCCCGCGCTCGACTGGGTCGCCGACGTCCGCGCGGCCCTCGACGCCGCGCCCGAGGTCACCGTGCTGCCCCGCACCACGGCCTTCGGCTCGTACGACGCCAACTACGTCCTGGCGCTGCAGAAGCGCACCGACCACCTGGGGTCCGAGGCCCCGCAGGGCGTGTCCCGGCAGCGCGTCTGGCACATCCGGGCCCGGCAGGTCGTCCTCGCCACCGGCGCGCACGAGCGGCCCCTGGTGTTCGCCGGGAACGACCGGCCCGGGGTGATGCTCGCGGGCGCGGTGCGCACGTACCTCAACCGCTTCGCGGTGACGCCGGGTTCGCGTGCCGTGGTGGCGACGACCAACGACAGCGCGTACGACACGGTCGCCGACCTGCTCGCCGCCGGGGTCGAGGTGGCCGCCGTCGTGGACGCCCGCCCCGAACTGTCCGTCCGGGCACGGGAGTCGGCGGAGCAGACCGGCGTACGCGTGCTCACCGGCACGACGGTCGTGGACACCTCGGGGACGGAACGCCTCACCGGAGTCACCGTCCAGGGCCTCGACGCCGAGGGCAAACTCACCGGCACAGCCGAGGAGTTGGCGTGTGATCTGCTCGCGGTCTCGGGCGGCTGGAGCCCCGTGGTGCACCTGCACTCGCAGCGGCAGGGCAAGCTGCGCTGGGACGACGAGCTCGCCGCGTTCGTGCCCGACACGGTCGTACGGGACCAGCAGGTCGTCGGCGCGGCCCGTGGCACGTACCGGCTCGACGGCTGTCTCGTCGAGGGGGCCCGCGCGGGTGCGCTCGCCGCGACCGAGGCCGGGTTCGCGGTGCCGGTGCCGCCGGCCGACGAGGTGCGGCCCGCCGTGGCGCCGACGCGGGCCGTGTGGCTGGTGCCCGCGCCCGCCGGCGGCGACCCGGGTACGTGGGACACGCACTTCGTCGACCACCAGCGCGATGTGTCGGTCGCCGACGTGTGGCGGTCCACCGGGGCCGGTATGCGCAGCGTCGAGCACGTCAAGCGGTACACCTCGCTCGGCACCGCCAACGACCAGGGCAAGACGTCCGGCGTCAACGCGATCGGCGTGATCGCCGAGGCGCTCGGCGCGGGCGCGTCGCCCGGCGAGATCGGCACCACCGCCTACCGGGCCCCGTACACCCCGGTCGCCTTCGCGGCGCTCGCGGGCCGGGAGCGCGGCGAGCTGTTCGACCCGGAGCGCACCACGAACATCCACCCGTGGCATGTGGCGAACGGCGCCGAGTTCGAGGACGTCGGCCAGTGGAAGCGGCCCTGGTACTACCCGCGGCCCGGCGAGACCATGGACCAGGCAGTGGCGCGCGAGTGCCGCGCGGCCCGCGAGGGCGTGGCGTTCATGGACGCCTCCACCCTCGGCAAGATCGAGATCTGGGGCGCGGACGCGGGCGAGTTCCTCAACCGCATCTACACCAACGCCTTCAAGAAGCTGAAGCCCGGCATGGCCCGCTACGGCGTCATGTGCAAGCCGGACGGCATGATCTTCGACGACGGTGTGACCCTGCGCGTCGACGAGAACCGCTACTTCATGACCACCACGACGGGCGGCGCCGCGAACGTCCTGGACTGGCTGGAGGAGTGGCTGCAGACCGAGTGGCCCGAGCTCGACGTGCACTGCACCTCGGTCACCGAGCAGTGGTCCACGATCGCCGTGGTCGGCCCGAAGTCGCGCGAGGTGATCGCCCAACTCGCCCCGGACGTCGACGTCTCCAACGAGGCGTTCCCGTTCATGGCGTTCCGGGAGACGACGCTCGCCTCCGGCATTCCGGCGCGGATCTGCCGGATCTCGTTCTCCGGCGAGCTGGCCTTCGAGATCAACGTCTCGGCCTGGTACGGGCTCAGCGTGTGGGAGGAGGTCGACGCGGTCGGCCGGCCGTACGACATCACTCCGTACGGCACCGAGACCATGCACGTGCTGCGGGCCGAGAAGGGCTTCATCATCGTCGGGCAGGACACGGACGGCACGGTCACGCCGCAGGACGCGGGCATGGACTGGGTGGTGTCGAAGCGCAAGGACTTCGTCGGCAACCGCTCGTTCATCCGCCCCGACACGGCCCGCACCGACCGCAAGCACCTGGTCGGGCTGCTGCCCGCCGACGGTACGACGCGACTGCCCGAGGGCTCCCAACTCATCGCGCAGGGCGTGCCGTTGACGCCCGAGGCCGGTCCGGTGCCGATGCTCGGGCACGTCACCTCCAGCTACCACAGCGAGGCCCTCGGCCGTCCCTTCGCGCTCGCCCTCGTGGCGAACGGGCGGGGCCGGATCGGCGAGACCGTGCTCGCGCCTGTGGGCGACGACCTGGTGCCCTGCCTGGTCGCCGACACCGTCCTCTACGACCCCGAAGGGACCAAGCGAGATGGCTGAGCAGATCACCGCGGGACCGGCGCGCCTGCGCCGCAGCCCCCTTGCCCACCTGGAGGAGCGGATGCGCGCCGCGACCGTCACGGGCCCCCGTGGCGTCTCGCTGAGCGAGTGGCCGTACATCACGATGGTGAGCCTGCGCGTCGACCCGGAGTCGGAGGCGGCTGCCCGGATCGAGAAGACCCTCGGTGCGCCGCTGCCGCGCCGCTGCGGCGACACCACGAGCGCGGGGCCGCACACGGTCCTGTGGCTCGGACCGGACGAATGGATGGTCGTCTCGCAGGCCGAACACCCGGCCCTGACCGCCGAGTTGACCGAGGCACTGGACGGCGACCCGGGCTCGGTCGTGGACGTGTCGGCCAACCGCACCACCCTGGAACTGTCCGGGCCGATGGCCCGCGAGGTGCTGGAGAAGGGCTGCGCGCTCGATCTGCACCCGCGCGCGTTCGAGCCCGGCCAGGCGGTGTCGACGCAGGTCGGTCCGGTGCCGGTGATCCTCTGGCAGACCGACGAGGCGCCCTCGTACCGGCTGTTCCCGCGGGCCTCGTTCGCCGACTACCTCGCGCGCTGGCTGCTCGACGCCATCGACGAGTACGCGCGGCCCGAGGTGACCTGATGGCGCTGAGCGCGTTCGACCTGTACTCGGTCGGCATCGGCCCCTCCTCCTCGCACACGGTGGGGCCGATGCGGGCGGCCCGGCGCTTCGTCGGGGTGCTCGACGAAGCGGGCCGGATCGCCCAAGTGGCTAGGGTCCAGGCCGAGTTGTACGGATCGCTGGGCGCGACCGGGCACGGGCACGGCTCCGACAAGGCGGTCGTGCTCGGCCTGGAGGGCGAGGACCCGGCCACCGTGGACACCGAGCGGTCCGACGCCCGGGTGGCCGAGGTGCGGGCCGAGGGGCGGCTGCTGCTCGGCGGCAAGCGCCCCGTCGACTTCGACGCCGACGCGGACCTGGTCCTGCACCGGCGCAAGTCGCTGCCCGCGCACCCCAACGGCATGACGTTCCGGGCGCTCGACGCGGACGGCCGGGAGCTGGCCGCCAGGACGTACTACTCGGTGGGTGGCGGCTTCGTCGTCGACGAGGCCGCCACCGGCGCCGACCGCGTCGTGGAGGACAGCACCCGGGTGCGGTACCCCTTCGGCACGGCGGGCGAACTGCTCGAACTCTGCGCCCGCGAGGGCCTGTCGATCAGCGACGTCATGCTCGCCAACGAACGGTCCTGGTGCAGCGAGGACGAGACGCGGGCGGGGCTCCTGCACCTGTGGTCGGTCATGCGGGCCTGTGTGGACCGCGGCTGCCGGCGCGAGGGCGTCCTGCCGGGCGGGCTGCGCGTACCGCGCCGGGCGCCGGGGCTCTTCCAGGAGTTGAGCGCGGACTCCGGGGAGCAGCGGGATCCGCTGCACGTCATGGACTGGGTGAACCTGTTCGCCCTGGCCGTGAACGAGGAGAACGCCTCCGGCGGCCGGATCGTCACCGCCCCCACCAACGGCGCGGCCGGCATCATCCCGGCCGTACTCCACTACTACGTACGGTTCGTGCCCGGCGCGAACGACGAGGGCGTGGTGCGTTTCCTGCTCACCGCCGCCGCGATCGGCATCCTCTTCAAGCAGAACGCGTCCATCTCCGGCGCGGAGGTCGGCTGCCAGGGCGAGGTCGGCTCGGCCTGCGCCATGGCGGCCGGGGCGCTCTGCGAGGTGCTCGGCGGCACGCCGGCGCAGGTCGAGAACGCCGCGGAGGTCGGCATCGAGCACAACCTCGGCCTCACGTGCGACCCGGTCGGCGGGCTCGTGCAGATCCCGTGCATCGAGCGCAACGCGGTCGCCTCCGTGAAGGCGATCAACGCCGCGCGGTTGGCTCTCGCCGGGGACGGCACCCACAAGGTGACCCTCGACAAGGCCATCAAGACCATGCGGGACACCGGCCGCGACATGAAGGACAAGTACAAGGAGACCGCCCGCGGCGGCCTCGCCGTCAACGTCATCGAATGCTGAGAATGCTGAGAGTGCTGACGCCATGACCGAACACGTTCTCACCCTCGACTGCCCCGAGGCTCCCGGCATCGTCCACGCCGTCTCGCGGTTCCTCGTCGAGCACGACAGCGACATCATCGACAACCAGCAGTTCGGCGACCGCCGCGACGGCCACTTCTACATGCGGGTGCGCTTCTCCACGCCCGCCGGCGGGGCCTCCGCCGAGACCCTGCGGCAGGACTTCGAGACGGTGGCCGCGCCGCTGGCCATGTGGTGGAACCTGGAGCCGGTCAGTACGCGGCGACGCGTCCTGATCATGGTCTCCAAGTACGACCACTGCCTCAACGACCTGCTGTTCCGCACCCGCAGCGGCGATCTGCCCATCGACGTGGTCGCGGTCGTCTCCAACCACCGCGACCACCAGGGCCTGGTCGAGTGGCACGGCATCCCGTTCTTCCACGTGCCGGTCACCAAGGCGACCAAACCCGAGGCGGAGGCCCAACTCCTTTCTCTCGTCTCGGAGTTCGAGGTCGACCTAGTGGTCCTGGCCCGCTACATGCAGGTGCTCTCGGACGACCTGTGCGGACGCCTGGCCGGGAAGGTGATCAACATTCACCACTCGTTCCTGCCGAGCTTCAAGGGCGCCAAGCCGTACCACCAGGCTCATGACCGCGGCGTCAAACTCGTCGGGGCGACCGCGCACTATGTCACGGCCGACCTGGACGAGGGGCCGATCATCGCCCAGGAGGTCAACCCCGTCGACCACAGCCACACCCCCGAGGACCTCGCCGCGATCGGCCGCGACGCGGAGTCGGCGGCGCTGGCCCGTGCGGTGCGGTGGCACTGCGAGGGGCGGGTGTTCGTTCAGGGGCGGCGGACGGTGGTGCTGCGGTAGCGCGTCCGCGGGGTTCGGGCGTGGGGGTTTCCCTCTCGGGCGTGCGGGTTCCGTTGCCGGGCGTGCGGGTTCCGTTGCCGGGCGTGCAGGTTCCGTTGCCGGGCGTGCAGGTTCCGTTGCCGGGGGGGGGGGGGGGGGGGCAGGGGGGGGGGCCG
>NZ_JASCIQ010000020.1 GCF_029968035.1 Streptomyces cavernicola | reverse complement strand
CCACACGGCTACCGGGCCCTTCGCCGTACCGTCGACCGCATGCCCATCCGAGCCGTCCTCTGGGACATCGACGACACCCTCTTCGACTACGCGAGCGCGGACACCCTCGGCATGCGCGCCCACCTCGAAGCGGAAGGCATCCTCCCGCGCTACGGAACAGCAACCGCCGCGCTCGCCCGCTGGCAGGCCACCACACAGCGCCACTGGGCCCGCTTCAGCGCCGGCGAAGTGGACTTCCTCACCCAGCGCCGCGACCGCGTACGCGACTTCCTGGACGAGCCGGGCCTCACGGACCCCGATTCCGACGCCTGGTTCCACCGTTACATCGGTCACTACGAAGCCGCCTGGGCCCTCTTCCCCGACGCCCTGCCCGCCCTCGACGCCCTCGCCGACGGCTACCGGCACGCGGTCCTCTCCAACTCCCACGCCGAGGCGCAGGAACGGAAGCTGCGCCTCCTCGGCGTGCGCGACCGCTTCGAGGCACTGCTCTGCGCGGCCCAACTCGGCGTCGCCAAGCCCGCACCCGAGGCCTTCCACGCCGCCTGCAGGACGCTCGCACTCACCCCCGCCGAAGTCGCGTACGTGGGCGACCAGCCGGAGATCGACGCCCGCGGCGCCCACGACGCCGGCCTGCTCGGCATCTGGCTCGACCGCAGCGGAACCGAGCCCCCGAGCGCCGAAGTCCCGCCCGGAGTACGGCGGATCACCGGTCTCGCGGAGCTGCCCGAGCTGCTGGCCGGGGATACCCGTTTTGGAGCGCCGTCCACCTTCGGGTAATGTTCTTTCTGCGCCGCCCGCCGGACCAACAGTCCGAACGGAAAGCGCAAGCCGAACAAAATCCCCATCGGGGGTTGCGTTTTGGTGGCCTATGGTGTAATTGGCAGCACGACTGATTCTGGTTCAGTTAGTCTAGGTTCGAGTCCTGGTAGGCCAGCTCGCAGAGCTCATCTGCAAAGCCCCCGTTGTGTAGCGGCCTAGCACGCCGCCCTCTCAAGGCGGTAGCGCCGGTTCGAATCCGGTCGGGGGTACAGATCCTTCCCGCGGGGACAGATCGGGTCGCACCCACTGTTTCTGATGCAGGATCGCTAGGGCCCCCGTTGTGTAGCGGCCTAGCACGCCGCCCTCTCAAGGCGGTAGCGCCGGTTCGAATCCGGTCGGGGGTACCAACTGGTCTAGACAACCAGTGGCCTATGGTGTAATTGGCAGCACGACTGATTCTGGTTCAGTTAGTTTAGGTTCGAGTCCTGGTAGGCCAGCTGATCACGTGGAAACACGCGATCATGCCCCCGTTGTGTAGCGGCCTAGCACGCCGCCCTCTCAAGGCGGTAGCGCCGGTTCGAATCCGGTCGGGGGTACGCATCGAAGAGGCCCTCCGCATCCGTGCGGAGGGCCTCTTCGCGTGACCGTAAAAGAACAGTGATGCGGTCAACTGCCGTGCAACCCGGGGCCGTTCGCGTACGACGACGCCAACTCCCGAAGCGCAACAGGCCGTTGAAGAGGCGCGCGCTGGACAGCTCCCTGCCCGGACAGCCGGACCCGCCGCGGCGTTGAGGCGGATCCGGCTTACGTGCAAAGGGAGTTCAGCCCGTGCGGCGCAGTGCCTCGGAGAGACGGCCCGCCGCGTCGATCACGGCCTGGGCGTGCATCCGACCCGGGTGCCGTGTCAGGCGCTCGATCGGACCGGAGACCGAGACGGCGGCCACCACGCGGTTCGACGGGCCGCGCACCGGCGCCGACACCGAAGCCACACCGGGCTCGCGCTCGCCGATCGACTGGGCCCAGCCACGGCGCCGTACGCCGGACAGGGCCGTGGCCGTGAAACGGGCGCCCTGGAGGCCGCGGTGCAGGCGCTCCGGCTCCTCCCAGGCCATCAGGATCTGCGCGGACGAACCGGCCTTCATGGTGAGCGTCGAGCCCACCGGGACGGTGTCCCGCAGTCCGGACAGACGCTCCGCCGCGGCGACGCAGATGCGCATGTCGCCCTGGCGGCGGTAGAGCTGGGCGCTCTCGCCGGTCACGTCACGGAGGTGGGTCAGAACCGGGCCCGCCGTGGCGAGCAGGCGGTCCTCGCCGGCCGCGGCCGCCAGTTCGGCGAGCCGCGGGCCGAGGATGAACCGGCCCTGCATGTCCCTCGCCACCATGCGGTGGTGCTCGAGGGCCACAGCGAGACGATGTGCAGTAGGTCGTGCGAGCCCGGTGGCCGCGACCAGACCCGCGAGGGTGGCCGGACCGGACTCCAGGGCGCCCAGGACAAGGGCTGCCTTGTCCAGGACGCCGACGCCGCTAGAGTTGTCCATGCGTCGATACTCGCGTCTCACTCTGTGAAACGCAAGTTCAATTTGCCGGGGAACTTGTCACCCTGTAACCACAGCGGCCCGCAGACCAACGGGCCCAGCGGACCACGTTCGGTACGAGGGGTACGGACGTTGCCGCTCACATCTCTAGTTGTGGCCGGGCGCACACCTGCCGGCCGGAGGGAAAGCGATGGGTAGGACACTCGCGGAGAAGGTCTGGGACGACCACGTCGTCCGGCGCGCCGAGGGCGAGCCCGACCTCCTCTTCATCGATCTGCACCTGCTGCACGAGGTGACCAGCCCGCAGGCCTTCGACGGTCTCCGCAAGAGCGGCCGCCAGGTGCGCAGGCTCGACCTGACCATCGCCACCGAGGACCACAACACCCCGACCCTCGACATCGACAAGCCCATCGCGGACCCGGTCTCGCGCGCCCAGCTGGAGACGCTGCGCAAGAACGCCGCCGAGTTCGGCGTCCGGCTGCACCCGCTGGGCGACGTCGAGCAGGGCGTCGTCCACGTGGTGGGACCGCAGCTGGGACTGACCCAGCCCGGCACCACCGTGGTCTGCGGTGACTCGCACACCTCCACGCACGGCGCCTTCGGCGCGCTGGCGTTCGGCATCGGCACCTCGCAGGTCGAGCACGTCCTCGCCACGCAGACGCTGCCCCTCGCGCGTCCGAAGACCATGGCGATCACCGTGGACGGCGAACTCCCCGAGGGCGTAACGGCGAAGGACCTGATCCTCGCCATCATCGCGAAGATCGGCACCGGCGGCGGTCAGGGCTACATCCTGGAATACCGCGGCTCCGCCATCGAGAAGCTCTCGATGGAGGCCCGGATGACCATCTGCAACATGTCGATCGAGGCCGGCGCCCGCGCGGGCATGATCGCCCCCGACGAGACGACCTTCGCGTACATCAAGGGCCGCGCCCACGCCCCGCAGGGCGCGGACTGGGACGAGGCCGTCGCGTACTGGAAGACGCTGAAGACGGACGACGACGCGGAGTTCGACGCCGAGGTCGTCATCGACGCCGCCTCCCTGTCGCCGTTCGTCACCTGGGGCACCAACCCCGGTCAGGGCGCGCCCCTGTCGGCCAACGTCCCCGACCCCGCTTCGTACGAAGACGCTTCGGAGCGCTTCGCCGCCGAGAAGGCCCTGGAGTACATGGGTCTTGAGGCCGGACAGCCGCTGCGCGACATCAAGGTCGACACCGTCTTCGTCGGCTCCTGCACCAACGGCCGTATCGAGGACCTGCGCGCCGCCGCCGAGATCGTCAAGGGCCGCAAAGTCGCCGACGGCGTACGGATGCTGGTCGTTCCCGGCTCCGCCCGGGTCGGTCTGCAGGCCGTCGAGGAGGGCCTGGACCAGGTGTTCAAGGCCGCCGGTGCCGAATGGCGGCACGCGGGCTGCTCGATGTGCCTCGGCATGAACCCGGACCAACTGGCGCCCGGTGAGCGCTCCGCGTCCACCTCCAACCGCAACTTCGAAGGCCGGCAGGGCAAGGGCGGTCGTACGCACCTGGTCTCGCCGCAGGTCGCCGCCGCCACCGCGGTCACCGGCCACCTGGCCGCGCCCGCCGACCTGACCGACGCCCCCACGCCCGCTGGAGTCTGAACAGCCATGGAAGCATTCACCACGCACACCGGCCGGGCCGTCCCGCTGCGCCGCAGCAACGTCGACACCGACCAGATCATCCCGGCCCACTGGTTGAAGAAGGTCACCCGCGACGGCTTCGAGGACGGGCTGTTCGAGGCCTGGCGCAAGGACGAGTCGTTCGTCCTCAACAGGCCTGAGCGGCAAGGCGCGACGGTCCTCGTGGCGGGCCCGGACTTCGGCACCGGCTCGTCCCGCGAGCACGCCGTGTGGGCGCTGCAGAACTACGGCTTCAAGGCCGTCATCTCGTCCCGCTTCGCCGACATCTTCCGCGGCAACTCGCTGAAGAACGGCCTCCTGACGGTCGTCCTCGACCAGAAGGTCGTGGACCAGCTGTGGGAGCTCGTCGAGCAGGACCCGCAGGCCGAGATCACCGTCGACCTGGAGGCCCGCGAGGTGCGCGCCGAGGGCGTCACGGCCTCGTTCGAGCTGGACGAGAACTCCCGTTGGCGACTGCTGAACGGCCTTGACGACATCAGCATCACGCTGCAGAACGAAGCCGACATCGCGGACTACGAGACGAAGCGCCCTGCACACAAGCCGCGCACCGTCCAGGTCTGAATCGGCCATTCGGGCAACCGAATCGACAACCTCATCCGAACCGCGGTCTGCTTGCAGGCCGCGGTTCGTTCGTTTCCCCGGGACCCGTGCTGACAAGGCCCAACACGCCGATGACGTATGCGAGTTGGGGTTGTGGGCAGGAGGCGGTCCCAAGCGCGTGGCCAGCACGACTTACGGCATCCTCGAAGCCCGAAAACCCCATTTGGGCGGCACGCTGAGACCTCGCGAGGCGACAACTCGCCCTAGATGGCACAATCAGTGCATGGACCGCGACAGCCAACTCGAGCTCTACGGGCTCGTCGCGGACCGGCTGAAAGAAGCGCACGCGAAGGTGCGCACGCTGCAAGTCCCGGAGGGCGTACGGATGGCGCTGACCCGGAAGCTGCTGGTCATTACGGCCGCGGCCAAACACGATCTCACCTACGCGGCCAGGCGCCTGGACCAGTTCATGATCGAACTGGACTCGGAGCGATTCTCCGCGGATGCCGATCAGGGCCGAACTGAAGGAACTCACTGAAGATCCCAGTTCGTTGCGGCACAAGGGTGATTAGCCCGTTTCGTGTTTGATTTGCGGTATACATCTGCCTAACGTGCGAAAAAGCTTGAACACATTGGTTCTGGCAATGTCTCCGAAGGGGAAGACGTGAACAAGGCGCAGCTCGTAGAAGCGATTGCCGACAAGGTCGGTGGCCGTCAGCAGGCCGCCGACGCCGTCGACGCGGTCCTGGACGCGATCGTCCGCGCGGTCGTCAGCGGCGACCGGGTCTCGGTCACCGGCTTCGGCTCGTTCGAGAAGGTCGACCGTCCGGCCCGCTACGCACGCAACCCCCAGACCGGGGAGCGCGTGCGCGTGAAGAAGACCTCGGTTCCGCGCTTCCGTGCGGGCCAGGGTTTCAAGGACCTGGTGAGCGGATCGAAGAAGCTCCCGAAGAACGATGTCGCGGTGAAGAAGGCGCCCAAGGGCAGCCTCTCCGGCGGCACTTCCACCCGTACGACGGTCAAGAAGGCCGCCGCGAAGAAGACCACCGCCAAGAAGGCGGCGGCGAAGAAGACGACGGCCAAGAAGGCCGCGGCGAAGAAGACCACCGCGAAGAAGACCGCGGCGAAGAAGACGACGGCCAAGAAGGCGACGGCGAAGAAGGCCGCTCCGGCCAAGAAGACCGCCGCGAAGAAGGCCACCACGGCCAAGAAGGCCACCGCGAAGAAGACCGCGCCCGCCAAGAAGGCGACGGCGAAGAAGGCGCCCGCCAAGAAGTCGACGGCGCGCAAGACCACCGCCAAGAAGACCACCGCCAGGAAGAAGTAACGGTCGGCAGGGCTCACTCACGCGCCGGGCCGGGCTCCCCTCGGGGAGCCCGGCCCGCGGTCTGTCCGGGCTCCGCGCCCGCGGGGCCGCCGGGGCGCTCACGGCAGGGGAGTTGGCCGTACGGGCGGTGTGCGGCGCCCGATACGCTGCGGGCATGCAGGCCACCGCGTACACGTACGACCCCGAGACCCGCAGCGGCAGTGTGCTGCTCGACGACGGCACCCCGGTGCCCTTCGACGGGGCGGCCTTCGACGCCGGCGGGCTGCGGCTGCTGCGGCCCGGTCAGCGGGTGCGCATCGAGCTCGACGAGACGGCGGGGGAGCGGCGGATCACTCTGGTGACGCTGCAGACCTTCTGAGCAGGCCCGCGCGCAGCCCGAGGTCCGCCGCCGCGGCCGTGTACGGGCCGACGCCCAGGGCCAGGGCGGCCGCCAGGTCCTCGGGGGTGTCCACGTCCTGCCGGACGCTCGCCACGTCGAGCAGGGGTATCTCCACGGCGCCCGACGCCGCGTGCCGGGCCCGCGAGGTGCCGCCGAACTCCGGGGCCAGCGGAACCGAAGGGGCGGCGCACAGCAGCGTCGTACCTATTTCTGCGGCGTCCGGCAGAAATGCGCGTGGAAATGCACGCGCATAATCCAGAACTCGCGTCAATTCCGCCGGGCGAAGTGCGGGCAGGTCCGCGTTCAACGCCGCCACCGCGGCCGAGGGGCGCACCGCTCTGGCCGCACGGGCGCCGTGGGCGAGCGCCGCGTTGAGGCCGCCGCCCGGCTCGTCGCGTACGACTCGGGCGCCCAGGGCCGCCAACTCGGGTGCCGCGCGGGCGTCGTCCGTGACGACCACCACATCGCGCACCGCCCCGGAGGCGAGCGCCGCGGTCACCGTGTCCTGCGCGAAGGCCAGGGCGAGCGAGGGGCGCAGCCGGGCGCCCGCGGCGGCCGCGAGGCGGCTCTTCGCCCGCGTCAGGGGCTTCAGGGGGATGACCAGGCTCCACGCGAACGGCTCGGCACGGTCGGCTTGTGTGCGCATCGCCGCTCATTCTGGCCTGTCGGCGGCTGCGGCGTACGGCCCTGTGGACAACTGGTGACCGGCCCTGTGGAGAGGCCGTCCGAAGGGCTTGGCATACGGTGTTCTCGACAGACGAAGAACCTGGGGCGACAATGTGCGGCGCACCAGCGCGTGACAAGTCAGCAGAGGAAGGTGTCCGAGTGCCCCGCCGCAGAATCGGCTTCTGGTACCGCCTGGCGGCGGTCATCGCAAAACCGCCGCTGATGGTTCTCCTCAAGCGGGACTGGCGTGGTGTGGAACACATTCCGGCCGACGGCGGATTTATCACCGCGGTGAACCACAATTCCCATGTCGACCCTTTCGCGTACGCGCACTTTCAGTACAACACCGGACGTGTGCCGCGTTTCCTCGCCAAGCACGGGCTATTCAAGGGCGGATTTGTCGGAGCCGTGATGCGCGGCACCGGACAGATCCCCGTCTATCGCGAGAGCGCCGACGCGCTCAGTGCGTTCCGGGCCGCGATCGATGCGGTGGAACGCGGTGAATGCGTCGCGTTCTATCCCGAGGGAACACTCACCCGCGACCCCGATCTCTGGCCCATGACCGCCAAGACCGGAGCCGCGCGTGTGGCCCTGCAGACCAAGTGCCCGGTGATCCCCGTCGCGCAGTGGGGCGCCAACGAACTCCTGCCGCCGTACGCGAAGAAGCCGAACCTGCTGCCGCGCAAGACGCACCACGTGCTCGCCGGCGCACCGGTCGACCTGGAGCGGTTCTACGACAAGGAGATGACGCCCGAACTCCTCAAGGAGGCAACGGAAGTCATCATGGCCGCCGTCACGCGACTCCTCGAGGAACTCCGCGGCGAGAAGGCCCCCGCGACGCCCTACGACCCGCGCCAGGCACGCATCGCGCAGCGCCGCAAGTCCCAGCAGCACAAGGCGGCCGAACCGGTCGGCGAAGAGACCGGCACGGCCGGGGAGGACACCAAGTGACACCGCCTGTGAAGGCAGCCGTCTTCGGCACCGGATCCTGGGGTACGGCCTTCGGCATGGTGCTCGCCGACGCGGGCTGCGACGTGACCCTGTGGGGCCGCCGCCCCGAACTCGCCGAGGCCGTCAACTCCACGCGCACCAACCCGGACTACCTGCCGGGCGTCGAACTCCCCACGCGGGTAAGGGCGACCACCGATCCCGCGGAGGCCGCGGACGGCGCCGACTTCACCGTGCTCGCCGTGCCCTCGCAGACGCTGCGCGGCAACCTCGCCGAGTGGGCGCCGGTGCTCGCCCCCGACACCGTCCTCGTATCGCTGATGAAGGGCGTCGAACTAGGCTCCGCGATGCGGATGAGCGAGGTGATCGAGGACGTCACCAAGGTGGCAGGGGAGCGCATCGCCGTCGTCACCGGGCCCAACCTCGCGCGGGAGATCGCCGCGCGGCAGCCCGCCGCCGCCGTCGTCGCCTGTACCGACGAATCGGTCGCGCAGCGGCTCCAGGCGGCCTGTCACACCCCGTACTTCCGGCCGTACACCAACACCGACGTCGTCGGCTGCGAACTCGGCGGCGCCGTCAAGAACGTGATCGGTCTCGCCGTCGGCATCGCGGACGGCATGGGCCTCGGCGACAACGCCAAGGGCTCGCTCATCACCCGCGGCCTCGCCGAGACCACCCGGCTCGGGCTCGCCATGGGCGCCGACCCGCTGACGTTCTCCGGCCTCGCGGGCCTCGGCGACCTCGTCGCCACCTGCTCCTCGCCGCTCTCCCGGAACCACACCTTCGGCACCAACCTCGGCAAGGGCATGACCCTTGAGGAGACCATCGCGGTCACCAAGCAGACCGCCGAAGGCGTCAAGTCCTGTGAGTCCGTGCTGGATCTGGCGCGCAGGCACGGCGTCGACATGCCCATCACGGAGACCGTCGTCGACATCGTGCACGAGGGCAAGCCGCCCGTCGTGGCGCTCAAGGAGCTGATGGGGCGCAGCGCGAAGGCCGAGCGCCACTGAGCTCCGGCGTACGCGTGCGGGGCGGTCCGCGCGCCGACTCGACGCCGCACACGCGCTGACTCGGCTCTTACCAGCAGGTACGCTCAACGCGATATGAGCAGCGAGACCTCCTCCCAGAGCCCGGTCCCCTCCCAGCCAGGAGGGGAACCCCGCAAGCCGCGCGTCGCGGTCGTCTTCGGCGGGCGCAGTTCCGAACACGGCATCTCGGTCGTCACGGCCGGCGCCGTGCTGCGCGCCATCGACCGCGACAAGTACGACGTGCTGCCCATCGGCATCACGCACGACGGCCGCTGGGCGCTCACCGCCGACGACCCCGAGCGGATGGCGATCACCGACCGCACGGTCCCGGACGTGGACCGGCTTGCCGAGTCCGCGGCCGGCGCCGTGGTGCTGCCCCTCGACCCCGCCAACCGCGAAGTGGTCGTCACCGAGCCCGGGTCGGTGCCCAAGGCGCTCGGCGAGGTCGACGTCGTCTTCCCCGTCCTGCACGGCCCGTACGGCGAGGACGGCACCCTGCAGGGCCTCCTGGAGCTGTCCGGGACGCCGTACGTCGGCTCGGGCGTCCTGGCCTCCGCCGTGGGGCAGGACAAGGAGTACATGAAGCGGGTGTTCACCTCCTTCGGGCTGCCCGTCGGCCCGTACGTGGTGATCAAGCCGCGCGAGTGGGAGACCGACCCGGCGGCCGCCCGCAAGAAGATCGTCGGCTTCGCCGGTGACCACGGCTGGCCGCTCTTCGTGAAGCCCGCGCGGGCCGGCTCGTCCTTCGGCATCACCAAGGTCGACTCGCTGGAGGGCCTGGACGAGGCGATCGAGGAGGCGCAGCGGCACGACCCGAAGATCATCGTGGAGGCGCTGCTCCGCGGCCGCGAGATCGAGTGCGGCGTCCTGGAGTTCGAGGACGGCCCGCGCGCCAGCGTGCCCGCCGAGATCCCGCCGGTCTCCGACCACGCCTTCTACGACTTCGAGGCCAAGTACATCGACTCGGCCTCCGGTATCGTCCCCGCCCCGCTCACCGAGGAGCAGACCGCCGAGGTGCAGCGCCTCGCCGTCGAGGCCTTCGAGGCGGCGTCCTGCGAGGGCCTGGTGCGCGCGGACTTCTTCCTCACGGAGGACGGCCGGTTCGTGATCAACGAGATCAACACCATGCCCGGCTTCACGCCCATCTCGATGTACCCGCGGATGTGGCAGGAGAGCGGCGTGAGCTACCCGGAGCTGGTGGACCGCCTCGTGCAGGCCGCCCTCCGCCGCCCCATCGGACTGCGCTAGCCCGCAGCCGTACGCATACAGCAGGGCCCGGCCGTCTTCCAACGGCCGGGCCCTGTCGCGTAGTTGGGGGTTTTCGAGGCTCAGCTCGCGATGCCCTCCGGCACCGTCTTCTTGATCGGCTTCGCGAAGTCGGTGAGCGAGCCGGCGCCCTGCTGCGCGTGCTCCGCGTTGAACGTGACCTCGATGTACGCCTCGCGCAACGTCGTCGTGAAGCGGTACGAACCGTCCTTCTGCTCCTCGGTCAGCCAGCCCACGCCGTCGACCTCAGCGCCGTACGCCGCGGGGTCCGCGAGCGCGGCGGGCCGGGGCACACCGCAGCGCAGTATGATCGCCGAGCCTCCCCATCCGGCAGTCAGTTCGGAACGCGGCTCCGGATCCTCGCGGTCGAGTCCGTCGATCCGGTCCGGCAGCTGTTCGTGCAGGTTCTGGCACAGCCGTGCCGTACTCGCGTCGGGGGAGGGAACCGGGACCGTCGCCCGGTCGTCCGTCGAAGAACAGCCCGCGGTCGCCCAGAGCAGACCGAGGGCGGGCAGACTGATCAGCTGGCGGCTCAGAACGTTCACCGGCCAAGCGTAGACGGGGGCTACAAGTGCACGACCGGGCAGGTCAGGGTGCGGGTGATGCCGTCCACTTGCTGGACCTTCGCGACCACCATGCGACCGAGTTCGTCGACGGTGTCCGACTGGGCGCGCACGATGACATCGTAGGGACCGGTCACGTCCTCGGCCTGGATCACTCCGGGGATCTTGCCGATCAGTTCGGCGACCGTGGACGCCTTGCCGACTTCGGTCTGGATCAGGATGTACGCCTGTACCACGGAACCTCCAGGGCGGCCACGAGGATCATGTGGGGAACGGAAAGAGCGAGCGTGCAGCGCCCTCGTAGTGGGGTGCTGACGGGAGACGGGCGGGCGCCACGGTATCGCGTCACCGTGCGTCGCGGGGAGACCCGCGGGGCCTGTGGCGCGCGCTCCGGGGCGTACGGGCAAGCGAAGTTGACGTACCTGTTGACGGTACCCGCGGCCGAGGGCCCCCGCGACCGCGCGCACACTGGGGCAGTCGGCAGAGCAGTCGGCACGACAGGAAGAGGCGAGACTCGATGAAGGGCACCGTGGGCGAGCTCGGGGAGTTCGGGCTCATCAGAGAGCTCACGTCCCGGCTCACCACCACTCCGGCGGTTCGACTGGGCCCCGGCGACGACGCCGCGGTCGTGGCCGCACCCGACCGCAGGGTCGTGGCCAGCACGGACATCCTCCTGGAGGGGCGGCACTTCCGCCGCGACTGGTCCACCGCGTACGACGTGGGCCGCAAGGCCGCCGCGCAGAACCTCGCGGACATCGCCGCAATGGGCGCCGTGCCGACGGCGCTGCTGCTCGGCCTGGTGGTGCCCGCCGAGCTGCCGGTCACCTGGGCCAGCGAGCTGATGGACGGGCTGCGCGACGAGTGCCAGGTCGCGGGCGCGGCCGTGGTCGGCGGCGATGTCGTACGTGGGGACACGATCACCGTGTCGATCACCGCGCTCGGCGATCTCCGCAACCACGAGCCGGTCACGCGCGCGGGCGCGCAGCCCGGCGATGTCGTCGCGTACACCGGCTGGTTGGGCTGGTCCGCCGCCGGGCTCGCGGTCCTCTCCCGCGGCTTCCGCTCGCCGCGCGCGTTCGTGGAGGCGCACCGCAGGCCCGAGCCGCCGTACCACGCGGGCCCCGCCGCGGCCGGGCTCGGCGCCACGGCGATGGCCGACGTCAGCGACGGACTGATCGCCGACCTCGGGCACATCGCCGAGTCGAGCAAGGTCAGGATCGACGTCAAGTCCGCCTCGATCGACATCCCTTCGCAGATGAACGACATCGGCCAGGCCGTCGGCGTCGACCCGCTGCAGTGGGTGCTCACCGGCGGCGAGGACCACGCGATCGTCGCGACGTTCCCGCCGGACGTACAGCTCCCGGCCCGCTGGAAGGTGATCGGCGAGGTCCTCAACCCCTCGGCCCTGCCTCAGGTGACGGTCGACGGGGCGCCCTGGACCAACAAGAGCGGCTGGGACCACTTCGGGGAGATCGAGTCATGAGCATCCGTACGGCGCCGCCGCGCGTCCTGACCGTCGCCGGGTCCGACTCCGGCGGCGGCGCGGGCATCCAGGCCGACCTGAAGACCATGCTGGCCCTCGGCACGCACGGCATGAGCGTCGTGACCGCGGTGACCGCGCAGAACTCCCTTGGCGTGCAAGGCGCTTGGGAGCTGCCGGTGGAGGCGGTGCGCGCGCAGTACCGCAGCGTCGTCGACGACATCGGCGTGCAGGCCGTGAAGACCGGCATGCTGGCGTCGGCCGAACTCGTCGAGACGGTCGCGGAGTTGCTCGCCGGCACGGACGCGCCCACGGTGATCGACCCGGTGGGCGTCTCCAAGCACGGCGACTCGCTCCTGGCGGCCTCGGCGCTCGACTCGCTCCGTACGAAGCTGCTTCCCGTCGCCACGGTCGCGACGCCGAACCTGGACGAGGTCACGCAGATCACCGGCGTACGCGTCGAGTCGGAGGACGGGCTGCGGCGCGCGGCCGCCGCGCTCCTGGAGTTCGGGCCGCGCTGGGCGCTGATCAAGGGCGGCCATCTGGAGGGCGACGCCGTGGATCTGCTCACGGACGGCTCCGAGGAGCACTGGCTGCGCGCCCCGCGCCATGACAACCGCCACACCCACGGCACCGGCTGCACTCTGGCCAGCGCGATCGCGGCGGGCCTCGCGAAGGGGCGCACGGTGCCGGACGCGGTGCGCGAGGCGAAGGAGTACGTGACGGGTGCGATCGCCGCGGGCTTCGCGCTCGGCGGTGGGATCGGGCCTGTGGACCACGGGTGGCGGTTCGGCTCTTAGCGGGCTGTGCGTTGCTGCCCGTCCTGCGGCTTGTGTGCGGGTACGTAAAAGCCGGTCCACCCGAGGGTGGACCGGCTTTTACAGCAACCAGCTAGGTGGCCGCGCTACACGTTCGTCAGCGCGAGACCTTGCCGGCCTTGATGCACGAGGTGCAGGCGTTGAGCCGCTTCGGCGTCCCACCGACCACGGTACGCACGCGCTGGATGTTCGGGTTCCAGCGACGGGGCGTACGGCGGTGCGAGTGGGAGATGTTGTTGCCGAAGCCCGGCCCCTTGCCGCAGACGTCGCAGTTGGCAGCCACGGGTCACTCCAAAGACTTCAGATGCACTTACGGTTAATCCCGGCATGCCGGGATCTAGCGATCTGAGTGGCGTTGCCAGGGGGAAGGTCGGCCTGACTCTCGTCAGGCAACCGAAGCAGCATACAACGACCGCTTCGGTAGAACGAAACTACCATGACCGGCCGGGGGCCTGCCCCGGGCGGCCTCCCGACCGGGGACTACGCTGCGAGACGACCCCTGAACAAGGAGGCAGCCGGTGCCCCAGACCCCCGACGCCGAGGTGGTGCGCACCTGGTGCGGACTGGCGCTTAGCGCGCTGGGGAGGGCCCGCGAGGAGATCGACGCGATCAACGTCTATCCGGTCGCCGACGGGGACACCGGCACCAACCTGTACCTGACCGTGGAATCCGCTGCACGCGCGGTAGAGGCGGTTTTCGCGGGCCATGAGGCGGCGGGCGCAGGCGCCGGTCCCTCCCTTGCGGAGGCGGTGCGCGCGCTGGCGCACGGCGCGCTCATCGGGGCCTGCGGAAACTCCGGCACGATCTTGGCGCAGCTGTTGCGCGGCACGTCTCAGGTGCTGGCCGAGGCTGCCGCGGTGGGGGGTGCGGACAGTGGTGCGGCTCACAGCGACTCCGGTGCGGGTGCGGTGGGTGCGGCGGGAGCGGTCGACGGCGCCGAGCTGCTGCGGCTTGCGCTGCGCCGGGCTGCCGAGTCCGGCTATCAGGCGGTGGCCCATCCCGTGGAGGGCACCGTCCTGACGGTCGCCACCGCGGCGGCCGAGGCGGCCCAGAGCGCGGCCGGGGACTGTGCGGCGGTCGCCGTCGCCGCGTACGAGGGCGCCGCCGCGGCGCTGGAGGCGACGCCGGAGCAGCTGGCGGTCCTGGACCGCGCGGGCGTCGTGGACGCGGGCGGCGAGGGTCTCGTCGCGGTGCTCGGAGCGCTCGTCCAGACCCTGTCCGGGCGGGCGCCCGCCCGGACGGTGCGCGGCAGTTCCGGAATCGGTCACCACGCGCGCGTGGCTGCGACGGAACCGCTCGACGCGGTGACGCATGCTGAGGCCGCTGCCGAGAGTGCCGTCGGCGCCGTCGACTGCGGGGCCGAGAGCGGCGACGGGGAAGGGGGGCCCGCCTTCGAGGTGATCTACCTCCTGGAGGCCGACGACCCCGCCGTGGACCGGCTCCGCACCCGCCTCGACGGCCTCGGCGACTCCCTCGTCGTGGTCGGCGGCGACGGGCTGTGGAACGTCCATGTGCACGTGGACGACGCGGGCGCCGCGGTCGAGGCGGGCGTCGAGGCGGGCCGCCCGTACCGCATCCGGATCACGCACTTCGGGGCGCAGGACGCGCACAGCGCCGGGCGCGCGAAGCAGCAGCGGGAGCGGGCGCAGCGCGCGATCGTCGCCGTCGTACCGGGCGAGGGCCTTGCCGAGCTGTGCGCCGAGGCCGGGGCGACGACCGTGCTCGCCCGGCCCGAGGAGCCCCCGGCGAGCGGTGAGCTGGTCGACGCGATCAGGCGGGCGCACGCGCGCGAGGTGGTGCTGCTGCCCAACGACCCGGAGCTGCGGTACACGGCGGCGGCCGCGGCCGAGCAGGCCCGCGCCGAAGGCGTACGGGTCGCGCTCATCCCCACCCGCTGCGCGGTGCAGGGCATCGCGGCGCTCGCCGTGCACGAGCCGGACCGGCGCTTCGACGAGGACGTCGTCGGCATGACGTCGGCGGCCGGCGCCACCCGGTACGCCGAACTGGCCGTCGCGGAGCGGCAGTCGTGGACCATGGCGGGCATCTGCCAGGCCGGGGACCTGCTCGGCCTGATCGACGGCGACGTCGCGGTGATCGGCGCCGATGTCACGGCCACGGCGGCCGCGGTCCTCGACCGGATGCTCTCCGCGGGCGGCGAGATGGTCACGCTCGTGCTCGGCGACGAGGTACCCGACTCGGTCGCCGACGCCCTCTCGGAACACGTACGCGAGCACCACCTCGCCGTCGACACCGTCGTGTACCGCGGCGGGCGGCGGTCGCCGCTGATGCTGATCGGCGTCGAGTAGCGGGCGCCGGGCGCGGCGGGCGGACGGGGCGCGGGCACGGCGCGGCCGGGTTATCCACAGGCTGAGCGCGTTGTCGGTGCCGTGGTGTGCAATGGATTCGTGCCCGCGCTCGAAGAATCCCTGAAGAAGACGCTCGGCCCCGCCACCGCGAAGGTGATGGCCGAGCACCTCGACCTGCACACGGTCGGCGACCTCCTCCACCACTACCCGCGGCGGTACGCGGAGCGGGGCGAGCTGACCACGCTGTCCGACCTGCCCCTGGACGAGCACGTGACGGTGGTCGCCCAGGTCGCGACCGCCCGCGTCCTGAAGTTCAACAACGGCCGGGGGCAGCGCCTCGAAGTCACCATCACGGACGGCAGCGGCCAGCTCCAGCTGGTCTTCTTCGGCCGCGGCATCCACAAGCCGCACAAGGACCTGCTGCCCGGCACGCGCGCGATGTTCGCCGGCAAGGTGTCCGCCTTCAACCGCAAGCTCCAACTCGCCCACCCCGCCTATCAGTTGCTGCGCGGCGGCAGCGGCGCCGAGGCGGAGGACGCCGTCGAGTCCTGGGCCGGGGCGCTCATCCCGATCTACCCGGCCACCGCCAAGCTGGAGTCCTGGAAGATCGCCAAGGCGGTGGACGCGGTCCTGCCCAGCGCCCAGGACGCGGTGGACCCGCTGCCGCCCTCCCTGCGCCAGGGAAGGGGCCTGGTGCCGCTCCCCGAGGCGCTCCTGAAGATCCACCGGCCGCACTCGAAGGCGGACGTCGAGTCCGCGAAGGACCGCCTCAAGTGGGACGAGGCGTTCGTTCTCCAAGTCGCCCTGGCCAGGCGTCGGTTCGCCGAGACGCAGCTGCCCGCGGTGCCCCGCCGGCCCGCGCCGGACGGACTGCTCGACGCCTTCGACGCCAAGCTGCCCTTCACGCTCACCGACGGCCAGCAGCGGGTCTCCAAGGAGATCTTCGACGACCTCGCGAACGAGCACCCGATGCACCGCCTCCTGCAGGGCGAAGTGGGCTCGGGCAAGACCATGGTCGCCCTGCGGGCCATGCTCGCCGTCGTGGACGCGGGCGGGCAGGCCGCGATGCTCGCCCCCACCGAAGTCCTCGCCCAGCAGCACCACCGCTCGATCACCGAGATGATGGGGGAGTTGGCCGAGGGAGGCATGCTGGGCGGCGCCGAGCACGCCACCAAGGTCGTGCTCCTCACCGGCTCCATGGGCGCCGCCGCCCGCCGCCAGGCCCTGCTCGACCTCGCCACCGCGGAAGCCGGAATCGTCATCGGCACGCACGCCCTGATCGAGGACAAGGTGCAGTTCCACGACCTGGGCCTGGTCGTCGTGGACGAACAGCACCGCTTCGGCGTCGAGCAGCGCGACGCCCTGCGCGGCAAGGGCAAACAGCCGCCGCACCTCCTGGTGATGACGGCGACCCCGATTCCGCGCACGGTCGCCATGACGGTCTTCGGCGACCTGGAGACCTCCGTGCTCGATCAACTCCCCGCCGGGCGCTCGCCGATCGCCACCCACGTCGTCCCCGCCGCCGACAAGCCGCACTTCCTGGCCCGCGCCTGGGAACGCGTCCGCGAAGAGGTCGAGAACGGCCACCAGGCGTACGTGGTCTGCCCCCGCATCGGCGACGACCTGGACGACAAGTCCGCCAAGAAGAAGTCCGCCGAGGACGAGGCGGAGAAGCGCCCGCCGCTCGCCGTCGTCGAGGTCGCCGAGCAGCTCACCGCCGGCCCCCTGAAGGGCCTGCGCGTCGAAGTCCTGCACGGCCGCATGGCGCCGGACGACAAGGACGCCGTGATGCGCGCCTTCGCGGCCGGCGAGGTGGACGTGCTGGTGGCGACGACGGTCATCGAGGTCGGTGTGAACGTCCCCAACGCCACCGCCATGGTGATCATGGACGCCGACCGCTTCGGCGTCTCCCAGCTGCACCAGCTGCGCGGCCGCGTCGGCCGAGGCTCCGCCCCCGGCCTCTGCCTGCTGGTCTCCGAGATGCCCGAGGCCAGCCCCGCGCGCGCCCGCCTCGGCGCGGTCGCGGCCACCCTGGACGGCTTCGAGCTCTCCCGCATCGACCTCGAACAGCGGCGCGAGGGCGACGTGTTGGGTCAGGCCCAGTCCGGAGTCCGCTCCTCGCTGCGGGTCCTCGCGGTCATCGACGACGAGGAGATCATCGCCGAGGCCCGCGAGGAGGCCGTACGGATCGTGAGTGCCGACCCGGAGCTCACCCGCCTCCCCGCCCTGCGCACGGCTCTCGACGCCCTCCTCGACAAGGACCGGGAGGAGTACCTGGACAAGGGCTGACCGGCCCGGCGGGGCCGCGCCCCGAGCACGCCATATCGTTGGGTGACGGCACCAGTCGGGTCCGGGTGACTGCACCCGAGCACCCGATACCTCCGAACGAACCCCGAGGATGCAGATGACCCGCGTGATCGCCGGCCGCGCCGGCGGACGCCGACTGGCCGTACCGCCGGGAAACGGCACACGCCCCACCTCCGACCGCGCGCGTGAGGGCCTGTTCTCCACCTGGCAGTCGCTGCTCGGCGGCCCCCTCGAAGGCGAGCGCGTCCTCGACCTGTACGCGGGCTCCGGCGCCGTCGGCCTCGAAGCGCTGTCCCGGGGCGCGGGCCACGCACTCCTGGTCGAGACGGACGCCCGAGCGGTCCGCACGATCCGGGAGAACGTCAAGGCGCTCGCCCTGCCCGGCGCCGAGGTCAGGGCCGGCAAGGCGGCGGCGATCATCGCGGGCGCGGCCCCGCAGGACCCGTACGACCTGGTGTTCCTCGATCCGCCGTACGCGGTGAGCGACGACGATCTTCGGGAGATTCTGCTCACACTCCGTGCTCAGGGCTGGCTCGCTGAGCAAGCGCTCATCACAGTGGAGCGCAGCACCAGAGGCGGAGAATTCGGCTGGCCGGACGGCTTCGAGGGGCTCAGGTCCCGGCGCTACGGCGAGGGCACGTTTTGGTACGGTCGCGCCGCCTCGACCAGCGAGGAACCCACCTCATGAACGCATCGTCAGGACCCGAGAGCGAGGGACTTCAGTTGCGCCGCGCCGTCTGTCCGGGGTCGTTCGACCCCATCACCAACGGACACCTCGACATCATCGCCCGCGCCTCCAAGCTCTACGACGTGGTCCACGTCGCGGTGATGATCAACCAGTCCAAGAAGGGCCTGTTCGAGATCGAGGAGCGGATCGAGCTGATCCGCCAGGTCACCGCCGAGTTCGGGAACGTCGAGGTGGAGGCCTTCCACGGCCTGCTCGTCGACTTCTGCAAGCAGCGTGACATCCCCGCCATCGTCAAGGGCCTGCGCGCCGTCAGCGACTTCGACTACGAGCTGCAGATGGCCCAGATGAACAACGGCCTCTCGGGCGTGGAGACCCTCTTCGTCCCCACCAACCCCACGTACAGCTTCCTCTCCTCCTCGCTGGTCAAGGAGGTGGCGGCCTGGGGCGGTGACGTCTCGCACCTCGTGCCGCCGCTGGTGAACACGGCCCTCACCGGCCGTCTCTCCAAGGAGAGTTGAGCCCCGCCCACGAGCCGGTCCGCCTCGCTCGCGCGAACCCGCCCGGCGGAGCTGACGTTCCGTCACTCGGTGTCGGCGGGGCGGCCGCTGCCCTTACAGTCGCCTTGTCCGTCTCCCAACCGGGCAGAGACTCCTAGCAGGCAGAGAGTGGCGAGCACACGGTGGACGTGCAGAAGAAGCTGGACGAGATCGTCGAAGCGGTCGAGGGTGCCAGGTCCATGCCGATGTCGGCCTCGTGCGTGGTCAACCGGGCCGAGCTGCTCGCGCGACTCGAAGAGGTCCGCGCGGCCCTGCCCGGCTCCCTCGCCCAGGCCGAGCAGGTCATCGGCAGCAACGAGCAGCTGGTCGAGCAGGCCCGCCAGGAGGCCGACCGCATCCTCGAGTCGGCCCGTGCCGAGCGCGGCTCGCTGATCTCCGACACCGCGGTCGCCCGCCAGTCCCAGGACGAAGCCGACCGCATCCTCGCCAAGGCCCGCGCCGAGGCCGAGGAGGTCCGCCAGGAGGCCGACGAGTACGTCGACTCCAAGCTCGCCAACTTCGAGGTCGTCCTCACCAAGACCCTCGGCTCCGTCGGCCGCGGCCGCGAGAAGCTCCTCGGCACCGGCCAGGGCCTGGACGCCCAGGGGTACGAGGACCCGGACTTCACCGAGGCCCCCGAGCGCAGCCAGGACCCGGAGACCCTGCGTCAGCGCGCGGACTCGTACGTGGACGTCAAGCTCGGCGCCTTCGAGGCGGTGCTCTCCAAGACCCTGGACGCGGTCGGCCGGGGCCGGCAGAAGCTGCAGGGCCGCGTCGCCTCCGACGACCTCGGCCAGCTCGGCGCCTTCGACGAGTACGGCCACCAGCACCTCGCGAGCGACGCGGACTACCTCGCGGACCTCGCCGAACCGCAACAGCAACAGGAACGACAGCAGCAACAGCAGGCGCAAGCTCAGCAGCCGCCGCAGCAACTGCAGCCCGAACCGGCCCACCAGTACCTGCCGTCACAGCCCCAGTCGCAGCCGCAGGCCCCGCCCCCGCCGCCGCCCGTCGCCCCGGCCCCGGTGCCCGCGCAGCAGCAGTACGACCCGCAGGACCCGTACGGCTACCGGCAGCCGGACCCGTACGCGTACCAGCAGATGCCGCAGGAGTACGCACAGCAGGACCCGTACGCGTACCAGCAGCAGGACCCGTACGCCTATCAGCAGCCGGGGCAGGACTTCGGGCCGCTCGGGTCCGCGCAGGGGATGTACCAGGCCGACGGCCGGCAGCCGACCGACGCGGCGCAGCAGCAGGGGCCCGCGCTCGACGAGGCCAGCCTCTTCGACACGAGCATGATCAGCGTCGACCAGCTGCGCGCGTACGAACAGGGGCGCGGCCCCGGGCAGTGAAGGCCTCTGGCCAGCAATGAGAGGGCGGATTGGGCCGACAGCGCATGGTCCAGTATCCTGGCTCTTCGGTCGCGCGTGCGCTTCGTCGGTTTTCGACGCCCGCGGCCCTGGCTGTCCGCTCAAAGCGAGGTCAGCCTCCCCGAGACTTCGATGATCGAAAGCAGGAAGAGCCCTGAACGCCCGCCTCGACCACCGCAACCCCCTCGTGTTCGATACGCACGAGCTGGGTCGGCGTCCTGGTGCGCTCCAGCGGCTGACCCGCACGATCGACGCCCCCTCCGGAGACGCGATCTTCGGCATCCAGGGAGTCATCGGAGTGCCTGGCGGCGCTCCGGTCGACCTTGAGCTGCGGCTCGAGTCCGTCATGGAAGGGGTGCTTGTCACAGGCACCGCCCGTGCACGGGTCGAGGGGGAGTGCGTAAGGTGTCTGGAGCCGCTGGAGCGAGAGCTCGAAGCGGACTTCCAGGAAATGTTCACGTACCCCGACGCCGATGACCGTGGCCGCAGCAAGCAGGCGGAACCGGCCGACGACGCCGAGGACGAGGACATGACCCCCCTCGAGGACGGACTCTTCGACCTCGAGCCCGTGCTGCGCGATGCGGTGGTGCTCGCACTGCCGATGCAGCCGGTGTGCCAGGACGACTGCCCGGGTCTGTGCGCCGAATGCGGTGCGCGGCTCGCTGACGACCCGGACCACCACCACGACGCCGTCGACATCCGTTGGGCGGCATTGCAGGGACTCGCTGGTTCGCTCCAGGACAGCGAGAAGGACGAGATGAGCGGCGCCGAAGCGGAAGCTGGCGTCGACGAGAAGCAGGAGAAGTAGCCGTGGCTGTTCCGAAGCGGAAGATGTCGCGCAGCAACACGCGCCACCGCCGGTCGCAGTGGAAGGCTGCGGTCACCCCCCTGGTTTCGTGTGAGCGTTGCCAGGAGCCGAAGCAGCAGCACATCGCGTGCCCCAGCTGCGGCACCTACAACAAGCGCCAGGTCCTCGAGGTCTGAGCGGCTGGTGAGAGGCACCGTGTCTAGCCACAAAACGGCGGATGACGCCAAAGCGGCAAACGCCAAGAAGCAGGCGGAGAACACGGCCTCGTCCCACACGCTTCTGGAAGGGCGGCTCGGGTACAAGCTCGAGTCCGCCCTTCTGGTGCGTGCACTGACCCACCGTTCCTACGCGTACGAGAACGGCGGCCTGCCGACGAACGAGCGGCTCGAGTTCCTCGGGGACTCCGTGCTCGGACTCGTCGTCACGGACACGCTGTATCGCACCCACCCCGACCTGCCCGAAGGCCAACTGGCCAAGTTGCGGGCCGCGGTGGTCAATTCGCGTGCGCTGGCAGAGGTGGGCCGCGGGCTCGACCTCGGCGCCTTCATCCGGCTCGGCCGGGGCGAAGAAGGCACGGGCGGCCGGGACAAGGCGTCCATTCTCGCCGACACCCTCGAAGCGGTGATCGGCGCCGTCTATCTCGACCAGGGCCTCGACGCGGCGTCCGAGCTGGTCCACCGGCTCTTCGACCCGCTGATCGAGAAGTCCTCCAACCTCGGTGCCGGCCTGGACTGGAAAACCAGCCTCCAGGAGCTCACCGCGACCGAAGGGCTCGGCGTGCCCGAGTACCTGGTCTCGGAGACCGGCCCCGACCACGAGAAGACCTTCACCGCTGCCGCCCGCGTCGGAGGCGTCTCGTACGGCACCGGCACTGGTCGCAGCAAGAAGGAAGCGGAGCAGCAGGCCGCCGAGTCCGCGTGGCGTGCGATTCGCGCCGCGGCGGACGAGCGCGCCAAGGCCGAGGCCGAAGGGGCGAACGCCGACAGCGCCCCCGAATCCGCCAAGGCCTGAGCCTGACGTCGGCCCCGAGCCGCCGCCTTCCGCAGGCTGTACGACGGCCCGTCCCGTGACCCACGGGGCGGGCCGTCGCCGTTGCAACCACACGTACCGGGGGAGGACCCGTGCCCGAACTGCCCGAGGTCGAAGTCGTCCGCCGCGGACTGGAGAGCTGGGTCTCCGGACGCGTCGTGACCGAGGTCGACGTGCTGCACCCGCGGGCCGTGCGCCGCCACGTCGCCGGCGGGCCCGACTTCGCCGCCCGGCTCAAGGGGCACCGGATCGGGGAGGCCCGGCGGCGCGGCAAGTACCTGTGGCTGCCGCTCGCCGATTCGCCCAGCGCGATCCTGGCGCACCTCGGCATGAGCGGACAGCTCCTCGTACAGCCCGAGGACGCAGCCGACGAGAAGCATCTGCGGATCCGCGTCCGCTTCGAGGACGACCTCGGCACCGAACTGCGCTTCGTCGACCAGCGCACCTTCGGCGGGCTCTCCCTGCACGGCACCACCCCCGACGGGCTGCCCGACGTCATCGCGCACATCGCCCGCGACCCGCTCGACCCGGCCTTCGACGACGAGGCGTTCCACCAAGGCCTGCGCCGCAGCCGTACGACCATCAAGCGGGCACTGCTCAACCAGTCGCTGATCAGCGGCGTCGGCAACATCTACGCGGACGAGGCGCTGTGGCGCGCCAAGCTGCATTACGAGCGGCCCACCGCCACCTTCACGCGTCCGCGTACCACCGAACTCCTCGGCCACATCCGCGATGTCATGAACGCCGCGCTCGCCGTGGGCGGGACCAGCTTCGACAGCCTGTACGTGAATGTGAACGGCGAGTCCGGATACTTCGAGCGGTCGCTCGACGCGTACGGGCGGGAGGGTGAGCCGTGCCGGCGCTGTGGGACTCCGATGCGGCGGCGGCCGTGGATGAACCGGTCCAGCTACTTCTGTCCTCGGTGCCAGCGGGTGCCGCGGGGGTAGGTGTGGGCGGGGGTTCCCCTCCCCGTCCCCTTTGCTTTCGGGGCTTCGCCCCGTTCCCGGTTGTTTCTCGGCTGTCGCGCCGTTGTGGCTGGTCGCGCAGTTCCCCGCGCCCCTGCCGGGGCTGCGCCCCGAACCCCCGTCGTTGTTCGGCTGCGGCGTCGTCGTGGCTGGGCGCGCAGTTCCCCGCGCCCCTGTCGGGGCTCTGGTCCCGGCGCCCCTGTCGAAAAGCTAGAAGCCGAAGTCCTGGGTCCACCAGGGGCCGCCGGACGCGAAGTGGGCGCCGACGCCGAGGGTCTTGTACTCGCAGTTGAGGATGTTCGCGCGGTGGCCGGGGCTGTTCATCCACGAGTCCATCACCGACTGGGCGTTGGCCTGGCCGCGGGCGATGTTCTCACCGCCGAGGTTCGAGATGCCGGCCTGCTCGGCGCGGTCCCAGGGAGTGTCACCGTCGGGGTCGGTGTGGTCGAAGAAGTCGCGCTCGTCCATGTCCTGGCTGAAGGCGCCGGCCAGGTCCGCGAGGGCGGCGTCGGCCTTCACCGGACTGCAACCGGCCTGCGCCCGCTCCTGGTTGACGAGGGAGAGCACCTCGGCCTCGGCGCCCTGGCCGGAGTCCGGGGACTGCGGGGCCGACGGCTTGGCCGGGGCGGTCACCTCGGGCTTCGCCGGCGGCTCGGCCGTGGGCTCGGTCGTCTTCTTCTCTTCCGTGACGGACGGGGAGGGCTTCTCGGGCGAGGGGGACTTCGACGGCTTCGCCGTACGGGACGGGGAGGCCTTCGACGGGGACTTCGACGGCTCGGGGCGCTCGGAGCCTCGGCTCGGGGGGCTCTCCGAACGGTCCGGGGACTCGCTCGCCCCGCCCTGCGTCGCCAGGTCCGTCGGGCTGCCCGCGGACTGCACCCGGCTGGCCTCGCGACCGTCGTCACCGGTGAAGACATCGCCCGGTATCAGGCCGGACGCGACCGCGACCGCGCCCAAGGCCACGGCCGCGGAGACGCCGAGGAGTCCGGTGCGCACCGGAACCGGCCCCCGCTTCGCTCGGCGGTGCGAGGATGCGCCGCCCGCGCGCCCGGTGTCCGCAGAGTGCTGCTCTTCGCTCGCGCCCGCGGCGCCGACGCGTCGGTGGCGTCCCATCTTGGTGGCCTTCCTGCTACCTGAGGTCTACGCGCCTCACCCGAACGAGTGAGGCCCAGCTTTCGCGACTGTACGTGAAGAGAATGTGGGGGCGAAGTGCCTTGCGGGCAATCGGCCGGTTAGCTTTCCCACATGAATGAAGAGGTACGGATGACCGCCTGGGTGCGCGGACAGGTGCAGGGGGTGGGCTTTCGCTGGTTCACCAGGGCGAAGGCGCTGGAGATCGGCGGACTGGTCGGCTTCGCACTCAATCTGGCCGACGGCCGCGTCCAGGTCGTCGCCGAGGGCACCCGTATCGGCTGTGACGCGTTGCTGTCCTGGCTCATGGAGGGCGACACACCCGGCAGGGTCGACGGCGTCACTGAGATCTGGGACACGCCCCGCGGTATATACGACACCTTCGCCATCCGGTGAGCGTCGACGGCTCCCGGGCGTCCGACGCTGCGCCCGGGAGCCGCGCCTGCGGGAGCCGGGACGGAAAAGCGCCTGGTGGTTGCCAATAAAGGCTTGTCGTGCGAGGCTGCGCCGATAAGAATGATCTCCACGCCCCCAGGGCCCCGAAGGAGAGCAGCGCCGCCCGTTCCCAGGCCGCGCGCCCCCGGGTCGCCCACCGATACGGGGTGTGATCGTGTTGACCGTCAAACTTTTTGGTGAGACTCTGGAAGTCCCCGCGCACCCTAGCTGTTTGGCATGTGAGAACGGCAGTCAGAACAAGCAGTGCCATTCACCGCGGGTGCTTCCCTCACGACCCACACCGCTTCGGTCGGTCACTCAGTGTGGAGGACCATCCATCATGGCAAAGGCGCTTCTCGGTTACGTCGGCGGCTCCGACCCGCGACTCCTCGCCGAGATGCGACGGCTCCAGCAGCGCGTCCAGGACCTGGAATCCGAGCTCGTACGAATCCAGGCCGAAAACGATGCGCTGGCTACCGCTGCCGCTTCTCACGAAGGCGACTCGTTTCTGGAGAGCATTGACGTACCCCAGGCGGAGCCTGCGCTGACCTGAGCTGCTGCCGCGTGAGGCATCACTCGGGGCTGCCCGTGTCAGCCGCTTGAGAAGATCTGCATAGGGACGCTTCGGCGTCCCTTCTTTCTTTCCGCCCCGCGGCGCCCTCGGCGTCTTCCGTCATCGCCTGCTCCCCCCGCTTTCCCTGCCTCCCCCGGCTCTGGTCGTGAAAGCGTTCCTCAACGTCTGATGTGCCCTGCACCTTCCGCGATGAAACCGCGCGTTCACGCCCTGAGACGCGGCGGTTCATGGAGTCGGGGCGCGCCCGAAAGGTAGAGTCCGGCGGCGTGCACCTCAAGGCCCTGACCCTGCGCGGGTTCAAATCCTTCGCCTCGGCGACCACACTGCGCTTCGAGCCGGGCATCACGTGCGTCGTCGGACCGAACGGTTCCGGCAAGTCGAACGTGGTGGACGCGCTCAGCTGGGTCATGGGCGAGCAGGGCGCGAAGTCGCTGCGCGGCGGCAAGATGGAGGACGTCATCTTCGCCGGCACCACCGGGCGGCCGCCGCTCGGCCGGGCCGAGGTGTCGCTCACCATCGACAACTCCGACGGTGTGCTGCCCATCGAGTACGCCGAGGTCACCATCACGCGGATCATGTTCCGCAACGGCGGCAGCGAGTACCAGATCAACGGCGACACCTGCCGACTCCTCGACATCCAGGAGCTGTTGTCCGACTCCGGCATCGGCCGCGAGATGCACGTCATCGTCGGCCAGGGCCAGCTCGACTCCGTACTGCACGCCGATCCGATGGGGCGCCGCGCCTTCATCGAGGAGGCCGCCGGGGTGCTCAAGCACCGCAAGCGCAAGGAGAAGGCGCTGCGGAAGCTGGACGCGATGCGGGCCAACCTCGCGCGCGTGCAGGACCTCACCGACGAACTGCGCAGGCAGCTCAAGCCACTTGGGAGGCAGGCCGCGGTGGCGCGCCGGGCCGCCGTCATCCAGGCCGACCTGCGCGACGCCCGCCTGCGGCTGCTCGCCGACGACCTGGTCACGTTGCGGGAGGCGCTGCGTACCGAGGTCGCCGACGAGGCGGAGTTGAAGCGGCGCAAGGAGGAGGCCGAGGCCCGGCTCAAGGCGGCGCTCGCGCGCGAGGCAGAGCTGGAGGGCGAGGCGCGCCGGCTCGCGCCGCGCCTTCAGCGGGCGCAGCAGACCTGGTACGAGCTGTCGCAGCTGGCCGAGCGGGTGCGCGGCACGATCTCGCTCGCCGACGCCCGGGTGCAGAGCGCGACCTCCGCGCCCGCCGAGGAGCGGCGCGGCCGCGAGCCCGAGGACATGGAGCGCGAGGCCGCCCGGATCCGGGAGCAGGAGGCCGAGTTGGAGGCCGCGCTCGAGGCGGCCGAGCGGGCCTTGGAGGACACGGTGGCCCACCGGTCCGAGCTCGAACGGGAGTTGGCGCGCGAGGAGGCCCGCCTCAAGGACGTGGCGCGGGCCATCGCCGACCGTCGCGAGGGCCTCGCCCGGCTCGGCGGACAGGTCAACGCGGCCCGCAGCAGGGCGGCTTCGGCGCAGGCCGAGATCGACCGGCTCGCCGCGGCGCGCGACGAGGCGCAGGAGCGGGCGGCCGCGGCGCAGGAGGAGTACGAGCAGCTCAAGGCGGAGGTCGACGGGCTCGACGCCGACGACTCCGAGCTCGGCGAGCGGCACGACGCCGCGAAGCGGGAGCTCGCCGACGCCGAGGCCGCGCTGACCGCGGCCCGGGAGGCGGTCACCTCGGCGGAGCGGAAGCGGGCGGCGACGGCGGCCCGGCACGAGACGCTGGCGCTCGGGCTGCGCCGCAAGGACGGTACGGGGGCGCTGCTCGCCGCGCAGGATTCGCTGGCCGGACTGCTCGGCCCGGCCTCCGAACTGCTCGCCGTGACACCGGGGTTCGAGGTGCCGGTGGCGGCGGCGCTCGGGGCGGCGGCCGACGCGGTCGCCGTGTCCACCCCGGCGACGGCCGCCGAGGCGATCCGGCTGCTGCGCAAGCAGGACGCGGGCCGCGCGGCCGTACTGCTCGGCGGCGCCCCCGACGACGTACCGGTGCGGCAGGTGGACGGGGCGCCGTTCGCCGCCGAACTGGTGCGCGGGCCCGAGGAGTTGATGCCCGCGGTGCGGCGGCTGCTGCGCGGCGTGGTCGTCGTCGGCACGCTCGAGGACGCCGAGGATCTGGTCTACGCGCGTCCCGACGTGACGGCCGTGACCGCCGAGGGCGACCTGCTCGGGGCGCACTTCGCGCAGGGCGGGTCGGCCGGGGCGCCGAGCCTGATCGAGGTGCAGGCCTCGGTGGACGAGGCCGCGGCCGACCTGGAGGAGCTCGGCGTACGGTGCGAGGTGCTGGCCGAGGAGCAGCAGCGGGCGATGGAGCGGCGGCGTGAATGTGCCGCGCTCGTCGAGGAGTTGGGGGAGCGGCGGCGGGCCGCGGACCGGGAGAAGTCGGCGGTGTCGCAGCAGCTCGGCCGGCTCGCCGGGCAGGCGCGGGGCGCGGTGGGCGAGGCCGAGCGGTCGGCCGCGGCGGCGGCCCGTGCGCAGGAGGCCTTGGACCGCGCCCTCGAAGAGGTGGAGGAACTTGCCGAACGGCTCGCCGTGGCCGAGGAGTTGCCCGTAGAGGAGGAGCCGGACACCTCCGTACGGGACCGGCTTGCCGCCGATGGGGCCAATGCGCGGCAGACCGAGATGGAGGCACGCCTTCAGGCGCGGACGCACGAGGAGCGGGTCAAGGGGCTCGCCGGACGTGCCGACGGCCTGGACCGGGCCGCGCGCGCCGAGCGGGAGGCGCGCGCTCGGGCCGGGCAGCGCCGGGCGAGGCTGCGGCGCGAGGCGGCTGTCGCGGAGGCGGTCGGCTCGGGCGCCCGGCAGCTGCTCGCCCACGTGGAGGTGTCCGTCGTACGGGCGGAGCAGGAGCGGGTCGCGGCCGAGAGTGCCAAGGCGGAGCGCGAGCAGGAGCTGGTGGCGGAGCGGAACGCGGGCCGGGATCTGAAGGCGGAGCTCGACAAGCTGACGGACTCGGTGCACCGGGGCGAGGTCCTCGGGGCAGAGAAGCGGATGCGGATCGAGCAGTTGGAGGCCAAGGCCCTGGAGGAGCTCGGTGTGGAGCCGGCGGGTCTGGTCGCGGACTACGGCCCTGACCAGCCCGTACCGCCGTCGCCGCCGGCCGAGGGCGAGGAGCTGCCGGAGGCTGAGTCCGACAGCGGCTCCGCCGCGGGCTCGCATCCGCGGAACAAACCGCGGGCGTATGTGCGCGGGGAGCAGGAGAAGCGGCTCAAGGCGGCCGAGCGGGCGTACCAGCAGCTCGGGAAGGTCAATCCGCTGGCCCTCGAGGAGTTCGCGGCGCTTGAGGAGCGGCACCAGTTCCTGAGCGAGCAGCTGGAGGACCTGAAGAAGACCCGGGCCGATCTCCTTCAGGTCGTGAAGGAGGTGGACGAGCGGGTCGAGCAGGTCTTCACCGAGGCGTACCACGACACGGCGCGGGAGTTCGAGGGCGTCTTCTCGCGGCTCTTCCCGGGCGGTGAGGGGCGGTTGATCCTCACCGCCCCCGACAACATGCTCACCACGGGCGTGGACGTGGAGGCGCGGCCGCCGGGCAAGAAAGTGAAGCGGCTCAGCCTGCTCTCGGGCGGTGAGCGGTCGCTGACGGCCGTGGCCATGCTGGTGTCCATCTTCAAGGCCAGGCCCAGCCCGTTCTACGTGATGGACGAGGTCGAGGCGGCCCTCGACGACACCAATCTGCAGCGGCTCATCCGGATCATGCAGGAGCTGCAGGAGTCCTCGCAGCTGATCGTGATCACACACCAGAAGCGCACGATGGAGGTCGCGGACGCGCTGTACGGGGTGTCCATGCAGGGCGACGGCGTCTCGAAGGTCATCAGCCAGCGGCTGAGCTGACTCCGGTTGTCGACCTGCGGCCGAGCCGGTCCTGTGGGCCGGGGCCGAGCCGCGCCCGTGGGTCGAGGGCGGGCTGACCGTTCCGCCCCGATTTCCCCTTTGTAAGTTCAAGCATTGAACCCTTAAGGCTTCCTGCTGCTCAGAAATTCACGGCTCTTCCCCTATTGACTTCGAAACTTGAAGGCATAGTCTCTGCAACGTTGTTTTCACCTTCAAGTGGTGGGCGGCGTGGAGTTGTGCGCCACTGGAAGGTGCCTCTACCCCCACTTCCGGCGCTGTGGCCGGAGGCCCGAGGAGCACACGTGACCAGCACATCGCAGGCCCCGCAGTCGGCGAGGAACCCCCAGCCGGACCACCTCGGCCATGTCGTCTTCATTACGGCGGCGGCCGCGATGGGCGGCTTCCTGTTCGGCTACGACAGTTCCGTGATCAACGGTGCGACCGTCGCCATCCAGCAGCGCTTCGACGTCGACGCGAACGTGCTCGGCTGGATCATCGCCACCGCGCTGCTCGGCTGCGCCGTCGGCGCCGCGCTCGCCGGCCGGATCGCCGACCGCATCGGCCGTATCCGCTGTATGCAGATCGCCGCGGTGCTGTTCGCCGCGAGCGCCGTCGGCTCGGCGCTGCCCTTCGCCGCCTGGGACCTCACGGTGTGGCGCCTGATCGGCGGCGTCGGCATCGGCATGGCCTCCGTGATCGGCCCGGCCTATATCGCCGAGGTCGCCCCGCCCGCGTACCGCGGCCGGCTCGCCTCCTTCCAGCAGGCCGCCATCGTCATCGGCATCGCCGTCTCGCAGCTGGTCAACTGGGGCATCCTCAACATGGCCGACGGGAACCAGCGCGGTGAGATCGGCGGCCTTGAGGCCTGGCAGTGGATGCTCGGCGTGATGGTCGTCCCGGCCGTCCTCTACGGGCTGCTGTCCTTCGCGATCCCCGAGTCGCCGCGCTTCCTGATCCACGTCAACCGGATCCCCGAGGCCAAGAAGGTGCTGCGCGAGGTCGAGGGCTCCGGCGTCGACGTGGACGCGCGCGCCATGGAGATCGAGGAGGGCATCCGCAAGGAGCACAAGCCCACCTTCAAGGACCTGCTCGGCAAGGTCGGCTTCCTGCCCATCGTCTGGATCGGCATCGGCCTCTCGGTGTTCCAGCAGCTCGTCGGCATCAACGTGATCTTCTACTACTCGAACCAGCTGTGGCAGTCGATCGGGCATGACCCGAGCAGCTCGTTCCTGTACTCGTTCGAGACGTCGATCGTGAACATCGTCGGCACGGTCATCGCGATGATCTTCGTCGACCGGATCGGCCGCAAGCCGCTCGCGCTCATCGGCTCCGCCGGCATGGCCGCCGCCCTGTTCACCATGGCCTGGGCGTTCTCGTACCGGTCGGGCTCCGGCGACGACGTCTCGCTGCCGGACACCCAGGGCCTGGTCGCGATCATCGCCGCCAACGCCTTCGTCCTGTTCTTCGCACTCTCCTGGGGCGTCGTGGTCTGGGTGCTGCTCGGCGAGATCTTCCCGAACCGGATCCGCGCCGCCGCGCTCGGTGTGGCCGCCTCCGCGCAGTGGATCGCCAACTTCGCGATCACCAAGACCTTCCCGAGCATGTCCGAGTGGTCGCTGACCGGCTCGTACATCATCTACGGCGCTTTCGCGGCGCTCTCCATCCCCTTCGTCCTGAAGTTCGTCCGCGAGACGAAGGGCAAGACTCTGGAGGAGATGGGCTAAAACCCCGCTGCCCCTCTCTCCAGATCGGTCGTGCCCCGGTTCAGTCCTTGAGCCGGGGCATGACCCTTTCCGCGAACAGGTGCAGCGAGCGCCAGCCCTCGTCGAGCGGCATCCCGCCGCACAGCGGATGCAGGATCAACTGGTCGTGGCCGCCCTCGTGCAGGGCCACGCACTCGTCGGGCGTGAGCACCCGGTACACGCCCTCGGCGCGCAGCTCGGCCACGGTGTCCGCGCCCGAGCGCACCGCCGAGTGGATGTCCTTGTTCTGCCAGGAGGCGTACGTGCGCGCCTCGTGCAGGAAGTGCTCCCCGTACTCGGCCCAGGTGCGGTCCGGGTCCTCCGAGACGTGAAGCAGCGGGGTCTCGGCGGCCGGCATCATCGTCCAGCCCTCGGTGCCGTACTCGCGCAGCTTCTCCTGGTAGTACGCGTCGAGCTCCGGCAGGTGCGCGCTCGGGAAGAACGGCAGGCCGAGCCGGGCCGCCCGCCGCGCCGCCGGCTTCGACGAACCGCCCACGAGCAGCAACGGGTTGGGCTGCGTGCACGGCTGCGGCGTCACCCGGACCGTACGGCCGCGGAACTCGAAGGGCTCCCCGGTCCACGACTTGAGCAAGGTCTCCAGGAGCTCGTCCTGCAGGGCCCCGCGCCGCGCCCAGTCGACGCCGGCCGCCTCGTACTCCTCGCGCCGGTAGCCGATCCCGGCGACGGTCACCAGACGGCCGCCGCTGAGCAGGTCCAGTACGGCGATCTCCTCCGCGAGCCGCAGCGGATCGTGCAATGGGCCGATGATCGCCGAGACGGTCACGGCGATCCGCCGCGTCGCCCCGAACACCGCGGCCGCGAAGGAGAACGGCGACGGCAGCCAGTTGTTGGCCGCGCCGTGGTGCTCCTCGGTCTGGATCGTGGTCAGGCCCCGGTCGTCGCAGTACGCGGCCATCTCGACGGCGGTGCGATAGCGGGCCGCGAGCGACTCGGGGGTCGCCGCGGGATCGACGAGGTTGAAACGTACGACGGTGACGGCCATGGCAGACGACGTCCCCCTTCACCGGGAACACGGGAGTTCCGTGGGCTGGCGAAGGGGGACGTTAGTTGACGCAGCGTCAGATAAACAGGGGGTGGGTCAGACGGACACGGTTTCGCGCTCATCGTCGGCCTGCACGGCCGAACCGGCGTCCACCGCAGGGGACTTGGTGCGCGGCAGGACCGCGTACAGCAGCGCCGAGACCGCGATGCCGGTCAGCCAGCCCAGGCCGTGCTTGCCGATCCAGGACGAGGCGAGCGGGCCCGCGAACCAGTCGACCTTGGTGAAGAGGAGGCCGGTGGCGAGGGCGACGGCCCACGCCGTCATGGCCTGCCAGGCGAAGCCCGCCTTGTACCAGTAGGCCGAGCTGCGCGTGGTGTCGAGCAGGGCCTGACCGTCGTAGGTCTTGCGGCGCAGCATGTCGACGCCGAAGACGCCGATCCAGGCCGAGAACGCCACCGCGAGCAGCGTCAGGAACGAGATGAACGAGCCGATGAAGCTGGTCGCCACCACCATCAGGAGGAAGCCGAAGACCAGGCTGATCACCGCGTTGACGCTGACCGCCGCGGCGCGCGGCACCTTGATGCCGAGGGTCTGCGCGGTGAAGCCCGCCGAGTACATCGACATCGAGTTGATGAGCAGCATGCCGACCAGGGCGATCAGCAGATACGGCACCGCGATCCAGATCGGGAGCAGCTCGCCGATGAACGCCACCGGGTCCTGCGCGCTCGCCAGGTTCGGCGTCGACACCGCCATCACCGCGCCCATCAGGACCATCGGCAGGACGACGATGCCCGCGCCGCCGACCGTCGTGCCGACCAGCTTCTTCGACGAGGCCGTACGCGGCAGGTAGCGCGTGAAGTCCGGGCCCGACGGCACCCAGCTGATGCCGCCCGCGCCGATCATGCCGATGCCCGCGACCACCATCGCGGCCGAGCCGGCCGGCTTGGCCAGGACCGCCGACCAGTCCGTCTCGACGACGAGGTAGCCGAGCACGAGCACGCTGAACGCGCCGAACAGATACGTCGACCACTTGCTGCACACCCGCAGCGCGTTGATGCCGAGCCCCGACACCAGGAACGTGCCGGTCACGAAGAAGAGCAGCGTCACGACGATCAGGACGGTGTTCGACTTCACACCGAAGAGCAGGTCGAGCACGGTCAGGATCGCGTACGCGCCCGTGACCGCGTTGATCGTCTCCCAGCCCCAGCGGGCCACCCAGATCAGCGAGCCGGGGAAGAGGTTGCCGCGCTGCCCGAAGACCGCCCGCGACAGGGCCATGCCGGGAGCGCCCCCACGCTTGCCGGCGATGGAGATCAGGCCCACGATGCCGTACGAGACGATGGGGGCCACCGTCGCGACCAGCAGCACCTGCCAGATGTTCAGGCCGTTGAAGACGACCAGGCCCGCGCCCATGGTGAGCAGCAGCACACTGATGTTGGCGGCGACCCAGGTCGGGAACAGCTCCCGGACCTTGCCGGTGCGCTCGCTGTCGGGGACCGGTTCGAGACCGCGGGTCTCTATCGCACTCTCGATCTCGGTGACGGCGGACGTCGACGCCTCTGCGGACGCGCGGGGGGACGCGGGCATACGGGAGCTCCGTGGGGCAGGGGTGGGGGAAGCACCACTATCGTACGTTCGCCCTAAAAATCGCAAATAGGGTCCAAGGTCCTTTGATCAGGGCCTGGAGGCGACCGCGCCGGGCGGTCGTGTCCGCTCCCGTACGCCTGCCGGGGGTCTCCCGCATACTGGCAGGGTTATGGACATCCTCATCCTTGCTGTAGTCATCGCCGTAGTGGTGATCGGCGCCATCAGCGGCCTGGTGGTGAGCGGCCGCAAGAAGAAGCAGCTGCCGCCGTCGGCCCCGTCGAGCACCCCGACCATCACCGAGCCCCCTGCCGAGCCGCACGTCGGCGAAGAGGCCGAGGAGCCGAAGGAAGAACCGCGCCGCACCATCGAGGAGGTCGAACTCCCCGCGGCGCAGGCGCCCGCCCCCGAGGCGCCCGTCGAGGAGGCCGAAGAGCTTCCCGAGACGGCCGCCATCGAGGTGCCCGAGCCCACCGAGGGCCGCCTCGTCCGGCTGCGCGCCCGCCTCGCGCGCTCGCAGAACTCGCTCGGCAAGGGCCTGCTGACCCTGCTCTCCCGCGAGCACCTCGACGAGGACACGTGGGAGGAGATCGAGGACACGCTCCTCACCGCCGACGTCGGCGTCGCCCCCACGCAGGAGCTGGTCGACCGCCTACGCGAGCGCGTCAAGGTGCTCGGCACCCGTACGCCCGACGAGCTTCGCGCCCTGCTGCGCGAGGAGCTGCTCACGCTCGTCGGCACCGACCTCGACCGCGCCGTGAAGACGGAGACCGGGCATGTGGCGGGCGGCGTCCCCGGCGTCGTGATGGTCGTCGGCGTCAACGGCACCGGCAAGACCACGACGACCGGCAAGCTCGCCCGCGTCCTCGTCGCCGACGGCCGCACCGTCGTCCTCGGCGCCGCCGACACCTTCCGCGCCGCGGCCGCCGACCAGCTGCAGACCTGGGGCGAGCGGGTCGGCGCGTACACCGTGCGCGGGCCCGAGGCCGGCGACCCCGCCTCCGTCGCGTTCGACGCGGTGAAGGAGGGCAAGGAGATGGGCGTCGACGTCGTGCTCATCGACACGGCCGGCCGCCTGCACACCAAGACCGGGCTCATGGACGAGCTCGGCAAGGTCAAGCGGGTCGTGGAGAAGCACGGGCCGGTGGACGAGGTGCTGCTCGTGCTCGACGCCACGACCGGGCAGAACGGGCTGGTCCAGGCCCGGGTCTTCGCCGAGGTGGTCGACATCACGGGCATCGTGCTTACGAAGCTGGACGGTACGGCGAAGGGGGGCATCGTCGTCGCTGTGCAGCGGGAGCTGGGGGTTCCGGTGAAGTTGGTCGGGCTCGGGGAAGGGGCGGATGATCTTGCGCCGTTCGAGCCTGAGGCGTTTGTCGATGCGTTGATCGGGGAGTGACGGGGGCGTCCCCGTCGCGCCGTTCTTCGGTACTTCGGTACTTCGGTACTTCGGTACTTCGGTCGGGGTCCGGACAGCTGAGGTTGTCCGGGCCTCGGCCGTTTTTCTTTTCCCCTCCCCGCCCCTTCCCGAAAGTCCTCAGCGGACAGCTCCGGGGCTCCGCCCCGGCCCCTGCTTCCCGGGGCTGTGCCCCGGCCCCCGCTTCCCTGGGCTGCGCCCCTGAGCCCTTTTCGGGGCTGCGCCCCCGCCCCCCCGGCTCCCTGGGGCTGCTGCCCCTGGGCTCTGCTTCTCGGGGGCTGCGCCCCGGCCCCTTCTTCCCTGGGCTGCGCCCCGGCCCCCGCTCCCCGGGGCTGCGCCCCCGGCCCCCGCTCCCCGGGGCTGCGCCCCCGGCCCCCGCTCCCCGGGGCTGCGCCCCCGGCCCCCGCTCCCCGGGGCTGCCGCCCCTGGGGCTCGTTTCTCGGGGTTGTGTCCCCGCCTCTCGGGGCCGCCGCCCCTGGGCTCTGTTTCTTGGGGTTGTGCCTCTGTAGCCCGCCTCTCGGGGCTGTCGCCCCCCGGCCCTGCTTTCCGGGGCTGCGCCCTTGGGTCTGCTTCCCGGGGCTGCGGCCTCGGGCCTCGCTGCCCGGGGGCTGTTGCCCCTGGGTCCCGCTTCGGGGCTCCGCCCCTGGATCCCGGTCGCCTTTTGACTGCCGCGCCGTCGTGGCTGGTCGCGCAGTTCCCCGCGCCCCTGTCGGGGCCGTGTCGCCGCCCCAAATTCAGCCCCTGCCGGGGTTCGATTCGGCCCCTCCGGCGTTTGAGGAGCGGGGGCTCCGGGGGCTGGCCCCCGGGATGGTCCGGGGCGGAGCCCCGTGGTGGGGTCCGGGGGTGCAGCCCCGTGGTGGGGTCTGGGGGCGGCAGCCCCGGGCGGGGGGTTGGGGGCGGCAGCCCCCGGACGGGGGGTCGCGGGGGTGGCAGCCCCCGGACGGGGGGCCGGGGGTGCACCCCGGAGGTGTCCGCTGGGGGCCCTTGGGAAGGGGCGGGGTGGGGGAGAGGTCAGAGGCGTGAGCGGTGGCTCACGTAGGCCAGGGTGCCGAGGAGGAGGCGGGCCGGAGGCAGGGTCGTGGCCGGGTCCAGGGCCGGGGGGCGGAGCCAGCGGGTCGGCCCGAGGCCGGCGTGGTCGGACGGCGGGGCCGTGATGTGCGCGCCGGGGCCGAGTGCCCGCAGGTCCAGGTCGGCGTCGTCCCAGCCCAGGCGGTAGAGCAGCGCGGGGAGTTCCGCGGCGGCGCCGGGGGCGACGAGGAACTGGGCGCGGCCGTCGGGCGTAGCGGTGACAGGGCCGAGCGGGATGCCCATGCGCTCCATGCGGACCAGGGCGCGACGGCCGGCGGACTCCGCCACGTCCAGGGCGTCGAACCGCCGCCCCGTCGGCAGCAGCACCGCCGCACCGGGGAACTCGCCCCAGGCGCGGGTGACTTGGTCGAGGGTCGAGCCGGCCGGGATGCGCTCGGCGAAGTCCAGAGGGTGCGCGCCGGGGGCCGGACAGTCCGCCTTGCCGCAGGAGCACCGGCCGTCCGCGGCCCGCGCGCCGGGGGCGACGTCCCAGCCCCACAGGCCCGTGAACTCTGCCACCGCGGTGCAGTCGGAAGCTCGCCCGCGGCGCCGTGAACCGGTGCGCACAGGCCGGATTTCGCGGATGCCCCGGCTGCCGCCGATCGTGAAGCCCATGCCCCCTCCAACGGGTCCATCGCATCGCCGGTTACGAAGCGGAGTGGAAATGCGACTCTGCGTCGCCTTCGTGTTGCAGCGAGTGCTGACGTGAGTGCTACTGCGAGTGCTGCCTTGCTTGCTGCGTGAACTCCCTTGCGCCGCTTGGTCGTCGAGCGGTGGCGCCAGGGGTCGTGCAAGGGTGGTGCGGGCGGAACAGTGCGCCCCGGCGCGCTCCGTTCCGCCCGCTCCCGGGTGTTCGGTGTCAAGTCAATCGTGTGGAGCCGCCGCTGAGTTCAGTCGAAGGGGTGGCGAATGGTGGCGATTCTGAGAACGCCCTCGCCGGGAGGGTGATCGTAGGACTACTTTCAGTACACGAAGCCCGGGAAAGACCGCGTTCGCGGGTATGCCGGAGGCAACTCGGTTTCTTGTTCGACGGGTGAGAATGCGCAGACCGGCACCCCAACTCGCGGCATTCTGTTAGGGCTTGGCGTGACGAGGCGCACAACCGGCACGAAGAATCTCGATGAATGGGGGCGCTCCAGTGGGCGGCAACGGCGGCAGCGGCGCGAACGCTGACAAGCGCCCCAACGAACAACTCACTTCGTGGTTCGTACGCAGTGGTTGGTCCAAGGGTGAGCTCGCCCGCCAGGTGAACCGCAGGGCGCGGCAGCTCGGCGCCAACCACATCTCCACCGACACCTCCCGGGTGCGCCGCTGGCTCGACGGCGAACAGCCGCGCGAGCCGATCCCGCGGATCCTCTCCGAGTTGTTCTCCGAACGCTTCGGCGCCGTCGTCGCCATCGAGGACCTCGGGCTCCGCACCGCCCACCAGTCGGCCTCCCTCTCCGGGGTCGACCTGCCGTGGACGGGCACCCAGACCGTCGACATGATCAGCGAGTTCTCGCGCAGCGACCTGATGCTCGCCCGCCGCGGCTTCCTCGGCACCTCGCTCGCCCTCGCCGCCGGGCCCTCCCTGATCGAGCCCATGCAGCGCTGGCTGGTGCCCAGCCCCGGCGCCGCCCCCGAGGCCGCCGAGCCGGTGGCGTCGATCCGCCGCGCCACCCGGCTCTCCAAGCCCGAGCTCGACCTCCTCGAAGCGACCACCGCGATGTTCCGGCAGTGGGACGCCCAGTGCGGCGGCGGCCTCCGCCGCAAGGCCGTCGTCGGCCAGCTGCACGAAGTCACCGACCTGCTGCAGGAGCCCCAACCCCCCGCCACCGAACGCCGGTTGTTCAAGATCGCCGCCGAACTGGCCGAGCTCGCCGGCTGGATGAGCTACGACGTCGGGCTCCAGCCCACCGCGCAGAAGTACTTCGTCCTCGCCCTGCACGCCGCCAAGGAAGCCGGCGACAAACCCCTCGGCTCGTACATCCTCTCCGGCATGAGCCGGCAGATGATCCACCTCGGGCGGCCCGAGGACGCCCTGGAACTCATCCACCTCGCGCAGTACGGCAGCCGGGACTGCGCCACCCCGCGCACCCAGTCCATGCTGTATGCGATGGAGGCCCGCGCGTACGCCAACATGGGCCAGCCCAGCAAGACCAAGCGGGCCGTGCGGATGGCCGAGGACACCTTCGCCGACGTCGACGACATCGAGGAGCGCGAGCCCGACTGGATCCGCTTCTTCTCCGATGCCGAGCTCAACGGGGAGAACGCCCACTCCTACCGCGACCTGGCGTACGTGGCCGGCCGAAGCCCCACGTACGCCTCGCTCTCCCAGCCCGTGATGGAGCGCGCCGTGGAACTGTTCGCCAAGGACGCCGAACACCAGCGGTCGTACGCGCTGAACCTCATCGGGATGGCCACCGTGCACCTGATGCAGAAGGAGCCCGAGCAGGGCTGCGTACTCGCCGGGCAGGCCCTCGACATCGCCAAGAAGGTGCGCTCCGAGCGGGTCAACAACCGGCTGCGCAAGACCGTCGACACCGCGATGCGGACGTTCGGCGAGGTCAGCGAGGTCGCCCGGCTCACCGACGAGCTCGCCGCCCAGCTGCCCGAATCCGCGGAGGCGGTCTGACCACGGCCCACCGCACCCCCTGAACCCCGGCCGCGGCCGGACCATCCACGACTGCCCGACTCGGCTCCCCCATGCCAGGTCAGCCGGATGGCCCGCCGCGGCCGGCTCCTGTCCGGACCCCGCCGTGCGCGAGGTCCGGCAGTTCATGCACGCGTAACACGCACGACGTCTTCGTCACTGCGGCGAAACAACGAGGGGCATCGACGGAAACCGCGCTGCGCCAATCTCGTGGCGCATAACCGGCCCACCCCTCATGACCGCACAGGCTCCGCCCGCACGGGCCGCTCACGACGAGGAGACGCCGATGCCTCCAGGCATCACGATCGCCGCAGAAGCCCCGCAGCTCTCTGCCGCCAACACCGGATTCATGCTCATCTGCTCCGCCCTGGTGATGCTGATGACTCCGGCACTGGCCTTCTTCTACGGAGGCATGGTCCGAGTCAAGTCCACCCTCAACATGCTGATGATGAGCTTCATCAGCCTCGGGATCGTCACGATCCTGTGGGTGCTCTACGGCTTCAGCGTCGCCTTCGGCACCGACACCGGCTCCGTCATCGGCTGGGACCCCGACTTCGTCGGCCTCAGCGGCATCGGCCTGAACGAACTGTGGGGCTCGTACGACATCCCCGTCTACGTCTTCGCCGTCTTCCAGCTGATGTTCGCCGTGCTCACCCCGGCGCTGATCAGCGGCGCCCTCGCCGACCGCGTGAAGTTCACCGCCTGGGCGCTGTTCATCGCGCTCTGGGCCACCATCGTGTACTTCCCCGTCGCGCACTGGGTGTGGGGCGAGGGCGGCTGGGCCTTCGAGCTCGGCGTCATCGACTTCGCCGGCGGCACCGCCGTACACATCAACGCGGGCGCCGCCGCCCTCGGCGTGATCCTCGTCATCGGCAAGCGCGTCGGCTTCAAGAAGGACCCGATGCGGCCGCACTCCCTGCCGCTCGTCATGCTCGGCGCCGGGCTCCTCTGGTTCGGCTGGTTCGGCTTCAACGCCGGCTCCTGGCTCGGCAACAACGACGGCGTCGGCGCCGTGATGTTCGTCAACACCCAGGTCGCCACCGCCGCCGCCATGCTCGCCTGGCTCGCGTACGAGAAGATCCGGCACGGCGCGTTCACCACCCTCGGCGCCGCCTCCGGCGCCGTCGCGGGCCTCGTCGCCATCACCCCGGCCGGCGGCTCCGTCTCCCCGCTCGGCGCGATCGCCGTCGGCGCCCTCGCCGGTGTCCTCTGCGCCATGGCCGTCGGCCTCAAGTTCAAGTTCGGCTACGACGACTCCCTCGACGTGATCGGCGTCCACCTCGTCGGCGGTGTCATCGGCTCCCTGCTCGTCGGCTTCTTCGCCACCGGCGGCGTCCAGTCCGACGCCAAGGGCCTCTTCTACGGCGGCGGCCTCGACCAGCTCGGCAAGCAGGCCCTCGGCGTCGTCGTGACCTTCGCGTACTCCCTGATCGTCTCCGCCCTCCTCGCCTGGGTCATCCACAAGACCATCGGCATGCGCGTCAGCGAGGACGACGAGGTCTCCGGCATCGACCAGCTCGAACACGCCGAGACCGCCTACGACTTCAGCGGCGCGGGCGGCGGCAGCCTCCCCCGTACCGTGCAGGCCGCACCCCCCGCGAGGACCGCCGAGGCCGCGGCCACGGCGACGCAGAACAAGAAGGTGGACGCATGAAGCTCATCACCGCGGTCGTCAAGCCGCACCGGCTCGACGAGATCAAGGAGGCCCTGCAGGCCTTCGGGGTACACGGACTCACCGTCACCGAGGCCAGCGGCTACGGCCGGCAGCGCGGGCACACCGAGGTGTACCGCGGCGCCGAGTACACCGTCGACCTCGTCCCCAAGATCCGCATCGAGGTCCTGGTCGAGGACGACGACGCCGAACAGCTCGTCGAGGTCGTCGTGAAGGCCGCCCGCACCGGAAAGATCGGCGACGGCAAGGTCTGGAGCGTCCCCGTCGACACCGCCGTACGGGTCCGCACCGGCGAGCGCGGGCCCGACGCGCTCTGAAGTGCCTTTTAGCTAGGAGCTGTTGGGTGACGAGTGTCGATGTGATCACGCAAGCGGAAGACCCCGAGCCCAGCGGCTACGCGGCGGCCCGGCTGCACCTCCTCCAGAGCGGGGAGGCGCGGTCCGGGCCGCCGCGCCGTGCCGCCCTCGCCGAGCTGACCGACGAATGGCTCACCGGCCTCTTCGCCCCGGCGGCAGGCGGAATGCGCGGGGTGTCCCTCGTCGCCGTCGGCGGGTACGGGCGCGGTGAACTCTCCCCGCGCAGCGACCTCGACCTGCTCCTGCTGCACGACGGCAGCGCGGACCCGGACACCGTCGCCGCCCTCGCCGACCGCCTCTGGTACCCGGTCTGGGACCTCGGCCTCGCCCTGGACCACTCCGTCCGCACCCCCGCCGAAGCCCGCAAGACCGCCGCCGACGACCTGAAAGTCCAGCTCGGCCTGCTCGACGCCCGGCACGTCGCGGGCGACCTCGGCCTCACCGCCTCGCTGCGCACCACCGTCCTCGCCGACTGGCGCAACCAGGCCCCGAAACGCCTGCCCCAACTCCGCGAACTCTGCGAGGAACGGGCCGAGCGCCAGGGCGAGTTGCAGTTCCTCCTCGAACCCGACCTCAAGGAGGCCCGCGGCGGCCTCCGCGACGCCACCGCCCTGCGCGCCGTCGCCGCCTCCTGGCTCGCCGACGCCCCCCGCGCCGGCCTCGCCGAGGCCCGCCGCACCCTCCTCGACGTACGCGACGCCCTCCACCTCGCCACCGGCCGCGCCACCGACCGGCTCGCCCTCCAGGAACAGACCCAAGTCGCCGAAGAACTCGGCCTGTTGGACTCCGATGCGCTGCTCCGGCAGGTGTACGAGGCCGCCCGGACCTTGTCGTACGCCTCCGACGTGACGTGGCGCGAGGTCGGACGGGTGCTGCGGGCCCGGTCCGCGAAGCCGCGCCTGCGCTCGCTGCTCGGCGGGCGGGGCGGGCTCGGCGGACGCGGGGGCGGCAAGCCCGAGCCCGAGCGCACCCCGCTCGCCGAGGGCGTCGTCGAACAGGACGGCGAGGTCGTCCTCGCCCGCGCCGCCCGGCCCGACCGCGACCCGGTGCTCGCCCTGCGCGCCGCCGCGGCCGCCGCCCAGGCCGGACTCCCGCTCTCCCCGCACGCCGTACGCCGCCTCGCCGGCGCCGGGAAACCGCTGCCCGCGCCCTGGCCCGCCGAGGCCCGCGAACAACTCGTCACCCTGCTCGGCGCGGGCCCCGGCACCGTCGACGTCTGGGCAGCGCTTGAGGCCGAAGGCCTGATCAGCCGTCTCCTGCCCGACTGGGAACGCGTCCGCTGCCGGCCACAGCGCAACCCCGTGCACACCTGGACCGTCGACCGCCACCTCGTCGAGACCGCCGTACGCGCCGCCGCCCTCACCCGCCGCGTCGGCCGGCCCGACCTGCTGCTCGTCGCCGCGCTCCTGCACGACATCGGCAAGGGCTGGCCCGGCGACCACTCCGTGGCGGGCGAGGTCATCGCCAAGGACGTGGCCGCGCGCATCGGCTTCGACGCCGACGACGTCGCGGTCCTCGCCCGGCTCGTCCGCCACCACCTGCTGCTCGTCGAGACGGCGACGCGGCGGGACCTGGACGACCCGGCGACGGTCGAGTCCGTCGCCGCGGCCGTCGGCACCGCGTCCGCCCTTGAGCTGCTGCACGCCCTGACCGAGGCGGACGCCCTCGCCACCGGGCCCGCCGCCTGGTCCGCGTGGCGTGCCTCGCTCGTCGCGGACCTGGTCGCCCGGGTCGACGCCGTGCTGGCCGGGGATCCGCCACCGCAGCCGGCGGCCGCGCCCACCACCGCCGAGCAGGAACGTCTGGCCGTCGAGGCGTACCGGTCGGGCGGCCCTGTGCTCGCGCTGCGCGCGCAGACCGAGGAGCCGGGGCCGGACTCGGCCGACGAACCCCTCGGCGTCGAGCTGCAGATCGCCGTGCCCGACCAGCCGGGCGTGCTGCCCGCCGTGGCCGGGGTGCTCGCCCTGCACCGGCTCACCGTCCGCACCGCCGAGGTCAGCGTCCTCGACCTGCCCGACGGGGTGCCCGCCGAGGGCTCCGTGCTCTTCCTCGACTGGCGGGTCGCCACCGAGTTCGGCGCCCTGCCGCAGGCCACCCGGCTCCGCGCCGACCTCGTGCGCGCCCTCGACGGCTCCCTCGACATCCCCGGCCGCCTCGCCGAGCGCGACGCCGCCTACCCGCGCAGGCGGGGTGCGCCCGCGCCGCCGCCCCGGGTCACGGTCGCCGCCGCGGGCTCCCGGCTTGCCACCGTCATCGAGGTCCGCGCCCAGGACGCCCCGGGCCTCCTGCACCGGATCGGCCGTGCGCTGGAGGCCTCGGGCGTACGGGTGCGGAGTGCGCACGCCTCGACGCTCGGGTCGAACGCGGTCGATGCGTTCTATGTCACGGACGGGGAGGGGGAGCCGTTGGCCGCGCGGTCGGCGCTGGAGCTGGCCCGGGGGGTGGAGGAGGCACTGCGAGCCTGAGGCCCTGCTCTTTCCCCACCCCGCCCCTTCCCGAAAGTCCTCAACGGACAGCCCCGGGGGCTGCGCCCCCGGCCCCCCGCCCGGGGCTGCCGCCCCTGGACCCCGCTTCGGGGCTGCCGCCCCCATTCCCCCGCCCGGGGCTGCCGCCCCCATTCCCCCGCCCGGGGCTGCCGCCCCTGGACCCCGCTTCGGGGCTGCCGCCCCCATTCCCCCGCTTCGGGGCTGCCGCCCCCATTCCCCCGCCCGGGGCTGCCGCCCCTGGACCCCGCCTTGGGGCTCCGCCCCCGACCCCGCTTCGGGGCTCCGCCCCTGACCCCGCTCGGGGGCCAGCCCCCGGACCCCCGCTCCTCAAACGCCGGAGGGGCTGGATTCACGTGCCCCGATAGGGGCGCGGGGAACTGCGCGATCAGCCACGGTGGCGCGGCAGCCGAACGACGAAGCGGGGAGGGGGCCGGGGGCGCAGCCCCCGAGGCTGCTGCAAGCTTTCGGGAAGGGGCGGGGAGGGGAAAACGCAGTCGCCCGCCGGAGCAGTTTGCCGAGCCCGATACCCTGGAGAGCGACTGTCTTCGCCCCCGACCCTGAGGATCTGCGACCGCCGTGTTCGACACTCTCTCCGATCGCCTCGCAGCGACTTTCAAGAACCTCCGCGGCAAGGGGCGTCTCTCCGAGGCGGACATCGACGCCACGGCGCGGGAAATCCGTATCGCCCTCCTCGAGGCCGATGTCGCACTGCCCGTCGTGCGCGCGTTCATCAAGCAGGTCAAGGAGCGGGCCACCGGGGCCGAGGTCTCCCAGGCCCTGAACCCCGCCCAGCAGGTCATCAAGATCGTCAACGAGGAGCTCATCGGCATCCTCGGCGGCGAGACCCGCCGCCTCCGCTTCGCCAAGAACCCGCCGACCGTGATCATGCTCGCGGGTCTGCAGGGCGCCGGTAAGACCACGCTCGCCGGAAAGCTCGGCCTCTGGCTGAAGAGCCAGGGCCACTCGCCGCTGCTCGTCGCCTGTGACCTGCAGCGCCCCAACGCCGTGAACCAGCTGAGCGTCGTCGCCGAGCGCGCCGGCGTCGGGATCTACGCCCCGGAGCCGGGCAACGGCGTCGGCGACCCGGTCAAGGTCGCGCAGGACTCCGTCGAGTACGCCAAGCAGAAGGTGCACGACGTCGTCATCGTCGACACCGCCGGCCGCCTCGGTATCGACCAGGAGCTGATGCAGCAGGCCGCGGACATCCGCGACGCGGTCAAGCCCGACGAGGTCCTCTTCGTCGTCGACGCGATGATCGGTCAGGACGCGGTGAACACCGCGGAGGCCTTCCGCGACGGCGTCGGCTTCGACGGCGTGGTGCTCTCCAAGCTCGACGGCGACGCCCGCGGCGGTGCGGCCCTGTCGATCGCGCACGTCACCGGCAAGCAGATCATGTTCGCCTCCAACGGCGAGAAGCTGGACGACTTCGACGCGTTCCACCCGGACCGCATGGCGTCCCGCATCCTCGGCATGGGCGACATGCTCACGCTGATCGAGAAGGCCGAGCAGACCTTCAGCCAGGCCGAGGCCGAGAAGATGGCGGCCAAGCTGCAGAAGGGCCCGAAGGAGTTCACGCTCGACGACTTCCTGGCCCAGATGGAGCAGGTCAGGAAGATGGGCTCCATCTCCAAGCTGCTCGGCATGATGCCCGGCATGGGCCAGATCAAGGACCAGATCAACAACATCGACGAGCGCGACGTCGACCGCACGGCCGCGATCATCAAGTCGATGACCCCGGCCGAGCGCTCCGAGCCGACGATCATCAACGGCTCGCGCCGCGCCCGTATCGCGCGTGGTTCGGGTGTCGAGGTCAGCGCGGTGAAGAACCTCGTGGAGCGGTTCTTCGAGGCCCGCAAGATGATGTCGAAGATGGCCCAGGGCGGCGGCATGCCGGGGATGCCGGGCGTGCCGGGCATGGGCGGCGGCCCCGGCCGGCAGAAGAAGAAGCAGAAGGTGGCCAAGGGCAAGCGGAAGTCCGGCAACCCGATGAAGCGCAAGCAGGAGGAGCAGGAGGCCGCGGCCCGGCGCGAGCAGGCGCAGCAGGGCGGCGGCGCGTTCGGCCTGCCGGCCGGCCAGGACGGTCAGAACTTCGAACTGCCCGACGAGTTCAAGAAGTTCATGAGCTGAGTCCTGCTGTACGCACGGTCCCGGGTCCGGGTCGCCTTCACGGGCGGCCCGGACTCTGTCGTACGTACGGGTCCGGGCGCCCGTGGGAGTCGTACAGGCCGACGAGGCGGGGCGCGGCGCGGGACAGGCCCGCGACGACCGCGACCGTGCTGCGGGTGACGAACATCTGCGTGCGGAACGCGAGGAGCGCCGTGTCGCCGGGGCGGGGGCGGGGCCCGACGGGCGGCGCGAGCAGGCGGTAGTAGTCGATGTGGCCGGGCGGCGCGGCCAGGACCGCGAGGCGTTCCCCGGTACGGGGAAGGAGCGCCGACTCGACGCCGCCGCGCGGGTAGAAACCGCCGCCGAACAGGGCGGGCCGGCCGTCCACGAGCGTGTGGGCGACCTCCGTGACGTACACGTACGCCGGTCGTTCCGGCTGCCGCAGGTCGGCGGCGTGCAGCGGGGTCGTGCCGGTCAGGGCGTGGCCGGGCTCGCCGTGCGTGACGCCGTGCGCGGCGAGCAGGGGGAGCGTGGCCGCGCAGGTCACGCCGGGGGCGCTCAGCTTGAGCGGCGCATGCCCACGCCCATGCCCGTGTTCGTCCCGGTGCCCGTGGCCTCGGTCGGAGAGCAACGTCCGTGCCTGCAGGGCGAGTCGGAGGTTGGGCGTGGGCTCCGGCAGTCCCGTCGCCGGGTCGCAGCGCAGGCACGGGAAGGCTGTGACGCCCGCGATCTGCACCCCGTCCATCCGCTCCACCGCGCCCGCGAACGCCTCCAGGCCGGCGAGCGGCACCCCGCCCTCCTGACCGGGGAACGTCGCGTCCGCCGCACCCTCGACCCGTACCAACACGTCCTGTACGAAGCCGAGTTCGCTTGCCGTGTCGGAGACAGCGCGGGCGTTGTCCACGTCGAAGACCGTGACCGCCTCCGGCCGCCGGGCGAGCAGCGCGGGCAGCGCGCGGCGCGGGATCTGCGCCAGATGGCCGAGGTTGCCCGCACGGCCGCCCGCCGCGTGCAGCGCCTCCGCCTCAGGCCGGTCGATCGCCGCGTACCGGGGGAGGTGCCGGACGATCGCCCTGATCAGCTCGGGGTTGCGGCCGATCTGCTTGACCACGAACCACAGGCCGAGGCCGAGCCGCCCGGCCTCGGCGGCGAGCAGCGCGGCGTTCGCCTCGACCGCGTCCAGGTCGACGACATACGTGTCCGGCGGGATCGCGCCCGCGCGGTGCAGCTCCGCCGCGGCGTCGACGAGGGCCGGGTTGCGGGCGAGCACGGTGCTCAGGAACACGGGCGGCTCCCGGGCGTGCGCAGGTCGGCGAGGGCGCGGCGCAGGATGTCCACGACGAGGTCCGCGCCGGCCCGCATCGGGTTGATGCGCACCGCCCAGTCCGCGAGCTCCGGGGCGTCGGCCAGGGACGAGCCGGACAGGCGGTAGAACAACGGGGCGATCTCGTAACGGGAGTTGGCGCCCACCGGGTGCGGTGCCGCGCCGTGCCGGGCCGCGGCCTCCGGCAGCGCGCGGGCCACCGGCGCGCTGAGCCGGACGAGGACGCAGCGGTCCTGTGCGTTCGCGATCCGCACCTCGGCCACCCCCTCGACCTCGCCCGCCGCGAGCCGCTCCGCCACCTCCGCGCCCACCCGCGACTGCAGCGCCCACATCACCGGCACGTGCGTGAGGGCCCGCAGCGCGTCGAGCGCCTGGTGGCCCTGGACCTGGCCGCCGCCCGAGTAGTTGTCCCGCCGCACCTTCCCGACCAGGTCGCGCGCGCCCGCCACCACCCCCACGCCCTCCGGCCCGTGCAGCTTGAACAGCGAGAAGCAGGACGCGTCGGCGCCGAGCTCGACCCCGCAGCGGGGCACCCGGAGGACGGCGTAGTTGTCGTCCACGACCGTCCGCACCCCGGCCGCCCGGCACGCCGCGAGCACCGCGCCCGGATCGTACGAGTCGGTGAGCCGCTGCCGGGTGTGCTGCACGTACGCCCAGCCGAACCGGCCCTCGGACAGGGCGAGTTGCAGCGCGGACGGGTCGTTGAGGTCGACCCGCTCCGGCTCCACGGCGAGGCCGCGCAGCGTCGCCTCGGTGGTGCGGTAGACCGGCGCGTCGTGGATGAGCAGCGGCCCGCTGACCTGCCCGAGGGCGGCGCGGATCGCCCCGGTGCCCGCGCCCTGCACAAGCGCCGCGTCCTCGGCGCCGAGGAAGTCCGCGAGCACCGCCTCCACCCGCGCGGTCGTACGCGGACGCCCCAACTCCGGTACGACCCCGACGTCGGACGCGAACAGCTCCCGGCCGTCGAAGTGCGCGGCCGTGCACTCCAGGAGGCGGAACTGGCGGGCGACCGCGTCCTCCAGGGGGACCGTGGGGAGGGGGTGTGTGGCCGGGAGGCGGGGGGCCTTCGAAAAATTGATGTCACAGTGTGTCATCGAAAATTCGACCCACCCTCCCCGCCGGTCAGGAAGCGCAGCGGGTTGCGCCGGGTCATCAGGTCGATCAGCTCCTCGCCCACGCCCGCCGCCCGCAGCCGGCCGAGGAAGGACCGGAACAGCCGCCCGTAGCCGTGCCCGCCGGCCGACTCCAGGTAGGCGTGCCGGGAGATGTCGCAGCTGAGCAGGGCCCGGTCGGCGTGCCCGGCGTCGAGCAGGTCGAGCAGCAGCCGCAGCCGGTCCGCGTCGCTGCGGTAGTGCTCCTTGCCGACGGTGTCGAACGCGACGTACGCCCCCGCCGCCGCCAACTCCCGGTGCACGGACGGCTCGTCGAGCAGGTCCTGGTGCCCGATCGCGACACGGTGCGGGGCGAGTCCCGCGCCGGTGAGCAGGTCGAGCTGGGCGAGGCCGCCGCGCCCCGACCGGGCGTGGGTCGCCACGGACAGGCCCCGTGCTCGGGCGGCCGCGGCGGCGGCGCGCAGACAGCGGGCCTCGGCCGGGCTCGGCCGGTCGCCGTGGCTGCCGACCTCGCCGATGACGCCCGGGTGGATCCGAGTCCCGTCGGTACATGAGCCCACCCCCGCGTCGATCTCGTGCAGCAGGACCCGGGTGAGCTGTTCGACGCCGCTGCCCGCGACCTCCGCCGGGTGGAACGGCTCGTAGTACCAGCCGGTGGCCGCGACCACCGGGACCTGCGCGGCGGCCGAGATCCGGGCGAGGGCGCGCGGGTCCCGGCCCATGCCGCGGCAGCTCAGCTCCACGACCAGTCCGAGCCCGAACTCGGCGCGCAGCGCGGCCAGTTCGGCGGTCACGTACGGGCCGTGCGCCGCCGGGTCGAGGACGGCGGCGCGGTCGCCCGCGCGGTCCAGGTCGAGGACGAGATGCTCGTGGGGCAGGACGGGCCCGCGTACGGCGGCGGGGGAGAGGGGACCGAGAACGGTCCGCAGAACCGGGCGCGCAGGGTGCCGCATCACGCCCCCCTCAGCCCTTGACCGGGGCGAACAGGTCCAGCCAGTACAGGAGATTGAGCACGACGCCGCCGACGAGCACCGCGGCCGGCGCCGCCGCCATCCGTACCACCGGGCGGCCCGTCGCCTCGTTGAGCAGATAGAGGCCGCCGCAGATCAGGATGGCGAGCCCGCCGCCCATCTGGTTCGCGGCAAGCAGCGAACCGAAGAGGATCGCGAGGCCCAGCGCCTCCCCGATCGCGGCGCGCAGATGCTCCGAGGAGTCCCGCACGCTGGGCAGCCGCCCCAGCACCCGCCCGATCGACGACAGGGCGAGCACCTCGACGGCGAACACCGCGGCCCCCGCGACCGCCGCGAGCAGCGGGTTCGGCAGCAGATAGCCGATCGGGTACGCGAGCGTGAACCCGACGATGCCGTACGCGCCGGAGGCGAGCGCCGTCGTCGCGATCAGCGGCAGGAAGCCGAACATCCGGTAGAAGTCGACCTGCGCGGCCTCCGCGTACTGGCCCTTGGCGATCAGGAAACTCGTCGCCTCGCCACCGCCGAACACCTTCAGCTGCGCGAGCACGCAGATCCCGGCACCGAGCAGCATGAACAGCGGCAGATGGCGGCGCAGCCGCGCCGCGCTCGCACTGAACAGCGAGGCCATCGGGTCATCGGCGTCCGCCTCGACCGGATCGGAGTCCGAGCGCTCCGCCCGCTCCGCCCGTTCCGCCCGTTCCGCCCGCTCCGCCTTTCGCCGTCGTACGTCCGCGGTGACGGCGAAGCCGATCAGCATCAGCACGCCCACGGCCATCGCGAGCGCCCCGGCGAACATGTTCGGCCACAGCTTCAACGTCAGTACGACCAGGGCGAGTTCGACCACCCCGACCACGGCGCCGCGCAGCGGTCCGAACTGCCGGACCACGGCGAGCACGGGGAACAGCGTGAACAGGAAGAGGATCGGCGTCGACATCTGCTGCATCGCGGTCAGGAAGTCGACCGGCAGATCGTGCGCCAGTTCGTTCGCCCCGCCCAGGCCGAACACCACCAGGGCGCCCCAGCCCGCGCCGAGCAGCGGCGCCAGCCACTTCCGCGGCGCGAGCAGCCCGAGCACATCGGTGGGCAGGAACAGCAGCCACGGGTTGAGCACCCCGGACGCCAACGCCATCGGAGCCCCGAGCCCGAACACGAACCCCGCCGACAGGCCGAACGACACCGCCGCGGTCGCGGCGCGGGTGCTGCGGCCCTGGACGAAATCGAGCATGAACGGCCGTACGCCGTCGTTGAACACGGCGAGGGCCAGATGCGAGACGAACGCGGTCAGGGCACACAGCGCGATGACCGTGAGCTGCTGCGGCAGCGCCAGGTCGAGCCCCGCCCGCGCGGCTGAGCCCACCGCGTCACCCGCCGAGGCTAAGCCCACCGCGTCACCCGCCGAGGCTAAGCCCACCGCGTCACCCGCCGAGGCTAAGCCCACCGCGTCACCCGCCGAGGCCAGGGCGTCCACGGCTCACTCCGCTCGTACGGAGATCGCGCGGGCCAGGACCGGAGCGACCGCCTCGGCCCGGTCGAGGGCGAAGCCGAAGACCCGCTTGCCGTCGCCGAGCAGCGCCGCCGCCTCGTCCGCGCTCGGCACGCCCCGCCCGAACGTGTGGCAGGCCGGCCGCCCCATCAGTCCGACCAGCACGCCGAGGGAGGCGCCGGCGCCGGTGTGACAGGTGCCCAGGTAGTAGTCGGCGCGACCGGCGCGCAGCAGCATCGCGGCGTCCAGGTCGCTGGAGACGGCCACGTCCACGCCGGCCAGGCCGAGCCGCCGCACCGCCTCGGCCACCTCGACCTTCCCGACGCCGCCGGTGAGGATCTTCGCCATGCCGCTTCCCCTTCGCTCGGTCGGTGGGCGCTCGGTCAGTGGGCGCCGTGGCGGGCGAGCACGGCCAGATGCAGCCCCAGGAAGTTCACCTCCGACTCGGGCAGCGCCGCCCCGAGCCGCTCCCGCGCCCGCGCGGCGACGGCGCGCGCCCGCCGCACCGCCTCGGGGTGGTCCGCCAGCTCGGCCGCGACCTGCGCGTCGGTGCCGTACTCCGTGATCGGCTCGCCGTCCACGAGCCGGCTCAGGGCGAACATCAGATGGCTGGTCAGCAGCCCCGCGCTCGCATCGGTGACGAGGGCCCCCTCGGCGTCGAGCGCGGCCAGCTCGGCGACCACGAACTCGACGACCTCGGGCCGCACTTGACCCCCCTCACGGAACAACCGAACCCGTATCGCAAGCCGCTCGTCCACGGTCCTCCCATCGCACTTCGAGAAGCGGACAGTAACCAGGATTCCGGGCACTGCCAACGGCTGTGGACAAAGGGGCCCGGCCGCGCCCGCACCCCTGGTCGAAATGCTCGGTAAGTCCCGTCCGCCAATAATGGCGAGCGTGACCAGCCCCGTGCCTCCCCGCGACCGGACCGACCAGCCGTGGCGCTCGGAGGGTGCGCCGCCGCCCCCGCCACCCAAGAAAAAGGTGAGCTGGCGCGGCCTCATCTGGACCGCACTCCTCGTCTATGTCCTCACCAACCTGCTGCTCACCTTCTTCGGCGAACCGGAGCCCACCAGGATCTCGTACACCGAGTTCAGCAAGCAGGTCACCGCGGGCAACGTCGCCAAGATCTACGCCAAGGGCGACCAGATCCAGGGCGACCTGAAGAAGGCCGTGAACAAGCCCGAGGGCGACAAGGGCACCTACGACAAGTTCGCCACCCAGCGGCCGAGCTTCGCCGACGACCAGCTGTGGGCCGAGCTGACCAAGGCGAAGGTCACCGTCACCGCCGAGCCCGTCTACAAGGAGCCCAGCCTCCTCGCCAACCTGCTGATCTCCCTCCTGCCGATGCTGCTCCTCGTCGGCCTCTGGGTGTTCATGGCCCGGCGGATGGCGGCGGGCATGGGCGGCGGCGCGGGCGGCATGCTCGGCCGCAAACAGCCCCCGAAACCGGTCGAGTTGGCGGCGCACAAACGCACCACGTTCGCCGACGTCGCGGGCATCGACGAGGTCGAGGGTGAGCTCAACGACGTCGTCGACTTCCTCAAGAACCCCGACAGCTACCGGAAGATGGGCGCCCGCATGCCCGGCGGCGTCCTCCTCGCCGGCCCGCCCGGCACCGGCAAGACGCTGCTCGCGCGAGCTGTCGCGGGCGAGGCCGGAGTGCCGTTCTTCTCGGCCTCCGCCTCGGAGTTCATCGAGATGATCGTCGGCGTCGGCGCCTCCCGCGTACGGGAACTCTTCGCCGAGGCCCGCAAGGTGGCCCCGGCCATCATCTTCATCGACGAGATCGACACCATCGGCCGGGCCCGCGGCGGCGGCTCCGCCATGGGCGGCCACGACGAACGCGAACAGACCCTCAACCAGATCCTCACCGAGATGGACGGCTTCACCGGCTCCGAAGGCGTCGTCGTCATCGCCGCCACCAACCGCGCCGACGTCCTCGACCCCGCCCTCACCCGCCCCGGCCGCTTCGACCGCACCGTCATGGTCAGCCCACCCGACCGCAAGGGCCGCGAGGCCATCCTGAAGATCCACACCCGGGAGATCCCGCTCGCCGGCGACGTCGACCTCGCCCAGGTCGCCCGCACCACCCCCGGCATGACCGGCGCCGAACTCGCCAACCTCGCCAACGAGGCCGCCCTCCTCGCCGTCAAACGCAAACAGCCCCAGGTCACCGGCTCCGACCTCTCCGACGCCCTGGAAAAGGTCCAACTCGGCGCTGAACGGCCCCTGGTGATGCCCGACGAGGAACGCCGCCGCACCGCCTACCACGAGTCCGGGCACGCCCTGCTCGGCATGCTGCAGCCCGGCGCCGACCCGGTCCGCAAGATCACCATCGTGCCGCGCGGCCGCGCCCTCGGCGTCACCCTGTCCACGCCGGACGCCGACCGGTACGCGTACACGGAGGACTATCTGCGCGGCCGGATCATCGGCGCGCTCGGCGGCATGGCGGCGGAGCACGTCGTGTTCGGCGTCATCACCACCGGTGCCGAGAACGACCTCGAACAGGTCACCAACATCGTCCGCGGCATGGTCGGCCGCTGGGGCATGAGCGAACGCGTCGGCCGCCTCTCCGCGCTCCCCGGCGACGCCCAACAGGCGTACGGACTCGCCGCCGCACCCGGCACCCTCGACACCATCGACGGCGAGATGCGCCGCATCGTCGACGAGTGCTACGAGAGCGCCTGCCGCCAACTCCGCGAGAACCGCGACAAGTTGGACGCCCTCGCCGAGGCGCTGCTCGCCAACGAGACCCTGGAGGAGGCCGACGCCTACCGGGCGGCCGGCGTCACCCGCCTCACCAAGGACACAGACTGACGTTGTACGGTCGCCGTCGTGCCACGTGCGTACGGCACCACCCTCATGCGGCGTACATGCCGCTACGTATCACCTTGGCGTGAGCTGTGTGCCTTGCTGTGTGTTCCACCGCAGATCAGCGCAGATCGACGCACCCGCCCGCGTCGCGACGCATCAGCCGCAACTGACTGGTACGTGCAAATTATTTGGGATGCCCCGTAATAGGAACACCGAGGGCCCCCGGCTCGTTGTCACGACGTGAGCACGACACCACCTGTACTCGCCGCAGAGCTGGCGCAGGCGTGGGCCGACATTCAACGGCACCACCCCGAGCTGCCGAGCCTTGCCGCGCCCGAGTCCCTGATCGGAGAGTCCTCGTCCGCCTGCGGCGCCGAGCTCTCCTTCGAGCGACTGCTGCACGAGGCAGTCCACGGCATCGCCGCCGCCCGCGGCGTCCGCGACACCTCGCGCGCCGGCCGCTACCACAACCGCCGCTTCCTCGCGATCGCCGAGGAGCTGGGCCTCGACCACCCCGAGGAGCCGCACCCGAGCAGCGGCTTCTCCCTGGTCACGCTCAACCCGGAGGCGAGAAAGCGGTACCGCGCGACGATCGAACGCCTCAAGAGCGCCCTCAAGGCCCACACCGCGGCCACGTCGCACGACACCGCCCGCAGCTTCCGCGGCCCCGCCGCGCGGCACGGCTCGTCCGGCGGCGGCGTCCGCGTCAAGGCGGTCTGCGACTGCGGCCGCAACGTCCGCGTGGTCCCCTCGGTCCTCGCCCAGGCCCCCATCGTCTGCGGCGGCTGCGGCAAGCCTTTCCGCATCCCGGAGGTCGTGGGCGCGGCGTGAGGTAAAGCCAGACCTCGCTGCAAAGGTCAGCCCTCGCCCGTAAAATCCAGCCCTCGCCCGCCAAAATCAGCCCCTCCGGCGTTTGAGGAGCGGGGGTTCCGGGGGCTGGCCCCCGTGTCCTCGGCCGGGTCGACGGCCACTCGTAGTCGGGGGATCAGGCCCGAGGAACCCCGCCCCCGCGAGGTATGGCAGAATGGCCAGCTGTACTCGACAGCCGCACAGGACCCCTCTCTCCTCCGGCTGACGCGTCCATCGGGCACTCGAGTACCGCAACCCCACGCGGCATCTTCGTTGTGCCCACCCACGTCAAGACCAGGAGACACCACTCCCGTGGCAGTCAAGATCAAGCTGAAGCGTCTGGGCAAGATCCGTTCGCCTCACTACCGCATCATCGTCGCCGACTCCCGTACCCGCCGTGACGGCCGGGCCATCGAGGAGATCGGCCTGTACCACCCGGTGCAGAACCCCTCCCGCATGGAGGTCGACGCCGAGCGTGTCGCGTACTGGCTGGGTGTCGGCGCGCAGCCGACCGAGCCCGTGCTCGCCATCCTGAAGAAGACCGGCGACTGGCAGAAGTTCAAGGGCGAGCCCGCCCCGGCCCCGCTGCTGCAGCCGGAGCCGAAGGCCGCGCGCCCGACCTTCGAGGCCGTCGGCGCCGAGGACGAGCCCAAGGGCGAGGCCATCACGCAGAAGAAGAAGGCCGAGAAGAAGGACGACGCTCCGGCTGAGTCCGCGGCCGAGTCGACCGAGGCCTGAGCATGCTCGAGGAGGCTCTCGAGCACCTCGTGAAGGGCATCGTCGACAACCCCGAAGACGTGCAGGTCGCCTCCCGCAACCTGCGCCGCGGGCGCGTCCTCGAGGTCCGGGTCCACCCCGACGACCTCGGCAAGGTGATCGGCCGCAACGGCCGCACCGCTCGCGCCCTGCGTACCGTCGTAGGGGCCATCGGCGGCCGTGGTGTCCGCGTCGACCTCGTCGACGTCGACCAGGTTCGCTGAACCGCAAGGCAATACCGGCACGGGCCGGGGAGGGCTTCTGGCCCGCCCCGGCCCGTCGTCGTACGAAGGAGAACGCAACGTGCAGTTGGTAGTGGGACGCATCGGCCGCGCCCACGGCATCAAGGGCGAGGTCACCGTCGAGGTCCGCACCGACGAACCCGAGCTGCGCCTCGCCCCCGGCGCCGTACTCGCCACCGACCCGGCCGCGACCGGGCCCCTCACCATCGCCGCCGGCCGTGTGCACAGCGGACGCCTGCTGCTTCGCTTCGAAGGCGTTCGCGACCGCAACGCCGCCGAGGCCCTCCGCAACACCCTGCTCATCGCCGACGTCGACCCCGAGGAACTCCCCGAGGGCGACGACGAGTACTACGACCACCAGCTCATGGACCTGGACGTGGTGACCGTCGACGGCCAGGAGGTCGGCCGCATCACGGAGATCTCCCACCTCGCCTCGCAGGACCTGTTCATCGTGGAACGGCCCGACGGCACCGAGGTCATGATCCCGTTCGTCGAGGAGATCGTCACCGACATCGACCTCGAGGAGCAGCGCGCCACCATCGACCCGCCGCCCGGCCTCATCGACGACCGCGCCGAGATCGCCTCCGCGCGCGACGCAGCCGACGAAGCCTCCGACGACGCGTCCGGCGAAGCCTCCGGCGAGGACTTGTAATGCGCCTCGACGTCGTCACGATCTTCCCCGAGTACCTCGAACCGCTGAACGTCTCCCTCGTCGGCAAGGCCCGCGCCCGCGGCCAACTCGACGTTCACGTACGCGACTTGAGGCAGTGGACGTACGACCGGCACAACACCGTCGACGACACCCCGTACGGCGGCGGACCCGGCATGGTCATGAAGACCGAACCCTGGGGCGACGCCCTCGACGACGCGCTCGCCGACGGCTATGAGGGCGGCGCCCACGGCCCCGCCCTCGTCGTGCCCACCCCCAGCGGCCGGCCCTTCACCCAGGAACTCGCCGTCGAGCTCTCCGAGCGGCCCTGGCTGATCTTCACGCCCGCCCGCTACGAAGGCATCGACCGCCGCGTCATGGACGAGTACGCGACCCGCATGCCCGTCTACGAGGTCTCCATCGGCGACTACGTCCTCGCCGGCGGAGAGGCCGCCGTCCTCGTCATCACCGAGGCCGTCGCCCGACTGCTGCCCGGCGTCCTCGGCAACGCCGCATCGCACCAGGACGACTCCTTCGCGCCCGGCGCCATGGCCAACCTCCTCGAAGGGCCCGTCTACACCAAGCCCCCCGAGTGGCGCGGCCGGGACATCCCCGACGTGCTGCTCAGCGGGCACCACGGCAAGATCGCCCGCTGGCGCCGCGACGAGGCGCTGCGCCGCACCGTGCGCAACCGCCCCGACCTCATCGAGCGCACCGACCCCGCCGCCTTCGACAAGAAGGACCGCGAAATGCTCTCGATCCTGGGCTGGAAGCCCGGCCCCGACGGACGATTTGGGCCAACGCCCGACGCCGTGGAACAATAAGCCGCTGCTGTACGTCCAGCCTGCGCCCCTGCCACAGGGGGAAAGACGCCGGCCCGACGCGATCAGCTACCGAAACTCATCGCATACCTCCCGCCGATGACCTGTGGCATCGGCGAAGAAAGCAGACGAACATGAGCAACCTGCTCGCCTCCGTCGACGCCGCCTCGCTGCGCACCGACGTCCCGGCCTTCCGCCCGGGTGACACCGTCAACGTCCACGTCCGCGTCATCGAGGGCAACCGCTCCCGTGTGCAGCAGTTCAAGGGCGTAGTCATCCGCCGCCAGGGCGCGGGCGTCAGCGAGACCTTCACGGTCCGCAAGGTCTCGTTCTCCGTCGGCGTCGAGCGCACCTTCCCCGTGCACACCCCGATCGTCGAGAAGATCGAGCTCGTCACGAAGGGCGACGTGCGTCGCGCCAAGCTGTACTACCTCCGTGAGCTGCGCGGCAAGGCCGCGAAGATCAAGGAGAAGCGCGAGAACTGATCTCGCGCCCCGGATCCGAACGCGGATCCGGAGCCTCGGGGCGGGCCGGATAGGCTCTGACCCCGATGGACACCGAAGCAGCACAGCACGCGGAGCGCGATCGCTCCTCCGAACCCGCCGACACCGAGCGGGAGGAGGAGGGGTCGCGCTCCGCGGCCGTTCCCGGCCGCCGCTGGCGACGGGCCGGCGTGCTCGTGGCGCTGTGCCTGGTGTTCCTGCTCCTCGTCAGCACCTTCGTGCTGCAGCCCTTCCTCATCCCGAGCCGCTCCATGGAGCCCACCCTGAGCACCGGGGACCGTGTCCTGGTGAACAAGTTGGCGTACCGTTTCGGTGCCGAGCCGCAGCGCGGGGATGTCGTCGTCTTCGACGGCAGTGGTTACTTCGGCGACTCCGACTACATCAAGCGCGTCGTCGGCGTCGGCGGTGACCGGGTGGCCTCCCGCGGCGTGCAGGACGGCGAGCAGGGTCAGATCACGGTGAACGGGGAGCCGGTGGACGAGCCATATCTGTATCCGGGGGACGCACCGTCCACCGTGCCGTTCGACGTGGTGGTGCCCGACGGCACGCTGTTCGTGCTCGGCGACCACCGCAGCGACTCCAGCGACTCCCGCGACCACCTCGGCTCACCCGGCGGCGGCATGGTCCCCGTCGACACCGTGATCGGCCGCGCCGACTGGATCGGCCTGCCCCTGGACCGGTCCGGCTCCCTCGACCGGCCCGACGCCTTCGCCAAGGTGCCGAAGCCGGGCGGCGCCCATGGGTAGCCGCGGCAAACCGAAAGGCGGCCACCGCGCCGACCCCGGCCGGTCCGACGACGGCCGCACCCTCGACTTCCGCATCCCCGGCACCCGAACCTCCGACGCAGGCCGCGCCGACGAGCCCGACGCCCCCGCACGCCCCGGCCGGGCCGAGCGCCGCAAGCTGGCCCGTAAGGTCAAACGCCGCAGGAGGCGCTCCGCGATCCAGGAGATACCCCTCCTCCTGGGCGTCGCCGTCCTCATCGCCCTCGTCCTCAAGACCTTCCTCGTCCAGGCCTTCGTCATCCCGTCCGGCTCCATGGAGCAGACGATCAAGATCGGCGACCGCGTCCTCGTCGACAAGCTCACCCCCTGGTTCGGCGCCGAACCCCAGCGCGGTGACGTCGTCGTGTTCAAGGACCCCGGCGGCTGGCTGCGCGCCGAGCAGCAGACCGAGAAAGAGGACGACCCCGTCGGCGTCAAACAGTTCAAGCAGGTCCTCACCTTCATCGGACTGCTGCCCTCCGCCGACGAGCAGGACCTCATCAAACGCGTCGTCGCCGTCGGCGGGGACCGCGTCAAGTGCTGCGGCAAGGACGGCCGGGTCACCGTCAACGGCGTCGCCATCAACGAGCCCTACCTGCACCCCGACGACATCAACAAGCCCTCCCAGCGGACCTTCGACGTCACCGTCCCCGAAGGCCGCTACTTCGTGATGGGCGACCACCGCTCCGACTCCGCCGACTCCCGCTACCACCTCGACAGCCCTTACCAGGGCACCGTCTCCGAGGACGAGGTCGTCGGCACCGCCAAGGTCATCGCCTGGCCCTTCGACCACTGGAGCGAACTGGAGCAACGCGAGACGTACGCCTCCGTGCCAGACGCGGCGAACGCCAGCGGCGGCTCGGACGCCTCACCGAGCACGTCGCATAGGGTGGACACGGAGAATCTGAACGCGGAAGCCCCCCTCCCGACCCCTGCGGAACTCCCGCTCGTTATGGGAGTGGTAGGCCTGCATCGCGTACGACATCGCGTACGAAACAGGCGGCGGCACGGAACGAGGAGTGGATGTGGGGGATTTGGCCGTCGGCGCACGATCCGGACACGACGAACCCGAGGATGAACGCGACGTGATCAACGGCGGCTCGGGAGGCACCGACCCAGGCGCGACGGACCCCGAGGACGGCTCGGAGGAGAACTCCGGCTCGGACCGGAGCGGGCACCGCTCCTTCTGGAAGGAACTGCCGCTCCTCATCGGCATCGCGCTGCTCCTCGCCCTGTTGATCAAGACGTTCCTGGTGCAGGCGTTCTCCATCCCCTCGGACTCCATGCAGGACACCCTGCAGCAGGGCGACCGGGTCCTCGTGGACAAGCTGACCCCCTGGTTCGGCTCCGAGCCCGAGCGCGGCGAAGTCGTCGTCTTCCACGACCCGGGCAACTGGCTCAAGGGCGAGCCCACCCCCAAGCCGAATGTTCTGCAGCAGGCCCTCAGCTTCATCGGCCTCATGCCGTCCGCCGAGGAGAAGGACCTGATCAAGCGTGTCGTCGGCGTCGCCGGAGACACCGTCGAGTGCAACGGCACCGGCCCCCTGAAGGTCAACGGCAAGGCGCTCAACGAGCGCGACTACGTCAGCCACAGCTTCGGCGAGATCAGGGCCACGCCCTGCAGCGACGACGACCAGGGCGGCCAGTTCAAGGTCACCGTGCCCGAGGGCAAGATCTGGGTCATGGGCGACAACCGCCAGAACTCCCTCGACTCCCGCTACCACCAGCAGGACCCCGGCGGCGGCTTCGTGCCCGTCGACAACGTCGTGGGGCGCGCCTTCGTCAAGGCCTGGCCCATCAACCGCTGGGGCACGCTGCCCGTTCCCGACACCTTCGACCAGCCGGGCCTGAGCAGCGCCGCAGCCAACACCGCCGCGGCCGCCGCTCCGGGCGCGCTGGGGCTCGCGGGCGCGGTGCCGGTGGTGCTGTGGCGGCGGCGCAGGCTCTCGATCCCGGTCTCTGTCCCGGTTTCGGCTCCGGTGTCGGTTCCGGTAGCCGGCGCTGCGACCAGGGCTTCCGACGGCGACAACTCCGGGGTTTCTGGCGGCAGTACCGCCCGATAGGGTGCCGTCCCAGATCACCGATCTTCCGAGTGCGACCGGTCACGCCCGAACGTGACCGGTCCGCACCGGGTCGAGTCACCGAGGTGGGGCTGGGATGAGCAGAACACGACGTACGGACGAGGGTCGCGGCGGGCTAGGCAGCAGACTGTCGAACCTGGCCGTGGCCCTCGGCTGTGTGCTCTTCCTCGGCGGCTTCGCCTGGGGCGCACTCCTCTACCAGCCCTACACCGTGCCGACCGAGTCGATGACGCCGACCATCGCCGCCGGCGACCGCGTCCTCGCCGAACGCATCGACGGCAGCGAGGTCCACCGCGGCGACGTCGTCGTCTTCAACCAGGAGTCCTGGGGCGACCTGCCCATGGTCAAGCGCGTCGTCGCCATCGGAGGCGACAAGATCGCCTGCTGCGACGACCAGGGCCGCCTCACCGTCAACGGCAAGGCGATCGACGAGCCCTACCTCGCGGCCGACGCCAAGGCAGCCGACAGCCGCATCCCGCCGACCACCGTCCCCAAGGGCCGCCTCTTCCTCCTCGGCGACGAACGCAGCACCTCCCTCGACTCCAGCGTCCACCTCGACGACGCCGGCAACGGCTCCGTGCCCCGCACCGCCGTCGCCGCCCGCGTCGACGCCATCGCCTGGCCCATGGGCGGCATGCTCGAACGCCCCACCGGCTTCGCCGACCTGCCCGGCGGCCTCTCCGAACCCGGACCGCTGCGCCTCGTCGTCGGCGCCATCGGGGCCGGCGCACTCCTCATCCTCGGCGGCGCCGCGTACGGCTCCTTCGCCAAGCGCGGCAGCCGCAAGCAGCAGGGACGTCGCAGGGAGCCGGCCGGTGCCCACTGAATCCGCCGAGTTCGCCGCGGACGAGCTGCGCAAGGTCGCCCGCGTCGTCCTGCTCGACCCCGAGGACCGCATCCTGCTCCTGTACGGGCACGAACCCGACGACCCCGACGCCTCCGGCGACACCTGGTGGTTCACCCCCGGCGGAGGCCTCGAAGGCGACGAGACCCATGAACAGGCCGCCCTGCGCGAACTCGCCGAGGAGACCGGCATCACCGACGCCGAACTCGGCCCCGTCCTGTGGCGGCGAACCTGCTCCTTCCCGTTCGCCGGCACCCGCTGGAACCAGGACGAGCAGTACTTCCTCGCCCGTACGAGACAACTCGCCCCCACCGCACGTACCGCCGCGGACATGCCCGGCCTCACCGAGCTGGAACAACGCAGTGTGTCCGGAATGCGGTGGTGGACCTGTGAAGAACTCTCCGCCACCCATGAGACGGTGTATCCGACCAAGCTCGCCGGGCTGCTGAGGACGCTGCTCGACGAAGGACCTCCGGCCAGTCCCACCGCTCTCGACACGGAAATCGTCTGACGGCGGCTCGGACTGGCGCACAATAGGGGGACGCACGGCTGAAGGGGAACATGCCATGAGCGCCGAGGACCTCGAGAAGTACGAGACCGAGATGGAGCTGAAGCTCTACCGGGAGTACCGCGACGTCGTCGGGCTGTTCAAATACGTGATCGAGACCGAGCGGCGCTTCTACCTCACCAACGACTACGAGATGCAGGTGCACTCGGTCCAGGGCGAGGTCTTCTTCGAGGTCTCCATGGCCGACGCCTGGGTCTGGGACATGTACCGGCCCGCCCGCTTCGTCAAGCAGGTCCGCGTCCTCACCTTCAAGGACGTGAACATCGAGGAGCTCAACAAGAGCGACCTCGAACTGCCGGGAAGCTAGACCTGGTGGGGGAGTGACCCCTGTGGGTGACGAAGTTATCCACAACCGGCCGGTTATCCACCAAGATCCACAACCGCGGCGCTGATACGCCACCTTCGAACCCGGAGGTGGTGCCCCATGAACGCACGCGGAGCACTCGGAAAGTACGGCGAGAACCTCGCCGCGCGACAACTCGTCGCCGCAGGAATGAAGATCCTCGACCGCAACTGGCGCTCAGGACCCGGCGGCGAGATCGACATCGTCGCCCTCGACCACGACACCCTCGTCCTCTGCGAAGTCAAAACCCGCCGAGGACACCCCGACCCCACCCACACCCACCAGCCCTTCCAACACCCCATGGCGGCCATCACCCCCGCCAAGGCCGACCGCCTGCGCACCCTCGCCGGACGCTGGCTCCACCAACACGGAGGCCCACCACCCGGCGGCGTCCGCATCGACCTCATCGGCATCCTCCTGCCCAGCCGCGGCGCCCCCGTCGTCGAACACGTGCAGGGGGTGGCCTGATGGCCTTCGCCCGCACCTGCTCCGTCGCCCTCGTCGGCGTCGAAGGCGTCGTCGTCGAAGTCCAGGCCGACCTCGAACCCGGCGTCGCCGCCTTCACCCTCGTCGGACTCCCCGACAAGAGCCTCACCGAAAGCCGCGACCGAGTCCGCGCCGCCGTCGTCAACTCCGGCAACGCCTGGCCCCAGAAAAAACTCACCGTCGGCCTCAGCCCCGCCTCCGTACCCAAAGGCGGCAGCGGATTCGACCTCGCAGTCGCCTGCGCCGTCCTCGGCGCCGCCGAACGCCTCGACCCCCGCACCCTCGCCGACGTCGTCATGATCGGCGAACTCGGCCTCGACGGACGCGTCCTCCCCGTACGCGGCGTCCTGCCCGCCGTCCTCGCCGCCGCCGACGCCGGCTACGAACAGGTCGTCGTCCCCGAACACGCCGCCGCCGAAGCCGCCCTCGTCCCTGGCATCACCGTCCTCGGCGTCCGCAGCCTGCGCCAACTCATCGCCCTGCTCACCGACGAACCCGTACCCGAAGAAGACCCCGACACCGACACCAACCGCGCCACCCACACCCCCGTCGGCCTCGCCGGAACACTCGCCACCATCGGCACCCCCGACGCCACCGCCGCCCACCACGACCTCGCCGAAGTCGTCGGCCAGATCGCCGCCCGCACCGCCCTCGAAGTCGCCGCAGCCGGCGGCCACCACCTCTTCCTCCAAGGCCCCCCAGGCGCAGGCAAAACCATGCTCGCCGAACGCCTCCCCTCGATCATGCCGCCCCTCACCCAGAAGGAATCCCTCGAAGTCACCGCCGTCCACTCCGTCGCCGGCACCCTCCCACCCGGCCGACCCCTCGTCGAAGCCCCGCCCTACTGCGCACCCCACCACTCCGCCACCATGCAGTCCCTCGTCGGCGGCGGCCCAGGACTCCCACGCCCCGGCGCCGTCTCCCTCGCCCACCGAGGCGTCCTCTTCCTCGACGAGGCCCCCGAGTTCAGCGCCAAAGCCCTCGACGCCCTACGCCAACCCCTCGAATCCGGGCACGTCGTCGTCGCCCGCGCCGCCGGAGTCGTCCAACTCCCCGCCCGCTTCCAGATGATCCTCGCCGCCAACCCCTGCCCCTGCGGCCGCTGCAGCGGCCGCGGCGAGGACGGCACCTGCACACCCGGAGCCATCCGCCGCTACCAGAGCCGACTCTCCGGGCCCCTCCTCGACCGCGTCGACCTCAAAGTCGACGTCGAACCCGTCACCCGCGCCGACCTCACCGCCACCGTCCAACGCGGCGAATCCACCCACCAGGTCGCCGACCGCGTACGCCAAGCCCGCCAACGCGCCGCCGCACGCCTCACCGGCACGCCCTGGACCACCAACAGCCACATCCCCGGACACGAACTCCGCACCCGCTGGCACCCCGCCCCCGGCGCCCTCCACGAAGCCGAACGCGACCTGGAACGCGGACTCCTCACCGCCCGCGGCCTCGACCGCGTACTCCGCATCGCCTGGACCATCGCCGACCTCGGCGGCCGCGACCGCCCCGACGCCCGCGACGTCACCCTCGCCATCCAACTCCGCACCGGCATCCCCCGAGGCGCCCCCATGGCCATCGCCCCCTGACCGCCGCCCACCTCCAACGCCGGACCCTCAACTCCCCACACCCGCAAGCCTTCAAGCCGCACGAGGCCCACCCATGCCCACGACCCACCCGCCGCCCACCCCGGACCCGCACCACGGACCCGACGACGAACGCCGCGCACGCATCACCCTCACCCGCATCCTCGAACCCGGCGACGACAACACCGGCCGCTGGCTCCGCACCTACGGCGCCACCCGCCTCCTCCACCACCTCACCCACGAAGACACACCCCTCCCAGGCATCACCCCCCAACGCCTCGCAGGACTACGCAACCGCGCCACCACCACCCACCCCGAAACCGACCTCCACACCGCACACACCACCGGAGCCCGCTTCCTCATCCCCACCGACCCCGAATGGCCAAGCCAACTCCGCGACCTCGGCGACGCCCAACCCGTCGGCCTCTGGGTCCGCGGCAACGCCGACCTCCGCATATGGGCCCTCCGCTCCGTCGCCCTCGTAGGCGCCCGCGCCTGCACCGAATACGGCGCACACATGGCCGCCAAACTCGCCGCAGGCCTCGCCGAACACGGCTGGGTCGTCGTCTCCGGCGGCGCCTACGGCATCGACGGAGCAGCCCACCGCGCCACCCTCGCCGCAGGCGGCGCAACCGCCGCCATCCTCGCCAACGGAGTTGACACCGCCTACCCCCGCGGGCACACCGGACTCCTCCAACGCATCGCCGAACAAGGCCTGCTCATCGCCGAGTTACCCCCAGGAGCCCACCCCACCGCCTACCGGTTCATCCAACGCAACCGCATCATCGCCGCCCTCACCCGCGGCACCCTCGTCATCGAAGCCGCCCACCGCAGCGGCGCACTCGTCACCGCACGCAACGCAGCACGCCTCGGCCGCCACACCATGGGCGTCCCCGGCCCCGCCACCAGCAGCCAGTCCGCCGGCGTCCACCAACTCCTGCGCGGCGAAGCCACCCTCGTCACCGACGCCGCCGAAGTCATCGAACTCATCGGCGAGATGGGCCAACTCGCACCCGAACAACGCGGCCCCGTCATCCCCAGAGACCTCCTCAAACCCCTCGCCACCCGCGTACTCGCCGCACTTCCCGCCGGCCGCCCCACACCCGCCGCCACCATCGCCACCGACGCCGCCACCACCCCCGACGACACCATCGCCAGCCTGTACGAACTCCAATCACTCGGATTCGTCGAACGACACGGCGACAACTGGAAGTTGACACGCCAGACCACCCGAAGCGACTTTCCGCGACGCGAAGACAAACGCGAAGACACCTGAAGCGTCACGTTGCGCCGTCCGGACGATCCCCGATGACCTTGGCAGATTCTGTGATTTCGACCCCCGAGCCCCCACTCGCACACCCGCCGAGAACGAGGTACGACAACCCCGACTGAACAACCGGCAGCGAAGAGATCCCCTACTCTTCGCACACTGCGACACTCCAGTCACGCTACGCTCACAAAGCTTCCGACTTCGACGCGCACGTACTCGATCCACAGCAGAACGGCTCAAGGCAACGAATGCCCCAGCACACCTCCGGGTCCGACCGGGCAGCGGCCAATCCCCCCGCCGCCCGCGACGGCGCGCGGCCCCCCGCACCCTCGTCGCTCGACGAACTCTGGAGGTCGTACAAGGCGACGGGCGACGGACGACTGCGCGAACAACTGATCCTCCACTACTCGCCCCTGGTGAAATACGTCGCAGGCCGCGTCAGCGTCGGCCTGCCCCCCAACGTCGAACAAGCAGACTTCGTCTCCTCCGGCGTATTCGGACTCATCGACGCCATCGAGAAGTTCGACATCGACCGCGAAATCAAATTCGAGACGTACGCCATCACCCGCATCCGCGGCGCCATGATCGACGAACTCCGCGCCCTCGACTGGATCCCACGCTCCGTACGCCAAAAAGCACGCAACGTCGAACGCGCCTACGCCACCCTCGAAGCCCAACTCCGCCGCACACCCTCCGAAAGCGAAGTCGCCGCGGAGATGGGCATCGCACTCGAAGAACTCCACTCGGTCTTCAGCCAGTTGTCCCTCGCCAACGTCGTCGCCCTCGAAGAACTCCTCCACGTCGGCGGCGAGAACGGCGACAGGCTCAGCCTCATGGACACCCTCGAGGACACCGCCGCCGAGAACCCCGTGGAGATCGCCGAGGACCGCGAACTCCGCCGACTCCTCGCCCGCGCCATCAACACCCTGCCGGAACGCGAGAAGACCGTGGTCACGCTCTACTACTACGAAGGACTCACCCTCGCCGAGATCGGCAACGTCCTCGGCGTCACCGAGAGCCGCGTCAGCCAGATCCACACCAAGTCCGTCCTGCAGCTCCGCGCCAAGCTCGCCGGCTTCGGACGCTGAATCGGTCCTGCCCCCACGACCACGCACAACAACGCCCGCAGCCGGCGATCAGATCAACGCCGACACCAGCAGGCACGACGCGCGGACGCGGCGCACGAACGCCGCACACCCGGACAACGCGCCCACGACCACCCGGCATCCGGTCGACGCCCGCACGAGCCGACTCCCGCACAGCACGTCTGCTCCGTACAGTGGGGTACGTGCCAAGGATTCGAGCGGCCTCAGTGGCCGAGCACCGGTCGATGCAGCGCGGCGCCCTCCTTGACGCCGCCCGGTCCCTGCTGTCCGAGGGCGGAACGGAGGCGCTGACCTTCCCCGCGCTCGCCGAACGCACAGGGCTGGCCAGATCCTCCGTCTACGAGTACTTCCGCTCCCGCGCAGCCGTCGTCGAGGAGCTCTGCGAAGTCGACTTCCCCGTCTGGGCCGCCGAAGTCGAAACCGCGATGCAGGCCGCGGAAGGCCCCGAGGACACCGTCGAGGCATACGTGCGGGCCCAGCTCGCCCTCGTCGGCGACCGCCGCCACCGAGCCGTCGTCGCCATCTCCTCCAGCGAACTCGACGCCGGCGCCCGCGAGAAGATCCGCGCCGCACACGGCGGCCTCGTCGCCATGATCGGCGAAGCACTCGAAGCCCTCGGCCACGAACAACCCCGCCTGGCGGCGATGCTCCTCCAAGGCATCGTCGACGCCGCCGTACGCCGCATCGAACTCGGCGCCGCCGAGGACCCTGAGGTGATCACGGAGGCTGCGGTGGGGATGGCGCTTCGGGGCGTACGAGGCTGACGTACCGGGGCCCTCCCCCCCCGCCCCCCTCCCTCCCCTCCACCTCTTGCCCCCTCCACCCCACCCTCAGCCCCCCTCACACCCCCAAACCGGCAGTAGTCGTGACGGCCCCCGGTCGACGAGTGACGTGGGCAGCAGTGTGAGTGGGTTGAGGTAGGTCGTGCCGCGGCGTAGCCCCCAGTGCAGGCAGGGCTGCGTGCAGTGGGCCTTGGCCTTGGCTTTTTCTTGCGGCTCCACGGTTCCGATGACGTCCCCTGTGGCTACTTCGTCGCCCTTGTCGACGAGGGCGTGTACGGGTTCGTATGTGGTGCGCAGGGGTGGGTCGCCGGTGGTGTGGTGGTCGATGGTGAGGACTCCTCGGTGTGCGATGCGTCCGGTGTAGGAGATGCGGCCGGGGGCTGGTGCGTGGATGTGGGTGCCGGGTGGTGCGGCGAGGTCGATGCCGCGGTGGCCGGGGCCGTAGGGCGTGGTGGGTGGGTGCCAGCCGCGGAGGATGGGTGGTCCGGTGCCGGTGGTTCCGCGTACGGGCCAAGTGCGTGCCTGGTCGTCGTCGCGCGGGACGTTCGGGACGGTTGACGGGGCTGCCGCGACTGTGGCCGGGCGGGCGGTGGTGTGCCCTGCCGGGGTGTCGCTCAGGCCGCCGCCGGTTGCTGCGGCGATCGCTGCCGGTGCTGCGAGGGCCAGGCTCAGGGTTGGTCGGAGTGTTCGCGGGCGTCGTGGTGTGCGCGGGTGTCGGGCGCGGTGAGGGCGCTGAAGGTGGCCTGGTTTCCGGGGTTTTCGGGGTGTGAGGTGCATGTCTGGAGTCTGCCGTGGAGGGGGTGGGTGGGGGTGATCTTGGTGTGGATCTGTGGAGTACTGGCCGGTTGTGGATATCGGCGTCACCCGGTACGTCGCGGGTCCCGTACACTTCTTGTGGCGATCCGGGCCACCGGGTCGACTTCGCACGCCCCGACACCTGGCTGAAGAGCCCGGAAGGTGTCAGCGCCCCTCGGTCCCGTACGCAGGTACGTGGCATGGCGCGCGCCGGGGTGTCAGGACACAACCGAGAAAATCAAGGAGTACGGCCATGGCCGTCGTCACGATGCGGGAGCTGCTGGAGAGCGGCGTCCACTTCGGTCACCAGACCCGTCGTTGGAACCCGAAGATGAAGCGTTTCATCTTCACGGAGCGCAACGGCATCTACATCATCGACCTGCTCCAGTCGCTGTCGTACATCGACCGCGCCTACGAGTTCGTCAAGGAGACCGTCGCCCACGGCGGCACGGTCATGTTCGTGGGTACGAAGAAGCAGGCGCAGGAGGCGATCGCCGAGCAGGCGACCCGCGTCGGCATGCCCTTCGTGAACCAGCGCTGGCTGGGCGGCATGCTCACCAACTTCTCGACCGTCTACAAGCGCCTGCAGCGCCTGAAGGAGCTCGAGCAGATCGACTTCGAGGATGTGGCCGCGTCGGGCCTCACCAAGAAGGAGCTCCTGGTCCTCTCGCGTGAGAAGGCCAAGCTGGAGAAGACCCTCGGTGGTATCCGCGAGATGCAGAAGGTGCCGAGCGCCGTCTGGATCGTGGACACCAAGAAGGAGCACATCGCGGTCGGCGAGGCCCGGAAGCTGAACATTCCGGTCGTCGCGATCCTCGACACGAACTGCGACCCCGACGAGGTCGACTACAAGATCCCCGGCAACGACGACGCGATCCGCTCCGTCACGCTGCTCACCCGTGTGATCGCCGACGCCGTCGCCGAGGGCCTCATCGCCCGCTCCGGTGGTGCCGGTGAGGGCAAGGGCGAGAAGGCCGCCGGCGAGCCGCTCGCCGAGTGGGAGCGCGACCTGCTCGAGGGTGAGAAGAAGGCCGAGGCTGACAAGCCGGCCGAGGCCGAGAAGGCCGCCGAGGCGGAGAAGCCGGCTGAGGCTGACGCCCCGGCCGCCGAGCAGGCCTGACCTTTCACAGGTCACAGGGTCACAGGTCGGTAGGTGACGGCGGGGGTCGTGGTGCCCCCGCCGTCGACCCGTCACCGTAGATCCGTAGATCTCTGGTCGCCCGTGTTCGAGCCCGGCGGCCGTCACAGACTTCGAGAAAGATTCACTGAATCATGGCGAACTACACCGCCGCCGACGTCAAGAAGCTCCGGGAGCTCACCGGCGTCGGCATGATGGACTGCAAGAAGGCGCTCGACGAGGCCGACGGCAACGTCGACAAGGCCGTCGAGGCGCTTCGTATCAAGGGCCAGAAGGGCGTCGCCAAGCGCGAGGGCCGTTCCGCCGAGAACGGTGCCGTGGTCTCCCTGATCGCCGACGACAACACCTCGGGTGTCATCGTCGAGCTGAAGTGCGAGACGGACTTCGTCGCCAAGGGCGAGAAGTTCCAGGCCGTCGCGAACGCGCTCGCCGCGCACGTCGCCGCCACCAAGCCCGCGGACCTCGAGGCGCTGCTCGCGTCCGAGATCGAGGCCGGCAAGACCGTGCAGGCGTACGTGGACGAGGCCAACGCCCTCCTGGGCGAGAAGATCGTCCTGGACCGCTTCGCCCAGTTCGAGGGTGCCTACGTCTCGGCGTACATGCACCGCACGATGCCCGACCTGCCGCCGCAGATCGGTGTTCTCGTCGAGCTGGACAAGGCCGACGCGGACCTCGCCAAGGGTGTTGCGCAGCACATCGCCGCGTTCGCTCCGAAGTACCTGACCCGTGAGGACGTCCCGGCCGAGGTCGTGGAGTCCGAGCGTCGTGTCGCCGAGGAGACCACGCGCGCCGAGGGCAAGCCGGAGGCCGCGCTCCCGAAGATCGTCGAGGGTCGCGTCAACGCGTTCTTCAAGGACGCGACGCTGCTCGGCCAGCCGTACGCCCTGGACGCCAAGAAGTCCGTCGAGCAGGTCCTCAAGGAGGCCGGTGTCAGCCTGAAGCGCTTCTCGCGCATCAAGGTCGGCATCTGAGTCCGTACCGCGTTCGACTCAAGACCCCGCTAGGGTCGACAGCAGTCGTCCGGGACAGGATGTGCCCGCGGAGTGCCGCGGGCGGCGGACGACCGCAGATCTGACGAGGAGGCCATTGCCGCAGTGGGACGCAAGTACCCCCGGCAATGGCCTTCTTGTATGTGTGCCACGCAAGAGAGCGAGATCTCCCCATGACCAAGGCCGACAACAGCGGTGACGGGAAAACGACCGGCCGATTTCTGCTGAAGCTCTCCGGCGAGGCGTTCGCCGGCGGCGGAGGCCTTGGCGTCGACCCTGACGTGGTGCACGCCATCGCGCGTGAGATCGCGGCTGTGGTCCGGGACGGCGCACAGATCGCCGTCGTCATCGGCGGCGGCAACTTCTTCCGCGGTGCGGAGCTGCAGCAGCGTGGCATGGACCGGGCCCGCTCGGACTACATGGGCATGCTCGGCACGGTCATGAACTGCCTTGCGCTGCAGGACTTCCTGGAGAAGGAAGGCATCGACAGCCGGGTGCAGACCGCCATCACGATGGGGCAGGTCGCCGAGCCGTACATTCCGCTGCGTGCGGTGCGGCACCTGGAGAAGGGCCGCGTCGTGATCTTCGGCGCCGGTATGGGCATGCCGTACTTCTCCACCGACACCACTGCCGCGCAGCGCGCCCTGGAGATCGACGCCGAGGCGATGCTGATGGGCAAGAACGGCGTCGACGGGGTGTACGACTCGGACCCGAAGAAGAACCCCGACGCGGTGAAGTTCGATGCCCTGGAGTACGGCGAGGTCATCACGCGTGACCTGAAGGTGGCCGACATGACGGCCATCACGCTGTGCCGGGACAACCGACTGCCCATCCTGGTCTTCGAGTTGCTGGCGGCGGGCAATATCGCTCGGGCCGTCAAGGGTGAGAAGATCGGCACTCTCGTGAGCGACCAGGGCACCCGGTCCTGACCCTCATCTCCCGGGCGTGGCCCGGGGGATGGACAATGTCCTGCCGGTCGGACACCGTGCAGGAAGAGACGCGACGCAGCCGGTGCCCTTGCCGTACCCGGAGACGGGATACGCGGGGCGCCCCCAGCCCACTCAAGACACGCAGGAGCAAGTGGTGATCGAAGAGACCCTCCTCGAGGCCGAGGAGAAGATGGAGAAGGCCGTCGTGGTCGCCAAGGAGGACTTCGCCGCGATTCGTACGGGGCGTGCGCACCCGGCGATGTTCAACAAGATCGTGGCGGACTACTACGGTGCGCTGACGCCGATCAACCAGCTGGCCTCGTTCTCCGTGCCGGAGCCGCGCATGGCCGTGGTGACGCCGTTCGACAAGAGCGCGCTGCGCAACATCGAGCAGGCCATCCGCGACTCGGACCTGGGCGTCAACCCGAGCAACGACGGCCACATCATCCGTGTGACGTTCCCGGAGCTCACCGAGGAGCGCCGCCGGGAGTACATCAAGGTCGCCAAGACCAAGGCCGAGGACTCCAAGGTCTCGATCCGCTCGGTGCGTCGTAAGGCCAAGGACACCATCGACAAGGCCGTCAAGGACGGCGAGGTCGGCGAGGACGAGGGCCGTCGTGCGGAGAAGGAGCTCGACGACACCACCGCGAAGTACGTCGCGCAGGTGGACGAGCTGCTGAAGCACAAGGAAGCCGAGCTGCTCGAGGTCTGATGAACGACTCTTCGTGGGGGGCTCCGGCGCAGGCCGGTCACTGGGGTCCGCCCGAGACGGGCCCCGCCCAGGGGCGCCCCCCGGCGGGTCCTGCCTACGATGAGGCCGACGCGCAGCAGACTCGGCCCATGCCGACCGTGCCCGAAGTGCCCGACAGCGGCGCAGGCGCTGCACACCGGTTCGACAGCGAGGCGGGGGCCGCTCTGGTGAGTGGCCCCTTGTTCCGCGACGAGATGCCGCAGGAGCCCATGGCCAGCCCCACACCTCAGGTGCCGCAGCCGCCTCAGAAGAAGCGTGCGGGCCGCGATCTGCGGGCGGCCATAGGGGTCGGTGTCGGGCTCGGCGCGGTGATCGTGGCGTCGTTGTTCGTCGTCAAGGCCGTGTTCGTCGGTGTGATAGCGGTCGCCGTGGTCGTCGGGCTGTGGGAGCTGACGTCGCGTCTGCAGGAGCGCAAGGACATCAAGGCGCCGCTCGTGCCGCTCGCGGTGGGCGGCGCGGCGATGGTCGTCGCCGGGTATGTGCGCGGGGCCGAGGGCGCGTGGGTGGCGATGGCGCTGACCGCGCTCGCGGTGCTGGTGTGGCGGATGACGGAACCGCCCGAGGGCTATCTGCGGGACGTCACGGCCGGGGTGTTCGCCGCGTTCTACGTGCCGTTCCTCGCGACGTTCGTGTCGATGATGCTGACCGCGGACGACGGTGCCTGGCGGGTGCTGACGTTCCTGGTCCTGACGGTCGTCAGCGACACCGGTGCGTACGCGGTGGGCTGGCGGTTCGGGAAGCACAAGCTGGCGCCGCGGATCAGTCCCGGCAAGACCCGTGAGGGGCTGCTCGGTGCGGTGTCGTTCGCGATGGTGGCGGGCGCGCTGTGCATGGAGTTCCTGATCGACGGGGGCTCCTGGTGGCAGGGGCTGCTGCTCGGTTTCGCCGTCGCGGCGAGCGCGACGCTCGGCGACCTCGGTGAGTCGATGATCAAGCGGGATCTCGGCATCAAGGACATGGGCACGCTGCTTCCGGGGCACGGCGGGATCATGGACCGCCTGGACTCGCTGCTGCCGACGGCGCCCGTCGTCTGGCTGCTCCTGGTGCTCTTCGTCGGCTCCGGCTGACCCGTATTACTGCTCTGACCTGCGTTTTCTACGGTGGCGGGCTCGTTGTCCACAGGGCGGCGGGCCCGTCGTCGTATGTCTGCGACACTTGAGTGGTCATGCCTAAGCCTGGAGAACTTGCCTGAGTTCGAGCGGATCATGCCCCCTACCTGCGCGTTTGGTGCCGATAGGGGGCCGTCGTTTACCTCCTGGGCCGTCGTCGGGCCGTGATCTTGGGAACTAGGAACGCGTTGTTGACCGCCTTACGGGTCCGCTCCTGGCTCGACGGCATGAGATGGGCGTACACGCGCAGAGTCAGGGCCGGGTCGGTGTGCCCGAGGTACTGACTGACAGCCTTGATGCTTTCACCGGCGTCCAGGAGAAGCGACGCGTAGAAGTGCCTGAGGGCGTGCATTCCGTGTTCGCGGGCAGACACGTACTTGCCGTCGGTGTCGGCCTCCGGAATGAGGCCGGCCGCCGAGAGGGCGGGCTTCCACTCCTGGATATTGAAGTTGCTGCGCCACACGACTCCGTTCGCGGAGTTCGTGAAGAGAAGCCGCGCTGTCACCTTCGGACCGTCGGGCCTTCGCCACGGCAGTGTGGTCTCCACGGGTTTGTGGGCGTCCATGTGGACACGCAGGGCTTCCGCCACCGACGACGGCAGCGGCACGTCACGTTCCTTGCTGCACTTGGGCGGGGCGAATACGGCCTTGCCACGGATGAGCTTCACCTGGCGGACGACCCTGAGGATGCCGCCCTCGAAGTCGATCGCATCCTCGGCGAGACCGACGATCTCTCCTTGCCGGAGTCCGCATCCCGCTCCCGTATCCACCATGGCCCGGTAGCGCTCAGGAAGCGCCTCGCGGACCGCGAAGACCTGAGTGGCCAGCCACGGCGTGATCCGTCGCCGTTCGACGGCCGGTGGGCGTACGGACTTCGCCGTGCAGGGATTGCGTGGCAGGAGCCCGTCGTCCACGGCCGCGCTGAGTACCGCTCGCACGTCGCCGTAGATATTGCGCGCATAAGCGCCACTCACCGCGGCGTCCTTCTCCAGGACGCTCACGAGTTCGCGGATGTGTTCGGGGCGGAAAGAGTCCAGCGGGCGTGAGCCGAGTACCGGAAACGCGTGCAGGCGTAGCCGCTGTTCCGCGACGATCCGGCTCGACAGGTCCGCGGTGTGATCCCTGAGCCACTTCGCGGCGTAGCTCTTGAAGGTGATTCGAGCTGCACGCGGATCGATGTACTGGCCGCGAGACATGTCGGCCGCAATGTTCGTGAGCCACTTCTCGGCGAGGCGCTTCTGCCCGTCGGGGAAGCTCTTGCTCGTCTCGGACCCATCAGGGCCGATGTAGCGCGCGCGGTAGCGCATGCCCTTTCCGTGGCGGTCGGTCTTGACGCGTCGGGTCTTGCCGTCGGGGTCGGTTTCGGTCTTGAACCAGCGGTCTTGGATGTGTCCTGCCATCTGTGGCCGGGCCCTTCTGGGAATGGCTGTGGGGCAGGCCCAGGACGGGCCTGCCCCACGGGAGTTGAGGGTTCGTACGGCTGTGCGTCAGGCGACTTCTGCGTCAGCGGTACGGAGCGCGTCGACGTAGGCGCGTACGTCGACGGGGTCGTAGCGGACGTGCCTGCCGATCCGGAATCCGGGCGGGCCAGTGCGCTTCTTGCGCCACTGGTAGACGGTCTCCAGGGGCACGCCGAACATCGCGGCGATGTCCTCGGGGGTGAGGTAGCGGTCGGGGAGGCCGCCTCGGAGGGCGGCGGTGGGGTCGGGGTGAGCGGAACTGGTTCGGCTCATGAGGTCCTCGGAGGGAGTCGGCTCGGGCGGCTCGGGGCCGCGTGTGTCCGAGGTGGGGATTTCTGCGTCACCGCGTCATCTGCGTCATGTACCGCTCTGACCTGGACCTTTGTGGTGACGCAGGGATTGGGGTGTGCGTCACCGGCTTGCGTCTGCGTCATCGCGGGTGACGCAGATGACGCGAGGTGACGCAGAATCGGCCGTCTGCGTCACCGCCGTTGCCGCAGGTCGCGGGGCGTTTTCGGGGCGTGGGTGACGCAGGTGACGCAGCGTTCTTCTCTTAGGAAAAAGAGAGGGTGGGTGTCTGTTGTTGTGTGCGGCTCAGGGGCTTGAAGAGGGAGCCGCTTCGCGGCGCGACCATCGGGCGGCGGCGAGCCGCCGAACAGCAAGAAGAGCACCGGGGTCTGGCGCGTGGTGCTCTTCTTGCTTGTGCGCCGGTTAGACCATGGCCTCCTGCTGGTGCGGAGGTGGGGCCGTCGGACGGGCCATCTCGATGTAGCGGCCCTCCTTGGTGCGGCCCGAGTCGATGAGGACGCCGCGGGCGGCCAGGGTGGGCTGGAGGCGCTTGAGGCGGTCGGAGAGGACCTTGCCGGTGGTCGGCCACCCCTTGGGCAGGGGACGGCAGTCCTCGCCCGAGTAGAGGCGGGTGAGGCAGTGGAGCCATTCGGTGGACGTCATCCGCTGCTCGGACCCCGGCGCGATGTCGGCGGCGTGCTGCAGGACCGTCTGCGCGAGCAAGTCGCCTTCGATGACGTCGTCGTTGAGGTCGTCGAGGCTGGCCCGGTAGGCGTTGAGCGCGCCCCAGCCGGTCGCCGCGTCGAGCTGAGCGCACAGGTGCGCGAAGTCCGCCATCCGCAGATCCGTGGGGATGTTGGCCTCGGCGGCGCGGACCTTGACCGTGAGGTCGAGGAGCGAGCCGAGCACGATGGGCAGGATCTCCGCGAACTCCCCCCACAGTTCCGCCTCTGTGCGGCGGACCCCGGGCCGCTCCAGGCGGAGTGGCAGGAGTCGTTCGGCGAGGTCGGGCCGGATGACGCCGACGTCGATGCCGGTCAGCAGCAGCGGGCGGCGGTAGCGGGCGCGGTAGACGTCGCCGTCGGTATGCAGGGCGCGCTTGACGGTCTCTGCACCGGTGACGATGCAGCACATGGCGTCGGAGAGGTCCGGAGCCATGTGGGAGAGGTTGTCCAGGGCGGTGACCCATCCGGCGGCGACGGCCGTGATCAGGTTCTCCTCGTCCTTCGGGGCACGGCGCAGGTCGCCGCTCATGCCCTCGATGACCCGCACGAGCATCCGCCCGCCGGTGGACTTGCCCGCGCCCTGGGGGCCGGTGAGGAACGGGGCGGGCACGGGCACGGACGGGCCGAGGCAGCCGATCAGCCAGGCGATGGCCAGGCACTCGGTTTCCGCCGTGGCGAAGTTGCACAGCCGCAGCAGCAGGTCGATGCCCTTGCCGTCGGTGTCCTTGACGGGCAAGGGCAGTTCGCCGGTGAGCTGCGTACGTCGCCAGCACACCTCGGCGGGGTCGGGGGTGAGGATGTCCCAGCCGGTGGGGTGGATGCGGACGGACTTGCCGTCGGTGCGGCCCAGGTCGAGCCAGGTCGCGCCGTCGAATCCCGGCGCGACGCGGATGTGGACCTGCTGTACGGGCTGGCTCATCGCGAGTGCCTCGATCAAGTCCAACGCCTCCTTGAGGCTGGTCCCGTTGAATACGCCGAGCCCGTCGTTGAACAGGCCGACCATGAGTTCCTGCCGGTGGCTGCCCGAGGTGCCCTGAGAGCGGATCGGACGGGCCACCGGGTGGCCGTTCTTCTGCGCGTACACGGTGCCGTCGGCGGTGCGGAAGTACCGGAAGTGCTGCTGGGCGTAGTCCGCGATGACCTCGCGGGCCGGAGTCTTCTCGTCCTCGGACATCGCTACAGTCCCAACTTCGTACGGGCGTTGGCCCACGCGTCCGAGCAGTGCCGGAGCGACTCGCCCTTGGCCTGCGCCGCCGTGAACAGCCGCTCGGCGTGCGCTTCGGTGAGGCAGCCGCAGCGTCCGTGGGTGGACAGCACAGCGAGGAACGTGGCGTAGACGGTGTTGTGGACCGTGCTCGGGGCGTCGGCGATGCGCTGCTCGGCCATGGCGATGCCGCGTTCCAGGTAGGCGGGCGTGCGGTGACGGCACTCTCCGGTCTGCTCGGGCATGGCGAGGCCCTGGGGCATCGGTCGGGCTGTCGTGGGCTCCTTCGCAGCTAGCGCTCGCACCGCTGCTGGCAGGGGAGCCACAGAGCCGGTGCCAGGGCCAAGCCAACGGACGTAGGACATCGTCGACTTGATGTCCACACCGTCACGGACGCCGTTCACGGAGCGCATGGTGCCCTGGTAGATCCAGTGCTCTCCCCGCGTGGTGGCCACGGTCCGGGTCGGCGGCAGAGACGCACGGGCCCACGCGATGGCCTCGGCATCGTCCAAGTCGACGACGGTGAGCCCGGCACCGCCGGGGTGGTAAGCCACGGCTACTCCCTCGCGCCATGCCATCTCCCACGCCGGGGAGTTGATGATGCTCGGGTCGGTGGTGGTGGCGGCCCAGCCGTGGCAGGGGGACGCGCAGGTGCAGGGACCGGGGTCCTTCATGTTCGGCCGGCCGCCGCACCTGCTGTAGAGGCATGCGGGGCAGTTCGCGAAGGGCACCTTGCCCTTGCGGAGCGGCAGCACGGGCACGCCTCCGGCCGCGAGCGCCAACGCCGTGGCCAGCGGCCCGGCCGGGGTTGGCCTGAGACGGTCTCGCCGGATGGTGCCGGTATGGGTCATGCTGGGGTTCTCCTTGCTCTCTTGGAGGGACGAGGAAGCCGAGCGGGCCGCGGTCTTGTGGTGAGAGGCGGCCCGCTCGGGCGTGTTCAGAGGCCGCTCGGTGCCGCGGCCGCGCGCTCGTCGTAGCCGAGCGGGGCGAGGGCCTCGTGGGCGCGGTCGAGGTGCTCGGCGAGGGTCAGGGCGATCAGCGCGCTGGACGCGAGCGCGGAGCGCGCTTCGAGCAGCTGCTCCTCGGCGGAGCCGTAGTCGGCGGTCACCGCGCCGGACTCGGTGAGCTTGCGCAGGAACTCGGTGAGCTGGTCGAGGCTCTGCGGCAGCCGGTGGGCGAGCCGGGCGAGCGGCCCGACGGTCTCGTACGCGTCGCCCGGGTAGGCGAGCTGGTCCTTGCCGGGCAGGGTGGCGTGGTTGAGGTTCCGGATCGCTTGGGCGGCCTGTTCGGCGAGTTCAGCGGGCGTGGTGTCGTTCATGGGGGTCAGTCCTTTCTCGGCGGTGGTTACTGGCAGGTGCAGTCGGGGCGTTCGCCGGACCCGTCGGCGCCGCAGCCGCAGCAGTGCGGGGAGACGACTCCGCTGTCCTGCTCCTCCTCGCACTGGGGGCAGTCGTAGAACTCGTCGTCGTAGGTCTCGTCCATCGGTCAGTGCTCCTTTTCGAGCTGGGTGGTGGTGAGTTGGGGCAGTCCGGCCTCGGCGAGGGCGGTCGGGTTGTAGCCGGGCAGGCTCGCGCGGGTCAGCAGCGCCGTGGCGAGTTGTTCGGCGTACGCGGCGCCCGCGCGGGCGGTTTCGATCTGGGCTCCGGCGCGGATGGCCTCCACGCGTTCGACGTGGGCGTGTTCCTCGCGGCGCACGCTTATCTGCCGGTCGTGGAGGGTCTGTTCCTTGTGGTCGTTGCGCCAGAGGCGGGCGGCGAGGCCGTAGCTGATGCCGGTGGCGATGGCCCACAGCAGCAGCGGGAGCGAGATGCCGTCGGAGTATCCGGCCACCCCGGCGAGGGCGAGGGCGGCGGAGGCGGTGAACGCGGTCGCGGTCGCCGTGGTGTTGCCGAGGCGGCTGGCGCAGACGACGCCGGCGGCCGCACAGCTCGCTGCGAGGCCGCCCAGCAACACCGCATCCCCGATGGAGTGTTCGGCTCCGTTGGCGTTCCAGATCCGCCCCAGGATGAGCACTGTGGACGTGGCCACGGCTGGGCCCGCCTTGGGGGCGGCGAGGGCGAGCCAGTGCTTGGCGACGAGGGGTTCGTTCACGACTGCTGCCCTCCTAGGTGTCGATGCTGCGGACGATGCTGAGTGCGCCCGAGACGAGGTCGTTGATGGTGGTGCGGGCGTCGGTGCTGGCGAGGTAGAAGCCGAACAGCACGAGGATCACGGCGGCGACGAGCCCGACCGCCTTGAAGCGGATCAGGACGAACGCGCCGACGCCGAAGAGCAGGGCGAGGGAGATCGTGAGTGTCATCAGGTCGTCTCCCGGGTCAGCGGCGGCGGCCGCGGAGCTTGGCGTTCTCGCGCTCCTGGGCCGTCTCGCGGATGGCGTCGATCTCGTTCTCGATGGCCTTGATGGACTTGCCGCGGGACTGGCGGCGCATCGCCTTGCCGGACAGGTAGAGGACTCGGGCCATCTCGCGGGCGTTGTGCGGGTCCTTGTTGGTCAGCGCCATGACGGCATCTCCTGAAGCGAGTTGGGACGGTGAGAGTGGGTGTGGTGGTGCGGGGCGGGGTCGCGGTGGCAGGAGCCGATGGCGACGCCGAGCGCGATGAGGGCGAGCAGGGTGCGCGGGCGGGGCATCAGCGGGTGCCGTCGCGGTGGATGCTGCTGGCCCGGTTCGAGAGCCACCAGCCGACGCGTATGCGGCGGCCTTCGCCGTGGCAGCGTCGGCAGACCTTCCCGGCCTTGACCTTGCCGCTGCGGGTGACGCGGGTCTTCATGCCGAGGCCGCGGCACTTGCGGCAGTTCCCGAACGGGCTGACCACACACAGAAGCCAGTAACACAGTGTGACGGCGAACAGGCAGGCGATAGCGAGGAGCGTGAGGGTCATGAAGGGCCTTTCCAGGCGGTTTTCAGGGGTTTCCGCAGGTGGGCCGCTATCCGCTAGCGGCCTGATCACAGGCGGTTTGGGGTGCTAGCGGGGCCGCTAACGTTAGCGGGGGGTGCCGCTATCGCTAGCGGCCCCGGAAGGTCAGCTCGCGTCCCGCTTTCCGTCACACTCCGCAATCGCGGTCGTGATGTCGGTACGGGCGATGCCGCGGCGGTTGACGACCTTGCCGTCCACGCGCCGGCCGACCTGGATGGTGCTGATGCCGTGCGGCTTGAGCGCGGCGGCGAGCCCGTCAGGCTCCCAGCCCTCGTAGGTGTCGGGCCGCAGCTCGGCGAGTCGAGCCACGACCGTCTCCGACCACGCCTTGGCCTCCTTGGCGGGGACCACGGCGAGGATGTCGGCGAGCAGGTCGTAGCTGGTCTCAGCCGTCTGCGGCTCCTCGCCGAGGGCGTAGCCGGACAGGAGACCGGCCTTCTCGCGGGCCTTGCGGGCTCGGGCGCCGATGGCGTCGGCGGTGGGGCCGTCGACGTAGACGGAGCCGACGATGCGGGCGTCCGAGCCTTCGCCGACGAAGTAGTGGATGCCCTTGTCGCCCCAGGAGAACATCGTGGCCCGCACGCCGCGCTTGTAGGCGGAGGTGCCGAGGACCATGTCGTTCTCCAGCTGGCCCATGACCTTCAGGCACCAGCGGGCCGAGGCGTTCGCCGAGATGCCGGTCGGCAGGGCCTTGGCGTCCGGGCGCTGTGTGGCGAGCAGGAGCACGATGCCGGTGGCCGGGCCTCGTTTGACCAGGTCAGTGGCGATTTCCTCGAACTCCTTGCCGTAGTCGGGGTGCTCGAAGAGCACCTGGCACTCGTCCACCCCGATCACGATCGGGTGCAGCCCGAGCGACCGCTTGTCCGCCAGCGCGGACGTGACCTTGGACTCCGGGCAGATGTCCCTCGGCAGCGAGCGGATCACCTTCGTGCGACGTCGCAGCTCCTCGCGCAGGGCACGGAAGTCGTTCAACGCGTACTGGATCGACTCGTCGTCGTCACCCGCGGCGTGCCGGTGTGAGACGGCGTTGCCGACTGGGTCGAGGTCGCCGGTGCCCTTCATGTCGTACGTGTGCAGTTCAGCCCGCGCATCGAGCGCGGCCATGAGGAGCAGCAGGCGGAGCAGGAACGTCTTGCCCATGCGCGGGATGGCACCGATCACCCCGGCGATGTACATCAGGGTGACGTTGACCCAGCGTCCGCGCTGGTCAGTGCCGTACGGGACGGGCTTGAACAGGTCGACCGAACCCGAGGTGAGCAGCGGCCACTTGGGCTTCTTCGTGCTCGACATGTCCTGGTCTCCGACCCAGAGGACCAGGCGGCCGGTGTGCTCGTCCGGCACGGCCTCGGGCCAGACGCAGCCGAGCGGGCGGCGCAGGCCGGAGGCGAGCTTGTCGCGCCGCTCGATGACGTCCGTGACGGTGACGCCGTAGGGCAGGTTGCCCTCGGCGCGCCAGCCGGGGCCGTCGCGGGTGATCGGGGCGGTGAACTCGAACCCGTCCCGGCCCTTGGCCTGGGCCTGGTTGATCGGTGCGATGCCGAGCGCGCCGAGCGCGCGGAGCACGATGTCAGAGGTGAGCTTGGTGGCCTTGGGCATCTCCACGGCCCGGTTGATGACCGGGGCGTCAGCGCGCCGGCCGTTGAAGCCGAGCGCCGCCACGAGCGCCCCGACCGAGATCGCCTGGAGCCAGCCAGGCGCGAGCACGTAGATGGCAAGCGCGGTGCCGATACCGAAGAACATCGCGAGCACCGTGATGATGCTGCGCAGTCGGACCCGACCGTCACGCTTGCGCGACAGGGCCAGGTACTCGCCCGCGTCCTCCCGACGCACCGCTGCCGCGCGGACCGGCGCGCCCTCCGCGTCGGTCACCCACCGCAGGGTGGAGCCGATGAACTTCGCGGCCCCGACGGGGGCTTGGAGGGTGAGTCGGGCGGCGTAGACGGGGGAGCGCAGTGCGTGGTACCCGGCGCTGTGGGTGTAGTGCCGCGCCACCCAGGCAGTGGCAGTCTTCAACTCCGAGACCGAGCGCAGCCACACCGGCACGACGTCGCGGCGTCGGGCGGAGCGCAGCCGACCCAGGTAGCCGGGACCGGCCGACGCGGGGGCCGGTCGGTCGACCAACACAGTCTTGTCCGGGTCGGCCGACTCAGTGTCCTCGGAGTCGCCCGATCCGGCCCGAGTGGAGTCGGGCGACTCGGCGGCGCGGGAGTCGGCCGACTGGGCGCGAGCGGATCGGGCCTTGTCGAGGTCGACTACCTCCCCGCCCGAGTCGGGCGACGAGTCGGCGCTGATCTCCTTCTCCAGTCGGCTGAAGAGTTCGTTCTCGTCGTCGTGGTTCACTGGCGATTCCTTCTCTCAGGGGAGGGACCAGGGGTCCGGCCGACGGCTGTAGGAGGCGAGTCGGCCGGACCCGGCGAATGCGGTCAGGCGGCGGGGCGCTGTTCCTCGATCTGGTGGCAGTTCAGGCACATGCCGAGCGAGGTCGGCAGGCAGTAGCTGTAGGTGAGGCGGCAGACGGGGCAGGTGCGGCGGGCGAGCATCGCCAGCGCGAGCGCGCCCCACTTCCGCGAGGTCATCGGACGGACCGGCTTCGCGCGGTCGACGCGGTACAGGTAGGCCACGGCGACGCCCGCCTTGCGGCGGCGCGAGGTGCGCATGAGCTGGGCCGCTATCGGCTGACCGCCCGGCCGTAAGCCCCGCTCACGGAGCTGCCGGCGGGTGGCGTAGCCGTCCGGGGCGTACCGCCACGGATAGGTGGGGAGTCCGTGGCGGGCACCGGTGGGGTCGTAGCACTTGCCGTACGCGGTGGCCATCACTGACCTGCCAGCGCGAGTTCAGCACCGGCCGGAGCGGCGGCCTTGCGGTGCTCGGAGTAGAGGCCATTGACCCAGCCCGTCGACCAGCCGCACCGTTCGGCGGCCTGCCGGACCGTCAGCCCTGCGGCGAACGCAGCGGCGACGACCTGGCGGGCCTCGCCCTCGGGCAGCTTGTCCTCGACCGGGCCGCGCTCAAGCAGGGCGGCGCGTTCACGCTCGACCCGCTCGGCCCGCTCCCGCTGTTCACGAGCAGCAGCTTCAGCGCGCCGAAGCTGCTCGGCCTCGGCCCGCTCCGCGGCCTCGCGTTCAAGGCGCAGCCGCTCTTGTTCACGCTGTTCACGCTCGCGTTCACGGCGTTCACGGGCCTCACGTTCAGCAGCCTCGGCCCGCTCCCGGTCCTCACGCTCCTGGCGCAGCCGGCGCTCTTCCCGCTCGGTCTTCTCACGGGCCAACGCAGCTTCGTGCTCACGCTGTTCACGCGCCAGCTTCTCGGCGTGCTCGCGCTCTTCGCGGGCCTCTTGCCGCGCCTGTTCGCGCTCCTCACGGGCCTTGCGTTCGGCCCGCTCGGCGCGCTCCTGGGCCGCCTGGGCGGCCTTCTCATGCTCGGCCTTCTGCTCTGCCGCCAGCGCCATCTGGGCGGCCGCGATGGCCCGCCGGTAGGCGAGGCTGGTCTCTGCAGTGACGATCAGCAGGAGCGGTGCCACCGAGTGGACAGCCACGCCCACCGGGTCCTTCTTCAGCGCGGAGTCGGCCGTGTTGAGGGCGAGCGTCATGAGGCCGGTCATCCATCGCAGCGCGACCGGCCAGCGGCCGCCGTCTCCGCCGAGGCGGGCCAGGACGTCGTCGAGTTTGACCACGATGACGACCGCGGCGTCCACCACGAGGGGAAGGATCGGTGCCGTCCAGTCCCACTCATCCGCCGTGTGCTTCGCCATCAACGGGGTCACCGTGAGGATGGAGTAGAGCATCGCGCCGCACACGATCAGCCACGTGCCGCCCGACAGTGCCTTCTCCGCTGAACGCGTCTGAACACTGTTCACGCCGCCCCCCGAACCTGCTCCGGAGAGGGCTTCCACGCACGGCGGAATCCACCCGACTCGACGTCGCGCGTGAACGCCTCCACGCGCCACTCGGCCTCGGCCGCAGGACGTTCACCGCCCCGACTCCACGCATGAACACCATGCGTGTCGGTGTCGGCCAGTGCCTCCTCGTAGGAGCCGTAGATCGTGTGGGGCTCGCCGTAGTGCAACAGCAGCGCCCTCTCCCGGCCCTTGACCGACGCCTGCTCCCGCAGCTCGCCCAGCTTCGACCCGAGCACCTGAGTCTCTGCGCGAGCGGCCTCCAGGGCCTCCCTCGCCTCCGCCAGATCGGCCCGCTTGTCCTGCAGCAGCCTCCAGTTGTCTTCCGCCTCGGCCTCGGCGCGCTTTGCGCGGCCGGTGATCGTGGACAGCTCATCCGCGTGCCGGCCGGACTCCGCCTCCGCGGCCTCGGCCGCCCGGCGGGCCCGCTCGAACGCGGCCACCCGGTCGGCTTCCAGGAGCGCGAGACGCTTCTTGGTGACGATGCGGATCATGCCGCTACCTCCGCTTCGAACACGGGGTTGACCAGGCCGGTCATCTCCGCGATCTGGTCGCCGGTCAGGATCGTGTTCTCGTCCATGGCGTGGGCCACGGTGCGAATCTCGCGCCACAGGTGCTCGACCTTGCGGCGGGCCATCCCGCGCACCATCGACCACGACTTACCGCCCGCGGGGACGTGCTCGCGGCCGATGCGGAAGCCTTCCGGGGCCAGCACGTCGATGGCCATCTCGCGGTCGTGCTCAGCGGTGCAGGCCAGTGCCCGTTCCGGAGTCCACAGGCCGTAGGCCATCAGGTAGTTGACCTGCGTGACCTGACCGGCCGCGCACATCGCCGCGAAACGCCAGACGTGGATTGTCGGTGCGTCAGAGAACGTCTTGCCGGTGACCCGCCAGCTGCTGTCATCGGTCCATGCGATGACCTCGCTGGACTCGACGTGCAGCCCGTACGCCAGGGCCAGGACGGCGTGACCGGCCTCGTGGAACGCCATGCCGAGGCGGGACTGTTCGTAGGTGAGGTACGTCGCCCGGCTCTGCCGGGGATTGCCCGCGTGGTCCAGGAGGGCTTCGGGGCTGGGGGTCGTGGTCATCACGCGGCCACCGCCTTACGGCCCGCACGGCGGTCGGTGAGCCGGGAGACGTGGGGCAGCGACACGACGTTGAACAGCTCCGCCGCGTGCTCGTCGATGGTCTCGGCCGCGACGCGGAGCGCGTCGTCGGGCAGGTTCGAGTTCTCGGCGAGGATGTCGCGGGCCGCGTCCAGCCGCGCCTCACGCTCCATCTCGCTCTCGCCCTCCACCCCGAGCCACAGGTCGACTGGGGTGCCGAGGGCCAGTTCCACGAGGTCGGTGTCGTTCACGGCCCGGTGGCCGCTGATGTACGCGCGCATGACGAACTCCTGGTGTTGGAGGGACGAGGAAGGAAGGCCGGGCCGGTCGCGGTCGAGAAGTTGGTGAGAGGCGACAGGCCCGGCAGGAGAACCCCGTGCCGCAGAGCGGCGGGGCGGTGCCCTGGCCGGGAGTCGAACCCGGCCTGCGACCATCAGGGCAGCTGGTGCTGGGAAGGAACGGCGTGAGGGAGCGTCACCACCGCCGGGCTTGCTTGCGTGCCTCGTAGGTGTCGGCGGCCACCCATTCCCGCAGGCGCCGGTCCTCGTCGGCACACCACTGGGCGAGCCGCTGCTGTTCCCGCTCGGCCTTCTGCTGCTTGCGCTTCTCGGCGCTCCAGTCCGACAGCTGCTGGTCGGCGTCGGTGACCTTCTTGCGGAAGTCCGCGGCGGACCTCAGGCCCCACTTCGTGGCGCGGTGCGCGGCGCGGATGTCGTCGGCCTGGCGGCGCTCGACCTCGCGGGCCTCGGCGTCGTTGGTGATCTTCTTGTTGCGTCCGAACATGGCGAGTTCTCCTCAAGTGCCGTATGCGGCGGATTCGTTGGTGGAGGGGCGGGAGCTAGGCGGGGTGGTCCGTGTCAGCTCGCCGTGTGCCCGGCCTGCTGCGGCGTCCAGGGCAGCGGCAGCGCGTCGCCCTCGATGCGCGGGACCACGTGGATGTGCAGGTGGAAGACCGTCTGCGTGGCGGCGGAGCCCTTGGACGTGATGACGTTCGCCGCGGGAAGTTCCCCGGCCAGTTCCGCCGCGCAGACCATGGCCCGCGCGGAGACCTGCGGGTCCTCGCCGACGTCGGCGACGTGCCGGCGCGGGATGACCAGCACATGCCCCGGCGTGACCGGGCCGAGCGGGCGGATCGCGATCACGTCGTCCCACTCGCGGACGACGGTGGCCGGTGCCTGCCCGGCCGCGATGGAGCAGAACACGCAGGATGAACTCACGGGACGCTCCCTTGAGTTGGAGGGACGAGAAGTGGGGCCGGGCAGGCCGTGGTCTTGTGGTGAGAGGCGGCCTGCCCGGCCGGTGCGCGAGGGTCAGTCGTCGTCCGAGGTGTCGTCGTCGTTGTGGACGTGGACGATCTGGTCGCCGTTACCGAGGTGGACCATGCCGCCGGTGTTGCCGCTGATCACGACCGTGGTGATGTCGCCGGTCACGTCGCCGTTGCTGTCCTGACGCCAGGTAGGCACGGGGAAACTCCCTTGATCGGTGAATGAGCGTGGAAGGTGTCGTGCTGCCCTCACGCCGCGGCAGCGGCGAGGGCGGTGCCCCGGCCGGGAGTCGAACCCGGCCTACGACCATCGGGGCTGCGGAGCTAGGAGAGACCGGCGATCGCGAGCGCCGCGATGGCCAGCGCGGTCAGGTGCGCGGTCTGGTCTACGTGGGCGGCGCCGCCGTGCTGTGCGAATCGGGCCTGGCGGGCGAAGGCCATCCAGCGGGCCACCGGCCAGCGCCGGTCGATGACCGAGTGCGTGACGCCGATCCAGAGCACCGCGCCAGCGGCGGCCGCCAGATTCACGTCGAGTCCGAGGACCGCGATCCCAGCCGCGAGGGCGGCCGTGGTGACAGCCACGTGAGTGGCGGCGTGGGCCGCGTTCGCTCGCCAACCGCAGGTGCCGGCACCGGCCTTGTGCTTGGCCTGGTGGTCCGTCTGCAGCGGGTAGTCGGACAGGAGGTGAGCGACGTAGAGCAGGACGAACAGCGAAGCGAACACGGTCTCTCCCGGGGCTACGGAGTGGTTGGTGAGGCGTGCGGTCAGCGGTCGAAGTTGAAGGTCAGGTCGCCGTAGTGGGTGCCGCCGCAGATGCCGATGTGCTCGCCGTTGATGACGGTGGTGGAGCCGGTGTTCTCGTTGTGGATGACGGTCGGCTTGCTGGGCGTGCTGGGGGTGGGCTCGTCGTCGAAGGCTCCGGCCTCGAAGGCTTCACGGAGCGAGTTGAAGAGCTTGGCCATGGTGTTCCTCCCGGTATGAACATCCCGGCGCGACGGTCGCGCCGAGGTGAACCCACCGGGTGGTGGGCAGGAGCCATCCCCTACGGCGGCTCCTTGGGTCTTTCTGTGGTGCGTCTGCGTTCTCGGCGGCTCGTGGTTAGCGCAGTTGGGCGGGATCTCTCCCTGTAGGTGCGCGGCCTTTAAGGACCTTCCGTCTCCCTGGTCCTGCCGTAGGGCTCATCGCTCGGCTTTCGCCTTCAGCCCCGTCCTCTGTGGAGTTGTGTGCGCCTGGAGATCCCGAATTACGGGGCCAAACAGGCGTTCTTGCAGGTCAAGCAGTTCTCGGAGGTCCCAGGAACGCAGGACCCGGCCGAGCGAGTTACCTAGGTAAGTTCGATGAGATGAAGTTACCTAGGTCGCTTCGGGGGTGTCAAGCCTCCGAAGGCAGCAGAAGGAAATGACCTAGGTCAGATACGCTCTATGGCATGGACTGGACCCCGAAGAAGCCCCCGTCGGCCAAGGAGATCGCATCCCGCTTCCGTAACGAGATCGCTGTGGGCAAGTACGGCCCAGGGCAGAAGCTCCCGGGCGCCAAGGACCTCGCCAAGCACCTCAAGGTCGCCTTGATGACGGTGCAGAGCGCGTACAAGGAGCTGGCTGAGGACGGGCTCGTCCAGGGTCGCCAGGGCAGCGGGACGTACGTCCTCGACCCGAAGAAGGGCGACCCCACCGCTCAAGACGCGGCGGCCAGCATGCGCGACCTGCAGAACCGTCTGATGCACGTCACCTCCGAACTCTCGGAACTCCGCGAGCGGGTTGAGCGGCTGGAAGCCGAACACCCTCGCGCTGTCGAGAACCAGTAGGCCGGATTTCGCGCCGATCCACAGTGGACAGGGTTAACAGTCAACTGCTGTTACCTGTTAACTCCCCACGTCAGGCGATGTATTGCCATGATGAGAGACCAAGCATCGCCTGACGTGCGGGGGCGCGATGAAGACGAAGTTGCAGGCGGCCCGGATCGCTCGCGGGTGGTCACAGGTCGAGTTGATGGATGCCCTGGAGGACGCGGCCGAACGGCTCGGGATCGAACTGCCGTCACGGTCAAGCCTCAAGACGCAGATCTCCATGTTCGAGAACGGCCGGCGCGCTCCTGGAGCGGACTACCAGGCCCTCTTCTCCGAGGTCTACCAGGCGACTCGGGTCGAACTCGGTCTGGAACTTGAAACGGCTCCATCGCAGCTCGACAGCCTGCCCTCACTGCCCAGCCCTCGCCTTCCCACACCGAAGGCCAACCCCGAGATCCTTGGGTACCTCAAGTCGGTGTTCGTCCAGCACACTCAGGCCGAGCCCCTTGTGGGACCGCGATTCCTGGTGCCTCCCGTGCAGAGTCAGGTCCCCCTCATTGAGGAGCTGTGCAAGGAAGCGCGGGGCGACGTACGGGAAGACGTCCTCCGCGTGGGAGCGCGGTACGCCGAATTCCTGGGGTGGCTTCACCAGGACACGGGGGACTCCCGGGAGGCGATGCTGTGGACGAACCGCGCGCTCGACTACGCCTTCGAGCTGGGGGACCCGGCACTCAGCTCGTACATCTTCCAGAGGCGAAGCAACATCGCGGCCGAGGCCGGGCAGGCCGGATATGCCATCGGTCTGGCGAAGGCGGCTCTGCGAGACGACCGCAAGCTCCCCGGCGAAGTGCGCGCTGTGGCCCTGCGAGCCCGCGCCAACTCCGAGGCACTGCTTGGGCAAGCCGACGACGCGGCCCGGACCTTCGACGAAGCCCGGTCGCTCGCGGAGGCGGCTTCCGTTGAACCGGGTAGCCTCGCGCCGTACTGCTCGGCGTCGTACATCGACATGGAGGCGGCGAACTCCGCGCTGCGCTTCCAGCGGCCCGAGGAGGCCGTGCGCACGCTGGAGGCGAGCCTGACCCAATGGCCGGCGGAACAGGAGCGTGACCGCGGCCTCTGCCTCGCCAGGCTGGCTACGGCCTACGCGCAGCTTGAGGACGTGGAGGCCGCCTACAACGCGGGCGCGCAGGCGATCGCCATCGCCCAGAGCACAGGTTCGGCGCGCATCCTGGCCGAACTGGGACGAGTACAGGACCTGCTTTCGCGCTGGAGCAAGCTGGTCGAGATCGCAGAGTTCAACCGCCAATTGGGCACTATGAAGGGGAGCTGACCCGGAATCGAAGGAGAGACGTGAACCTGCTGCCCACCATCACCACGACCGACGTCCAGGCTCAGTCACCGCAGGTTGCTGTACTGCCAGTCGGCTCGTTCGAGCAGCACGGGGCGTACCTGCCGCTGGTCACTGACACGGCTATCGCCTGCATCATCACCCGAGAGCTGGCGGCGGCGTACCCGGTTCTCTCTCTGCCGCCCGTCTCCATTGCGTGCAGCCATGAGCACGGCACGTGGCCGGGGACGGTCAGCATCAGCGCCCGGACGCTGCATGCCGTGATCACCGACATCGCGGAGTCCCTGGAGGCGTCCGGCATCCGGAAGCTGGTCCTGGTGAACGCGCACGGCGGCAACTACGTGCTGTCGAACATCGTCCAGGAGGCCAACCTGACCGAGCCCCGGATGAGCCTCTTCCCCCAGGGCCCTGAGTGGGACCGGGCTCGCGATCATGCAGGGATGGTCAGCAGCAGGCACGCAGACATGCACGCCGGAGAGATCGAGACCTCCATCCTGCTTCACGCGGAGCCGGACCTTGTGCGCCCTGGGTACGAGACCGCCGACCACGACGGCGGAGACCGCCCGTTCCTTCTCGTGGAGGGGATGAAGGCCTACACCGAGTCCGGAGTCATCGGCTTCCCGTCGTACGCCACGGCGGACAAAGGGAAGGCTGTCCTGGAGAGCCTCACTGAGGACTTCGCGGCCCATCTACGGGCCCTGGGGGAGTGACGGCGTGGGGAACTCCAGGAGCGAAGCACCGCGGCCTCGACGGGTAGCTACCAGCACTTTCGGGTGTTCGGCGGCTCAGCGCGGGGCCGTCTGTGGGCCGTCAAGGGGCGGCCCAAGACGACCAACGACGACCGGCTACGACCACCGTTCGTAGGTGGAGCAGCAGGTCAGCGGAAGTGGATCTGCCACACTGGATAGGTCATGCCTAAGCCTGGAGAACTCACTTTCGTCGCGCCCCGCGGAGCCAAGAAGCCGCCGCGGCATCTCGCCGACCTCACGCCCGCCGAGCGCAAGGAAGCGGTGGCCGCGATCGGCGAGAAGCCGTTCCGCGCCAAACAGCTGTCGCAGCACTACTTCGCGCGGTACGCGCACGACCCCGAGCAGTGGACGGACATTCCGGCCGCCGCCCGCGGCAAGCTGCAGGAAGCGCTGCTGCCCGACCTGATGTCGGTCGTGCGGCACATCAGCTGTGACGACGACACGACCCGTAAGACGCTGTGGAAGCTGCATGACGGGACGCTCGTCGAGTCCGTCCTGATGCGGTACCCGGACCGGGTCACCATGTGCATCTCCTCGCAGGCCGGCTGCGGTATGAACTGCCCGTTCTGCGCGACGGGGCAGGCCGGGCTCGACCGGAACCTGTCGACCGCGGAGATCGTGCACCAGATCGTGGACGGCATGCGGGCGCTCAGGGACGGTGAGGTTCCGGGCGGTCCCGCGCGCCTGTCGAACATCGTGTTCATGGGCATGGGCGAGCCGCTCGCCAACTACAACCGCGTGGTCGGCGCCATCCGCCGGTTGACCGACCCGGAGCCGGACGGCCTCGGCATCTCGCAGCGCGGCATCACCGTGTCCACGGTCGGCCTGGTGCCCGCGATGCTGCGGTTCGCCGACGAGGGCTTCAAGTGCCGCCTCGCGGTCTCGCTGCACGCGCCGGACGACGAGCTGCGCGACACCCTCGTGCCCGTCAACACCCGCTGGAAGGTCCGCGAAGTCCTCGACGCCGCCTGGGAGTACGCGGACAAGTCGGGCCGCCGCATCTCCATCGAGTACGCGCTGATCCGGGACATCAACGACCAGGCGTGGCGCGGTGACCGGCTCGGGCGGCTCCTCAAGGGCAAGCGGGTGCACGTCAACCTGATCCCGCTGAACCCGACGCCCGGCTCGAAGTGGACGGCCTCGCGGCCCGAGGACGAGAAGGCGTTCGTCGAGGCCATCGCGGCGCACGGCGTGCCCGTCACCATCCGGGACACCCGCGGCCAGGAGATCGACGGGGCCTGCGGGCAGCTCGCCGCCGCCGAGCGTTGAGCGAGCACCCGTGCCGGGAGACCGGCACGGGTGCCGTGCAGTATCGTGCGTTCGTACGAATGAATTTCGAAAAATGAATTCCGACAGGGGAGCGCCACCAAGGGCGCTGAGAGTGCGGCACCGCCGCAGACCCTCGGACCTGATCCGGGTCATACCGGCGTAGGGAGTCAGCACCAGTCATGAAGATCAATGTTCGGCGTGCCTGCACGGCAGTTCTCTGTGGGGCGCTCGGCGTCGGCGCCCTCGCCGCCTGCGGCGGCTCGGACGGCTCCGAGGCCTCCGGCGACGGCGGCAAGACCGTCACGCTCGTCACGCACTCGTCCTTCAACGTCTCGCCCGACGTGCTGAAGGAGTTCGAGAAGAAGTCCGGGTACAAGGTCAAGGTCCTCAAGGGCGGCGACGCCGGCGAGGTCGTCAACAAGGCCGTCCTCTCCAAGGGCAACCCGCAGGGCGACGTCCTCTTCGGCGTCGACAACACCCTGCTGTCCCGCGCCGTCGACAACGACCTGTTCACGCCGTACGAGGCGAAGGGCCTGGACCAGGTCATGCCCGAGTACCGGGTGGACGAGAAGCACCACGTCACGCCCGTCGACAGCGGCGACATCTGCGTCAACTACGACAAGAAGTACTTCGCGGACAAGAAGCTGGCCCCGCCGAAGACCCTCGACGACCTGGTCAAGCCCGCGTACAAGAACCTCCTCGTCACCGAGGACGCCGCGACCTCCTCGCCCGGCCTCGGCTTCCTCCTCGGCACCGCCGCCGAGTACGGCGACAAGGGCTGGCAGGACTACTGGAAGAAGCTGAAGGCCAACGGCGTCAAGGTCGTCGACGGCTGGGAGCAGGCGTACAACGAGGAGTTCTCCGGCTCCGCCGGCGGCAAGAAGGCCAAGGCGGACCGGCCGCTCGTCGTGTCGTACGCCTCCAGCCCGCCCGCCGAGGTGCTGTACGCGAAGCCGCAGCCGAAGGAGGCGCCGACCGGCGTCGCCACCGAGACGTGCTTCCGGCAGACCGAGTTCGCCGGGCTGCTCGACGGGGCGAAGAACGAGAAGGGCGGCAAGGCGCTCCTGGACTTCCTGATCTCCAAGGAGTTCCAGGCGGACATGCCGCTGCAGATGTTCGTGAACCCGGTCCGTGAGGGCACCCAACTGCCCGAGCTGTTCACGGAGTTCGGCGTCGAGGTCGAGAACCCGAAGACCATGGACCCGAAGAAGATCACGGAGAACCGTGAGGACTGGGTCAAGTCGTGGCAGTCGCTGGTCCTGAAGTAACCACCGGGGCCCGCCCCCAAAGGGACGTCCGCGGGAGCGCGGTGCGGCTCGGCCTGATGGCCCTGCCCGTCGCGTTCTTCGCGGTGTTCTTCGCCTACCCGGTCGCCGCGATCGTCGCGCGCGGCCTGAAGGACCGCCGGGCGGGCGGCAGTTGGCAGATCGGGCGGCTCAGGGACGTCCTCACCGACCCCGACATCCAGCACGTCCTGTGGTTCACCAGCTGGCAGGCCCTCGCCTCCACCGGGCTCACCCTGCTGATCGCGCTGCCCGGCGCGTATGTCTTCGCGCGCTTCGACTTCCCCGGCAAGCAGCTGCTGCGGGCGGTCGTCACCGTGCCGTTCGTGCTGCCCACCGTCGTCGTCGGCACCGCGTTCCTGGCGCTGCTCGGGCGCGGCGGCGTCCTCGACGAGCTGTGGGGGCTGCGGCTCGACACCAGCGTGTGGGCGATCCTCCTCGCGCATGTCTTCTTCAACTACGCCGTCGTCGTCCGCACCGTCGGCGGCCTCTGGGCGCAGCTCGACCCGCGGCAGGAGGAGGCCGCGCGGATGCTCGGCGCCTCCCGCTTCGCGGCCTGGCGGCAGGTGACGCTGCCCGCGCTCGGGCCGGCCGTCGCGGCGGCCGCGCTGATGGTGTTCCTGTTCACGTTCACGTCGTTCGGCGTCGTGCAGATCCTCGGCGGGCCCGGCTTCACCACCCTCGAAGTGGAGATCTACCGGCAGACCGCGCAGCTCCTCGCCCTCGACACCGCCGCCGTCCTCACCCTCGTGCAGTTCGCCGCCGTCGGCGCGGTCCTCGCCGTGCACGCCTGGACGGTGCGCCGCCGCGAGTCCGCGCTGAAGCTCGTCGACGCCGCGCAGACCGCGCGCCGCCCGCAGGGCCCGGCCCAATGGGCGCTGCTCGGCGGGGTGTTGCTGGCCGTGCTGCTGCTCGTCCTCGTCCCGCTCGCCGTCCTCGTCGAACGCTCCCTGCACCCCTCCGACGGCTACGGCTTCGACTACTTCCGGGAACTCGGCTCCGCCGAGGGCGGCGCCTTCCTCGTACCGCCCGTCGAGGCCGTCGGGAACTCCCTGGAGTACGCGCTCGCCGCCACCGCGATCGCCCTGGTCATCGGAGGTCTCGCGGCCGCAGCGCTCACGCGCAGGGCCGGACGGCTGGTACGGGGCTTCGACGCGCTCCTGATGCTGCCGCTCGGGGTGTCCGCCGTGACCGTCGGGTTCGGCTTCCTCATCACGCTCGACGAACCGCCGCTCGACCTGCGCGCCTCCTGGATCCTCGTGCCGCTCGCGCAGGCCCTCGTCGGCGTGCCGTTCGTGGTGCGCACCATGCTGCCCGTCCTTCGCGCCGTCGACGAACGGCTCCGCGAGGCCGCCGCCGTGCTCGGCGCGTCGCCGTGGCGGGTGTGGCGCGAGGTGGACCTGCCCATGGTGCGGCGCGCCCTGCTCGTCGCCGCCGGGTTCGCGTTCGCCGTGTCCCTCGGCGAGTTCGGGGCGACCGTGTTCATCGCACGGCCCGACCAGCCCACCCTGCCCGTCGCCGTCGCCACCCTGCTCAGCCGGGCCGGCGAGCTCAACTACGGGCAGGCGATGGCCCTTTCGACCCTGCTGATGCTGGTGTGCGCGGCCTCGCTGCTGCTCCTCGAACGCATCCGCACCGACCGGACCGGAGAGTTCTGATGCTGCGCCTCGACGACGTGTCCGTACGCTTCGGCGGCCCGGCCGGGCAGGCCGCGCTCGACGGCGTCGAACTCGACGTCGCCGAGCACGAGACGGTGTGCGTGCTCGGGCCCAGCGGAAGCGGCAAGTCCACACTGCTGCGCGTCGTCGCCGGACTCCAGACCACCGACGGCGGCCATGTCCTGCTCGAAGGCCGCGACCAGGGCGGCGTGCCCGCGCACAAGCGCGGCGTCGGCCTGATGTTCCAGGACCACCAGCTGTTCCCGCAGCGCGACGTCGGCGCCAACGTCGCCTTCGGCCTGCGCATGCACCACGTACCGCGCGCCGAACAGGACGCCCGCGTACGGGCGTTGCTCGAACTCGTCGGCTTGCCCGGGGCCGCGCGCCGCGCCGTCGCCTCGCTGTCCGGCGGCGAGCAGCAGCGTGTCGCCCTCGCCCGCGCGCTCGCCCCGCGGCCGCGGCTGCTGATGCTGGACGAGCCGCTCGGCCAGCTCGACCGGTCGCTGCGCGAACGCCTCGTCGTCGAACTGCGGGAACTCTTCCGGGAGTTGGGCACCACCGTGCTCGCCGTCACGCACGACCAGGGTGAGGCGTTCGCGCTCGCCGACCGGGTCGTCGTCATGCGCGACGGGCGGATCGCGCAGAGCGGCACGCCCCTCGACGTGTGGCAGCGGCCCGCCGACGCGTTCGTCGCCCGCTTCCTCGGCTTCGACAACGTCACCCCGGGCACGGTCAGCGGTGAGGCCGCCGACACCGTCTGGGGCAAGTTGCCGGTGCCGCCCGGCTCCCCCCAGGGCAGCCACGACGTGCTCGTACGCCCCGCCGGAGTCCAACTCGTCGCCGCGCGGGACGGATTGGCCTGCACGGTCACGGCCCGCACCTTCCGCGGCACGCACGTCGCCGTCCACCTGCAGCCCGAGGACGCCTCCGCGCCCCGGCTCGAAGCGGCCTGCGCGCTGCGGGACGCGCCAGAGTCCGGGGACCGGGTGGGGGTCGTGTTCGACATGGCGGACGTGGTGGTCCTCGGCTGAGCCGCGCAACCCGGCACGTTCCGCCAGGTCCCGCCGGTCCTGCCCGGTCCTGCCTGTTCAGCCCTGTTGACCGCGTTGATAACTTGGACCCTCAGTCTTCATTCCGCTTCACGGGGGACCAATGAGCCAGCCCTGGCAACCCGCCTCTCAGCCGCAGCCGCCCCAGCCGGACGGCGGCAACCCGTACGCGCAGCCGTCCGGGCCCGGCGCGCCCCCGCCGATGCCTCCCCAGCCGCCGGCCGGGCCGCCGCCCATGCCGCCGCAGCAGCAGGGCATGCCCGGACCGCCGCCGGGCCAGCCGCAGTTCCCGGGCCAGCCCGCGCCGATGCCGGGCATGCAGCCCCCGATGCCGTACGCGGGACCGCAGCGCGGCGGCGGCAGCGCGGTCGGGGCGTTCTTCCTCGGCTGGCTCGTTTCGTTCGTGGTCTCGCTGATCTATGTGGCCATCATCTGGGCCTCGTACGAGAACTTGACTGACGAGGCCACGGGCCGCGCCCTGTACATGGGGCACGGTGTGCTGAACGGCGCAGCCGTCGGCGCCGTCGCCGGGCTCGTCGGGAGGCGCAGCAGCGGTGCGCACGTCTCGGCGGGGATCGTCGCTGCGCTTGGCGCGTTCTTCGGGCAGACCAATGCCATCGTGATGGTGCAGATGGATGCTTCGAACGGCGACCTCATCTACCTCCTGAAGGAGGCGCCGTTCTTCCCCGCCGAGGCCTGGTGGGGTCCGGACGCGAGCTCCGGGATGCTCTCCCTGCTCGGCCTCGTCCTCGCCGCCGCCGCAGGCTGGGGCATCGCCCGCCTCGTCGGCTCGCGCCGCTGAGACTGTACGTACGAGAGAGGGCCCGCGCCGTTCCAACGGCGCGGGCCTTTCCGTGTGTTGAGGCTCAGGAGGCCGCGGCCGCCAGGCGGCTCAGCGTGTCCGCCGCCTCCTCGACCGTGTCGACCAGGGCGATCCGCGCGTCCATCGAGCGTTCCCGGGCCAGCGAGCGCAGCAGCGGCCAGGCCGGGAGGCGCTCCGTCCAGTGCGCGCGGCCGACCAGGACCATCGGGGTCGGTTCGCCGCGCGACTCGTAGTAGTTGGGCGTGGCGTTGTCGAAGACCTCCTGGACCGTGCCCGCGGCGCCCGGCAGGAAGATCACGCCGGCGGTGGACCGGGCGAGGAGGCCGTCCTCGCGGGTGGGGGTCCCCCCCTGGTCGAGCGAAGCCGAGAGCTTGGGGGAGTTGGCGAAGACTTGCCGATGTGCCCGGCGAAGGCGTTCGGCGGCTCGTGGCCGTAGAACCAGGTGGGGATGCCCACCGAGTCGCCGCCCGCGGGCCAGCTCTCGCGGACGGTGAACGCGGCCCGCGCCCAGTCGGTGACCGAGGGGGTGAACGAGGGGGCCTTGGCGAGGAGTTCGAGGGCTTCGTCGAGCATCTCGTCCTCGTACGGGGCCGCGTACGCGCCGAGGTTCGCGGCCTCCATGGCGCCGGGGCCGCCGCCGGTCGCGACGGTCAGGCCGGTGCGGGCGAGGGTGCGGCCGAGGCGTGCCGCGCCCGCGTACGCGTCCGTGCCGCGGCCCATGGCGTGGCCGCCCATGACGCCCACCACCCGGCGGCCGACGAGGAGTTCGTCCAGGGCGTCCGAGATGGAGTCGTCGTGCACGGCGCGGAGCATCGACGCGAACACGTCGCCGCCCGCCTTCGTCTCCTGGAACCAGGCGTAGGCGCGGGCGTCCGGAGTCGCCTCGTACCCCTGCGCGAGGCCGGCGAAGAGCTCGTCGGGGGAGTACAGCGTCCCGCGGTACGGGTCGACGGGCAGGCCGGGCACCGGCGGGAAGACGAGGGCGCCGTCCGCACGTACCTTCGCGGCGGCGTCGGGCCGCATCGTGCAGCCGAGGAAGACGGCGCCCTGGGTGTCGACGGAGAGCAGCGCGTAGGTCCGCCGGGTCAGGTCGATGCCCTGGACGCGGTGGTGGGCGAGGGTGCCGTGGGCGGCGACCGCGGCGTCGAACTCGGCGAGCGACTCGACCTCGCGGTCGGCGGACGGGGCCGGGACCGGGCCGGGGGTCGGGGCCTCGGGGGCGGGATGGTCTGACACGCGGACATCGTAGAGGCGGTGCGGCCGCCCGGCCCGCCGCACCCTTGCCATGAACTTGGCACGCCCTTGTCCGCTGCTGCCATGCCGTTCGTTCGGTCGGTTCGGTCAGCAGCCCTGCACGGCGTTCTCGTCCATCCACATGACCTCGAAGTGGTGGCCGTCCGGGTCGAGGAACGAGCGGCCGTACATGAAGCCCATCTCGCTCGGCTCGGCGGCGGGGGAGCCGCCCGCGGACAGGGCGCGGTCCACGAGCTCGTCGACCTGGCGGCGGCTGCCCGCGCTCAGGCAGATCAGCGCCTCCGTGGAGCGGGTGGCGTCCGCGACGGGCTTCACGGTGAAGCGCGCGAACTTCTCCTCCTGCAGGAGCATCAGGACGATGCTGTCGCTCACCGCGACGCAGGCGGTCTCGTCGTCGGAGAACTGGGGGTTGAGTTCGTACCCGACCTCGCCGAAGAACTTCTTCGACAGTTCGATGTCCTTCACCGCGAGATTGATGAAGACCATCTGCTGGTGGGTGCGCGCGGCCATGTGGGCTCCTCGGGGTTCCGTCTCCGTGCCTGCCGGCCTGCCGTTGCTGCTTGCCGTGCGAGGGGTGTCCGAGGGGGTAGACGGAGCGGGCGTACGGAACTCATCGGTGTGCGGCGGGAATTCGAGAAATTTTTTTACGGGGATGTGCGGCGGGGGGGGGGGGGGGGGGGGGGGGGGCGGGGCGGGCGGGGGGGGGGGGGGGGGGGGGGGGGGGGGGGGGGGGGGGGGGGGGGGCGGGGGGGGGGGGGGGGGGGGGGGGGGGGGGGGGGGGGGGGGCGCGCCCCCGGGCCCCCCCCCCCCCCCCCCCCCCGCCCCGCCCCCCCCCCGCCCCCCCCCCCCCCCCCCCCCCCCCCCCCCGACTCGTGTGCGCTCCGGCGTGGGTGGTTCAGCACCGTGTCGGTTCCAGCCCCCGATCTCGGAACCGGCCCGGTGCTGCTCACACTTCGCGGGGCTTGAGACTCTGCACCGAATCCCCTGAGTCGCTCGGAAGGGCGATCTGGCGGACGAGTCGGCGCTGCCGGGCCCCGCCGCGCCGGGGCCGGGCGACGGCCCATACCGGCCGCCGGGTCAGTAGCCGATCGATGAAGCGGTGGACGGCGGTGCAGAGGCTCGTCGCGAACACGACGATGAGATGGAGCAAGCGGGCCATAGGTGTCTCCCCGAGGTTCTGCGGGTTTCGGTGGACGGCCGGGCCCGATGCCACTCGGGCCCGGCCGTTGAGGATCGACGGATCGACGGATCGATGCGGTCCCCACTCGGTCCTGCGGAGGCGTCCCGTCAACCACCCGTTCCCTCAAGGGAGTTCGGGGCCGGGGCGGGGATCCGTAGGCACGCGAAGGGATCTACCGGCCGTTACGCGTCGTACGTGAGGCGGTGGTCGAAGCACGCGAGCACCTCCGGGTCCCGCAGCTTGCCGTCGGCCCGGGAGAGCGTCTGGCGTACGGCGGCGGGGGAGCGGTCGAGGTGCCGGCCGATGTCCTTCGACGTCATGCCGAACACGTGCCGGAGCACGTACACCTGGTGCTCCAGAGGCGTCAGGGCGGCGGCGAGGATGTCCCGGACGTCGCTGTAGCGCAGCCCGGAGTCGTCCAACTCCGCGTCCTCCGCGCCCTGGAGGTCGAGTTCGGCGGCGCCGCCCACCATGACCTCCGAGCGCCGGTACTGGCGGCCCAACTCCTTGTTGGCGCAGTTGACGCACACCGTGCGCATGTACGCGTACAGGTTGGCGACCTCGTGGCCGCGCTGCAGATGCTCGGTCATCTGGAGCAGCGCGCTCTGCCAGACGTCCTCGGCGAAGCGGCGTCCGACGCGTGCCGCGATGAGCCGCTTGAAGGAGCCGGACTGCCGCTCCAGCTTCAGGATCTTGTCCTCGACCCCGGCGTCGGGCCGCGCCCCGGCGGCCGGCTTGAGGAAGCGGCGCCGAGCCGCGGGCAGCGCCAGCGGGCTCTCGATGGACTCGGTCATGTGGTTCGCTCCGGATCTCGTGCGGTGATGGCCAGAACGTCAGGGACGCGGGCCGGCACCGGCGCCTGCCCTCATCTCCTGGACGACGGGTACGAGTCGAACGAGGCGCACGAGTGTGAGCGTGCCGGGAGCGATTCTTCAACGGGGCCGATTCTTCAACCCTGGCCGATTTTCAACGGGAGCAACGTTTCAACGGGACCGCTTCCTCAATCTGTCGGGAACTCGCTGTCAACACTCCGTCGACGGTGGATCAGGGCGATGGCGGTCGTAGGGGCGAGGGTGAGGGCGGCGACGGCCGTTCCGACGATGGCGGGGCCGGTCGCGCCGATGGTGTCGAGGGTGAGGCCGGCGACCCAGGAGCCGATGGCGGTGCCGAAGTTGAACGCCGACACGGTCAGCGCGGAGGCGAGAGTGGGCGCCTGCCGCGCGTACCGGACGGCGAGCGCCATCAGTACGGGGTTGGCGCCGAGACCGAAGAAGCCGAGCAGGGCGATCAGCACGACCGTGGGGACGGCGAGCGCGGAGAGCAGGACGAGCGCCAGGAGCAGCAGCGCGGTGCTCGCGGCGGCGACGAGGGTGACGGTGTGCGGGCGGCGGTCGCCGATGCGGCCACCGACGATCGACCCGATGAGCGAGCCGACGCCGAATCCGACGAGGACCAGCGGCACGACCCCGGCGGAGATCCCGGCGCGGCCGGTGAGCAGCGGTGCGATGTACGAGTACGCCGCGAGCACACCGCCGGTGGTGGTGGCGCAGGCGGCCAGGACCAGCCACAGGCGGCCGGAGCGGAGCGCGGTCAGCTCGCCGCGGATCGACACGGTGTGCTCGGCCGGGCCGTCGTGCGGGACGGCGCGGCCGATGAGCACGATGGCCGCCGCGGAGAGGCCCGCCAGGGCCCAGAACGGGCCGCGCCAGCTCATGAGTTGACCGGCGAACGCACCCAGCGGCACGCCGACGACGTTAGCGAGCATCGCCCCTGCGCCCACCACGCCGAGGGCGCGGGAGGCGGCCGCGGGGCCCGCGGCGCGGGCGGCGGCGACGTTGGCCACGGCCCAGAAAGCGCCCGTGGCGACCGCGGTGAGGAACCGTGCCGCGAGCAGCAGCGCGAAGTGCGAGCCGAGGGCGACGACGACGTGTCCGACGGAGAAGACGCCGAGGGCCAGCATCAGCGTCAGCCGGGTGGGCAGCCGCAGGGTGAGCAGCGCCATGAGCGGTGCGCCCACGATCACGCCGACGGCGAACACGGTGATCAGGAGGCCGGTCCCGGCGACGCCGACCCGCAGGTCGCCCGCGATCTCCGGCAGCAGCCCGGCCACCACGAACTCCGTCGTGCCCATCAGGAAGGTGCCGAGGGCCAGGATGTGGACGACGAGCGGAAGCCGGGGTGCGGACTGCTTGTCGAGGTCTTCGGGACGCCCGTGGGCGGGGGCGTCGAGGACTGCGCCTCGCGAACTCATACGTCAACTCCGTGCAGGTGGTGAGGGGGCGGTGAGCCCGGCAGGTCCGGGTGCTCGTCCCGGAGACGAAGGGGGGTGAGCCCGGGAACGAGGGGGTGGTGATCCCAGAAAAGCGGGCTTCCCGCGGGCGGAGAAGGTCGGGTTTACAGGGGTACAAACTCGACCCCCCTCCAGCGGCCCCGCCTGGCTACCGTGGAGGTCATGGACCAGCGCCCCGACCACCGCACCGAGATCCGCGACTTCCTCGCCAGCCGGCGCGCGAAGATCACGCCCGAGCAGGTCGGACTCCCCACCAGCGGCCGCCGCCGCGTCCCGGGGCTGCGGCGCGAGGAGGTCGCCGTACTCGCCGGAGTGAGCACCGAGTGGTACACGCGGCTTGAGAAGGGCCACATCAGCGGCGTCTCCGAGGACGTGCTCGCCGCCGTGGCCCAGGCCCTGCAGCTGGACGAGGACGAGCGGACCTATCTCTTCGACCTGGCCCACGCCGCCCGCTCCGCCCACCGCAAGCCGTCCCGCCGCAGGGACGTCCAGGTCCCGCCGAACGTGCAGTGGCTGCTCGACTCGGTGACGCTGTCCGCCGCTTTCGTACGCAATGGGCGCCAGGACATCGTCGCCGACAACGCGCTGGCCAGGGCCCTGCAGGCGCCCCTGTACGAGAGCCGCACCGCCGACCGGCACGGCCGCCCCAACAACGCCCGCTACGTCTTCCTCGACCCCGGCGCGCGGGAGTTCTTCGTCGACTGGGACGCCGCAGCCGTGGCCACCGCGGCGCTGCTGCGCGCCGAGGCGGGCCGCGAGCCCCACGACCGGGCGCTGCGCGACCTGATCGGCGAGCTCTCCACACTGAGCCCCGACTTCCGCACCATGTGGGCCGCGCACGACGTCCGCATCCGCCACGACGGGGCGAAGCGCCTGCAGCACCCGGAGGTCGGCGAGCTGGAGCTGACCTATGTGTCCCTGGACCTGCCGATGGCCCACCGGGCGATGCACGACCTGACCCTCTACACGGCCGAGCCGGGCAGCGCCTCCGAGGAGCGCCTCAAACTCCTCGCCAGCCTCACCGCACCCCGGCGCTCAACATCTCCCTCTCCCTGAAGCCCTGCTCAGCCCCTCCTCAACCCCTGTCAGCGAACCCCCTGCTCAACCCTTGCTCGGCGAACTCCCTGCTCAGCCCCTCCCGCAGCCCCGCGACAACGCCCCCCCCGGGGCCCGTACAACGCCTCCGCCCCCGGCGATACGATCACGGACAGGCCTTCGGAGGAGGAGCCGGAGAGCAGGACCGATACGCCAAGCACAGCCGAGCCGGCGAGGCCGCGAGAGCCGCCCCGGCCGCCTCGGCGAAGAGAGGGAGACATCCATGGAAGCCTCCGAACTGCCTTATCTGCGCCGGTGCGTGGAGCTCGCCGCCGAGGCGCTCGACGCCGGGGACGAGCCCTTCGGCTCCGTGCTCGTGAACGCCGAGGGCGAGATCCTCGCCGAGGACCGCAACCGGGTGGCGGGCGGCGACCACACCCAGCACCCCGAGTTCGCCCTCGCCCGCTGGGCCGCCGGGAACCTGAGCCCGCAGGAGCGCACCGCCGCCACCGTCTACACCTCCGGCGAGCACTGCCCGATGTGCTCCGCCGCGCACGCCTGGGTGGGCCTCGGCCGCATCGTGTACGTGAGCTCGGCGGCCCAACTCGGCGAGTGGCTCCAGGAGTTGGGGGTCCCGGCCGGACCCGTGCGGTCCCTGCCGATCAACGAGGTCGCCCCGGACGTACCGGTGGAGGGCCCCGTCCCCGAGCTGGCCGACGAGGTGCGGGAACTGCATCGCCGCCTGCACACCGGGGCGACCGGCAGCTGACCGGCTGACCCGCGCGTAAGGGGGGGGCGGGGCGCCCGCCTCCCCACCGTGCGCCGCCCGGCCCCCGCCCCTACCGTGACAAGAGTCAACGCACATCAGGCAGGGGGCGGGAGAGGGCTGGACCACCATGACCGCATTCGCGGACGGCGCACCCTGCTGGGTGGACGCCATGTTCCCGGACATCGGCGCCGCCAAGGAGTTCTACGGCGAGCTGCTCGGCTGGACCTTCGACGAGGGCTCACCCGAATTCGGCGGCTACACCCAGGCGCACTCGAACGGCAAGGCCGTCGCCGCCGTCGTACCGCAGCTGCCCGAGATGGCCGGGCAGCCCGCCGCCTGGAACTTCTACTTCGCCTCCTCCGACGTGGCGGCCACCGCGGAGAGGATCACCGCCAACGGCGGCAAGCTGCTCATGGAGCCGATGGCCGTGGGCGAGTTCGGCACGATGGTCACCGCCCAGGACCCGAGCGGCGTGCACTTCAGCGTGTGGCAGGCAGGGCAGCACGAGGGCTTCGCGAAGACGGGCGAGCCCGGCTCCTTCTGCTGGGCCGAGGTCTTCACGCGGGACGCGGCCGCGGCGGACGCCTTCTTCCCGGCGGTCTTCGACTTCGGCGTGAAGCGGATCGTGGACGACGCGATGGACTTCCGGCTGTGGGAGGTCGACGGGCAGCCCGTGATGGGCCGCTTCAAGATGACCGACGACGTGCCGGCCGAGGCGCCCTCGTACATCAGCGTGTACTTCGGCGTCGAGGACTGCGACGAGGCCGTCGCCACCGTCCAACGCCTCGGTGGGCGGCTCTACTTCGGGCCGATGACCATGGCCTTCGGCCGCTTCGCCGTCGTCGCCGACCCGCAGGGCGCCGCCTTCGCCGTGATCGACACGGCCACGACCGAGGGCGAACCGCCGCAACTGGCGGACCCGGAGAGCTGAACCCCGCCCGCTCCCGCACGGCTCCGGACCCTCGTAACTCCCTTGCGTCTGCGCGGAAGTCGTACGCCCAGGGGCGCGGCGGCGCACGATCAGGGTGGCGCTCGCCCAGGCGGCCGACCCGTGGGGCGGAAGGGGCCGGAGCGGCTGCGGGGGCGGGGGATTCCGTGGTGGTTCGGCCGGGCCGGCGGAAGCACCCCCGTGCGGGGGACGGGACCCTTTCGAGCCATGTCTGTACGCAGATGTCTCGGTTAGGTTGTGCGCCATGAGCAACCTTGACCGTCAGGCCGCCCTGTCCGTCTGCGGCGGGCGAGGCTTCGTCGTCGCCGAGCCGGTACGCGAACTCCTCGCCCCGCGCCGCGTCCAGCTCGGCGAGTCCACCGAAGTCCGCCGACTGCTCCCCAACCTGGGCCGCCGCATGGTCGGCGCCTGGTGCTTCGTCGACCACTACGGCCCCGACGACATCACCTCCGAACCCGGCATGCAGGTCCCGCCGCACCCGCACCAGGGCCTGCAGACCGTCAGTTGGCTGCACGAGGGCGAGGTCCTGCACCAGGACTCCCTCGGCTGCCGCGCGACCGTGCGCCCCCGCGAACTGGGCCTCATGACCTCCGGCAGCGCGATCAGCCACGCCGAGCAGTCCCCGGCCCCGCACCCCCGCTATCTGCACGGCGCCCAACTCTGGGTAGCGCTGCCCGACAGCCACCGGCACGTCGACGCCCACTTCGAGCACCACGCCGAGCTGCCGCAGGCCACGGCCCCCGGGCTCACGGCCACGGTGATCCTCGGCTCGGTCGACGGCGCGGCGTCCCCCGGCACGACGTACACCCCGATCGTCGGCGCCGACCTGGCGCTCACGGCGGGCGCGGACCTCCGGCTGCCCCTGGAGCCCGACTTCGAGTACGCGGTCCTGTCGATGTCCGGCGAGGTCCACGTCGACGGCGTCCCGGTCCTGCCGGGCTCGATGCTCTACCTCGGCTGCGGCCGCGGCGAACTCCCGCTGCGCGCGGCCTCGGACGCGGGCCTGATGCTGCTCGGCGGTGAGCCGTTCGCGGAGGAGATCGTCATGTGGTGGAACTTCATCGGCCGCACCAACGACGAGATCGCACAGGCCCGTTCGGACTGGATGAACGGGGACCGCTTCGGCGAGGTCAAGGGGTACGAGGGCGCCCCGCTGCCGGCCCCGGAACTGCCGCCGACACCGCTGAAGCCGCGGGGACGGGTGCGCTGAGCCCGACTAGCCGTTCTGGTCCCCGCCGTTATCCCCGCCGTTCCCTCGGGTGTCGTCGGACTCCGGCGGGTGGGCCGGGTCGGCACGGCGGTGGCGCAGGGACACCACCCCACGGACGCGGCGGCTGAAGGCGGTGGCCGCCGCGGTGAGGAAGACGAAGGTGTAGAGGATCTGCAGGATCGTCAGCACGCGCGCGGACTGGCCCGTCGCGGTGATGTCGCCGTAGCCGATGGTGGCGAGGGTGACCAGCGTGAAGTACAGGGCGTCGACCCGGGTGCGGAGCCCGTCGAACCCGCCGGGTTCGGAGGCCAGTACGTAGTACGCGCCCGCGAAGACGAGGACGGACGCGCACATCAGCAGCGGGATCGCGAAGCCGGGGCGGGTGCCGGGCCGGTCGGTGAGCACGTCGCCGGTCTGGCGGAGCAGCAGCAGCGCGATGACGCCGAGGGCGAGGACCAGCAACGTCCAGCTGAGCACGGGGCGTCGGGGGCCGAGGAGGTCGAGGGGCAGGAGGAAGTAGGCGGCGGTCATGGCGGCCGTCGCCGCGCCCGCCGCCGTCACGAGCCACCGCCCATCGGTGCGGACACGGTGGACGAGGCGCGCCAGAAGCCGGCCGCTCCCCGGTCCGCCGCCGTTCGTCCCCGCGTGACCGTTCGTCTCCTCGTTACCGTTCGTGCCAGCGCGACCCGCGCGACCGTTCGTGTCCTCCCCGCCGGTCACCCGCCGGGCTCCTGAGCCGCGTCCGCGGTGCGCTTCCCTGCAGGCTTCCCGGTTTCCCTCGCGCCGGGCTCGGCTCCCGGTTCCGTGCCCGGCTCCGCGGCGGGCGGGCGGCCGCGCATCAGTTGCGCCGTGACGATGCCGACGACGGACGCGATCACGATCAGCGGCATCTGGTTGTGCGCGTCAACGCCGAGCAGCAGCACCGTCAGCACCGCACTGGTCAACGGCAGGCCGGTGACGACGGCGGTGGCCGAGGCCATGCCGAGAGCGAGGCCCGGCGTCGCGCCGAGCCCCGGCAGGCCCGCGCAGGCGATGCCGAGGGCCGCGCCGATGAAGACGGCCGGGAAGATCGGCCCGCCGCGCATGCTGCCTAGGCAGATGCTCCAGGCCAGTCCCTTGCACACGGCGAGCGCGAGCAGCGCCCCCACGGACCAGGAGTGCGGCGCGGCCGCGAGGCCGCCGAGCGCCGACTGCCCGGACAGCGCGGCCTCCTCCGCCGACCGGCCGGTGAGCAGCGCGTACGCGGTCATCAGGACGCCTGCCGCGGCACCGCACGCGACGACTCGTACGCCGCTGTGCCCGGCGGTCCACCGCTCGGTCCTGCGGCCCAGCCTGCGCAGCACCGCCACGGCCGCGGCGATCAGCACGGCGGCGGGCACGCCCCACAGGAAGTCGCCCGCGTCCGGGGTGACGTCCGGAGGCACCTCGGGCAGGGAGAGCGCGCCGATGGACAGGCCCGTCCAGCTCCCGAAACCGGTGAACACCAGGGCCCCGGTCCCGCCGGCGATCAGACACGGCAGGAGCAGTACGACGAGTTGGGCGCCGCCGATCCCGGCGCCCTCGACGACCAGCACGGCCGCGACGACGGGCCCGCCGAAGATGCTGGAGATCGCCGCCGTCGAGCCCGCCGTGGCGAGCAGCATGCGGCCCCGGGCGTCCGGTTCGGCGGCCCGGCGCAGGGCGCGCAGCGCGAGCAGGGCGAGGCCGCCGCCGATCGCCATGAGCGGCGCCTCGGGACCGAGCACCACGCCCAGCGGGAGCGTGGCGAGCGCGGCCAGGACCACGCTCGGCAGGGCGGCCGGCCCGAGCGGCGGACCGCCCAGGCCGTGTACGGGCACATGGCCGCCGCGACCTGGCATCCGCGTCACGATCGGCGCGAGGATCAGGCCGGCGAGCAGCAGCGCGGGCAGCGGCCACCACCAGGGCGCGCGGTCGAAGCCCAGGGCCTCCGGGAGCGTCTCCCACACGACGTTCTGGAGGGCGTGCTGCGCCGTCAGGAACGCGAAGCAGGCGAGCGCGACGGGGATCCCGATCAGGGCGCAGAGCACCAGCAGCCGCAGATAGCCGCGGCTCAGCAGCGTGGCCCGCAGCCGCGCGTCGTCGTCGCCGCGCGGGTCCTCCGGCGGGGTCGCGGAACCTTCGCCCGCGGCGCTCTTCATGCCACAGCCATGGGGACGGCGCCGGGGCTCAGTCCGTGGGACGGGCGGGCGCGCGACCGGTCTCGGTGCACAGCGCCCAGATGACGAACACGGCGATCGCGATGCTCACCAGGGACCAGACGGGCTGGTAGGGCAGCCACAGGAACTGCAGCAGCACGATCAGGGCCGCGAGTGTCACGCCGATGCCGCGGGCCCAGCCCGCGCCCCGCATCACGCCCGCCCCCGCGGCCACCACGATCACCCCGACGGCCAGGTGGATCCAGCCCCACGCGGTCAGGTTGAGCTCGAAGACGTAGTCGCCGACGCGGGTGTAGACGTCGTCCTCGGCGATGGCCGAGATGCCGGCGATGGCGGAGAACATCCCGTCGAGCATCATCAGGACGCCGGCGAACATGACGCCGCCGGAGGCGAGCACGCTGTCGCTCTCCTTGTGGTGGTGCTCCTGATGGTCGTGGGCGTAGGGCATGCGAGACGAGGGGTCGGACATGGCTTCCTCCGGGGCCGTCCTGTCCGGGCCGGAACGCGCCGGCGACAGGACGAGTCGGTCGTGCGCCGCAGTGCGGTCACCGTCGGGTCCACGGCGCTTCCCGTGGTCGTACCGGTGGATCAACCCTCGGCTCTCCACCCGCACCCCGCAACCGCGCCCACCCGCGGCCGGGCGGGTGCGGGCGTACCCCGTCCGTCTCGTACGGGGCGGGCCCGACCAGGGCTGCGACATGCGCAACGGAGGCCGATGCGCACAGAATTGCCGGGAGCCTTCGGTGTTTCCTGCCGGGAGTGACCGGGAGCGCCCTGGAGTGCCCGGGAGTGCCTTCGGCGCTCCAGCCCGAGAAGGAGAACGGTGACGCGGTTCGTGGGTCTTCGGCGGTCGGCGCGCGGCGGGCGGGGCCACGCACTGGTCGCCCTCCCGATCGCGCTGGTCGCGCTGGTGACCGTGGTCGACGTGTTCGCGCCGCCCGACATCCACCTGGGCCCCCTCCTCGTCGCGGCCCCGGCGATCACCGCGGCGTTCGCGGGACCCTGGACGACCGGGCTCATCGCCGCCCTCGCGGTGGCGGCGCAGGCGGTCATCGCCGTACTGCGCGATCCCGACGAGCTGTTCTCGGCGAACCATCAGGCGCAGATCGCCGCCCTGATCCTCGTCGGCTCCTGCCTGGTGGTGTTCTGCGTGGTGCGGGAGCGCCGCGCCCGGGAGCTGTCGCAGGTGCGGTACGTGTCCGAGGCCGCCCAGCGCGGTGTGCTGCGGCCGCTGCCCAAGGAGATCGGGCCGCTGCGCGTCGCCTCCCTCTACCTCGCCGCGGAGGCCGAGGCGGAGATAGGCGGCGACCTGTACGCGGCGGTGCGCACCAGCTCCGGCACCCGGCTGATCATCGGCGACGTACGGGGCAAGGGGATGACCGCCGTCGGCGACGCGGCGCTGCTGCTCGGAGCGTTCCGGGCAGCCGCGCACCGCGAGGCCACACTCGTCGAACTGGTCAAGTACCTGGACGGCAGCGTGTGTTGGAGCCTGTCCGAGCCCGGCGAGACGGACCGTACGGGGGAGACGTTCATCACCGCCGCCGTCCTGGACATCCCCGACGAGGGCAGCGGGATCTCGATGGTCGACTGCGGGCACCCGCCGCCGGTCGTGCGGCGCGGCGGCGGCCGGGTCACGACGGTCGAGGCCCGGCAGCCCGCACCCCCGCTGGGCCTCGGCGAAGTGGCGCACCCCGACTACCACGTCGACGTGTTCACGTTCGCCGTGGGCGACTTGCTGCTCCTCTACACGGACGGGGTCATCGAGGCCCGCGACTCCGCCGGCGCGTTCTATCCCCTCGTCGAGCGCATCGACGGCTGGCAGGAGAGCAGCCCGGAGGCGTTTCTGCGCCGCCTCCGGCGCGACCTGTTCGACCATGTCGGCGGCCGGCTGCGCGACGACGTCGCCATGATCGCGATCGAACGCCGCCCGACGGGCTGAGGGTTGTGGGCACATGGGGCCCGCGCACATGGGGCCCGCGCACATGGGGCCTGCACACATGGAGTTCGCGCACATAGAGCTCGCGCACGCATGGGGCCCGTGCACATGTGGGGTTCACACGTCCCAGGTGACCGGCAGGCTCTTCACCCCGTACACGTCCGCCGTCTCCGGGCGGAGGGCGACCTCCTCCGCCGGTACGGCGAGCCGCAGCGTCGGGAAGCGGGCGAGGAGCGCGGAGAACGCGACCCGCATCTCGACGCGCGCCAACTGCTGGCCCAGGCACAGGTGGGGGCCGTGGCCGAAGGCCAGATGGCCGCCCTCCTGCCGTCGCAGGTCGAGCCGGTGCGGATCGGTGAAGCGCTCGGGGTCGTGGTTGGCGGTGTGGTACGAGAGGACGACCGTCGTGCCGGCCTCGATGGTCCGGCCGCCCAGCTCCACGTCCACGAGCGCGGTCCGCATGAAGGACTTGGCGACGCTCAGGTAGCGGAGGAGCTCCTCCACGGCACGGTCCGCGAGCCCGGGATCGGCGCGCAGGGCGGCGAGTTGGTCCGGGTGCTGAAGGAGCGCGAAGGCGCCGAGGGACAGCATGTTCGCGGTGGTGTCGAAGCCGGCCGCGAGCAGGATCAGGCTGATGCCCTGCAACTCCTCGTCGCTCAGGTCACCGGCGGCGAGTTCGCTGAGCACGTCGTCCGTGGGGTGCGCGCGCTTCGCGGCGACGAGGTCCGCGAGGTACTGCTGCGTCGCGGTGTAGGCCGCTATCAGGTCCTCGTCGCTGGTCTCGCCGTTCATGAACTTGTCGATCTGCTCCTGGAAGGAGGTCCGGTCCTCGTAGGGCACGCCCAGGAGTTCGCAGATGACGATGGTGGGGATCGGCTTCGCGAACGCGGTCACCAGGTCGGCCGGCGGGCCCGTCTTCTCCATGGCGTCGAGGCAGTCGGCGGTGATCTGCTCGATGCGTTCGGTGAGCAGCCGCATCCGCCGCACGGTGAACTTGCCGATCAGGGGCTTGCGGTAGCGCCCGTGCTGCGGGTCGTCGGTGAGGAGGAACTCGCCGGGCGGGGCGGGCGGGAGCTCGTAGTCGACGACGTTCAGGAGCTCCTTGCGCGAGCTGAACCGGGGGTCGGCGAGTACCGACCGTACGAGCTCGTGGCCGGTGATCAGCCGGCCGGGCTTGCCGCCGGGGTGGGTGAAGCGGCTGACGGGACCGTGCCGGCGGGCGTCGAGCAGCTCCGGCGGCGGGTCGAAGGGGCAGCCGGAGGGCCGCTCGGTCGGCAGTGCGGTGACGGTGTGAAGGGATTCGCTCATGGCTTTTCCTGCCCATCCTCAACTCGCGACATGACGTGTTTGGCGCATCACGAAAGCTACGTTGCATTCGACATATCGTCAATCTTCTAAAATGCATCTGTGCAGGTCAGGCGGGTAATTTTGATGCAATGACGGTGAAGTCGAATGCAATGAGGCATTGCAATGAGATCTGCCGAAGGCAATACTGACGGCATGCCAGGAGGACGCTTGACCCAGCAGGACCGAGGCCGTATCGCGGCCGGACTCGCCGACGGACTCTCGTACGCGGAGATCGCCAGGCGGCTCGAACGTCCGACGTCGACGATCAGCCGGGAGGTCACACGCAACGGCGGCCCGCGCGACTACCGGCCCCAGCAGGCGCAGCACGCCACGGTGCGGCGGGCCCGGCGCGGCACCCCGGCGCCCGAGCGCACCGAATCCCCGTCGGACAGCGCGATGGAGCACGTCGTCGAGCTCGCGGTCCGGTCGGGGCTGCCGCGGATGACGGCGCGGGTGCACATCGACCTGCTCCTCGCCGAGGACGGCCGACGCACCGCCGCCGAGCTGGCCCGCAGGCTGAACGTCAGCCCGGCGTCCGTCTCCGTGGCCGTCAACTTCCTTGTGGCGCAGGGATATGTGCGGCGCGAACGCGATCCGGAGCGGCGGCGCGACATCTATGTGATCGACGACGAAGCCTGGTACAACTCCGTGGTGATCAGCGCCCGCCAGACCCTCGATTCGGCCAGGGCCTCCCTCGCCACCGCGGAGCAGCTCGGCCTCGACACCCCCGTCGGCCGCCGCCTCGCCAAGGCGGGCACGTTCCTGGAGCACGTCATCGAGGACATGCTGAAGTCTGCCGACCGCTGGCGCTCGGTCCTGGAGTGAGGGTCCGCGTTCGGTCTCGCGACGCGCGCGCAGCGCCGGCGGTGGCGGGCGCTGAGGTCAGACCGGCCGGGATGCGTAGTACAAGGTGTGGAAGCGGCCCGCCTGTTCGCGACCGGCCGGGTCGTGGCCCGCCGCCCGCACCGCCTCGACGGCGTACCGCTGCTCGCGGGGGCCGGTGAAGCGCCGCTGCGGGTAGGTGTGGCCGGCGTCCAGGTCGGTGCGCAGGCCCGCGGCGGCCAGGGCCCGCTCGATCGGGCCGTACGAGACGGTCCTCAGGACGAACGTGCTGATCCACAGCGGCCGTTGGGCCTGGGTGAGCAGTGCGGTGAACGTCCGGGCGGTGACGTAGCTGCCTCCGCCCGTCACCGTGACGAGACCGACGTCCCCCAACGCGTGGCTCAACTCACCGCCGGGCGGGCCCAGTTCCAGGTTGTCGGTGAACGACCCGTCGAGCAGGCCCACCGCCCGCGCGTACCCGACCGCGGGTGCCGAGACGTCCAGGCCGAGCACCGGGACGGCGTCGGGGCGGCGGCGCTCGGCGTAGAACTCCTTGTCCAGGTCGGCGAGTTCGGTGCTCGTCAGGGCCTGCACGGCGGGAGACGTGTACCGCTCGTAAAGCTCCGCCAACGTCACCTCGTGGTTGAGCAGGGCGGCGTTGATGCCGTACGAGCAGCACAGGTCGAGCACCGCGGGCGGGCGGGCACGGCCGTCGTCGAGCGCGGCCCGTTCGGCGGCGGCCCGGCGGAAGACGGGCTGGGCGTGGTGCGGGATCTCGTACTCCAGCGGCGCGAGCCGGGTGAAGTACGCGCGCGGGTCCGGCTGTTCGTAGATGTCCTCGAAGCGGGACTTGCCGCTGCCGCCCTGTGTGGTCATGCCCTGTGGCTCCGCACCCTTGCTCCCCACGGATCCCGTCCGTACCGCCTGCCGCCCCCATGTTTGTGGGGTACGGCAGGGGCTCGGACGTGTGCATCGGGGGCGCACGGGCGCACTCCGGCTCATGTGGGCCCTGGACATGTGGGTTCGGCACATGTGGGTTCAAGACATGTGGGCTCAGGACATCAACGGGATTCCGTAGAAGGCGAGCAGGCCCAGGCCCGCGGCGACGAACGCGGCGGTCGTGCCGGTGGCGATCCAGGACGTCCGCCGCAGCTTCCGCGGCTGCCGCTCCGCGGCGGGCGTCGCGAGCAGGCTCGCCCGGAACGCCTTGGCCGCAGGGCTCGGCTCCACACCCCGGTCGGCGATCCAGGTCGCCGCGACGCTCAGCGCGAAGCCGAGGAACACCGGGTGCGCCCAGATCGGCAGTTCGAGCCCGGCGAAGTCCTTCAGGCCGCTGATCACGGCCACCCCGACGAACCCCGCCACCATCCCGGCCAGGGCCCCGCGCGCACTGAGCCGCTCACTGCGGATGCTCCAGAACGAGACCGGGCCCCACGCCGCGGCGAACAAGGTGGCCGCGAAGTACCCGATCGTGAGCACAGCGGGCGGCGTCACCAGCGTGACCAGCAGCACCACCACCCCCACGGCGAGCATCACCAGACGGGACCGGCGCAGCGCGACCTCCTCCGGCACCGTGCCGTCCTCCCGCTGCGGCAGTACGTCGTAGGCCACGCTGAAGCCGATCAGGGCGAGGAACGAGGAGGCCGAGGAGAGGCCCGCCGCGACGATGCCGGTGATCGCGACCACGCCGAGGACGGGCGGCATCAGATGCTGCGCCGCCCAGATGAACGCCACCTCCGAGGGGTCGATGTCCGCCTTGAAGACGTTGATCGCGTACGCGCCGAACGCCAGGAAGACGTACAGGACGCCGACCGTGCCCATGGAGATGAAGGCGCTGCGGATGGAGACGTGCTCGTTCCGCGCCATCAGGTAGCGCGAGGACTGCCACGGGCTCACGGCGACGACGGCCATCCACACCAGGCCGATGGCCAGCGCCCACACGAGCACCTCTCCCGGGCTGCCCATGTACGCGCCCTCACCGGTGACGCCGTGCCAGCTCAGGCCGTCCGGCTTGCCCGGCAGCGCCTGCAGCTTGTCGAGCACCTCGCTCGGACCGCCGGCCCGGTACACGACCCACGACATGCCGCCCACACCCGCCAGCATGAAGATGAAGAACATGATCGTGTCGTTGATCAGGATGCCCTGCGAGCCCGACATGAACGTGAACACCGTGTAGCCCAGCCACACGACCAGCACCGAGACCCAGGTGTCCCAGCCCAGCAACTGCCCCATCACCAGGGCCAGTCCATGCGTCACGGCGATCAGGTAGAAGCCGATGCCGACGACCACCATCACGCCCGCGACGGACTGGACGGCGCGGGAGTCGAAGCGCTTGCCGAAGTACTCCGGCACCGTGAGCACCTCGGAGCGCCGCAGGTAGCGGCCGAAGCCGAGCACCCCCACCACGTACCCGGAGATGTTGAGCGCCGTCACGATGAGCAGCACCAGCGGGAAACCGTCGTAGGCGAAGCCGACCTCGCCCATGAAGGCCACGGTGGACAGGAACGACGCCACAAGGGTGCCCGCGACGAGGAGCGTGGGGGCGCGCCGCCCGGCCACGAAGTAGTCCGACCGGTCCTTGACGCGCCGCCCCACGACGGCGCCGATGACCAGATAGAGCAGGAACGACCCGATGACTCCGGCGATGAACATCACTGCTCACCCCCGTCCCGGCTGCCGTAGTCACGGCGGATGACCCGCCAGCCGAAGGCGATGACGGCCAAGGGGACGAGGCCGTAGTAGAGGGTGACTGCGATGGATCCCATGGGTGGTGCCTCCCGTTCATGTGGTGCGGAGTCGGATGCACGTGGTGCGGAGCCGGATTCGCGTGGTGCTGAGTCAGAGGGCGTGGCCGATGCGCATGCCCTCCAGGACGGCCTCCTCGACCGTGCGCGGCGCCAGGCAGTCGCCGATCAGATGGACGTCGGGCCGCTCGCCCTCGGCCAACTCGGCCAGCTCGTCGGCGAGTTGGACCACCGGCTCGTGCCCGAGCGCGAGCACCACCGACGTCACGCCCTCCACGAGCACCGGTTCCTCGGTGAGGACGTGCTGCAGATAGGCGGTGTCGTCGTCCGCCCCGTACAGCCGTACGAGCGGGACGACCTCGACCTTGTGGCGCATCAGGCGGCGCAGCGACTCGTCGCGCGTGTACTGCTGCAGGGTCTCCCCGGCCTGGTACCCGGTCGTGGCGAGGACGACCTTGTGGCCCCGCTCGGCGAGCAGGTTCGCCACGCCGACGCCGACCCAGTCGCCGCGCCAGTCGGCGACGAGGACCCGGCCTTTCGGCAGCTCGCCGCCGCCGATGACCTCCCAGGCGTCGCGCACGGTCGCGCCGTCGGTCACCAGCCGGGGCGGGCGGTAGGGCCGCGCGCCGGTCGCAAGCACGACCGCGTCGGGGGCCTGTTCGCGTACGAGCTCCGCGTCCACCGTGACGCCGCTCTTGATCCGCACCGACGAACGGCGCGCTTCCTCGAGGAGGTTGGTCACCGCGCCGCCGAACTCGGCTCGTCCGGGCAGCCGTTCGGCGAGCAGCACCTGGCCGCCGGGGCGTCGGCCCGCGTCGTAGACCGTGACCCGGTGGCCGCGCCGTGAAGCCACCACCGCCGCCTTCAGGCCCGCGGGCCCGGCCCCGGCGACCAGTACGTCGCGGGGGCGGCGGGCCGGGGTGAGGATCCCGTAGAGCTGCTCGCGGCCGGTTTCGGGCCGCTGGATGCAGGAGATGGGGTGGCCGGTGTGGAAGTGCCCGATGCAGGCCTGGTTGCAGGCGATGCAGGCGCGGATGCCGTCCAGGTCGCCGCGTCGCGCGTACGCGGGCATCTCGGGGTCGCAGATCAGCGCGCGCGTCATGCCCACCGCGTCGGCGTCGCCGCGCTCCAGTACGAGCTCCGCGTCCTGCGGCTGGTTGATGCGGCCCGCGACGATCACGGGCACGGACACCGCCTCCTTCACGCGCCGCGAAAGGGAGGTGGTGCAGAGCGGATCCATCGTCATCGGCGGCACGATGTGGTCCGAGCCACCGAGGGTCGCCGAGGTTCCATGGGTGACGGACACATAGTCGAGGAGACCGGCCCCGTCGAGCTCGGTGACCGCCCGGAGCGCGTCGTCCTCGCCGAGCCCGCCCTCGTGGGTCTCGCCGAGGCTGATCCGCACGCCCACCGCGAGCTCGCCGCCGGTGGCCTCGCGCGTGGCGGTGAGCGCCTCCCGCAGGAAGCGCAGACGGTTCGGCCAGGAGCCGCCGTACTCGTCGGTGCGCAGGTTGGTCGCCGGGTTGAGGAACTGCGCGGGCAGATACCCGTGCGAAGCGACGATCTCGACGCCGTCCAGGCCCGCCCGCCGCAGCCGCCGGGCGGCGGCCGCGAACCCGTCGATCACCTCGCGGACCATGGCGCGCGGCATCGCGCGGGGAAAGACCCGGAACCGCTCGGTGGGGACGGTCGAGGCGGAGTAGGAGACGCCGAGCGCGCCGTCCGCGGTGTCCATGACCTCGGCGCCGCCGTGGAACAGCTGCGCGAAGAGCGTGGCCCCGTGCTCGTGCGCCGTGTCGGCGAGCCGCCGGTAGCCCTCGACGCAGGCGTCCGTGTCGGCCATCAGCGCGTGCGAGGTGTAGCGGGCGCTGTCGTGCACACCGCCGACCTGCAGCACGATCAGGCCGACGCCGCCCTGCGCTCGGGCCCGGTGGTAGGCCACCAGGCGGTCGGTGACCTTGCCGTCCTCCGCCATCACCGTGTCGTGGCCGGTGGACACGATCCGGTTCCGGATCGTCGCGGGGCCGATGGGCAGGGGGGTGAACAGGCGTGTGAGCATGACGAGTTGATGCCTCCCGATCGACGGCCCGGCTCGGAACAACCGTCAGTGTGGGCCCCGTCACCATCCCGAGGAATGCGCCCGACGACGCAACCGGGGCGGGGCGTTCATAGCGGGGTATGAGAGGCGGTCCGGTGTGCGCGGCACACGTGGGGCGCACCCACCGATCAGGGCGGTGCGGGGGGGGGGGGGGGGGGGGGGGGGGCCCCCCCCCCCCCCCCCGCGCGGGGTCACGCCTTCGGGAGCTCGACGCCGGTCGCCTCGGCCACGTCGGCGAGCATGTGCCGGGCGGCCTGGACGCCGATGCCGGACATCCAGGTCTCGTCCGGGACGGTGAAGACCTTGTCGTTCTTGACGGCCTTCAGGCCCTTCCAGACCGGGTTGGATGTGACGTCCTTCTGCTTGGTCTTCTCCGGCGCGTCGGCGAGGGTGACGAAGACGAGGTCGGCGTCGGCCTGGTCGATCTGCTCCGGGCTGACGTCCTTCATGGAGACCTCGGGGTCCTCGGAGGACTGCGACTTCGGGCGCTCCAGGCCGATGTCGTCCAGGACGACGCCGCTGTACGCGGACTTCTGGTAGAGGCGGGTCGGCCCGGCGATGAAGCGGACCACCGAGGCGGTGGGCATCTCGCCCTTGTACTTCTTCTCGACGGCCTCGCCGAGGGCCTCAGCCTGGTCCTCGTAGCTCTTCAGCTCCGCGGCGGCCTGCTTCTCCCTGCCGAGGGCCTTGGCGTGGACGGCCAGGTTCTCCTTCCACGGGCCGCCGGTGGTCTCGGTGAAGACAGTCGGGGCGATGGCGTTGAGCTTGTCGTAGACCTTCTCGTGACGGACCTTCGAGGAGAGGATCAGGTCCGGCTTCAGCGAGGCGATCTTGACCAGGTTCGGCTCCAGGGCCGGGCCGACGTCCGTGACGCCCTTGGCCTTGTCGCCCAGGTACTCGGGGAAGCCGCCGGCGGTCTTGAAGTGCGGGGAGACCGCGCCGACCGGCTTGATGCCGAGCATGGTGACATCGTCCAGCTCACCGGTGTCGAGGACGACGACACGCTTGGGCTTGGCCGGGATCTTGGTGCTGCCCATGGAGTGCTTGACGGTGCGCGGGAACGCGCCGGCCTCGTCGGCGGCGGGCTTCTTCGCATCGTCGGCGGCCTTGTCGCCACCGCAGGCGGTGAGGGCGGTGGCGCCGACGGCAGCGGCCAGGAGAGCGGCGCTGAGGCGTCTGTACGCAGGCATGAGGGTTCGCTTTCTGGGGTGAGCGGTTGGGGTGAGGTGGGGTCGGGTTCGGGTGAAGAGAGGTGGGTGAAGAGGGGTCGGGTCGGTCAGGCGGTCGGGGCTTGGGCGAGCCGCGCCGCGCTGCCACGCGGGATGACCAGTGGGGTGCCGGTCTCCGGGTCGGGGATCACCCGGCAGTCGACGTCGAACACGGACTTGACCAGTTCGGCGTCGAGGACCTCGGCCGGTGGCCCGGCCGCGGCGAGCCGACCGTCCTTGAGGACCACCAGGTGGTCCGCGTAACGGGCGGCCTGACCGAGGTCGTGCAGCACCATCACCACGGTGCGGCCGGCCTCGGAGTGCAGTTCGGCGACCAGGTCGAGCACGTCGAGCTGGTGCCGTAGATCGAGGAAGGTCGTGGGCTCGTCGAGGAGCAGCAGTTCGGTGTCCTGCGCGAGGGCCAGGGCGATCCACACGCGCTGCCGTTGGCCGCCGGAGAGCCGGTCCACGGGCTGATCCCGCAGGGACGCGGTGCCGGTCCGCTCCAGGGCTGCCTCGACGGCGGCCTGGTCCTTCTCGGACCAGGGGCTGAGGAGCCGCTGGTGCGGGTAGCGGCCGAGCCGTACGAGCGCCTCGACGGTGACGGCCTCGGGTGTGACCGGCTGCTGTGGGAGCAGGCCGAGACGCAGGGCGAGGGCGCGCGCGGACATGCGGTGGATGTCCGCGCCGTCCAGGGTGACGGTGCCGTCGGCGGGCGCGAGCAGCCGCGTCAGACCGCGCAACAGGGTGGACTTTCCACAGGCGTTGGGGCCGACGATCGCGGTGACGGCGCCGCCGGGGATCACCAGGTCGAGGCCGTCGACGACAGTCCGCTCGCCGTAGCGCAGGTCGAGGCCGCGGGCGGCGAGCTGGTTGGGCTGGGGCTGGTCGGTCGTGGGCCGGTCCATGTGCTGCTTCCGGCCCGTCTGTTCGGCGGCGGTCATGCGGTACTCCTGTCGACGGGCCGGCCCTGACGGATCATGAGTGCCAGCAGGAACGGGGCGCCCAGGGTGGCGGTGGCGGCCCCGACGGGCAGCCCCTCGACCGGCAGCAGATGCTGGACGACCAGGTCGGAGCCGAGCAGCAGCACGGCCCCGGTCAGCCCGGTGAGCGTCAGCGTTCCGAGGGTCGGCGGCCCGGCGAGGAAGCGCACCAGATGCGGTACGGCGAGGGCGACGAAGCCGACCGGACCGCTGACCGACGCCGCGAGGGACGCCAACACGATGGCGGTGACGAGGAGTTGGAGGCGTACGACGGAGGTGTTCATGCCGAGCGCGCCAGCCGATTCGTCGCCGAGGTCGAGCACGGCGAGGCGGCGGTGCAGGCAGCAGGCGACCGCGAGGACGAGCACCGTCGCGCCCGCGGCGGCCCACACCTCGGTCCAGGTCCGGCCGTAGAGCGACCCGGTCGTCCACTGCAGCGCCGCCCCGGCGAGCTCGGTGGGGAACCGTACGACCATGAAGTTCACCGCGGCGGCCAGACCGGCCTGCACGGCAAGGCCGACGAGCACGAGCCGGGTGACGCCCAGGCCGGAGCGCCAGGCGAAGACTCCGAGCAGCAGGGCCGCGAGCAGCCCGCCGGCCAACGCGCCCAGCGGGATGAGGAGTTGCGAGGCCCCCGCCGCGAGGAGCGACACGGCCCCGAAGGACGCGCCGCCGGTGATGCCCATGACATCCGGGGAGGCGAGCGGGTTGCGGAAGAGCCGCTGTAGCAGCGAGCCCGCGACCCCGAGCCCGGCCCCGGCGACGATCCCGGCCGCCACCCGGGGCGCGAGGAACTCCTGGACGACCAGCACGCTTCCGCCGTCGCCGGAGCCGACGAGGGCCCGCAGCGCGACGGACACGGACATCGGGATGTCGCTGTGGGTGAGCGAGAACGTGGCCAGTACGACGAGGACGACCACGGCGGAGCCGCAGAGCAGCGCGGTGCGCCGGGCGGGCGTGACGAGCTTCGTGCGTACGGCGGGGGCGGACGGCGCGGTCCGCAGGGTGTCGGTCACCGGGCCGCCTTCCGTGCGAGCAGCGCGAGGAGCGGTGCGCCGAGGAACGCGGTGACGATGCCGACCTCCAGCTCCGACGGCCGGATGACGACACGTCCGAGCACATCGGCGGCGAGCAGCAGCAGCGGCCCGACGACCAGGCAGCCGGGCAGCAGCACCCGATGGTCCGAGCCGAGCAGCGCGCGCACGATGTGCGGTGCGGCGAGCCCGACGAACGCGACGGGCCCGGCCACCGCGACCGCCGAACCGGCGAGCAGGATCACCGCGACCCCGCCCGCCAGGCGGATACGGGCCACCGGCACACCGAGTGCCTGGGCCGAATCGTCCCCGATGGCAAGGGCGTTGAGGGCGGGCGAGACGGCGAAGGCGAGCACGAGCCCGATCACCAGCGTGGGCAGTACCGGCCACACCACGTCGAGGGGCCGCCCGGCCATCGAGCCGGCGAGCCAGAACCGCGCCTCGTCCAGGGTGCGCTGGCTGAGCAGCATCAGCGCGGCGGTCCAGGAGAGCAGCACCAGCTGCAGCACGGTCCCGCCCAGTGCGAGGCGTACGGGGTCGAGGTCGCTCTTTCGGGCGAGCGCCTGAGCGAAGAGTGCGGCGCCGGCGGCTCCGGCGAAGGCGAACCAGAGGTACTCGACGGGCTGCGTGAGGTGCAGCGCGTAGATCGCGACGACCACGGCGAAGCCCGCTCCCGCATTGATGCCGAGCGTGGTCGGCGAGGCCAGCGGGTTCCGGGTGACGCCCTGCGCGACCGCGCCTGCCACCCCGAGCGCTGCGCCGACCGCGAGCCCAATCACCGTGCGCGGCAGTCGCAGCCCGGTGACCGCGACGGCGTCCGCACCGGAAGCGTCACCGAACAGCGCGCCGACCACGGTCGACAACGGCACCGGCCGCGCCCCCATCGCGAGGCTCAACGCGACGCACAGCGCGAGGGCGGCACCCCCGACGACGAAGAACGGTATGCGCCTGAGGCGTTCGGGTCGGAGCCCGCCGGTGCGGAGCCCCCTGGCGCGGAGCCCCCTGGTCGGAGCGTCCGACGAGTTCGTAGACACGAGGCGACAGATTAAGTTAGGCACACCTAACTCTGTCAACTGTGTGTAGACCGGTGATTCCATTGGGCGACCAATCGATCAGCCTCGGTCACCTGGCCGGATGTGGTCCGCGGTACGGTCGCAGCCCGGTTCGCCGTCCGGTCCGCCGTCCGCTCTTCGAGGTCGGTCTCCACATGAAGACGGAGGGTAACTCCGGGCCGCTGCCGCCCAGTTGCCCTCGACCCGCGCCGAGGGGCGGGCCGGCCGGTGCGGCGTAGCATGGTTCGAAACGACATCCCTGGCCGGTCTGCGGCTCGGCGTCCTGTTTCGCTCTCCGACCTCTGACGGAAGGAGACGGCGATGACCACGGACACCCTCGACCTCGCGAAGCAGGAAGCGTTCGCCGGCCGCATAGTGCAGGTCCTGAACGACGCCTGTCTGGGATACCTGTGCAGCCTGGGCCACCGGACCCGGCTCTTCGACACCATGGCGGAGCTCCCGCCCTCCACGAGCGAGCAGATCGCCACGGCCACCGGCCTCGACGAGCGGTACGTACGCGAATGGCTCGGCGGGATGACCGTGGGCGGGATCGTCGAGTATGCCCCCGAGAACGGCACCTACCGGCTGCCGCCCGAGCACGCGGCCGCCCTCACGCGCGCCGCGGGGCCGGACAACATGGCGTCCTTCATGCAGAACCTCGCGCTGATCGGCATCGTCGAGGACGAGGTCTTCGAGGCGTTCCGGAAGGGCGGCGGCGTCCCCTACTCGTCCTACCCGCGCTTCCAGGAACTCCAGGCCGAGGAGACGGCGCGGGTGTACGACGCCGCCCTGATCGACTCCGTCGTGCCGCTGGCGCCCGGCCTCGCCGAGCGGCTGCGCGAGGGCATCGACGCCCTGGACATCGGCACCGGGCAGGGGCACGCCGTCAACCTCCTTGCCGAGGCCTTCCCGCAGAGCCGGTTCCGCGGCCTGGACATGTCGGAGACGGGCATCGCGGCGGCGCGCCGGGAGGCCGAGGAAATGGGGCTGCGGAACGTCCGCTTCGACATCGGCGACTCCGCGGCGCTGACCGGCGCGTACGACCTGATCACGGCCTTCGACGTGATCCACGACCTGGCCCGCCCCGCGCAGACCCTGAGCGCCGTCGCAGCCGCCCTGCGGGATGGCGGAACGTTCCTCATGGGCGACATCGACGCCTCCAGCAGACTCGAGGAGAACGTCGACCACCTGCTCGGGCCCGCGCTCTACACGTTCTCCGTCTTCTACTGCATGACGGTCTCCCTCGGAGAGGGCGGTGCGGGCCTCGGCACCGTGTGGGGCAGGCAGACCGCCCAGCGCATGCTCGCCGAGGCGGGCTTCGACGACGTCACAGAGCGGCACGTGGAGGGCGACATCCTGAACGTGTACTACGTGGCCCGGAAGAAGCCCTGAAAACAGCCCCAGGGGGCGGCACGGAGACAGGGGCCTGAGAGGGGGCCCCGTAAAGGGGCCCTATAAGGGGGCCTATAAGGGGGCCTGAAATCGAGGGCCGATGTGCGCCGGGACACGACCGGTGCCGGTCCCGCACAACAGTGCCGATCGGAGCTCCTATCGGCGGCGCCCTCGCAGGTCAGCTCCCGTTTTCGCCCGCATCGGGGAGGGCGAGTGGCGTCAACCGCGTGCCCCCGGGGTCCCGCCCCTGAGGGTGGGCCCCGGCCGTTACGGCTGTCCGTCCCCGTCCGCCGTCCTACGGTTCGGGGCATGGCTGAATCCGTTGCATCCGGTACGCCCGACGCAGCCGCGGGCCTGCCGCGCCCCACGGCCGCTCGGCCCTCCCGGCTCGCCCGCGCCGAGCACTTCGTGTGGCTCACCGCGCGTGTGCTCGAACAGCGCAGGTTCGCCCACCACTTCCTCGGCGGTTCCGCCGATGCCGTCGAGGAGGCACTCGCCGCGTACCGCACCCAGGACGGCGGATACGGTCACGCACTCGAACCCGATCTGCGGGGCCCCGTGAGCCAGCCGCTGCACACCGCGCACGCGCTGCGGGTGCTCGACTCGATCGGGCGCTGCAGCGGGCAGCGCGTGGAGCGGGTGTGCCGCCACCTCTCGGAGCTGTCGACGCCCGACGGGGCGCTGCCCGCGATCCATCCGAGCCAGCGCGGCTACCCGGTGGCGCCGTTCGTGCCCGTCGTGGACGACCCGCCGAGCGACCTGCTCGCCACCGGCCCCGTGGTCGGCCTGCTGCACCGCAACGAGGTGTGGCACGCCTGGCTGTTCCGCGCCACGGACTACTGCTGGAACGCCGTCGAGTCGCTCACCACGTCCCACCCGTACGAGATCCAGGCCGCGGTGGCCTTCCTCGACGGGGCGCCCGACCGCTCCCGCGCCCGGTCCGCCGCGGACCGCCTCGGCCGGCTCGTCCGGGAACAGCGGCTCGCCGTGCTCGACCCGCGGCGGCGGGACACGTACCCGGTGGCGCCGGGGTACGCGCCGGGCGAGCACCACTTCCCGCACGACTACGCGCGCGTGCCGGAGTCCCTGGCCCGCTCCTGGTTCACCGACGAGGAGGTCGGCCGGTCCCTGGACCACCTGGAGAGCGAGCAGCAGGACGACGGGGGCTGGCCGGTCAACTGGCGCATGTGGGCTCCCGGTTCGGCCCTGGAGTGGCGTCCGGTCGTGACCATCGACGCCTTGCGCACCCTGCGCGCGTACGGGCGGAAGCTGAGCTGACGACGACGGCCGCCCTCCCCCTGCGACAGCACACGAGAACAGGCACCACGCGCGCGTGGTGCCTGTTCTCGCTTTCCTCTAGCGCCTCTTTTCGCTTTCCTCGAGCGCCTGTTTTCAGCCGAGCGCCCGTACGCCCGCGGTGACGAGGACCGCGGCCGCGATGATCAGCAGGAACGGCGCCCGGAGCAGGAAGGCCACGCCCGCTGCGGCGAGACCGGCCGCCTTGGCGTCGAGAACGAGCTGCTGCCCCTCGGCGAAGGTCTGCTGCGCCGTGAGAGCGGCCAGCAGCGCCACGGGCAGCAGCGCGGCGAGGCGCTGCACGAGGGGCCGCTCCAGGACTCCGGCGGGCACCAGGAGGCCGAGCAGCTTGACGGCGTAGCAGCCGGCGGCGGTCAGGGCGATGGCGAGCCAGATGTTCAACGGTCGTTCCTCTCCCGGGCCCGGATCTTGCGGCCCTCCACGAACAGCACGAGCGGCGCAGCGAGGGCCGCCACCAGAACGGGCACGCCCGCGGGCAGCACGGGAAGCAGCACGAGGCCGAGCACGATGGCCAGCAGCGCCACCGCGCGTTCCGTGGCCGTACGCAGCATCGGCGCGAGCAGCGCCAGGAACGTGGCGGGTGCCGCGGCGTCCAGGCCCCAGGCGTCGGTGTCGCCGATGGCTTCGGCGCCGAGACCGCCGAGCAGGGTGGTGAGGTTCCACAGCACATAGAGGGTGAGGCCCGTGACGGTGAACCCGATACGGCGGGCTCGCCTGGTGGGCTGGGCCAGCGTCACGGCCGTGGTCTCGTCGATCACCCAGTGCGCGGCGAACGGGCGCACAGCGCGCGGCAGTTGCAGGAGCTGCGAGAGACGCAAGCCGTAGAACGCGTTGCGCACGCCGAGAAAGAAGGCCCCTGCCGCCGCGGTCACCGGATTTCCGCCGCCTGCGAGCGCGCCGACGAGCGCGAACTGGGAGGCGCCGGTGAAGACGAGAAGGCTCAGGGCGCAGGTCTGAAGGAGGCTGAGGCCGTTCCCGACGGAGGTCACGCCGAAGGCGAAGCCGGAGAGCCCGACGGCCAGGCCCACGCCGAGCGCGTCCCGGACGACGGCGGAGTCCGCCTTCCCGGCGCCCTGCGCGGTCGGCACGCCCACGTCCTCCGGGTCGTCTCCGGCGCGTATTGCTGCGGATGCTGTCTGTTCTGCCACGCCTAGGAACGTACGGTGAACGGCTCCGCCCGGTCTTGTACGTTCTTGCGCACCGCACGGTGCGGGCCGTCCGCCGTGTGTGGCCCGGGAGCCGCATGCGGCCCTGCTCCCGCGTGTGGTCCTGCCGCAGAGCGGCGCGGTTCGGCCCCGGGCAGCGGTCCTCCCCCGCGCTCGCGCTGGTACGCCCCCGGGGGCACTCCGACGATGCGGGTGAAGTGCCGGTTCAGATGAGGCTGGTCGGTGAACCCCACGGCAACCGCCGCATCGGCGGGAGCGGTGCCGACGTCGAGCAGCGCGCGGGCCCGCCGCACGCGCGCGTTGGTGAGCCAGGTGTGCGGCGGCATCCCGTACTCCCGCTTGAAGGCGCGCAGGAGCGCGAACGGGCTGGTGCCCAGTTCCGCGGCGAGCTCCTCCAGGGAGGGCGGCTCCGCCATGCGGGCCGCCAGCACGTCACGCGCGCGTGCGGCGTCGCGACAGCCCGCCGAGCGCAGGGTGCGGGCGGGCAGCGAACCGCCGTACCGGCGCAGCAGCCTGGCCACGAAGATCCGCAGCACGCTGTCGGCGGCGAGTGCGTTGCCCTCCTCCGCGGCGCGGTGCACCTCCCGGATCATCCGCGCGCCCTGCGGGTCGTCCACGTCGACCTCGGCGAAGCCCACCGTGCCGCGCAGGGCGGTCGTCTCGGCGGCGATCTCGGCGACGACCTCCGTGGACGGGTACAGCGTCGAGTACGTCCAGCCCTCGGGGACCCCGGCGCGTGCCGAGTGCGGCACCTCGGGGTTGATCATCACGACGCTGCCGGGGGCCGCGTGGACCGTGCGGTCGGGCATCACCACGTCCTCGACGCCGCCGCTGACCGCCCCGAACACATAGCCCTCGTGGCTGTGCCGGGGAAAGGAGTGCCGGACGTACCGGGCGCGGAGCAGGTCGATGCCCGGCAGCTGCTCGTGCTGCCAGTACCGCGCCCACTCGTCCTTGCCCGACCCCATACCCGCATTCTCGCAAAGCGAGCGCACTCCTCACGGCGGCCAGGAGCCCCGCGGCGACCACGGCCGGCCAGGTGTCCGCGGCCGGCCTGCCCGGCGCTCGCGGTCGGCTGCCAGACCGGCGGATGCCTCGCGCCTCCGTTTCCCCAGGTCGGGCCGATTGTCAGTGGGGCGGTGCACGATGGGGACCATGGCACGGACAGCGCTCGACTCGTTCTCGCCCGCGACCCGCAGCTGGTTCTCGGGGGCCTTCTCCGCGCCCACATCCGCCCAGGAGGGCGCTTGGCGGGCGATCGGCGAGGGCTCGGACGTGCTGGTCGTCGCCCCGACCGGCTCGGGCAAGACCCTGGCCGCGTTCCTGTCCGCGCTGGACGGCCTCGCGAGCGCGCCCCCGCCCGCGGACCCGAAGCAGCGCTGCCGCGTCCTGTACGTGTCACCGCTGAAGGCCCTCGCCGTGGACGTGGAGCGCAACCTCCGCTCGCCGCTGACCGGCATCCGCCAGGAGTCGGTGCGCCTCGGCCTGCCGGAGCCCGAGGTGAAGGTCGGCATCCGCTCGGGAGACACCCCGGCGGCCGAGCGCCGCTCCCTCGCCACGAAGCCGCCGGACATCCTCATCACCACGCCCGAGTCGCTGTTCCTGATGCTGACCTCGTCCACGCGCGAGGCCCTGACCGGCATCGAGACGGTGATCCTGGACGAGGTGCACGCCGTCGCGGGCACCAAGCGCGGGGCGCACCTGGCGCTCTCCCTGGAGCGGCTCGACGAGCTGCTGCCGCGCCCTGCCCGCCGCATCGGCCTGTCCGCGACGGTGCGCCCGGTGGACGAGATCGCGCGCTATCTCTCACCGCAGCGCCGGGTGGAGATCGTGCAGCCGCCCTCCGGCAAGGAGTTCGACCTGTCGGTGGTCGTCCCGGTCGAGGATCTGGGCGAGCTGGGCGGCTCCCCGGCGCGGGACGCGGACGACGAGCAGGGCGAGCGCCCCTCGATCTGGCCGCATGTGGAGGAGCGCATCGCGGACCTGGTGCAGGCGCATCGGTCGACGATCGTGTTCGCCAACTCCCGCCGCCTGGCGGAGCGTCTGTGCAACCGCCTCAACGAGATCGCGTACGAGCGGGCCACGGGCGAGACGCTGCCCGAGGACCACTCGCCCGCCGAGCTGATGGCGGAGTCCGGGGCGGCGAAGGGCGCCCCGCCGGTCCTAGCGCGCGCCCACCACGGCTCGGTCTCCAAGGAGCAGCGCGCCCTGGTCGAGGAGGACCTGAAGGCGGGCCGCCTCCCCGCGGTCGTCGCCACGTCCAGCCTGGAGCTGGGCATCGACATGGGCGCGGTCGACCTGGTCGTGCAGGTCGAGTCGCCGCCGTCGGTCGCCTCCGGCCTGCAGCGCGTGGGCCGCGCCGGACACCAGGTGGGGGCGGTCTCCACGGGCGTGGTGTTCCCGAAGTACCGGGGCGACCTGGTGCAGTCGGCGGTCGTCACCGAGCGGATGCGGTCCGGCGCCATCGAGTCGCTGCGGGTCCCGGCCAACCCGCTCGACGTGCTGGCCCAACAGCTCGTCGCCATGGTCGCGTTGGACACCTGGCAGGTGGATGACCTGCTGGCGACGGTGCGCCGTGCGGCCCCGTTCGCGGCCCTGCCCGAGTCGGCGTTCACGGCCGTCCTGGACATGCTCGCCGGGCGCTATCCCTCGGACGCCTTCGCCGAGCTGCGCCCGCGCGTGGTGTGGGACCGGGTGGCGGGCACGGTCACGGGGCGCCCCGGAGCGCAGCGCCTGGCCGTCACCTCTGGGGGCACGATTCCGGACCGCGGCCTGTTCGGGGTGTTCCTCGCCGGTTCGGACCCCAAGAAGGGCGGCGGCCGTGTCGGCGAGCTCGACGAGGAGATGGTGTACGAGTCCCGCGTAGGGGACGTCTTCACGCTCGGCACGAGCTCCTGGCGTATCGAGGACATCACCCGGGACCGCGTCCTGGTCTCCCCCGCCCCCGGAGTGCCGGGCCGGCTGCCGTTCTGGAAGGGCGACCAGCTGGGCCGCCCGCTCGAACTGGGCCGTGCGCTGGGCGCGTTCCTGCGCGAGATCGGCGGCCTCACGGAGGAGGCGGCCCACGAGCGCCTCGCCGCGGCGGGCCTCGACCGGTGGGCCGCCGAGAACGTCCTGTCGTACCTGGACGAGCAGCGCAAGGCCTGCGGCCATGTGCCCGACGACCGCACGATCGTGGTGGAGCGCTTCCGCGACGAGCTGGGCGACTGGCGGATCGTCGTCCACTCCCCCTTCGGCGCCCAGGTGCACGCACCCTGGGCGCTCGCCCTCGGCGCGAAGCTCACCGAGCGCTTCGGCATGGACGCGCAGGCCATGCACGCCGACGACGGCCTGGTCCTGCGCCTGCCCGACGCCGATCTGATGGGCCTGGACCTGCTCGACCAGGACCCGGCCGAGCCCGGCCTCGAGTACGACGACGAGCAGGCGCCGGTGGGCGCCGCGGACGTCGCCTTCGACAAGGGCGAGATCGACCAGGTCGTCACGGACCAGGTGGGCGGCTCGGCCCTGTTCGCCTCCCGGTTCCGCGAGTGCGCGGCCCGCGCGCTGCTCCTCCCGCGCCGCAACCCCGGCAGGCGCACGCCACTGTGGCAGCAGCGCCAGCGCGCCTCCCAACTCCTGGAAGTGGCCAGCGAGTTCGGGTCCTTCCCCATCGTCCTCGAGGCGATCCGCGAATGCCTCCAGGACGTCTTCGACGTGCCGGGCCTGGTCGAGCTGATGGGCGACATCGAGTCCCGCCGCGTCCGCCTGGTCGAGGTCACCACCCCGGAGCCGTCCCCGTTCGCCCGCTCCCTGCTCTTCGGTTACGTGGCGCAGTTCCTTTACGAGGGGGACTCCCCGCTCGCCGAGCGCCGCGCGGCCGCCCTGTCCCTGGACTCCCGACTGCTCGCCGAGCTGCTCGGCCAGGCGGAGCTCCGCGAGCTGCTCGACGCGGACGTGCTCACCGACCTTGAGCGCGAGCTGCAGTGGCTCACCGACGACCGCCGCATCAAGGACGTGGAGGGCGTCGCCGACCTGCTGCGCGTCCTCGGCCCGCTCACCGACGGGGAGTTGGCCCTGCGCGGCGCCGAGCCGCACTGGGCGGAGGAGCTGACCGGCGCCCGCCGCGCCATCCGGGTCCGCATCGCGGGCGCCGACCACTGGGCGGCGATCGAGGACGCGGGCCGGCTGCGCGACGCGCTCGGCACGGCCCTGCCGGTCGGCGTGCCCGAGGCGTTCACCGAACCCGTGAAGGACCCGCTCGGCGACCTCCTCGCGCGGTACGCGCGCACCCACGGCCCGTTCACCTCCACTGCGGCGGCCGCCCGCTTCGGCCTCGGCGTCGCCGTCACCGACGGTGCGCTGCACCGCCTGGCCGCCAACGGCCGTGTCGTACAGGGCGAGTTCCACCCGGCGGGCATCGGCCAGGAGTGGTGCGACGCCACGGTCCTGCGCCGGCTGCGCCGCCGCTCCCTCGCCGCTCTCCGGCACGAGCTGGAGCCGGTGCCGCCCGCCGCGCTCGCCGGTTTCCTGCCGCAGTGGCAGCACGTCGGCAGCCACGGACTGCGCGGCATCGACGGCCTGGTGCGCGCCGTCGAGCAGCTGCAGGGCGCCTCCGTGCCCGCCTCCGCCCTGGAGAAGCTGATCCTGCCGTCGCGCGTGCGCGACTACACCCCGGCGCTGCTCGACGAACTCACCACCACGGGCGAGGTGTTGTGGGCCGGCGCGGGCGCCCTGCCCGGCAAGGACGGCTGGGTCTCCCTCTACCTCGCCGACACCGCGCCCCTGCTGCTCCCCGAGCCGCACCCGCTGGAGATCACCGCCCTGCAGGAGTCGGTCCTGACGACCCTGGCGGGTGGGTACGGACTGTTCTTCCGCCAGATCGCCGACCAGGTCCGCGCGACCACCCACCCCGAGGCCACCGATCCGGAACTCGCCGACGCGATCTGGGAGTTGGCCTGGTCGGGCCGCCTCACCAACGACACCCTCGCCCCGATGCGCGCCCTCCTCGGCTCCGGCCGCACCGCGGGCTCCACGGCCCACCGCGCCCGACGCAACGTCCCGCGCGGCAGGTACGGATCACTGACGGCCGCCGCCCACACCGGCGCCCGCCCGGTCTCCCGCACCGGCCCGCCCACGGTCGCGGGCCGCTGGTCGCTGCTCCCGGGCCACGAGCCCGACACGACCCGGCGGGCCCACGCCCTGGCCCGGACGCTCCTGGACCGGCACGGCGTGGTGACGCGCGGCGCGGTCGGCGCCGAGGGCGTGGAGGGCGGCTTCTCCGCGACGTACCGCGTCCTGTCCGCCTTCGAGGACAGCGGGCAGGCACGCCGCGGGTACGTGGTGGAGGGCCTGGGCGCCGCACAGTTCGCGATGGACGGCGCGGTGGACCGGCTGCGGGCGGCCGCCAACGCCCGCGACCGCGGCGACGCACCCGCGGGCGGCGAGCGCGCGGTGGTCCTGGCCGCAGCGGACCCGGCGAACGCGTACGGCGCGGCGCTCCCCTGGCCCGAGCCGCCCACGGGAGCGGGCCACAAACCCGGCCGCAAGGCGGGCGCCCTCGTCGTCCTGGTGGACGGCGAACTCACGCTGTACATGGAGCGCGGCGGCAAGACCCTGCTCGCCTGGCCCACTGACCCGGACGACCCCGCCTCGCCGGACGACGCCCGCCTCCACGCCGCCGCCGAAGCCCTCGCCTCTGCGGCCAGAGCGGGCGCACTCGGCACGGTCACCGTGGAGCGCATCAACGGCACGGCGGCGCTCACCGCACCCCACGGCCCCCTGCTCGAAGCCGCAGGTTTCATCGCCACCCCCAGAGGCCTCCGCCTCAGAGCCTGACGACACCCGCAAAGAGCCCTCGAGAGACGCCTCCGGAGGCCCGACCCTCGCAACTCCCCACACTCCCCTGGATGGTGAGCACATGCCAGAAGGAGACACCGTCCACCAGGCGGCCCGCCGACTGCACAGCGCCCTGGCCGGCGAGATCCTCACCCGCTCCGACCTGCGGGTACCGAAATACGCCACGGCGGACCTCACCGGCCGCACGGTCCTGGACGTCACCCCGCGCGGCAAGCACCTGCTCACCCGCGTCGAGGGCGGCCTCACCCTGCACACGCACCTGCGCATGGACGGCTCGTGGAAGGTGTACGCGCCGGGCGAGCGCTGGCGCGGCGGCCCCGCCCACCAGATCCGCGCGATCCTCGGCAACGCCCACCACACGGCCGTCGGGTACCGACTGCCCGTACTGGAACTCCTGCGCACCGCCGACGAGGACAGAGCCGTGGGCCACCTCGGCCCCGACCTGCTCGGCCCCGACTGGGACGCGGACCGGGCGGTGCGCAACCTCCTCGCCGACCCGGCCCGCACCCTCGGCGAGGCCCTGCTCGACCAGCGCAATCTCGCCGGCATCGGCAACGTCTACAAGTCCGAGCTGTGCTTCCTGGCCCGCGCCACCCCCTGGCTCCCGGTCGGCGAACTGCCCGAGGACGTCCCCGTACGCCTTGTCGCGGCCGCGAAGCGGCTCCTCGAAGCCAACCGCGACCGCCCCGACCGCACCACCACGGGCCGCCGCGACCCACACCTCTACGTGTACGGCCGCGCCCCACGCCCCTGCCTCCGCTGCGGAACCCCGATCCAAGTCACCGACCGGAGCGCGGCCACCACCGCCCCGGAGACCAGCGCCCCGGAGGCCAGTGCCCGGGAGACCAACGCCCAGGACCGCATCACGTACTGGTGCCCCACCTGCCAGCAGGGCCCGACCCCTGCCGGACCGTAAAACCCCAACCCTGCCTGACCGTAAAAGCCCCACCCCCACCCATCAATTGACGATCCGTCAGATACTCCGTACCGTCCGAGCATGTCGACATCCGTGCGCACCGCCCAGGACCTGACCGGCCGTACCGCGTTCGTCACCGGCGCCGCGAGCGGTATCGGCCACGCAACCGCCCTACTGCTCGCCGACGCGGGAGCCGTCGTGCACTGCGCGGACCGAGACGCCCAAGGCCTGCACGAGACGGCGAAGGCCGTCGAGAACGCCGGCGGCACCGCCCGCACGCACACCCTCGACGTCTCCGACCGCGCCCAGGTGGAGACCGCGATCCGGGCCGCGCAGCAGGAGGACGGCCTGGACGTGCTCGCGGCGGTGGCGGGCATCATGCACAGCAGCCCCGTCCTCGAGACCACGGACGAGGACCTGGACCGCGTCCTGGCGATCAACTTCAAGGGCGTCCTGTACGCGTGCCAGGCGGCGGCCCGAGCCATGATCGACGCGGGCCGCCCCGGCTCGATCGTCACGATGGCCTCGGGCGCCGTCGACACGGGCGGCCCCGGACTGCTCTGCTACGGCGCCGCGAAGGCCGCCGTCGTCCAGCTCACCAAGACCCTGGCCACCGAGGTCGGGCCGCACGGCATCCGCGTCAACGCCGTCGCGCCGGGCTGGATCCGCACGCCCATGACCGAGCGGCGCAACAACGACGAAGTGCAGCTGCACACCGAGACCCTGATGTCCCGGATGTCGCCGCTCGGCAGGGTCGGTACGCCCGAGGACATCGCGCACGCTGTGCTGCATCTGGCCTCGGACGCCTCCGCGTTCACGACGGGCCAGATCCTCCGCCCCAACGGCGGCGTCGCCATGCCCTGGTGACCGCGCCGCGCAGCCGCAGCGCCTCGGCCCGCCAGCGCGCGGCCTCCTGACGCGCCCGCCGGCGCGCGCTCACCGCGCGCGCGAACGGCACACTGTGCACCGGCAGCACGCTCAGCCCCCAGCCACCGGCGAAGACGGCGCCCTCCACAACTCCCGTACGTCCGGGCTCGAGTAAGAGCCGCAGAGCGGCCCACCACCACACCGCCCCGAGAACCAGCGCCACCCCCACAAGCACCACACCCCGCACACCCCTCAGGCCCCGCACACCTCGCAGCGGCCTCGCTCCCACTTCCCGTCCGAGCCACGTCATGGCAGCCTCCTCCGGCCGACATCGCACCCGTGACGCGACCGCCCGAACAGGCGGCGCACAGGGGACGCCAGAAGCATCAAAGGCACACAACCCCCCACGGGAACAACCGTGTTGCCCATCAGGCCGAGGGCGTCCCGCAGTCCGGCGCCGCCCCTCGCCTCCGCCCTCAGCAACGAACTCCGCGGACTCCGTGGGCCCCCTGAGTCCCGCGGGCTCCGCGAACGCCCCTCACCCGTTCTCCGCCTGGAACATCCAGTGATGCTTCTCCAGGTCGGCCGTGATGCCGATGAAGATGTCCTGACTGACGGCGTCCGCCTCGCCGGTCGCGTCGACCCGCTCCCGCATCCGCGCGATCACCGCGCCGAGCGCGTCCACGAGCGTCTGCACGGCGTCGGCGTCCTTGACCCAGCCGTCCGGTACGCCGCCGATCCCGCTGCTCTGCGCAACCGTCGCCGACCTGCCGTCCGGCGAGACCCCGAGCGTGGCCGCCCGCTCCGCGACCGTGTCGGAGTGCATCCGCGCGGTGTCGACGACCTCGTCGAGCTGAAGATGCACGGACCGGAACCGGGGTCCGACAACGTTCCAGTGCACCTGCTTGGCGACCAGCGAAAGATCCACGAGATCGACCAGGGCGCCCTGCAAGGCTTCGCCGACCGTCTTCAGGTCGGCGTCGGACAAGGGGCTCTTCACGACGTACATACGTGTCCTCCCGAACGCATCGAGGGCAAGGCGGGTGATCGTCCCCCTCTCCGTAAACCATCCCACAGAGCCCTAAAACCGGGCACTTCGAAGCGAACCCCCAAAGCCCGCCCAGTACCGCCGCAGCACGACAGCAGAGCACCGCCGCGGCACGACAAAGGCCCCGACCGGAAAATCCGGTCGGGGCCTTCGCAGAAACCCAGAACCTCCTCGGCGCCGCAGCGCCGCAGCCGCCTCAGGCCGCTACGACATCCACAGCTTCGGCAGGCGCCTTGATCGTCACGCGCTCGGGTGGCACACCCGTCACGGACACCGAATTGAGCATGGAACGCACTCCGGCAGGCACAGCGGGCACCGGCTCGCGGACCGGCGCGGGCTCGCCCGCGGCAGCCGACTCGGCCAGCTCGGCGAGCGCGAGCTCGTCGCTCACTTCCCGCATGAGCTCGGACATCCGTACGTCAAGCGCGTCGCAGATGGCGGAGAGCAGCTCGGAAGATGCCTCCTTCTGCCCCCGCTCCACCTCGGAGAGATAGCCGAGCGAGACTCGGGCGGACGAGGAGACTTCGCGCAGAGTACGGCCCTGGCGCTGGCGCTGCCGACGCAGCACGTCACCCAGCAGGCGACGGAGCAGAATCATCGGTGGCTCCCTCCTCGGACCGCGTAGCCGCATCCTTCACGCCCCACCGTACCGCCTAGCGCGACGGCCGTGCGGGGAGCGATGTCGTGTTCACTCAGGGCTGCAAACATCAATTCCCCCCGTTCTGTTCCGTATCCTTTGCCCGCTCGTTCGCGATGAGTTCGTCTGCGAGCAGGTCGAGCACGCTCCGTACACTCTCCCTACGGATTTCCGAACGATCGCCGTTCAACCGCAGTGCGACGACTTTGCCGGGTCCTTGCCCGTCCCGGTGGCCGGGACCGGCCACTGCCACGTACACCGTTCCCACGGGCTTTCCGTCCTGTGGTTCGGGGCCCGCGACGCCCGTCGTGGCGATCCCCCAGTCCGCGCCGAGCGCCTCCCGCACGCCCCGCGCCATCTCCTGCGCGACGTCCGCGTCGACCGCTCCGCGCTCGGCGAGCAGGGTGCCGTCGACGCCGAGGATCCGCCGCTTGAGCTCCGTCGCGTACGCCGTCACGGAGCCGCGGAAGGAGGCGGAGGCGCCGGGCACCGAGGTGAGCTCGGCGGCGACGAGTCCGCCGGTCAGGGACTCGGCGACGGCCAGGGTCCGGCCGTGCCGAGCGAGCCGCTCCAGCACCTCGGCCGCCCTGGAGGCGGTCACGCCGCGGGCTCCTCGGCGGCCTGTCCCTGGCGCCGCAGCACGATCGCCTGGCGGACGTAGTCGAGGCCGGTGGCGACGGTCAGGACGACCGCGAGGGCCATCACCCAGAACCGCAGCGTCGCCAGCGGACCGGTCAGCGCCAGGACGTACATCCCGACGGCGATGCCTTGCGAGAGCGTCTTCAGCTTGCCGCCGCGACTGGCCGGAATCACGCCGTAGCGGATCACCCAGAAGCGCAGCAGCGTGATCCCGAGCTCCCGGCCGAGGATCACTCCGGTCACCCACCACGGGAGATCGCCGAGCGAGGAGAGACAGATCAGGGCGGCGCCCATGATCGCCTTGTCCGCGATCGGATCGGCGATCTTCCCGAAGTCGGTGACCAGGTTGTACGTACGAGCCAGATGGCCGTCGAAGACGTCCGTGATCATGGCGACGGCGAACGCGGCCCAGGCGAACGCGCGCCAGACCGGGTCGTAACCGCCCTCGGCGAGCATCAGCACGACGAAGACGGGCACGAGGACGAGCCGCAGCATCGTCAGGATGTTCGCGATGTTCCACAGGCTGGCCTGGTTGACGGCCGCAGCGCCCAGCTTGCCGCCGGGTGCTGCCGGCTGCCGGCCGGTGCCACCCGCCGCCGATGCCGGGGCTCCGGTCATCTGCCCGCCTCCTCAGAAACCTGTTCCACCACCAGGTCGACACCCAGGGTTCCGACGACCTTCGCCTCGACCATACGACCGACAGTCAAGCCCGCACCGTCCGCGAACACCACCTGGCCGTCCGTCTCGGGCGCCTGGTGCGCGGCCCGGCCGAAGGCGCCGTCCTCGCCGTCCAGGGACTCCACCAGGACGTTCAGCGTCTCGCCGACTCGCTCGTCGGCGCGCTGCGCGGTGAGCTCCTCGGCCAGGCGCGAGATCCGCGCGAGCCGCTCGGCGACGACGTCCTCGTCCAGCTTGTTCTCGTACGTGGCGGCCTCGGTGCCGTCCTCGTCGGAGTACCCGAAGACGCCGATCGCGTCCAGGCGCGCGCCGTTCAGGAAGCGCTCCAGCTCGGCCACGTCCTCCTCGGTCTCGCCGGGGAAGCCGACGATGAAGTTGGACCGGGCACCGGCCTGCGGGGCCTTGGCACGGATCTGGTCGAGCAGCTCAAGGAAGCGGTCGGTGTCGCCGAAGCGCCGCATCGCGCGCAGCACGCCGGGCGCGGAGTGCTGGAACGACAGGTCGAAGTAGGGCGCGATCTTCGGGGTGGAGGTCAGCACGTCGATGAGGCCGGGGCGCATCTCGGCGGGCTGCAGGTAGCTGACCCGCACCCGCTCGATCCCGTCGACCTCGGCCAGCTCGGGCAGCAGCGACTCGAGGAGCCGGATGTCCCCGAGGTCCTTGCCGTACGACGTGTTGTTCTCGGAGACCAGCATGATCTCCTTGACGCCCTGCTCGGCGAGCCAGCGCGTCTCGTTGAGTACGTCGCTGGGTCGGCGGGAGATGAACGAGCCGCGGAAGGACGGGATGGCGCAGAACGAGCAGCGCCGGTCGCAGCCGGAGGCGAGCTTCACCGAGGCCACGGGCGAGCTGCCCATGCGGCGGCGCAGCGGGGCCCGCGGCCCGGAGGCCGGAGCGAGGCCCTCCGGGAGGTCGGCGGGGGCGTTCTCGGGCACCTGCGCGTGCCCCGGCAGGGCCACGGCCTCTGCGCCGGACTGGCGCTCGGCGGGGCTGAGCGGGAGCAGCTTGCGGCGGTCGCGCGGGGCGTGCGCCTCCACGTTGCCGCCGCTGAGGATGGTGTTCAGACGGCTGGAGATGTCGGTGTAGTCGTCGAAGCCGAGCACACCGTCGGCCTCGGGGAGGGCGTCGGCCAGCTCCTTGCCGTACCGCTCGGCCATGCAGCCCACGGCCACGACGGCCTGGGTCTTGCCATGATCCTTGAGGTCGTTGGCTTCGAGGAGGGCGTCGACGGAGTCCTTCTTGGCGGCGTCGACGAATCCGCAGGTGTTGACGACGGCTACGTCCGCGTCCGCGGCGTCCTCGACGAGTTGCCAGCCGTCCGCCTCCAAGCGGCCTGCGAGCTCCTCCGAGTCCACCTCGTTACGGGCGCAGCCAAGAGTGACGAGAGCGACGGTACGGCGTTCGGGCATGGGGACAAGCGTACTTCGTCCCCACCGGCCCCCCTGCCGCGAGGTTCCCGGCGGTACGCGAGAGCGCCCCAGGGCCTGCCTCTCGGGCCCTGGGCACGCCTGAGGCCCGGCCCCCGAAGGGAACCGGGCCTCATGAGGGCGGTGGCTCAGGTGCCCGGGATCAGCCGACCTCGGGCGCTCCGCCGTTGTCACTGCGGGTGTACGACAGGCGCTCGACCTGGCCGGGCTTGAACTCGTCCTTGACCTCCTTGCCGTTGACGAAGAGCTTGATCGCTCCTGCGTCGCCGAGCACGAGGTCGATCTTCTGCTTGTCCGTGAAGGACTTGGACTGCCCCTCTTCGAGGAGGCCGTCGAACATGATCGCGCCGTTGTGGTCCTTCGCCGAGATCCAGCTGCGGCCCTCGGTGGCGCTGACCATCACGGTGACCTTGTCCTTCGGGGCGCCCGCGATGGCGCTGTCCGTCGGCGCGGGCGTGGAGTCGGTCGGCTTGTTGGGCGCGGGCTTGGACTCGCTGTCACCGCTCGACGGGGAGCCCTCGGCGACCGGGTTCTTCGAACCCTGGCCGTCCTCCCCGCCGTTGACGAGCGTGAAGCCGACGAAGCCGATGACCGCGACGATGGCGGCGACCATGGCCGCGGTCCAGTTGGGCCGCCGCGGTTCGGCCCGGATGCGCTCGGCCTCGAAGAGCGGCGCGGCGGGGGTGGGTGAGGGACGGCCGCCGTGCTCGGCGTCGTACTGGGCGAGGAGCGGCTCGGGGTCGACGCCGACGGCGCGCGCGAGCGTGCGGATGTGGCCGCGTGCGTACACGTCGCCGCCGCAGCGGGAGAAGTCCTCCTGCTCGATGGCGTGCACGATCGGGACGCGCACCCGCGTCGCCGCGCTGACTTCTTCGACGGTGCGACCCGAGTCGATTCTCGCCTGCTGGAGGGCACGGCCGACCGAAGGCCGGTCGTCTTCGTGGATCGAAGGACGGTCTTCTTCAGGAGAGTTGCCGATGGACACGAGGGCGCCTTTCGAGCGTGCAGCCACCTGCTGGAGGTTCAGTCTAGGGGGGGTACGAAAGGGTGGGGCAAGCGGGCGGATGCAGTGGTTACGCCATCGGTATGGCCGGTCTCACCAGTGGCGAACCAGAGGTGAGGCATCCTTCCGTCAACCTCTCCAACTTGACGTACGGGAAAGGGAAACGGTTGCCTGCCGAATCCTTTCGGTGGAGTCTCGGCTGACGTGTTCCTACGGTTGAGCCTCCCCGCGGATCACGGCGAGCACTCCATCCAGTTCGTCAGGCTTCACAAGAACGTCACGCGCCTTGGAACCCTCGCTCGGTCCGACGATGTTCCGTGACTCCATGAGGTCCATGAGCCGGCCGGCCTTGGCGAAGCCGACGCGCAGCTTGCGCTGCAGCATCGAAGTGGACCCGAACTGGGTGGAGACGACCAGCTCGGCGGCCTGGCAGAGCAGGTCGAGGTCGTCGCCGATGTCCTCGTCGATCTCCTTCTTCTGCTTGGTGCCGACGGTGACGTCGTCGCGGAAGACCGGCGCCATCTGGTCCTTGCAGTGCTGCACGACCGCGGCGACCTCGGCCTCGGTGACGAAGGCGCCCTGCATACGCGTCGGCTTGTTCGCCCCCATCGGCAGGAAGAGTCCGTCGCCCTTGCCGATCAACTTCTCGGCGCCGGGCTGGTCGAGGATGACGCGGCTGTCGGCGAGCGAGGAGGTGGCGAAGGCGAGCCGGGACGGCACGTTGGCCTTGATGAGGCCGGTGACGACGTCGACGGAGGGCCGCTGCGTGGCGAGCACCAGGTGGATGCCGGCGGCCCGCGCGAGCTGCGTGATGCGCACGATCGCGTCCTCCACGTCGCGCGGCGCCACCATCATCAGGTCGGCGAGCTCGTCGACGATGACGAGGAGGTACGGGTACGGCTGCAGCTCCCGCTCGCTGCCCTCGGGCGTCTTGAGCTTGCCCTCGCGCACGGCCTGGTTGAAGTCGTCGATGTGCCGGTACCCGAACGCCGCGAGGTCGTCGTAGCGCAGGTCCATTTCCCGTACGACCCACTGCAGCGCCTCGGCGGCCCGCTTCGGGTTGGTGATGATCGGCGTGATCAGGTGCGGGATGCCCTCGTACGCGGTGAGTTCCACGCGCTTGGGGTCGACCAGGACCATGCGGACGTCCTCGGGCGTCGCGCGCACCATGATCGAGGTGATCAGGCAGTTGATGCAGGAGGACTTGCCGGATCCGGTGGCGCCGGCGACGAGGATGTGCGGCATCTTCGCCATGTTGGCCATCACGTAGCCGCCCTCGACGTCCTTGCCGAGCGCGACCAGCATCGGGTGGTCGTCCTCCGCGGCGTCGGCGAGGCGCAGCACGTCGCCGAGGTTGACCATCTCCCGGTCGGTGTTCGGGATCTCGATGCCGACGGCGGACTTGCCGGGGATCGGCGAGATGATCCGCACGTCCGGGGAGGCAACGGCGTACGCGATGTTCTTGGTCAGGGCCGTGATCTTCTCGACCTTCACGGCGGGGCCGAGCTCGACCTCGTACCGCGTGACCGTCGGGCCGCGGGTGAAGCCGGTGACGGCAGCGTCGACCTTGAACTCGGTGAAGACGTTCGACAGCGACTCCACGACCGCGTCGTTGGCGGCGCTGCGGGACTTGCCGGGGCCGCCTCGGGTGAGCAGGTCGAGGGAGGGCAGCGAGTAGGTGATGTCGCCGGAGAGCTGCAACTGCTCGGCGCGGGGCGGCAGTTCACGGTGCGTCTCGGGGGCGGCCTTGGTGAGGTCGGGCACGGACCGCTCGCCCGTGTCGGCGCCCTTGGGGGCCGCGGGGGCCTTGGGGGCCTTCTTCTCGGCGCCGCGGGCCGTCGGCACGGGCGTCGGCGTGGTCTCCTCGGGCCGCTCCGCGGGCGAGACGCCCTGCGTGAGGTCGGCGACGAGCGGCGAGGGCGGCATGCCGTGCAGGACCGCGCCGTCGAGTGCCGCGGCGGCAGCGGCGGCCACGTCCACGGCGTCCATCGGCTTGTCGAAGTCCGGCTGTGCGCTGGGGCGTCGGGGCCGGCTGCGACGGCCGCTGAGCGCCTCTTCCTCGGCGTGGTCGGGGTCGTACGCGTCCGGCGGACTCTGGCGCGTGCGGCGCTTCGGCCGGGCGGGCAGGGACTCGCGCCACTGCTCCTCGTACCGCACGTCGTCGTCGGTGAACTGCTCGTCCACGGCGTCAGGTTGGACGACGCCGAGCTTCTCGCCGAGCTGCCGAAGGCGTTGCGGAATGGCGTTCACGGGCGTCGCGGTGACGACGAGCAGCCCGAACACGGTGAGCAGCACGAGCAGCGGTACGGCGAGGACCTCGCCCATCGCGAACACCAGCGGCCGGGAGACGGCCCAGCCGATCAGTCCGCCCGCGTCCCTTATGGCCTCGGTGCCCGCGTCGCGCCCCGGTGCCCCGCACGCCATGTGGACCTGGCCGAGCACGCCGATGACGAGCGCGGACAGGCCGATGACGATCCGCCCGTTGGCGTCGGGCTTCTCGGGGTGCCGGATGAGCCGTACGGCGATGGCGCCGAGCAGCAGCGGCACGAGCAGGTCGAGTCGGCCGAAGGCGCCGGTGACGAGCATCTCGACGAGGTCGCCGACCGGGCCGCGCAGGTTCGACCAGGTGCCGGCCGCGCAGATCAGGGCGAGGCCGAGCAGCAGCAGCGCGAGCCCGTCCTTGCGGTGGGCCGGGTCGAGTCCCTTCGCTCCGCGCCCTATGCCGCGGAACATCGCACCGACGGCGTGAGCGAGGCCGAGCCAGCAGGCGCGCGCGAACTTGTACACACCGCCGGTGGGGTTGGGGGCCGGCTTGGGTGCGGGCTTCTTCGCCGCCGCCTTCTTGGCGGGGGCTTTCTTCGCGGGCTTCGCGGGCGCCTTCTTCGCCACGGCCTTCTTAGCCGGAGCCTTCTTGGCGGCGGCCGCCTTCTTCGCGGGCGCCTTCTTGGCTGCGGACGGACGTGAGGCCATGAGGGTGAGGTTACCTGCGCGGGCCACAGCGGACACGTGTGCCCACCGCTTCACCCTTCCGTGTCGCCCGCACCGGGCCCGGCGGCTGACGTGTACTCAGCGGCCGGGGCCCTGCGGGCAGTTCTACGGAAGTCTCTACGGCCGTGCCGCGGTCAGTTCTGCGAGGGCAGCGTGGGCGCGCCGGCTTCGGCGCCGGGCTCCAGGGCGTCAAGTGCCCTGCGAAGTCCGGTGAGTTTGCGCTCCAGGTGGGCCGCGGTGGCGACCGCGGCGGCGTCCGCCGAGTCGTCGTCGAGCTGCTTGGAGAGCGCCTCGGCCTGCTCCTCGACCGCGGCGAGGCGGGCGGACAGCTCGGCGAGCAGCCCGGTGGGCTCCTGCGCCTCGCCGACGGCTGCCTTGCCGCCGCCCTCCAGCTGGAGGCGCAGCAGCGCCGCCTGCTCCCGGAGTTGGCAGTTCTTCATGTACAGCTCGACGAACACCGAGACCTTGGCGCGCAGCACCCATGGGTCGAAGGGCTTCGAGATGTAGTCCACCGCTCCCGCCGCGTACCCGCGGAAGGTGTGGTGCGGGCCGTGGTTGATAGCCGTGAGGAAGATGATCGGGATGTCCCGGGTCCGCTCCCGGCGCTTGATGTGCGCGGCGGTCTCGAAGCCGTCCATGCCGGGCATCTGGACATCCAGCAGGATCACTGCGAAGTCATCCGTGAGCAGCGCCTTGAGCGCTTCCTCCCCGGACGATGCCCGCACCAGCGTCTGATCGAGCGCGGAGAGGATGGCCTCCAGCGCAAGCAGATTCTCCGGCCGGTCATCGACCAGGAGGATCTTGGCCTTCTGCACCATGGCCCGTCCTCCTCGCCCCGGCTGAGCACCGGTCGCCGCCCCAGGGGACGACTCCGTCTCGCCGCCCGTCCTTGTGCCGGTCATGGTAACTGCACCCCACTCGTCGCCACACCCTGTCACCGCGATGTCACTGCGCCCATACCAGAAACGGCGCGGGAGTCGGGAAGGTTCCCCGATCCCCGCACCCTTACACGGAATCGGCCACGTTCAGTCAGCAACTACGCCTGGTCTGTCCGCGAATACGCCATGACATCTCACTCTCCGCTCATCCACCGCTCCATGACCGAAAGAAGGTGATCCGGGTCCACTGGCTTGGTCACGTAGTCGGAGGCTCCGGACTGGATCGCCTTCTCCCGGTCGCCCTTCATCGCCTTCGCGGTGAGCGCGATGATCGGGAGCCCCGCGAACTGCGGCATCCTGCGGATCGCCGTCGTCGTCGCGTACCCGTCCATCTCCGGCATCATGATGTCCATCAGGACCAGCGTCGTGTCGTCGTGCTGCTCCAGGACCTCGATGCCCTCACGGCCGTTCTCCGCGTACAGCACCGAGAGGCCGTACTGCTCCAGGACGCTCGTCAGCGCGAACACGTTGCGGATGTCGTCGTCGACGATCAGCACCTTCTCGCCGCCGAAGTGGAACGTCGGGCGCGCGTTCTCCTCCGGCTCGTCCGTGGGCCACTGCTCGGACGCCTGCTGCGCCGCCGCCGAGCCGCCGGGCGCCGGCTGGCCGGGCAGCGCCGGACGCTGCTCCGGGGCCTGCACGCTGCGCCTGCGCCGCCGGAAGAGCGTCCCCGAGGTCGGCGTGGGCGCCTGCGGCTCGGCGGCCGCCGGCTCGGGCGCGCTCTCCTCGACCACCGGCGCCTCGTCGTCCTCCTCCGGCGCCGCGGGCAGCGCCGGTGCCATCGACTGCATCCCGGCCGGCAGCACCGTCGGCAGCTGCGAGTAGCCCTGCGGCGGCAGCTCGCTCGGGTGCAGCGGCAGGTACAGCGTGAACGTCGAGCCGCGCCCCGGCTCGCTCGCCGCGTGGATCTCGCCGCCGAGCAGCCGCGCGATCTCCCGGCTGATGGACAGGCCGAGGCCCGTACCGCCGTACTTGCGGCTCGTCGTGCCGTCCGCCTGCTTGAACGCCTCGAAGATCACCCGCATCTTGCTGCCCGCGATGCCGATGCCCGTGTCGGTGACCGAGAACGCGATCAGCTCCGCGTCCGCCTCCCGCAGCGAGCCCGCCTCGAGGAGCTGCTCCCGGATGCCGTCCGGCACATCGGCGCCGGCCGGCCGGATCACCAGCTCGACCGCGCCGCTCTCGGTGAACTTCACCGCGTTCGCAAGGAGGTTGCGCAGCACCTGGAGCAGCCGCTGCTCGTCCGTGTTCAGCGTCGCGGGCAGCTCCGGCGACACCCGTACGGAGAAGTCGAGACCCTTCTCCGCCGTCAGCGGGCGGAACGTCGCCTCCACATAGTCCACGAGCTGTACGAGCGCGATCCGCGTCGGCGAGACGTCCATCTTGCCCGCCTCGACCTTCGACAGGTCCAGGATGTCGTTGATCAGCTGCAGCAGGTCCGAACCCGCCCCGTGGATCGTCTCCGCGAACTCGACCTGCTTCGGCGAGAGGTTGCCCTCCGCGTTGTCGGCGAGCAGCTTGGCGAGGATCAGCAGCGAGTTCAGCGGCGTGCGCAGCTCGTGCGACATGTTCGCCAGGAACTCCGACTTGTAGCGCATCGAGATCGCCAGCTGCTCGGCACGCTCCTCCAGGACCTGCCGCGCCTCCTCGATCTCGGTGTTCTTCACCTCGATGTCGCGGTTCTGCTGGGCGAGCAGCTCGGCCTTCTCCTCCAGCTCCGCGTTGGAGGCCTGCAGCGCCTTCTGCCGGTTCTCCAACTCGGCCGAACGCTCCCGGAGTTGCTCGGTCAGCTCCTGCGACTGCTTGAGCAGCACCTCCGTCTTCGTATTGACGGAGATGGTGTTCACGGACGTCGCGATCATCTCGGCGATCTGGCTCAGGAAGTCCCGCTGGATCTGCGTGAACGGCTGGAACGACGCCAGCTCGATCACGCCGAGCACCTTGGCCTCGAACAGCACCGGCAGCACGATCACCTGCGCCGGCGGCGCGTCCCCGAGCCCCGAGGCGATCTTCAGGTAGCCGCTCGGCGCGTTCTCCACCAGGATCGTGCGCTTCTCCGTCGCGGCCGTGCCGATCAGCGTCTCGCCGGGCTTGAACGACGTCGGCATCGAGCCCATCGAGTAGCCGTAACTGCCCAGCATCCGCAGCTCGTACGCCTCGTCGTCCTCCTCGACCGCCAGCTCCGCGCCGTCGTCCGTGGGCAGCGCGAGGAAGAACGCGCCGTGCTGCGCCGACACCACCGGCGTCAGCTCGCTCATGATCAGGCCCGCGACGTCCTCCAGGTCGCGGCGGCCCTGCATCAGACCCGAGATACGGGCCAGGTTGCCCTTGAGCCAGTCCTGCTCCTTGTTCGCGATCGTGGTGTCGCGCAGGTTGGCGATCATCGTGTTGATGTTGTCCTGCAGGACCTGGATCTCGCCCGAGGCGTCCACGTCGATCTTCAGGTTCAGGTCGCCGCGGGTCACCGCAGTGGCGACCGCCGCGATCGCGCGCACCTGCCGGGTCAGGTTCCCGGCCATCTCGTTCACGGACTCGGTCAGGTCGCGCCACGTGCCGTCCACGTCGCGCACCCGCGCCTGGCCGCCCAACTGGCCCTCGGTGCCCACCTCTCGGGCCACTCGGGTCACCTGCTCGGCGAAGCTGGAGAGCTGGTCGACCATCGTGTTGATGGTCGTCTTCAGCTCCAGGATCTCGCCGCGCGCGTCGATGTCGATCTTCTTCGTCAGGTCACCCTTGGCGATGGCCGTCGTGACCATCGCGATGTTCCGCACCTGACCGGTCAGGTTGGACGCCATCGAGTTCACCGACTCGGTGAGGTCCTTCCACGTACCGGCGACGCCCGGCACCCGCGCCTGGCCGCCGAGGATGCCGTCCGTGCCCACCTCGCGGGCGACTCGGGTGACCTCGTCGGCGAACGAACTCAGCGTCGTCACCATCGTGTTGACCGTGTCCGCGAGCTGCGCGACCTCGCCGCGCGCCTCCACCGTGACCTTCTTCGTCAGGTCGCCGTTGGCCACCGCCGTCGCGACCTGGGAGATGTTCCGCACCTGACTGGTCAGGTTGTTGGCCATCAGGTTCACGTTGTCGCTCAGGTCCTTCCAGATGCCGATGACACCCGGCACCCGCGCCTGACCGCCCAACTGGCCTTCCGTGCCCACCTCGCGGGCCACCCGGGTCACCTGCTCGGCGAAACTGGAGAGCTGGTCGACCATCGTGTTCACCGTGGTGACGAGTTCGAGGATCTCGCCCTTCGCGTCGACGGTGATCTTCTTCGACAGGTCGCCGTTGGCCACCGCGGTGGTGACCTCGGCGATGTTCCGCACCTGGCTGGTCAGGTTGTTGGCCATGCCGTTCACGGACTGCGTGAGGTCCTTCCAGGTGCCGGAGACCCCCTGCACCTCGGCCTGACCGCCCAGGATGCCGTCCGTACCCACCTCGCGGGCCACCCGCGTCACCTGCTCGGCGAAGGCCGACAGCTGGTCCACCATCGTGTTGAGGGTGTTCTTCAGCTCCAGGATCTCGCCGCGCGCGTCCACGTCGATCTTCTGCGACAGGTCACCACGGGCCACCGCGGTCGCCACCTGCGCGATGTTCCGCACCTGCGTGGTGAGGTTGCCGGCCATGCCGTTCACGGAGTCCGTCAGGTCCCGCCACGTGCCGTCCACGCCGGGCACCTGCGCCTGACCGCCGAGGCGGCCCTCCGTACCCACCTCGCGGGCCACCCGGGTCACCTGGTCCGCGAACGCGGAGAGCTGGTCGACCATCGTGTTGATGGTGTTCTTCAGCTCCAGGATCTCGCCCCGGGCGTCGATGTCGATCTTCTTCGTCAGGTCGCCCTTGGCGATCGCCGTCGTGACCTGAGCGATCTGCCGCACCTGTGAAGTCAGGTTCCCCGCCATGAAGTTGACGGAGTCGGTCAGTTCCTTCCACGTACCGCTGACGCCGTCCACCCGCGCCTGACCACCGAGGCGGCCCTCCGTGCCCACGTCACGGGCCATACGGGTCACCTGGTCGGCGAAGCTGGAGAGCTGGTCCACCATCGTGTTCACGGTGTTCTTCAGCTGGAGCATCTCGCCGGACACGTCCACAGTGACCTTCTGCGACAGGTCGCCGTTGGCCACCGCCGTCGTCACCTGGGCGATGTTCCGCACCTGGCCCGTCAGGTTGCGGAAGGCCGTGTTGACCGAGTCCGTCAGGTCCTTCCACGTGCCGGCCGCGCCGACCACCTGCGCCTGGCCGCCCAGCTCACCCTCGACGCCGATCTCCCGTGCCACACGCGTGACTTCGGAACCGAAGGCCGAAAGCTGGTCCACCATCGTGTTGACGGTGTTCTTCAACTCCAGCATCTCGCCCGCGACATCGACGGTGACCTTCTGCGACAGGTCGCCGTTGGCCACCGCCGTCGTCACCGTCGCGATGTCCCGCACCTGCGTCGTCAGGTTCCGGAAGACCGTGTTGACGGAGTCCGTCAGGTCCTTCCACGTACCCGCCGCGCCCGGCACATTGGCCTGACCGCCGAGCTGACCGGAGGCGCCGACCTCGTTGGCCACGCGGGTCACCTCGTCGGCGAACGTGCGCAGCGTCTCCGTCATCTGGTTGATCGTTTCGGCGAGTTGGGCCACTTCGCCGCGTGCATTGACCGTCACCTTCTGTGACAGATCGCCGTTCGCCACCGCCGTCGTCACCTGCGCGATGCCCCGCACCTGCGCCGTGAGGTTGCCGGCCATCAGGTTCACCGAGTCGGTGAGGTCCTTCCACACCCCGGCCACGCCGGGGACCTTCGCCTGACCGCCCAGCTCGCCCTCGGTGCCCACCTCGCGGGCGACCCGGGTCACCTCGGACGAGAACGACGACAGCTGGTCCACCATCGTGTTCACGGTGTTCTTCAGCTCGAGCATCTCGCCCGCGACATGGACGGTCACCTTGCGTGACAGATCGCCCTTGGCCACCGCCGTCGTCACGAGAGCAATGTCACGTACCTGCGCGGTGAGCCGGTACGCCATGGTGTTGACCGAATCCGTGAGGTCCTTCCACGAACCGGACATACCGCGCACCCGGGCCTGGCCGCCCAGCTTGCCCTCGGTACCGACCTCACTGGCCACCCGCGTCACCTCGTCGGTGAACCGCGAAAGCTGGTCGACGAGGTTGTTGACCGTACGCCCGACCTTCAGGAACTCGCCCCGCAGCGGATGCTGCGCCACCCCGTCCGGAGCGGGCGCCTTGAGCTCCATACGCTGCTCCAGGTCACCCTCCGCGACCGCGGAGAGCACCCGTCCGACCTCGGAGACCGGACGTACGAGATCGTCCACGAGCGCGTTGGACGCGTCGATCGCCGCGACCCACGAACCCTCGCCCGCACCGTGCTCCAGGCGCTCCGTGAGCTTTCCCTCACGCCCCACCACGCGCCGCACCCGCGCCAGCTCGCTGGTCAGGTGCAGATTGCGGTCCGCGACCTCGTTGAAGACCGCGGCGATCTCCGCCATCACACCGTCGTTGGAGACGGTCAGACGCTTGCGGAAATTGCCGTCTCTCATCGCGACGAGCGCCGTGAGCAGCCGGTTCAGAGCCGCGGTGTCGACCGCGGTGGTCCCACTTCGCTGTTTGCTTCGGGACGGGCCGCCTTTTGCGCGCGTGCCAGTGCCACGCGCCGCCGCGCCAGACTCCACTGTGTCCCTCCCGCAGGGGTCGACCACTTCCTAGGGCACTCCGCCTTCATTCAGAGCCTGCCCAGTGTTTCACCATGCCTGAACCAGGCCATAACAGTTCGGCAGCTTTGCACAGCGTCCCCGCACCCTCCGGGCGGAAACACTGTCGACCGGCATCCGCATGGACCGCGAAGGTAAGTAACCTGGCATCCGGCTGTCCAACCACCCCGGTACGCCCGGCCTGGGCGGCGGAAGACAGAACGGCGGGCAGACGCGATCGGAGGGGCGGCCGCAGCATGGGCATGGGAGATCTCGGCGTCGACACTCGAACTAGGAGCTCTGTGATCACCGCGCGGGCGGCTGCCACCTTCGACCCCGTCGGACGCTCCGTAGCGGCGGCGCGCACGTTCGTACGCGACACCCTGCAGGGCTGGGGCCACGCCGACATCGTCGACGACGCCGTCGTCCTCACCAGCGAGCTCGTCACCAACGCCGTGGTCCACGCCGGCACCAACGCCGACGTCCTGTGCCTGCGCTCCGAGGACTCCGTACGCATCGAGGTCGCCGACCGCTACCCGGAACGCGAGATCCCGCTCCAGCAGTCCCTGCACACCATGGGCAGCCCCGACCGCGAAGGCGGCCGCGGCCTGCAACTCTGCGCCGCCCTCGCCGCCCGCTGGGGCGTGGACTACACGCCGACGCACAAACGCGTCTGGTTCCAACTCGACCTCCCGGAACGCCCGGTGGGCACCCGCACGGCCGGGCCCGAGATCGCCACCGACCTCCTGCCCCTCGCCGACACCCGGGTCCGCGTGGCCGTCGTCCAGATCGACCGCACCGGCAACGTCTCCGCCTGGAACGAGGACGCCGAGACACTCTTCGGGTACCCGGCGGAAAAAGTCAACGGCAAGCCCCTGGTCGAACTCGCCGCCTGGCCGCACACCCCCGGCACCGGCACCGGCATCGCCGAGGCCCTCCAACTCTCGCGCTGGGAAGGCAGTTACGGCATCCGCGGCGCCGACGGCCGCGTCGTCCCGGTCTACGCATCACACCTCCGCGTACGCGACACCGAGGGCGACCCGTCCACGGTCTGCCTCCTCGTCCGCGACCACGAACGCGCCGTCCTGCAAACCCCGTTGCGCGGCCCCGCACCCGACGCGGCCTCCGTCTCCGAGGGCAAGCCCGGCGCCGACCCCTTCGACGCCTTCATCGGCTCCCCCGCCCCCGACGACCTCGACGGCCTGCTCCAGCGCACCGTCGAGCGCGCCCGCGACATGCTCGACGGCGACGCCGCCTTCCTGCTCCTCGCCACGGACGACGAGACGGAGCTGGAGGTCCGCGCCTCCACCGGCCTCCCCTCCGCCCGCCAGCGGTTCGCCCGCGTCCCCGTCGAGGCCGGCACGGGACGGTACGGCTCCGCGCGGATGCCCTCCGTCCACGAGGACCTCTCCGTCGTCCCCGGCGCCGCCCCGCTCCTCAACGGCACCGGCATGCGCTCTGTCGTCACGGTCCCGCTGAAGGTCGAGGGGCGCCTCACCGGCTCCCTCGGCGTCGCCGCGGAAGCCCCCGGCCGGTACTCCAACGAGGAGGCGCTCCGCCTCCAGTTCGCCGCCGACCGCATCGCCCTCGCCGTCGAGTCGGCGCGCCTCGGCGAGCTGGAGCGGCTCCGCAGAGGCTCCCTCTCCTTCCTCGTCGAGGCCTCCGACCTCCTGGCCGGCACCCTCGACCGGAACCAGACCCTGGCGCTCATGGCCCAGATGACGGTCCCCACCCTGGCCACCTGGTGCGCGGTCTACACGATCGCCGACCAGTCCTCCGAGCCGTATCTCTCGTACGTCCTGCACGAGGACGAGGAGCGCATCGACGGCCTCAAGGCCCTGCTCTCCCGCATCGCCCCGCCCGACCCCGTCCCGACGCCCGGAGCGCGCGTCTGGAACGCCCCCGGCGAGGCCGCCCACCAGGCCGCCCTGCGGTCCTCCATGCGCAGCCTCGGCCGCGGCGAGACCACGCCCCTGGGCGCGGGCATCGGCACGACGCTCGCCACGGCCGCCGCAGTGGGCGGCGAGACCGTCGTGCTACCCCTGGTCGCCCGCAACCGCGTCATCGGCATGCTGACCCTCGGCAAGCCCACCGAGGAGCACTTCCGCCAGGAGATCCTCGAACTCGCCGAGGACCTCTCCCGCAGGGCCGCTCTCGCCCTCGACAACGCCCGCCTGTACTCGGAGCGCATGGCCATCAGCCAGTCCCTCCAGCGCAGCCTGCTGCCCCCGGAGCTCCCGGAGGTCCCCGGCGTCGAGGTCGAGGTCATCTACCGCGCGGCCGGCGAGGGCAACGAGGTCGGCGGCGACTTCTACGACCTGTTCCCCATCCGCGACGGCGCGTACGGCTTCGCCATCGGCGACGTCTGCGGTACGGGCCCGGAGGCCGCCGCCGTCACCGGCCTCGCCCGGCACGCCCTTCGCCTGCTCGCCCGGGAGGGCTTCGGCGGCCCCGCGGTCCTGGAGCGGCTCAACGCCGCAATCCTCGACGAGGGCGCCCGCAGCCGCTTCCTCACGCTCCTGTACGGCGAGTTGTGGCCCCAGGAGGACGGCTCGGCGATCCTCAAGATCGTCTGCGCCGGCCACCCGCTCCCGCTCCGCCTCCGCCAGGACGGCACGGTCGAGCCGTACGCCGAACCGCAGCCCCTGCTCGGCGTGATGGACGACCTGGAGCTGTACGAGCAGACGGTGACGCTCGACCCGGGCGATGTCCTGCTGTGCGTCACGGACGGCGTGACGGAGCGCCGCGAGGGCACCCGCATGCTGGGCGACGACGGCCTGGCCGACGTCCTCACCACGTGCACGGGCCTCACGGCCGGCGCGGTCGCGGCCCGCATCATGCGCGCGGTGGAGCGCTTCGCCTCGGACGCCCCTTCGGACGACATGGCGATCCTCGCGATGCGCGTCCCGGAGCCGCACCAGGAGTGAGCCCAACTCCCGCCCCCGCAGGGCCCGTACAACGAAGAAAGGCCCCGCCCGGTTCACCCGGGCGGGGCCTTTCTCTGCCTTTGCTCTGAGCCCCCATGCGGAATCGAACCGCAGACCTTCTCCTTACCATGGAGACGCTCTACCGACTGAGCTATAGGGGCCTGTTGTCCTCGCGGTCTCCCGCGCGGCAACGGAATAGATCATACCCCGTTTCGAAGGGTGCCTCGAACCATCTGCACCCGAAGCTCAGAACGCGGGCTGCAGAAGTCCGCCGAGCGCGTTGCACGCGGACACGAGCCGCTGGAGTTCGCGCCGCGTCATGCTTCCGGCGACGGGCAGCGCCAGGGTCTCGTCGGCGGCCCGTTCGGTCTCGGGCAGCACGACGTCCCGCCGGAATTGCGGCAGCCGATGCACGGGCGTCTTCACTGGAACCCGGCAGTCAACTCCCTTGCTCTTCACGGCTCGTGCGAAGGCGTCCCGATCGGGCCGCCCGTTCCCGGGTATCCGCACGACGTATTGCTGATACGTGTGTCCGCGCGCCGGCTCCGGTGTGCTGACTCCGGTGAGCCGCCCGTCGAGGTACTTGGCGTGCGCCTGCCGCCGCGTGACTTCGCCGTACGATTCGCTGCTTTCGGCCTGTTCGAGGACGAGCAGCCCGCGCCGCCGTCCCACATCGCCCAACTGCCCCATGTCTGCGGGCCGTCCGAAGCGGTGGACGACGATCACTGCTGCGGTCCGGGCACTGACGACGGCTTCGACTGCCGCTGCGTCCAGGCAGTACGTCGCCGGGTCGATGTCCGCGAACACGGGCAGCGCTCCGGCGCGGGCGACTTCTTCGGCCATGGCGGCGTTCCCGTAGGCCGGCACGATGACCTCGTCACCGAGCCCGACTCCGGCGGCCTTGAGCATTCCAACTGTCCCCATACCTCGGGATGTTGGAGGCGCAACGTGAACGCAAGGTGACGTAAAATAAAAAGACGCTGGTCCCTGAACCGAAGTTCAGGGACCAGCGTCTTTATCAAAATT